>NZ_AP043834.1:0-632098 GCF_055378595.1 Halorubellus litoreus
TCGAGCACCTCCACGGCCGCAGGGTCGTGCTCGAGGATGTCGGAGACGTCAGCCATCGCCTCGACGAGGTCGTCGTACGCGAGCAGCGCCATCGACTTCGTCTCCGGTATCGGCTCCAGGGACACCTCGGCTTCGGTGACCACCGCGAGCGTGCCCTCGCTGCCAGCGAGCAGTGCGGCGAGGTCGACGGTTCCACGCTCCCGTTCGCGTTCGACGACCCAGTCGAGATTGTAGCCGGAGACGTTCCGCTTGAGGTCCGGATACCGCGCGTCGATCTCGTCCGTCTCCTCCGCGAGGATGCGCTCCACTTCGGCGTAGATGCGTGCCTCGAGGTCGCCGTCGGGGTCCGCGCGAGCGCGGAGGTCCGCCCGCGACACCTCGCCGAACGTCGTCACGGTTCCGTCGGCGAGCACGACTTCGCACTCCTCGACGTACGCGTCGGTCTTCCCGTACTGGAGCGAGTGCGCGCCCGTGGAGTTGTTCCCGATAGCTCCGCCGAGCGCGCTCTTGTCGCCCCACGCCGGGTCCGGTGCGAACTTCAGGCCGTCTGCGGCGAGCGTCGCGTTCAGGTCGCCGAGCGTGATTCCCGGCTGTGCGCGTGCTCGACGGTCCTCCGGGTTCGCATCGACCAGCTCGTCCATGTGACGCGTGAAGTCCAGGACGACCGCTTCGTTGACCGTCTGGCCGGCGAGACTCGTTCCGCCACCGCGGGGTAGCACTGGTATCTCGCGCTCGGCGCAGTACTCGACGACTGCGGCGACGTCGGCGGTGGACGTCGGGAAGACGACGCCGATGGGCGTGACCTCGTAGATGCTCGCGTCGGTCGCGTAGAGCTGGCGTGAGTAGTCGTCGAACCTGACGTCGCCGTCGACGAGCGATTCCAGGTCCGAGACGAGACCTGGGCGGTCGACGCGGTCGCTCCGGTAGTCGTACGCCGATTCGTCGTCGTCGCGTGGGTCTGGCTGGATGGCCATGGTGTGGTGCTGGGGTCGGTCACGTTGCCTCCTCGGACTGGGAGCCGGTCACGTCGCTCCCCGGGACCGGGAGTGTCACACGTTACCGCATTCGTGCGTGTGTAATGGGAAGCGGATGAAAGTTCTTCGGGTTCGGACAGCATCCCCGTCGCCGCTAGCGTGACGAAGTTACTCCCGTGACCCAGTTCGTCGTGGTACCGAACGAAGGTTTCGAAGTCGCGGTTGCACACGACTGCATCTCTTCACGGCGACGCGGGACTGCCAGGGTTGGGCTTTCTGGCGGACGACGCGCCCCGAGTTCGGAGTGGCTTCGAACGAGCACCGATATCGACCTTGCCAGCAATTCAGACGAACCCTCCGTTGGGACCGTAATCGCGTCCATCGGCGCTACTGCATCCGGTTTCCACTTTCACCGTACGTGGTCACTACTTATCCCCAAGCCGTGAGTGAGGTGGCGTATGTTCGACCGCCTCCGCCGAGCGTTCGCGGGCACGACCCCCGAGTCCTCGTTCGTCGAGTGTCGCCGCTGCGGGACCCGTCTCCGCGACGACACCGGCACGTGTGGCTGTTGCGGGTCGACGGACGTCGCGCACTACGACCTCTGAAGCGGTCGTCGGGGACGCGACGAGGGAGCCGGTGACTCAGGCGAGTTCGCCGTCGACGGCATCGCGGACGCTCTCCGCCAGGAGCCCGGCCCGCACCAGCGTGCCGGCGTCGTCCATCTCGGGGGACAACTGGCGGTCCTCGTCCAGCGCGGGCGCGACCTCGCGGACGGCGTCGACGGCGGCGCCGGTGCCGGCGCCGGGCGACAGGTCGTCGTCGACGTACTCCAGGGCCTGCGCGCCACAGAGCAGTTCGACGCCGACGACCGTCGCCGCGTTCTCTACCGCCGTCTGGGCGTGCATCGCCGCGCCGGCGCTCATCGACACGTGGTCCTCCTGCCCGCCGGAGACGGGCGTGTTGTCCGTCGCTGCTCGTCCGAGACTCCGGCATTCGTTCACGAGTGCCGCGCTCGTGTACTGCCCGATCATGTATCCGGATTCGAGGCCGGGGTCGGCGGCGAGGTACGCGGGCAGGTGGTCCTCCTGGAGTTTCGGGTTCAGGAGCCGGTCCGTGCGGCGTTCGCTGATAGCTGCGAGGTCCGTCATCGCGGCGGTGAGGTAGTCGAGGCGGTGCGCGAGCGGCGCGCCGTGGAAGTTCCCACCGGAGAGGACGGCGGCGTGCTCGGTGCCGCTCGCGCGGGGGTCCGTCGCGTCCGCGGCGAACACCAGCGGGTTGTCGGTCGCGCTGTTCAACTCGGTCTCCACGCCCTCGCGGACGTGCGCGACGGCGTCGCGGACCGCGCCGTGGACCTGCGGGAGGCAACGGATGGCGTACGCGTCCTGCACGCGGTCGCAGTTCCGGTGCGATTCGACGATCTCGCTTCCCTCGGTCGCGGCGCGGACGTTCCGCGCACTCGTGGCCTGTCCCTCGTGCGGGCGAACCGACTGGAGGGCGTCGTCGCAGGACGCGGTCGTTCCCATCGTCACCTCGGTCGTCAGCCCGCCGGCGACGTCCGCGGCGGTGAGGATGCGTTCGGCGTCGACGACGGCCATCGCGGCGATACCGACGGTCAGCTGGGTGCCGTTGATGAGCGCGAGGCCCTCCTTCGGCGCGAGCGAGACGGGGTCGACGCCGGCCGCGTCGAGCGCGCTCGCACCGTCCACGCGCTCGCGCTCGCTCGCCGGCCCACCGTCTGGCGGTTCGACGTGCGCCTCGCCCTCCCCGAGGAGGACGAGCGCGAGGTGCGCGAGGGGCGCGAGGTCACCGCTCGCACCGAGACTTCCCCGCGAGCGCACGACCGGGTGAACGCCCTCGTTGAGGAACGCGACGAGGTTCTCGACGACGCGCTCGCGAATCCCCGAGTAGCCCTTCGCGAGGGCGTTCACTCGCGTGACGAGCATCGCCCGAACCTCCTCGCGGGTGCACTCGCGCCCGGCGCCGGCCGCGTGACTCCGGAGGAGGTTCGTCTGGAGCGTCTCGACGTCCTCGCGCGGGATGCGTTCGGTGACGAGGTCGCCGAACCCCGTGTTGAGGCCGTAGACCGCCTCGCCGGAGTCGACGACGTCCTCGACGCGTTCGCGGGACTCGCGGATGCGCTCCCGTGCCGCGTCGGGGAGTGCGACGCGCTCGCCGTCGCGCGCGACGGCGACGACGTCCTCGGGCGCGAGGGTCTCGCCATCGAGTTCGACGGTCACGGCCGGCACCTCGCGTCGTCGGCGACGGGCGTCGCCGGTGGCTGGTATCTCGACATGGTCCGGGAATCGAACGCCCGACGCCTTCGACCTTTCGTCACGAGCACTCCGGGGACCGGACACGAAGCGACGGTGGTGAACGGTTCCGTCCCCTGATGCACGGTCCTCGACGGTGCCACGGGTACTTCTTTCCGCTGACGGCTCCACCTCCCGACCATGACCGACGACGCCCCGACAGCGTACGAGGCGCACTACTGTCCTCGCTGTGGAACCGAGACCGACGAGAAGCACGTCGACGGGCGGCCGCGGTGCTGGTGTCCCGAGTGCGACGTCGTCCACTGGCGGGCCGCCGTCCCCGTCGTCGGCGTCGCCGTCGTCGACCCGGTAGCGGGGAGCGTCCTGGCGTTCAAGCACGACCGCACCGGGAAGTTCGACCTCCCGAGCGGCCACCAGGAACTCCCCGAGGCGGCCGCCGAGACCGCAGCGAGGGAACTCCGCGAGGAGACGAACCTCGCGGTTGACCCGGCCGCTCTCGACCTGTTCGACGTCACCGTCAAGGAGCATCCGCTCGGGCGATACAACTTCTCGACGACGTTCGTCGTCCCCCGGAGCGAGGCGACGGGCGAGGTCGAACCGGAGACCGACGCGGACGTCGTCGAGTGGATGACGCCGAGCGACGCGAGCGCTCGCGAGGACGAGTTCGTCCCGGGAGTCCTCGACGTCATCGACGCCGCCGTCGACGTGGTGGACGCGGCGCGCGACCCCGCCCCGTAACCGCCTCAGGCCGCTTCCTCGAGCGCGCCGTCGAGGCGGTCGAGACAGCGACGGGCGGCCGCGACGTGCTCGTCCGCGTCCGGACTTCCCGTGTCCTCGACCTCCGCGAGGAGGCGTTCGACCTTCGACGCGCGCTCGCGGACCGTCGACGGCGCCAGGTCGTCGGCGTACCGGAGGTCCGCCGCGATGGCCTCGGCTTCGCCGAGCCACCGGCTCTCCTTCGGCGCGACCGGCTGCTCGCCGGTCGCTTCGAGATGGGAGTGCAGCGTCGCGACGAGGTCTGTCACGTCGTCGGTTGGCATACCGGACACACGCACCCTCGGACGTTAACAGTTGTCCCGGTCGTCGTGCACCGGGCGACCGAGAACGGATCACTATTGGTGATTTCCGTTAATTATTAGTACTGGTGATTTCCACTGCTGCGTATGGGTCTTGACGATCCAAGCCGCCGACGATTGCTACAGGTCCTCGCTGCAACCGGTCTCTCCACGACGACGCTGCTCGGGTCCACCGCGGGCGCGAGCCGTGCGTCGAGTACGACCAGCAGCGTCACGATGAACGACCTCGAGTACCAGCTCGACTACGACATCGACCGGTTCGACGGCCAGAACGTCTCGAACTCCGGGAGCGTCCGGTACGAACAGAAGAAGTACGCCGCCGACTCCTCGTTCTTCACGTGGCAATCCGGGACGTGGGTGAACGCCGGCGACGACGCGCGGAAGAGCACGTGGACGGGGAACATCTACGCCCCCGGCGCGAAGCACAGCCGCGTCCTCATCGAGAAAGACTCCACGGAGACCGACCTCTACTTCGCGAACTCGTACGTCTACACCGACGACGAGCAGGACGACGACATGCCACAGGCCGCGTGGGTCGACTACGCGTTCGACGTCGCCTGGAAGGCCATCGACGAGGCGACGCCGTTCTTCGTCCCGCCACGTCCCCCGAGCGTCGGCGAAGACACGAACGAGACCGGGAAGACCACCGGTCCCGACGGCGCCGAGTTCACGTTCTACGACCCGACGCCGACGACATCCGAGGAGCCGTACACGGCGACGCACTCCGCGGACTGGCGGTGGGATGCGAGCGGCGCCGTCGACCCCGGCTGGAACTACACGAACGCGAACCGGAAGGTCGACGTCGGCGAGTGGCTCTGGGACGTCGACGCTGGCTGGACGTTCGGCGCCGAGCGCGAGCACCAGCTCGCGTTGAGCACCGCGTTCTGCATCTACCAGGAGGACGAGACCGTCTGCGAGACAGACACCTGCAGCGGCGACCTCTGCATTCAGAGCACTGACACGACCACCAGCGCCGACGACGACGGCTTCCAGGTGGACGACTGCTGTACGCTCGACACCGTCGACCGACCCATCCCCGTGACCGACGACCACCTCACTGCGGCACGCGATCGCGCCCGAAGCGTCTCGCACATCCCCGGAGATCAGCCGCGGACGCGATTCGAGGTGCAGGCAGCCCGCGGGCTCGCCGAGGGCCCCGAGTTCGACGGGGACTTCCGAGAACTCGTCGCATACCGGAGTGCTGCGGCGCACGCACGCGGCGCCGGTGCACGTCGCGGCGTCCTCGACGGCGTCGTGAACGCGCAGAACGCGTCCCAGCGCGCGAGCCAGCTCGACAACGAGGTCGCGAGCACGCACCGGCAGGTCCGGTACACCGGCGAGCGCCTGGACGCCGTCGCCGCCGAAGCAGGCCAGGTCGAGAAGACGCTGCTGTCCGCGCGAACGTGGGCTGACAGCGCCGACGCGGCGTTCGACGTCGACCACCTCGGCGACGGCGAACGCGTGAAGTACGCAGAGTCCGCCATCGCGTTCGCCGAAGGGAACCTCGACGACGCACGCCGGTACCTCGACGCCACCGACACCGCGAACCCGCAGGCCACGGACCAGAAAGCTGCCCTCCGCGACCTCGCGGACGCCCTCGAGACCGACGTCAGCGACGCCCTCGCGTCGCCGCGGGACGCCGTCGACGACCACGTCCGGTACGCGCTCCGTGAGACGCGCTCCTACCTCGACCGCGCCCGGTCCCGGCGCGACGACGGGTTCCTCGCCGCCGCGGTCGTCGACCTCGTCTTCGCCACGGGGTACGTGCGCGCGGCGAGCGACCTCGCCGAAACCGACTTCGCGACGGTCGACGAGGCGACGTTGGACGTCGAGGCGGAACTCGTCGCGGACCACTACAATCGACGGGCCGCCGACGTTACCGGCGCGCTCGAACGACTCGTGCTTCGACTCGGGAGCCTGGAGTACAACTCTGGCATCGAAGCGCACGGTACCGCGGTGGAGATGGCCGACCCCACCGAGGCGGCCACGGCGCTCCGACACTACGTCGCGACCGAGTCCCTGCTCGACGCCGCGACGAGCGTGTACGAGACGCACGACCTCGCATGACTGAGCCGGGCCGCTCAAACGTCCCCGAGGCGTAGGGGAGGATAGATGAGCCGACGCACTGCATCCCACGAAGCGACGCGTCGCGGCGTGCTCGCGGCCGCAGTCGGCGGACTGGCCGCCATCGCCGGCTGCAACACGCTCTCCAACGGCGACCGCGACGACGACGCGGTCCGCGTCCCCGCTCTCGAGGTCGAGAACCAGGACGACGATGCCCACGACATCGAACTGGCGCTCTCGCGCGAGGACGGCTCGCAAGCGTTCGCGTCCACGGCGTCGGTCGCCGCCGGCGATGCGACGGTCTTCGACGCGCCCGTCGACGGATCAGCCGCGTACACGCTCGTCGTCTCGCTCGACGACGACCGCGTCGAACGCGAACTCGCGGCCTACGTCGAGGGCGACCAGCGCTGCGTCCGTCCGGTGGTCCGGGTCACGGCCGATTCAGCGCTGAAACTGACGGCGCAGACGTACGACGACTGCTGACGCGACCCCCGGCGCTCTCGGCGTGGGACCGACGCCCCAGAAGCCGGAAACGCCCGCGGGCATCGAACGCTTTTAAGCCGCGCCGTGGCGACGGTTCGACCATGGACGTGACAATCGACGACGTCGCACTGGGCTCGACGGGACTGACAGTCAGCGAGCTGCCGTTCGGCACGTGGCGGTTCGGTCGCGAGGCCGCCGACGGCTCCGTGGAGATCGACCGCGACGCCGCGCTCGACCTCCTCGACGCGTACGACGACGCGGGCGGGTACTTCATCGACACCGCCGACGTCTACGGCGGCGGCGACAGCGAGGAGTGGATCGGCGACTGGCTCGCCGACCGCGACCGCGCGGACTACGTCATCGCCTCCAAGATATACTGGCCGACCCGCGACGGCCCGAACGGCCGCGGCCTCAACCGCAAGCACATCCGACGGAGCATCGACGAGATGCTCGACCGCCTCGGCGTCGACGCCATCGACCTCCTCTACGTGCACCGCATCGACGACGACACGCCGGTCCGCGAGTTCATGCGGACGCTGAACGGGCTCGTCGAGGACGGGAAGGTCCACTACCTCGGCGCGAGTTCGTTCAGGCCGGACGCCTGGAAGATCGCGAAGGCGAACGAGATCGCCGAGCAGGAGGGCTGGGAGCCGTTCTCGGTCACGCAACCGCGGTACAACCTCGTCGACCGCGAGATCGAGGCCGGGTACAAGGAGATGTGCGAGTCGTACGGGATGGGTATCGTCCCGTGGAGTCCGCTCGGCCAGGGGTTCCTCACCGGGAAGTACTCGCGCGACGACCGGGACCCCGAGGATACGAAGGCGGGGCTCGGTGAGCGGTTCCGCGAGAACTACCTGACCGAGGAGAACTTCGACGTGCTCGACGAACTCGAGGCGGTCGCCGACGAGGTGGGCGCGACGATAGCGCAGACGGCGCTCGCGTGGCTCCTGCACCGCGACGGCGTCACGGCGCCCATCGTGGGTGCGCGGACCGTCGAACAGCTCGAGGAGAACCTCCGCGCCGCGGAGGTCGAGCTCACGCAAGAGCACGTCGACCGGCTCGCGGACGCGAAGGGCGACCCGTTCTCGCACCTCCGCTAGACCGAGTCCGGGCAGTCAGGCGCGCGTTTCTTTCTCGAAGCGGACGGCGTAGTGGTACGGTGGGAGCTCCACGGTCTCGACCGATTGGAACGCGGCCGCGTCGGTGACGATGCGTTCGGTCGCGTCGGGCGACAGCCGGAGGTCGGTGGGTGGGCCGCGGGCGGCGCCGTGAATGCGGGTGTCCTCGCGCGCGGCGTCGTGCCAGTTCACGACGACGAACTCGCCGTCGGGTGCGAGCGCGTCGTACGCGCTCGTGACGAAGGCGGCGACGTCGTCGACGCCGTGGAACGTGTTCGCGTTCAGGACGACGTCGACGGGTTCCGGGAGGACGTCCGCCATGTCGCGCGCGTCGGCGTGGTACGTCTCGAGGTTCTCGATGCGGTGGAGTGCGGCGAGTTCGTCGAGTTCGTCGAGGAGGGCGCGGTCGAGGTCGACGGCGTGAACGGTGGCGGGGTCGACGACGCGGGCCGCGGGGAGCGCGAAGTAGCCGTTGCCACAGCCGACCTCAGCGAGCGCGTCGCCGCGGTCGATGCCGAGCGCACGGAGCGTCGCGCCGGGGGTCGGCCAGAGTCGCGACCACCAGTCCCAGTCCGGTTGGTTCGTGTTCTGGAAGGGTTCCATGCGGGCCGATACTCGACGCGCACAGAAATGTGTTTTCTACACAAGACCGCTGGGTGGGTGGCGTTCGACGCCCCCACTCTCGACGCTGGCGCCTCGACGAACCCCTGTTCCACGCACAGCCTCACACCGCGAGCGCGACGACGACGAGTGCGAGCGACGCAACCGTCACGACCCAGTCCCCTCGGCCGTACGACAGCGGCGGGAGCGTCGGGTTGTACGCGAAACACCGCGCCTGGAGCGCGACCGCCAGAGCGTCGGCGCGGGCGAACGCGCGGTTCAGGCCACTAGTCGCGACGAGACGCATCCGGTCGCGTAGCGGCCGCTCCGACCCGAGGCGCGCCCGCATCGCGGCGCGCGACCGCCTGACGTCGTCGAGGAGCACCGGGACGAACCGGAACACGAGCGCAACGCCCATCCCGAGGAGTTGCCCGACCCGCCCCGGGACCAGCCACTGGACCGCCGCCCGGGACTGGCGCGTCCGCGTGGTGTGGACGTACGCGGCGCTGACGAGGAGCACGAGGAACACGCGGTACGCCGCGAGCGCCGGGAACCGCGCCGCGGCGACGTCGAACCACGGCGCGCCGAGACGCGCGCCCTCGACGAGCGGCGCCAGCACGAGGAAAGGAAGGACGACGCGCAGGTCGGAGACGACGGCGACCGGGGAGAGTCGAGCGGCAGCGAGAACGCCGAGCGCGAGGGCCGTAAGCGCGCCGAGTCCGCGCGGCGTTGTGTGCGCGAACGCGGCGACCGCGAACGCCACCTGGACCGCGAGCTTCGACCGCGGGTCGAGCGCGTGCAGCACCGAATCACCCGGTTCGTAGCGCATCGACGGTCACCAGGCCGCGACCGCGTGCTCGTCCAGTTCCCCCCGGAGGTCGGTCGGCGACCCCTCGCGGACGACGCGTCCGTCGGCGAGCACGACGACGCGGTCCGCGAGGTCCGCGATCGCGCCGACGTCGTGGGTCACGACGACGACGCTCGTCCCGTCCGCGTGGAGATCCGCGAGGTGCTCGCGGACCGCCTCCCGAGAGGGCGCGTCGAGACTCGCGAACGGCTCGTCGAGGACGAGGTGGTCGGGGGTCATCGCGAGCGCCCCCGCGATGGCGACCCGGGACTGTTCGCCGCCCGAGAGCTCGTCGAGTCGTTCCTCGCCACGACCCGTCATGCCGACCGCGGCGAGCGCGTCCTCGACGCGCGTCGACACCGCCTCCCGCGAGACCCCGAGGTTCTCCGGGCCGAACGCGACGTCCGCGTCGACCGTCGCGGCGACGAACTGGTCGCGGGGGTCCTGGAACACCATCCCGACCGCCGACCGCGCCGCGACGAGGTCCGCCTCGACGGGCGTCCCGTTCACGAGGACCTCGCCCGTGTCGGGTTCGAGGAGCCCGTTGAACTGGCGGACGAGCGTCGTCTTCCCCGCGCCGTTCGCGCCGGCGAGCACGACGAACTCGCCGTCTTCGATCGACAGCGAGACGTCGTCGAGGACGCGGGTGTCGCCGTGCGCGTACGAGACGTCGTCGACGACGATCATGTCGTGCGAGCCCTCTCGCGAATCGGCGTCATTCGACGCGGAGGGCGTCGCTCCGGACGATGCCGACCGCCGCGGCGACCTTCACGGCTTCCGCGGGGAGGAACGCGGCTGCGCCGACCCCGAACGCCTTCCCGAGACCGTACCCGAGGACGACCATCAGGCCGGCGACGCCGAGCGCGTAGATGACGACGGTCCCGGCGACCATCGCGGCGACGAGGCGCCACACGGCGAGGTCCTCGAGCGAGCGCGTCTCGACGCCGCCGTGCGCGAGGAACCCGACGAGCGCGGCCGCGATCGGGTACGACCAGAGGTAGCCCGCGGTCGAGCCGAACAGATGCCCGATGCCGGCCGCCCCGCCGTTGAAGATCGGGGCGCCGAGCGCGCCAGCGACGAGGTAGAGGCCGAGCGACGCGCCACCCCACAGCGGCCCGAGGAGGATGCCGGCGAGGAACACGCCGAGCACCTGAAGGGTCACGTCGACTGGCGACACCGGGTTCGGGAACTTCACGTACGCGAACGCGCCGACGAGCGCGGCCAGCAACGCCGCTCGGGCGAGATTCCCGACGACCTCGCCGGGAACCAGGTCGACGTTCTCGGTCCGTGTACTCATCGCGACCACCCGTTGGCTGCGTCGGAACGACTCATGTTCGCGGAATCTCCGTCAACCCGCAAGAATACTTTGGTTTACGGCGTGCGGTCGGGTGCTCGAACGTCCCGCCAGCCACGCGCCGTCGTCCTGCTCGAATCCCGCGCCTCCTACACGCCGCCGTCCTGTTCGAACCCGTCGTACGGCGTGCCCTCCTCCCGGCGAATCAGTTGCTCGTCGCTCACCGCGAGTCCGAGGTCCGAGAGCTCGCGCGCGATCCGGTTCAGGTCGTCGTTGTCCTCCGCGACCACGCGAACCACCACGTTCCCCTCACCGGTCGCGATCTCGCGGACGCCGACGACACCTGAAACCTCCAGGGCGCCGTCGGTCAGTTCGTCTCGCTCCGGGATGGGCGCGGTACAGATGATCTGTAACTGGAGGTCGAACCCAGCGTTCGCGTAGTCCACGTCCGCGCGGTACGAGTTGATGACGCCTTCGCGCTCGAGGCGGTCGATGCGCTTGCGGACCGTGCTCGGTGACACGCCCATCCGCTCGGCTATCTGGTTCGACGACGACTCCCGGGCGTCCTGCTGGAGGACGAACAGGATGTGTCTGTCGAGGTCGTCGAGTCCGTTTAACGTCACTCTCCACCTCCGTAGAGGACGTCGAGCCACGCGTCGACGTCGTCGGGGAGGGTGACCGGAACGCCCGAGCGGAGTTTCACGACGAACCCGTCCATGTCCGAGAGGTAGACGTGCACGGCCGTCGCCTTCTCGTGCTGGAGGACGAGCGCGCAGGCGTCCCCGAGGTGCGTGTACACCTCCTCGACGTACGCACGATCGAACAACCCCATCGTGCGGTGGATGATGATGTCCAGTTGCCGCGTGGAGAGTTCGGTCTTGAGGTCGTCGCGGATGTACCGCACGTCGTACGTGTACGAGGGCGTGTGGAAGTCCGCGACCCATCGGAGGTCGTCGCCGTGGCGGTCTTCGAGCCACGCGGCGAGCGCGTCGTAGTCGGGGGTCTGCGCATCGAATCTGGAATCTCTGTCGAGCGTCATATGTCTGGTGTTGGTGTGTCGGTGGTGTGTTCTCAGGCGATACCGGCGACGAGGAGCGCGAGCGCGAGCGTCGCGGCGACGACGGCGAGCGTCCGCCCGACGGGGCCGCCGAGGACGTCGCTGGGGTCCTCCGGGTCGACCGCGGCGACGGTCGCTCGCCACGCGCGGTAGACGGTGCGGTCGGCGCGAGCGCCGAGGCCGTCGAGCGCCCGTGCCGTGGTGTTCGCGACGCGGTTCCCGGCGGGGTAGAGGACGCGGTCGACGTCCACCACCGGAAGCCGCGAGATTGGCCCGCGGAGTGCGAGGAATCCGAGGACACCGACCGCGGTAGTGGCGGCGGCCTTCCCGAGTTCGCTCGCAGCGTAGGGCTCGAACCCGGCGGTGTCACCGGGGAGAGCGCCGTAGAGCACGTCGGGGAGCACGCCGAAGGCGACGTTCGGGACGGCGGCGACGGCGAGCACGACCGCCAGCCAGCGCGGCGCCGGGCGGACCGGGAGGTCCTCGGGGGCGTCGCGGACGAACGCGTAGTAACCGAACTTCGCGAACGACAGCACGGTGCCGACGCCGCCGAGCACGAGCGCCCACCAGAGGACGTTCGCGTCCACTGGCAGCCCGGCGAGCTCGGGGCCGGCCGTGTCGACGGCTTTCACGACGAGGCCCTTGCTGACGAACCCGCTGAACCCGGGGACGCCGCTGATGGCGAGCGCCGCGACGAGGAACGCCCCGAACGTCAGGGGCATCCGCCGGCCGAGGCCGCCGAGTCGCTTCAGCGACCCGGTGCCGACGCGGTAGACGATCGCGCCGGCGACCATGAACAGCAGGCCCTTGTAGAGGACGTGCGTCGCGAGGTGCCCGACCGCGCCGGCGGTGCCGACGGCGGTGCCGACGCCGACGGCCGCGACCATGTACCCGACCTGGGAGACGATGTGGTACGAGAGCAGGCGTCGCACGTCGGTCTGGAGGATGGCCTGGTAGACCGCGTACAGCACCATCGCGCCGCCCATCCACGCGACGAGGACGTTCCCGTCGGGCGCGAACAACGCGAGGGCGTACACGGCGACCTTCGTCGTGAACCCGGCGAGGATGACGCTGGAGGCGACGTGCGGGGCGGGGTAGGCGTCGGGCACCCAGTGGTGGACGCCGACGAACCCGAGGTTCACGCCGACGCCGAGGATGGCGAGCGCGGTCGGGAGCCCCGCGGTGAACCCGGCGTCGTACGCGAACGTGCCGGCCGCGGTGTAGTGGAGCGCGACGGCGGCGACGAGGAGCGTCCCGCCGACGAGGTGGTAGAGCGCGTATCGGAACGCCGGTCGAACGGCGCTGCCGCCGTGATGCCAGACGAGCACGGTCGCGGTGACCGCCATGACCTCCCACGCGAGCAGGAGCGTCAGCCAGTCGCCGGCGAGGACGGCGGCGACGCTGGCGCCCATGTACGCGAGCGCGATGGCGTTCGTCCGGGCGTCGGCGTCGGTCGCGTACGCGTACGCGACGCCGAGCGCGGCGACGAACCCGAACACGGCCGCGACGGGGCGCGCGAGCGCGTCGACGCGGAGGAGCGTCTGCTCGAACCCGAGCGGGGCGACGACGAGCGCGCTCCCGTCGGGCGAGGCGAGTATCCACGGGACGGTCGCGAGCGTCGCGAGGACGCCTACGAGGTAGCCGACCTTCCGGGGCGCGACGAACGCGACCAGGGCGGCGACGAGGAACGCGACCCACGGCGGCACCGCGAGCAGGATGTCCATCAGTTGAAAACCTCCGCGACCGCGGTCTCGGCGAGCTCCCAGAACGGGAGCGCGGTCGGCACGACGCCGAGCACGACCGCCATCCCGACCGTGAAGAGGACGGGGACGAGGAGCGCGGGCGACGTCTCCAGGCCCGCGACGGGCGCGAAGCGCCCGGAGACGCCGTCGCGCGCGCTCGCGACGCCGTCGTCGGCCTCAGCGGTGGCGACGGTCTCCTGGCCGCCGTCGGTCGCCGCCGGGACGCTCGTACCCGTGCCGCCACCGTCGTCGCCGCCGTCGGTCGTCGGCTCGTGGTGCGAGGGCGCGAACGGGTGGTCGCCGGCGTCGGTGCCGTCGTCGCGGCCGCCGTAGAACGCCGTGTAGACGACCGGCCAGAAGTACATGAGCTTCAGGAGGCCGGCGGCGAGGAACGCGGCGACGAACCACGGGTTCGCGCTGTCGGCGGCGCCGAGCACGAGGTGGAACTTCGAGACGAACCCGGCGACGAGCGGGAACCCGACGAGGCCCGCGGCCGCGATGGCGAACGCCGTCATCGCGACTGGGAGCCGGCGCCCGACGCCCGCGAGGTCGCTGACGTACTTCTCGCCGGTCTCGACGTACGCGAGCCCGGCGACGAAGAACAGCGTGATCTTCATGAACGCGTGGGCGACGACGTGCAGGAGCGCGCCGAACGCGGCCAGGGGCGTCAGGAGCGCGACGCCGAGGACGATGTACGATAGCTGGCTGATGGTGGAGAACGCCAGCCCGCGCTTGAGGTTGTCCTGGCGGACGCCGACGACGCCCGCGAGTATCATCGTCGCGGCGGCGAAGACGGCGAGCGCGGTCGCCAGGCCGAGGTCGCTCGCGGTCTCGGGCCCGAAGACGTAGAGGACCGCGCGCGTGACGCCGAACGCGCCGCTCTTGACGACGGCGACGGCGTGCAGGAGCCCGGAGACGGGCGTCGGCGCGACCATCGCGGCCGGGAGCCACGCGTGCAGCGGGACGACCGCGGCCTTCACGCCGAACCCGGCGACGAGCAGCGCGAACGCGGCGCGCGCGAGGTTCGGGTCGGCGGTCGCGAGGCCGGCGATGCCGCCGGCGGCGAGCGTGACGGTGCCGGCGAGCGCGCCGACGAGCACGAGCCCGCCGAAGACGAGCACGCCGCCGCCGAGCGTGTACGCGAGGTACCGGCGGCCGGCGGCCTTCGAAGCGGCGTCGCCCGCGTGGACGACGAGCGGGTACGTCGCGAGCGTCAGCAGCTCGTAGAACACGAACAGCGAGAGCAGGTCGGCGGCGAGCGCGACGCCCATCGTGGCCGAGATGGACGCGGCGAACGCGGCGAAGTACCGCGTCTGGTCGCCCTCGTCGAGCCCGCGCATGTAGCCGACGCTGTAGAGGCTCGTGGCGAGCCAGAGCGTGCTCGCCAGCAGCGCGAACAGGAGGCCGGCGGCGTCCGCGCGGAGCGCGAGTTCGACGCCGAGGTACGACCCGAGCGTCGTCACCGGCGTGTCCGGTGACTGCACCATCGCGAGCACGACCGCGAACGTGCCGACGCCGGCGAGCGCCGTCCAGCCTTCGCGGACGTTCGGCCGCGACCCGGACGCGAGTATCAGCGGGATGGCGAGCGCGGGCAGGAGGACCGCGAGCAGCGGCAGCACGCTGGCGACGTCGGTCATAGCCATCCCTCCACGACCGGTGCGAGCCAGTCCGCGAGCGCGCCGGCGCCCACGCCGAGCGCGAGCACGACGACCGCGGCCGCGACGGCGACCGCGAGCGCGGTCGTCGTCCGGGAATCCTCGGCGTCGGAACCGACGACGACGGCGGTGCCGCCGTCGGTCGCGACCGCGTCATCGGCCGGCTCTGGCGCGAGGTACGCGCGCTCGACGAGGCGACCGGCGTACCCGAGGCTGAGGAGGGTGCTCGCGACGACGACCGCCGCGGCGACCCACGCGCCCGCCTCGACGGCACCGAGTGCGAGGTACCACTTCCCGGCGAACCCGACGGTCGGCGGGAGGCCGACGAGGCTCGCCGCGAGGACCGCGACGACGGCCGCGGCCAGCGGCAGGCTGGCGGCGAGGCGCGCGTACTCGGAGACGGTTCGCGCACCGGTCCGCGCTTCGACCGCGACCGCCGCGGCGAACAGGCCGCCCTTCGCGACCGCGTGCCCGACGAGCGCGACGAGCGCGCCCGTCAGCGCGACGGGGTGCGCGAGTGCGATACCGACGGCGAACAGGCCGAACTGGGAGACCGACGAGTACGCGAGCAGCCGCCGGACGTCGGTCGCGCGGAGCGCGAGGACGCCACCGGCGGCGACGCTCACCGCGCCTGCGGCGACCATGAGGGACTGGACCGCGGGGACGGCCGCGAGGAAGTCCGCGGTGAACACGCCGTACGTGATGCGGACGAGCGCGTACCCGGCGACGGTCGACCCGAGCGCGCCGAGCGCCACGGCGACCGCACCGGGTGCGGCCGCGTACGCGTCGGGCTTCCACGCGTGCAGCGGGAAGAGCGCGAGCTTCACGCCGAGACCGACCGCGACGAGCGCGTACGCGGTGACGACGAGCGTCGAGTCGTACCCCGCGGCGGCGAGCGCCGGCGCGAGGTCGGCCATCGAGAGCGTGCCGGTCGCGACGAACGCGTACCCGACGCCGAGCAGGTACAGGGTCGCGCCGACGGTCCCGACGAGGAGGTACTTGAACGCGGCGACCGCGGCGTCGACGCCCCGGCCGCTGGCGACGAGCGCGTACGCGGCGAGCCCGGAGATCTCCAGGAACACGTAGAGGTTGAACACGTCAGCGGTGACTGCGACGCCCGTGAACCCGGCGACGAGCAGGAGCCAGAGGCTCCCCTCGGGGCCGGTCGTGTCGGCGTCGGCGAGCGCGAACGCGGCGACGCCGACGACGGCGACGAGGACGACGACGACCGCGCTGAGTTCGTCGACGGCGAGCCCGATGCCGAACGCGGCCGGGATGTCGCCGACGACGGTCGCGAGCGGGCCGTCGGTCGCGACGACCGCCGCGACGGCGATCGCGAGCGCGACCTGCGCGAGGAGCGCGGCGAGCGTCACCGCTCGCGCGAGGCCGTCGCGGACGCGCGCGACCAACAGCGGGAGGACCGCGGCGAGCAGCGGGAGTGCGACCAGGAGCGCGAGGAGGTCCGCGGGCGTCACCGCGACCCCTCCTCGGCCGTCTCGGCCGCAGCGGACGCGCGTTCGGCGGCGCGGACCTCGCGGATGACGTCCTCGCGGAGCGTCCCGTACTCGCCGTAGATGCGGACGACGAGCGCGAGCGCGACCGCCGTCACCGCGACGCCGACGACGATGGCCGTCAGGATGAGGACGTGCGGGAGCGGGTTCACGTACGGCCCGGGGCCCGTGACCAGTGGTGCCTTCCCGTCGGCGCGGTACGCGCTCGTGACGAAGAACAGGAAGACGCCGGTCTGGAAGATGTTCAGACCGACGACCTTCTTCACGAGGTTGTCGTCGTCGACGAGCACGAACAGCCCGACGCCGACGAGGACCGCGAACACGGCGTGCGCGAACCACGCGCCGACGCCGAACAGCGGGTCAGTCATCGCTCGAACCTCCGGCCCCACTCGAGGGCGCGACGTCCCCGGGTGCCTCCAGGTCCGCTGGGGTCTCCACGTCTGGTTCGCGGTAGCCGTCCGCGATGCGGAGGAAGAGCACGACGATGACGGCCGAGACCGTCGCCCCGATACCGATCTCGATGGCTTCCGTGGCGTACACGGTCGCCTTCGGGATGGGGAGCACGTCCAACTGGAGGAACGCGCCGCCCGACGCGAGACCTGCGAGCGCGACGACGCCGAAGACGATTGGGCCGGCGACGACGAGGGCGACGAGCGCGCGCTCGTCGAGCCACTCCGCGGTCCGGCGGATGCCGAACGCGAACGCGACCGTGATGATCATCGCGCCGCCGACGACGCCGCCCTGGAAGCCGCCGCCGACGCTCGCGGTCCCGTGGAAGAGCGTGAACAGCCCGTACGTGAGGACGAACGGCGCGAACAGGCGCACGGTCGTCGTGACGACGGGGCTGTCCGTGAACTCGATGCGCGTCCGCGTCGTCGCCTCGTCCGCGTCCTCCCGGCGGGGGCGCTCGCTCATGCGAGGGCCTCCCGACCGAGCGCGGCCAGTACGGCGACGGCGGCGGCGAACACGACCGCGATCTCGCCGAACGTGTCGAACCCGCGGTAGACGACGAGCACGGCCGTGACGGCGTTGTCGACGCCGCGGTCCGCGGCGTCGGCGAGGTAGAAGTCACTCACCGGCCCGAACGCGGGCGTGTCCGCCGCACCGACCGGCGGGAGCGCCGGGACCGTCAGCAGGAGGCCGACGGTGACGCCGAGCGCCACCACGACCGACGTGGGCTTGACCGTCTTCGGGTCGACGAGCGTCCGGCCGCCCGCCGGTCGGACGGTCCGACTGATGGCGAGCAGGAAGAGCGCGGTCGTCACGCCGGCGCCGACCGCGGCCTCGGTGAGGGCGACGTCGGGCGCGTGGAACAGCACCCAGAGGATGGCGAGCCCGAGGCTGTACGCCGCGAACACGACCACGGCCGTCAGGACGTCCCGGACGACAGCGGTGAGGACGGCGACGACGACGACGAACGACAGCAGCGCGACGGACACCGCGACCTCGAGCGTCGGCGCGACGACCTGAAGGGTCGGGACGGCGACGTCGAGTGTCGTCATCGCGAGACCCTCGCGTCGCCGTCGTTCCGGTCGTCGTCGCGCGTCCACGGGTCGGTGCCGGCGTCGTACGCGGACCGAACGATGGCGTGTGCCGCGGTCGGCCCCGTGACGAGTACGAGCAGCGCGAGCAAGGCGATCTTGAAGACCTCGCCGGTGGTGCCGACGACGACGCCGGCGGCGGTGAGGCCGAGGAGCGCGCCGAGGGTCTCGCTCTTCGAGGCGGCGTGCGCGCGAGCGTACACGTCCGGGAGCCGGTAGAAGCCGACGACGGCGACGAGCGAGAAGAACGCACTCGCTGCGACGAGCGCCGCGACCGCGATCGCCGTCGGCGTCCACGCGAGCTGGGCGGGGACTGCGACGGGAAGGGCCGCGAGGGACATCAGAGCACCCCGCCGCGTTCGATTGTGAACTTCGCGAGCCCGAGCGAGAGCAGGAAGTTCAGGAGGCCGTACACGATGGCGACCTCGAGGAACCCGGGTTCGTCGAGCGCGGCGCTCAGGAGCGCGATGACGACGACCGCGGTGGTGCCGACGACGTTGACGGCGACGACGCGGTCCGGCGTCGTCGGCCCGCGGACGACGCGCCCGAGGACGAGCACGGCGAGCGCGACGAGCGCCGTCGCGCCGGCGAGCAGCACGCCCGCGACGAGCGGCGACGTCACCGCCGGTCACCTCGCGGGGTCTCGGCCGCCATACGAGCGGTTCCGGGCGTCGTGCGGTACTCGCCGCGGCCGTGGACGACGAAGTCGACGGCGCGCGAGAGCGAGCCCTCCTCGAGGCTGTCCCGAGTGGCTGCGGTGAGCGCGTGCACGACGAGTTCGTCGTCGGTGACGTCGACCGTGAGCGTGCCCGGCGTGAGCGTGATGCTGTTCGCGAGCAGGGCGCGCGCGATGCGGCCCTCGGGCGCCGGAATCCGGACCACGCTCGGTTCGATGGGGAGGCGCGGCGAGAGGACGACCGCGGCCATCGAGAGGTTCGCGCGGACGACCGCCCAGAGGAGGTAGGGAAGGAAGACGAGCGCGCGGAGCACGCGGCCGACGCCGGCGAGCGAGGGTTCGGTCTCGAACGTGACGCGGCCGAGGACGAGCGTGACGACGCCCGCGCTGACCGCGCCGGTCGCCAGGTCGAAGGGCTCGGTCGGGTCGCCGAGCGATAGGTAGAACGCGTACGCGAGGCCGAACGTCGCAACCAGCCGTGCGGTGGTGCTGGTGACCGCGACGGGCGACCGCACGATGCGTCGGTCGACGGGTGCGCGTTCGACGGCGACGCCGGAACGGCCGGCGGCCGCGAGCGCGTCCGCGAGCGTGGCGGCGGTGAACTCGGTGAATCCGGGCATCAGGACGAGGTCGGTGGCGGTCGCTGGGATGGCCTCGACGAGCGCGCGGACGCGGTCGTCGGCGGTCGACCGGCCGACCGGTACGGTTGCGACCTCGACGTCGAGCGAACCGTAGGGGCTGTCTGCGACGAGTTCGGTGATGCGTTCGGCGAGGGTCTCGCCGGTGGCCGACGGGACCGCGTCGCCCGTTCTCCCGACGGGGATGCTGAAACGCACGGTCGTCTCCGTTGCGTCGTCGGCGTCCCGTGCCTCCCGTAGCGCGTACGAGACGACGTCTCTGACGCGGCCGCGGTCGGTGAGTACTGCGACGAGGTCCGTCATGACCGCTCACCGACGCGTCGGTCGGAGGGCGGACCGCATGTAACCGTCTGAAGCCGATACATTGTTTACCAATCTGATAAAGAATGCCCATCATATTTACCGTTCCGGTAAAATCTAGGCAATATTTATGTATTCTGTTCTCCTACGTGGTGTATGGAGTCGCAACTCCCGGGCACGGACCCGCGGCAGTCCGACCGACCCGCAGCACCGGTCGAACCGAACGTCGACGACCGATACCTCGTCGTCGGCGGCGGCCGACGCGGTCGCGCACTCGCCGACAGCCTCGCCAGTCACCACACCGTCGTCCACGTCGACACCGACCCCGACGCCGTCGCAGACGTCGCCAACTACGACGCCGCGCACGTCCCCGACGAGGCAGCGCTCGTCGCACAGGTCGTCGCGCACGCCGCCCCCACCGACCCGCTCGTCGTCCTCGCCCCGACGGACGCCCGAACGCTCCTGCTCGTCCAACGCCTCCGAACGACCGGCGCGTTCGAGCGGATCTACGCGGCGCTGCAGGACCCACGGAACGCAGCCGCGTTCGCGATACCCGACGTCGAGGTCGTCTGTCCGGGCGACGCCATCGCCGCCGCCATCGCCACCGGTCGGACGAACGTCCACCGCGACGACTGACCGCGAGTCCCGCGACTGACCGCGGTCAGTCCGCGGACGGCCGGCCAGCGTCCTCGGCGAGGAACGCCGTCTCGTACACCTGCGAGTACGTCAAGAGGAACGCGAGCGCCGCGAGCACGGCGACGAACGCGAACGGGACCGCGAACCCGAACCGGATGAGGTACCCGGCCGCGAGCGGCCCGAGCGCGACACCGAACCCGAACGCGGTCGTCAGGACCGACAGCGTCGTGCCGGACTGCCCGCGCCGCGCCAGGTCACCGGCGAGCGCGAGCCCCGGCGCGAACACCATCGCGACCGAGATACCCTGGAGGAGTCGGAGGAGTATCATCAGGAGCGCGGCGGCGTTCACGCCGAGAATCGTCGCGGGCAGCACGCTCTGGGCCGCCGGCACGTACCCCTGCGCGAGCACGCTCGGGACGAGGAGCGCGAACCCGGCGACGAGGAACGGCCGCCGCCCGTACCTGTCGCTCGCCCGCCCGATGGGGACCTGGAAGAGGACGTTCGCGATGACGACCGCCGCGAACTGCACGCTGAACAGGAACGGTCCCTGGCCGAGCGCCTGATTAACGACCTCCTGGAGCGTCGCGTAGATCGCGATACCCGTCGCCATGAAGAACGTCCCGACGCCGACGACGAACACGGGGTCGAACAGCTGGTCGCGACCGAAGATAGCCACGGAGAGGTCGTCCGTGGCGGCGGCATCACCGGTCTCCGGGTCGTCGACGAGCCACGACACGAGCGCGAACGAGACGATTGCTCCAGCGACGGCGACCATGAACGCCGCGTCGAACCCCGAGATGGCCGCGCCCGCGATCTGGTACGTGACGACCTCGTTCGACGCGAACCCGCCCGTGATGAGGACGCCAGCGATGATGGGCCCGAACCCGAACCCGATGAGGCGGAACGTGTTGAACACGCCGAAGTTCCCGCCGCGCTGGCTCGCGTCCGTCGAGTACTCGTTCACGAGCGCGATCGTGACCGGTACGGTCAACGCCGCGCCGATGCCCTGGAACGCGCGCAGGCCGACGATACCCCAGTACGAGGACGCGAACGGGTAGAGCGCGCTCGCGACGCCGAACACGACGAGGCCGCCGAGGATGAACACCTTCCGCTTCCCGGAGCGGTCGCTGGCTCGACCCGCGAACTGCTGGAGCGAACTGTTCAGCAGTCCGAACAACGACAGTACGACGCCGATGAGTAACTCGGTCGAGAACCCTTCCAGGCCCGCGAGCGACACCTCGCCGCTCGCGATGTACAGCGGAAGGACGATGACGAGGAAGGAGTTCCCGAGCGAATCCGCGAGTCGCGCCATCGCGAGCGCGAACACGCGATTGTCCGTCCCAAGTACCATCCTGGAGAGCGTTACCCCTGCAGTCGCTTCAAGGACGTGGAATCGCTGTCGCCTTGCCGCCGCCGCTCGCTCGACGACCCAGTTCGCTGATGCGGGCCGACGGGTGAGGGCCGACGGGACGGACTACGTGCCTGGTACCAAAGCACAATCACCTTGCCGCTGGAACGCGATACGGTACCTATGGCACCCCACCGGGTGGTGTGCGTCGACGACGAACCAGCGTTCGCTGACCTGACGGCGACGCAACTGGAGCGTCACGGTGACGTCACCGCCACAGGTTTCACGGACCCGAACGAGGCGCTCACCGAGCTCGAGAACGCCGATTGCGTCGTCAGCGACTACGACATGCCGGGGATGACCGGGCTCGAGTTCCTGGAGACCGTCCGCGAACGCCACCCTGACCTCCCGTTCGTGCTCTTCACGGGGAAGGGGAGCGAGGAGGTGGCGAGCGACGCCATCTCGAAGGGCGTCACGGAGTACCTCCAGAAGTCGACGGACGCCAGCCAGTACGAGGTGCTCGCGAACCGCGTTCTGAACGCCGTCGACAGGTATCACGCCGAGAAGGAACTCGACCGCGAGCGGACGCTCGTCGACCGCATCGTCGAGATGACGCCCGTCGCCATCGTCGTCCACGACCAGGACGGGGACGTGGTGGTGGCGAACCGGCGCGCTCGCGACCTCCTCCGGATGCCGACGGCGTCGCTGCACGTTCGAGCGTACGATACGAGCGACTGGACGCTCTGCGCGCCGGACGGAACGCGCCTGGACGCGGCGGACCTCCCCGTAGCGCGCGTCCTCGAAACCGGCGAGGAACTCAGGGGCGAGCGGTACGTCATCGAGGTCGAGGACGCGCGCGAGGAGATCGTCCTGAACGCCGAACCACTCGTCGGCGACGACGGCACCGTCGAGCGCGTCGTCGTGGTGTTCGCGACGAGCGAGGAGATCGCCACGTACGTCGACTGACCGCGGCGCCACCACCCGCCGAGTTCTCGTCTGCTCTCACCGGGAGCTACGAGTCGCCATCGCTCAGGCGACGTACAGGAGCGGGACCATCACCGTGAACCCACCGAGTAGTCCGCCCGCGAGTTCGCGGTAGCCCTTCCCGTCGAGGTCTTTGCCTGCCTCGAGCGCCTCGGGGACGAACTCGGTGAGGACGAGGTACACCATCGCGCCGGCGGCGAACCCGAACCCGAACGGGAGGAACTCCTCGGCGGCGCGAACGAACAGGAACGCGATGACCGCACCGATGGGTTGTGGGAGACTGGAGAAGATGGCGGCGCCGACCATCCGCCACTCGCTGACGTCCATCGCGCGCAGCGGGATGGAGATCGCGAGCCCCTCGGGGATGTTGTGGATGCTGATCGCGATCGTCATGAATATCGCGAGCACGGGGACGACGAGGCCGAACATCGGGACGCCGCCCTCGAAGCCGAGTTCCGCGAAGGAGACGCCGATGGCGACGCCTTCGGGGAACGAGTGCACGGTGAGCACGCCGAGGATGAGCACGAGCTTCTTCAGGTCGGCCTCCGCGAACGCGGCCGGGTCGAACCCGTGGTCGTGGCCGTCGTGGCCGTGACTGTCGTGGTCGTGACCGTCGTGGCCGTGTTCATCGTGGTCGTGGCCGTCGTGGCCGTGTTCGTCCGCGTCGTGGTCGGTGTGGTGATGGTCGTCGGTGTCGTCGTGGTGGTCGACCTCGGCGACGGGTTCGCCGCCGTCCGGTGCGGGTTCGCTGCCGCCGACGTGGACGCCTTCGAGGACGCGGTTCGCGACGACGACGAGCGCGACGCCCGCGAGGAGGCCGAGGACGAGGAGCCACGGGACGCCGGTTCCCGCGGACGCGGCGAGCCCTTCGTTGACGAGGCCGAAGAGGGACGCGGAGAGCATGATACCGGACGCAACGCCCCAGAGGGCGACGTTCCAGCGGTCGCTGACGTCGTCGAACAGGAAGAACGGGATCGCGCCGAGGCCGGTCGCGATCGCCGTGATCAGTCCGGCGACGAAGACGAACGCTAGTGCGGCGAACTCGACCATATCGAATGTCGGCGCGGCACCTCAATAAGACCTTTCATCTATGTGGTACGTTTTCGGTCGGCCTAGGTGCTAGGCCGACCAAAGACCCCGGTGAGCGACCCGACTGTCAGGCGCGGGACTCCAATCCGGCGTCTCCGTGCACGGGTCGCACACGAACGCCCTCCAGGCCGCCAAGGAGCTCTCGCAGACTGGGGACGGCCTCGAACCCGACGGCTACGAGGTCACCACGTACTGACGTCGCGGAAAACGCTGCAAGGACCGCTCTAGCGCGCGACGACGTCGACGAGTCGTTCGCCAGCGACCACCATCCCGACCGCCTGCGCGTAGTGGATCGCGCCGATGGCGAGCGCCGTCGCCCCGACCCAGAGTACCGCCGGAAGGAGGTCGAAGACGCCGACGGCGGCGAGTGCTTCCCACGCGGCCGGGGCGGCGATCTGGATGGGATACGTGCCGAGGAACGTCGTCCAGTACTGCAGCGACCCGTCGACGGGGCCGGCGCCGGCGACGAACATAACCGCCTGAAGGGCGAGGGCGGCGAAGACGTGGATGCGTCGGACCATACGATCGACAACCACCGTTTGACTGATAAGTCTGTTCCTGTATCTGTCCGTCGAACTGGTATCTATCCGTCGAACTGGACACTCCGGGCGCGTGACGTCCGGCCCGAGTCCATCGTTTCGAGGGACAAATCCCTTGTACCCCGTTGCCGTGTCGTGACGTGTGCGCCGTATTGCCATGCTCGTCCTGGCGTGGTTCGTGGTCGTCGGACTCGTCGCGACCAGCGGCTTCACGGGCGCCACCCCGCCGGCGGCCGAGGAGCCCCCGGACGCTCGCCTCGTCGACCCCATCGGCACGGGCAGTCACCTCTGGCCCTACACCAGCAAGGACACCAGCACCCAGGGACGAACGCTCGCCATCAACGTCGTCGTCATCGGCGACCCAGCGACCGTCAGGCGAGCGCTCGTCGACCGCTCCGACGTCAACTGGACTCGCGCACCACGCGACAAGGAACTCGAGGTCGGCGACGGCGGCACCCCGTGGCAGAACGCCAGCGGCGCGAAGCGCTACACGTACGTCCGCCCGGCCGGCAGCGACGCGGGTCGCTGGGTCGCCTCGTCGTACCAGCTCAGTACCGGTCGCTACCTCGGGAGTCGCGTTCACGTGCGAGCCTACCAGTCCCCGAACGCGAACTGGACGGGCATCCAAGCGCACGAGGAGTACTGGGACTGGTACCGCCTCCGACACACGGTGACGGGCGTCCCCGAGGCCGGACGGTTCGTCGAACGCGACCTCCGCGATGAACCGTTCGTCGACGAGATCGACCGCCAGTACCACGGCCAGGGCGGTGGCGGTGGTCACGGCTGGCTGACGGTCGTCCAGTTCGCGAGCGTCGTCGTCGTCGGGTCCGCGTTCGCGAACGAACGAAACGTCGAACCCGAGGACGTCGCGATGCCGGCCGCAGTCGTCGCGACCGTCGTCGGGGTTCGCGGCGCCGGCCTCCTCATGGAGTCCCACCTCGGTGGCGTCTCACCGAAGGTCATCGCGGGCGTCCTCTACCCGATCCTCGTGTTCGCGCCGGTCGCCGCACTGTTCCTGACGCGAGACCGGCCAGCGACCCGGACCGCGCTCCTCGCAGCCGCCGCGCTCGGGTTCGCTATCCTCCACGACATGAGCACGATCGGCGTCCGCCAGGTCCCCGTACGGCTCGCACTCCACCGCGTCGTCCTCGTCACGTCGTTCGGCGTGCTCGCGTACGCGATCGCGGAGGACGACCGCCGACTGAAGGCGTTCGGTGCGATCTCGTACCTCCTCGTCCTCGTCGCACCGCTCGTCAAGTTCGTGTAGTCACGGGGAACGGCGCACGCTCGCCGGTCACCGAGCGCCGACGTGGTCGACCGGACGCGAGTCGAGAGCGACGTCGGTGTCGGTCTCGACCGCGTGGAAGACGACGACGCCGTCGTTCTCGTACGCACGCTCCCAGTCCGCGGACGCCTCGAACGAGCGATCGAGGACGCCGAACTGCTTCGCTGGATGGCCGCGCACGGTGTACGACCCCTTCGGGACGACGACGTACTCCGGGACGCGAGAGACGTTCGTCGACGCCGCCTCGACGCAGCGAGCGGTCTGACAGCGCGAAGACGTTTCGTACGCCCGGATGTGGTCGTAGAAGAGGTCCGGGTTCCGCCACTCGACCCCCCACGGCCCGACGACGATCGTGCGGTCAGCGAGCAGCGGGAACCACTCCGCGGCGTCACCGAGGACGACGAACGTCGCGTCCTCGTCGGTCTCGCGCTCCGCCCACTCCATCGCTTCGACGGACTCGTCGTCGAGGAACTCGGGCGTCGTCGGGTCGCTCTCGAGCGTCATCTCGTGCGCGAGGTACGCGCCGCCGACCGCGGTCGACAGGACGAGGCAGACAGCGGCGACCGCACCGATGGTCGCGTGCTCGTCGACGCTGAGCGACCGTGCGACGTCCGACGCGACCCCGACGACGTTCGTTCGGTCGACGACGTCCACGACCGTCGCCGCGATCGCGAACGCACCGACTGCGTACGAGAACCGCGGTTGCTTGAACGCCAGTTCGGCGAACGCGAGCCAGAGCGGGACGAAGACTCGACGACGGAACAGGAGGTACGCGCCGGCGGCGAGTGGGACGAGTACGGCCAACGACGCGTACCCGATGATGGCGTTCGCGCCACCGCCGACGCCGCCGTGCGTGCCCGCGGCGGACGTGAACTGGTCGACGCCGAACGTCGCGATCGCCCACGCGATCCAGGGGGACGCGATGACGGCCCCGCCGAGCCCGATGACGAGCCCGCGTCCGAACCCGGCGACGGTCCGGGACTCGGCGAGGTAACAGATGAGAATCGAGCCCGCGGCGAACACGGTGTACGTCGGGTGCGAGAGGACCGTGCACCCGAACGCGACAGTCGCGACCACGACCGGTCGCAGCCGCTCGGTGGTGAACGCGCGGTACGCGGCGGAGATCGCGACGAGCGCGTACAGGAACGCAAACCCGCGGACCACGCCGCCAGCGGAGACGTGCCACTGGAGTACCTGCGGGTTCAGGCTGAGTGCGACCGCGACGGCAGCGCCCGCGGGCCGCGAGTCAGTGAGGTCGCGGCCGAGGACGTACGCGGGGATCGTCGCGAGGACGACCGCGAGCCCGGGGAGGACGCGCGCGATCGTCACCGGTTCAGCGCCGAGTTCGAGGAGGACCGCGACGACGTAGAACTGGAGGGGCGGATAGGAGAACGGGACGCCGTCGCTCGTGTAGTGCTCGACGTTCGTCGGTGGCACGAACCCGTTCGCCGCGATCTGCTCGGCGAACTCGACGTACAGTCCCGCGCCGAACGCGGGGTACGCGTTCGTCGACAGGTAGATGCTGACGGCGACGAGCGCCGGGAGCATCGAGAGCGCGATCCACCCGCGGTCGCGGGACGTGACCGGGGTGACTCGTTCCAGTCGACCGAAGGCGCGCTCCGACCGCACCCGGATCCAGGACGACACGCTCATGAATCACGTCGGAAGGTGACGGGCAGCCGGAGGCCGAGACTGAAGCTCGCCCAGTGGTACTCGAGGACCACCCACGCGGGAACCACGAGGCCGACGAGGACCGCGGCGATAGCGTGCGGCGTCTCCACCCAACGCGGGAAGACGTACGCGATCGCGTTCCGGAGACTCTGCGGGAGCAACGAGCCCCCGCCACTGCCGCCACCAGCCGTTGCGGTGTGGTTCGCGAGGTCGGCGGACGCGGCGCTCGGCCCGCCCGCGCTCTCGTCGCCCGTCCCGAGTCGCTCGGCTTCGTACGGGAACCCGATGGAGGCCGTCCAGACGACCTCGCCCTCGGGGTTCACCTCGAACACGCGGTCACCGTGCGAGTCCGTGATGAGCGTGTTCCCGTTCGGGAGACGGTCGGCGTCCCGCGGCCACGTCATCCGGGCGTCCGACCACGTCCACGAGCGCTTCCACTTGCCGTCCTCTCGCTGGTACTCGACGACGCGACCGTTCTCGGAGTCGGCGACGAGGATCGCTGGGCCGCCCTCCTCCTCGGGGATGAAGTCGGGGTTGTGCTGCTCGTAGAGCGTGCTGTGGTTGCCGTCCGCCCCGAGCGTCCAGTCCTCCATCAAACCGTCCTCGAAACTGATGAAGACGACCTGGTCCTGGTTCCGGAGGTCCGCCATGACGGCCGCCTCGCCGTCCACCTCGACGTACTCGACGTCGTTCAGGTGCGTCCAGTCCTCGGGGTACGGGCCGCCGGATTCGACGTCGAAGTCCGACTGAGCGTCCCACTCCCACGTGACGAGGTCCGTGGTCGTATTCACGACGTACACGCGGTCCTGCGAGATGTCGGCGACGAGCAGTCGGTGCTCGTCGATGCGGTCGACGTCGTGCCAGCGCGTCGAATGTTTTCCTGGAGTGATACGACTGTAGACGGTGGTGCGGTTCCCGGTCGTGAGATTCACCCGGACGACGCCGTTCTCCGTACACGGCCCGTCGCCGTTGCAGGACTCCCGATCGAGGTGGTCAGCATACACGAACTCGACGGTGTTTTTCGTCCCCTTCACGGGGTCGACGTCCCAGTATCGCGTGTGGCGGTTCTCGTAGTAGTAGATGCTGCCGTCCGGCGCGAAGGCGGCGAGTTCCGCCATCGCGCGCGGGGCGTCGTTGTCGTCGCTGACGAAGGCGTTCGAGTCGGTCCCGACGACCGTCACGTCGTCGCGTTCGCCGACGACGGGGGACGTGTTCCCGGAGCGGAACGCCTGTTCGACGGCCGGGTCGCCAGTGACAGCGTCGCTGGTTCGTTGCGCATCCACGTAGCCGACGACGAGGACCCCGGTGGCCAGGAGAACGAGGAGGGCGAAGAGACCGCGAAGCGACTGCCGACGCGTGACCATACGTAGAGCATTCAGGACGCCATCTTGAAACATCCACCTAATCCGACGGAACCGATAATAAATCGCGTGACACGTTACGCGTCCTCTACGTTCGGTTAGGTACCCAAGTGATTTGACGCAGACTCATCTAGACTCAGGTGAATGGACCCGCTACAGTCTCCCCGACCGACCCGACGCCAGGTCCTCGGGGCCACCGCCACCGTCGGTCTGGCGGGCGCGAGCGGCTGCATGCGGCGGCTCAGGTCGATCACCGGCTGGCAGTCGCGGTCGCGGGTATCGCTCGAGATCAAGACCGCGCCCGCAGACAGCGACCCGTACGCCCTCCGCATCGCGCGCCAGCTCGCGTCCTGGTACGACGCGGTCGGGATCGACGCATCGGTCGTCCCCCTCGCCGAGGAGGAACTCTACCGAAAGCTCCTCCTCGACCACGACTTCGACGTGTTCGTCGGCCGACTCACCCCGGGTATCCGGCGACCGGACGACCTCTACGCCCTCCTGCACTCGCAGTACGCGAACGCGCCAGGCTGGCAGAACCCGTTCGGGTACGCGAACCTCGGCGTCGACGAGCGACTGGTCCGCCAGCGACAGACGACCACCACGAGGCGACAGCGGACGGTCGCACGACTCCAGCGCTCGATCGCGCGAACGCAGCCGTTCACGACGCTGGTCGCACCCGACGACGTCCGCGCAGTCAGGACGTCGCGATTCGACGGCTGGACGACGGGGGCGCTCGACGCACCGACCGGCTTCCTCGCGCTCCAGCCAGCCCCAGGCGCGTCGTCGTACGAGACGGAGACGCTCCGCGTCGTCGTCACCGACGACCGCGTGACGGAGAACCTGAATCCGCTCGCGGTCGAGTACCGGCGCGGCGGGTTCGTGATGGACCTCCTCTACGACTCGCTCGGGTACGCGACCGCCGACGGTACCGTCGAGCCGTGGCTCGCGGCGTCGTGGGACGTGACGACGAACGACCCTGCGCCGACGGCGACCGTCACGCTGCGCGAGGACCTGACGTGGCACGACGGCGAGCCGTTGACGGCCGGTGACGTCGCGTTCACGTTCCGGTTCCTCGCCGATACGACGCTCGACGACGGATCCAGTGGCGGGACGTCGACGGGCACGACAACGACGACCGTTCGAACGGACGCGAGTGGCGGGACGACGCCCACGGCCACGACGAACACCGACACTCGTACGCTCCCCGCCCCGCGGTTCCAGGGGCGTGCCGGCCTCGTCCGGGACGCGAGGGTTCTCGACGAACAGACCGTCGAGATGCAGTTCGTGAACTGCGAGCCGCACGTCGCGAAGCACGCGTTCACCGTGCCGCTGCTCCCCGAGCACGTCTGGGTGGAGCGAACCGGGAAGGCGTCGATCAGCGGAATCGAGTTCGGGGCCGCAACCGAGGCGCTCGTCACCGACAACGTCCCACCGGTCGGGAGCGGCGCGTTCGAGTACGCGTCGCACGCGCCACGCGAGTCGCTCGAACTCGAGCGGTTCGACGAGTACTTCCTGGAACGCGATACCGCCCCGAACGTCGGCCGGCATCTCGGGGACGGCCCTGCGTTCGACCGGCTCTCCGTGCAGACGGTCGGGTCCGACTCGACGGCCGTCGAGATGGTCGCGGACGACGAGGCCGACGTGACCGGGACGCCCGTCGGAGCGAGCACCGTCCCACGTATCGGGCGGTCGAACGACCTCGACCTCCTCGTCGCTCCGTCCGACCAACCGTACGTCGTCGGGTACAACGCGGAACGCGAACCGCTCACCAATCCGCGATTCCGGAACACGCTCGCTCGCCTCGTCGACCAGTCGTCCATCGCAAACGACACGTTCACGAGGTACGCCACGCCGGTCGCGAGTCCGCTCGCGGGCACGCGCTGGCTCCCCGACGACCTCGCGTACGACGAAACCCACCCCGTCACGCCGTTCCTGGGCGAGGACGGAGAACTGAACGTCCGGAAGGCCCGTCGCGTCTTCCAGGAGGCCGGCTTCGAGTTCGCGGACGGCCACATGGTGCGTACCGACTGATGACGCTCCTCGAGACCCTCACGTCGATCGGCGTCGTCGTGCTATCGCTGCACTGCGTCGGTGCAGTGACGATAGTCGGCCGTCACCGCCTCCGAGCGTGGCGACCGCGACTCCGCTCAAACCTCGAGCGATCCTGGCGGATCGCTGTCGCGCTCGTCGTCGTCCTCGCGTTGAACAAGGTCGTTCGCGACGTCGGCGTGGAACTGTCGTGGTTGATCGGTGCGAAGATCACGGGCACCATCTACGCGCTCGAGGGCGGTCTCGTCGCGACGATACAGTCGTTCGCGACACCACCGTTGACGACGTACTTCGGATTCATGTACGTGTACGGGTACACGTTCCTGCTGACGTTCCCACTCCTTGCGTACGGCCTGCATCGGGACTGGCGACAGCTGCGGGTTCTCCTGGTCGCGTACGCGCTGAACTACGCCGTCGGGCTCGTGTTCTACGTCGCGTTCGTCGCGTACGGCCCCCGGAACTTCATGCCCGAGCAAGTGCAGTCGCTCCTGTACGTGCAGTGGCCGGACGTCCAGCTCGTGACGAGTCGCGTGAACCGGAACACGAACGTCTTCCCGAGCCTCCACGCGTCGCTGTCGGCGACGGTCGCTCTCGTCGCGTACCGGTTCCGCGAGTCGTACCCGGCCTGGACACCGATCGCGACCGCGTTCGCGGCGTCGATCGCGCTGGCAACGATGTACCTCGGCATCCACTGGTTCACCGACGTCGTCGTCGGGATCGCGCTCGCCGTTGCGAGCGTCGCGGTCGGCACCCGGTTCGTGCCACTCGTGGACGACGCATCGTCGGTACGGTAGAGCGACGTGAACGAGAGCGTCGACCGCGGCGACTGACGCGTCGGCGGAACGCCGAAGGCCTCCAACGAAGCGAGGTGACCGAACGCGGTCGAGGTCACTCATCGGCGAACGAACCCGTAGTCGCGAGTATCGAGGGCCGCCCCTCGGACTACTGTCAGTACTCTCCGGGGTCGGGGTCGTTCGTCGACGTCTCGGCTGGCGGTTGTTTCTCCGAACCGAACGCGGGCATGGCGGGGTCTCGGTACGGCGACCGACCGAGGACGGCGCCCTCGAGGTCCTGTTCGACGAGTTGCTCGCGGAGCGTGCGCTCCATCCGGTTGAGTTTCGTCACGTCGAGGTCGAGACCGTCGAGGAGGTCGCGGAAGTCCGACTCGTCGGACAGCGAGTCGTAGCGGTCGTACAGCGACGCCATCTCGTCGGGGTTCAGGCTGGCGACGAACTCCTGGTCCTGGAGGCCGAGTTGCTTCTCGCGTTCGTCGTCCACGACGTACTTCAGGACGACGAGCGCGACCTTCTCGATGGCGCGCTGACTCCCGAACACGGTGAGGTCGAGGTCCACCATGATCCCCATCGCGCGGTCGCGCTCCCACGGCGTCACGTCGAGCGCCGAGCAGTACGCGTGCGTGATACGGGCTTTCTCGAGGCGATGCATGCGTGCGCTGTGACCGGCCATCGCCGGGTGCTGTTCGTCGTGGAGGCGCCGGAGGTTCTCGCTGACGTCGCCGTGGGGGGAGTCCGGGCGGCCGATGATGGTCGCCGCGGGCGTCGCCACGTCCCACCGCCGGAACCGCTCGTCCTTCACGGCGTCCACGCGCGACAGCGACCCGTCTCCCGGGCCCGCACTCACGTCTCGGCGCTCGAACCCGTCGTCCACGTCCCTCGGGTCGTCGACGGACGCGGCAGACCGCTCGGTCATACGCAGACGCTACGACCCCGCCGGTACTTAAACCGTGGGACGACAGACGGCAGAAAGGACCTCGCGCGACGCCGAAAGACGGCGTCAACCTCCTCACCACGACCCATTGCGACCAGAATGACTTAAAGGATGTACTGGTGGTCGGTCTGCGAGGGAAGACCTCCAGCTCGCCGTCGGGTCAGACGCCACCCGTCGAGATTGAGTGCCCGACGAACCGCGCATCACCCGTCTCGTAGGAGACGAGTTCTATCGACATCCGCACGCCGCCATCTCCGTCGGTCTTCGCCCACTGCACGGGGATCTCGAGTTCGGGCGACAGGCAACCGGTCTCCGCGAGCTCGTCGCCGAAGTAGAACTCGTAGGTCAGGCACTCGACGCCACCGATGGTGTCGCGGCCGGTGACGGTGATGTTCCCGACCGCGTTCTCGAACTCGGCGCCGACCTCGAAGGGAACGTCGTTCTGGACGAAAATCCCGGATGCGTCCTGTGATTGGGCGACGAAGACGACGCCGCCCTCGTTCATGTTCTCGGACAGCACGTCGACGACGCTCTCGGGGTCGTTCGCCGACGCCGCGAACGTGTTCGTCGTGTCGCGAGCGTCGGACGTGTGCGAGATGGTCAACTCGGCGTCGTCGCCGTCGACGACCACGTCGACGACGGTGGTCGCGTTCTCGCCGTACGCGTACGTCCGGTACTCGTAGCGTTCGCTCCGGTCGAACTCGAGCATCGCTATCTCGGGGCGGTCAGCGACCGCCTCGCTTCCGTCGTCGTCGCCAGCACCGCCGCCGTCGCCGTCCGACGAGGCGTCGCCAGTATCGCCGCCCCCGCTGCCGTCACCGGCCGGTGCGTCGTCTCCCGACGGGTCGCTGGTCGTGGCGTCGGCGTCGCCGGCGCCGCCGCTGCAGCCCGCGAGCGCGACCATCGCGACCACACAGAGCAAGAGCAGGGTTCGTGTCATGACCTCGAGACGGTAACTGGTCATATCAACGTTACTGTGAGTCCCTCCTCGGTCGCCCCCTCACCGTCCTCAGAGCGGTCTCACCGCCGAGCTCGAGGGTGGACCGACACGCGTGCGAACGTTTTTCATCGACGGAACCGACGTCGTGGACGTGCCAGTGCTCCGACCCGTCGGCGTCGGCGTTCTCGCCTTCCCCGTCCTCGCCGGCGTGGCGTTGGCGACGTATCCGACCACAGTACTCGTCGTCGGCGTGCCCGTCGGCGTCGTCGTCGGCTTCGCGAGCGACGGGTGGCTGGCCGCCATCCTGAACGGCGTCCTCGCCGGGGTCGCCATCGGCGCACTCTTCTTCACCGCTGGCTACCTCCTCGTGACCAGTCAACCGCGGTTGGCTCCCGGCGCCGGCATCTCCCTGATGCTCATGGCTCTGGTCGCCGTCGCCTTCGTCGTCCAGAGCACGGTCTCCGCGCCGCTTGGAAACGTCCTCAAGCGATGACCGCACGCGACCGCGGACCGTGCGAGCACACCCCGAACGAGCCCTTCTCGCGGCGTTCCGCGAAGGAAACCCCTATGTTTTCGAATCGAAATACTCTCTCGTAGTGGTCCGGTACCAGAATCCAGTCCGCTTGCTGCTGCTCGCCGTCGGCATCCTCCTCGCCCGCCTGGGGTTGGTGCGCCGCGAGCACGTGGTGCGGACGACGGACCTCTCCTGGCCGCGCATCGTCACCGGCCTGGCGCGGATGTCGAAGAACGCCGTCGACGTGGCGATGGTCGGCATCGCGGTCGGCGAGGTCGCCATCGCGGGCGTCGGGTTCGCCGGGCCGTTCTGGGGGATCGCGTTCTCGCTCGGCGGCGGGTTCGCCGCCGGCACCATCGCACTCGTCTCTCAGGGATTCGGCGCGAACGCGCACGACGAGATCGGGCAAGCGATACGGTCGAGCGCCGTCATCGTTCTCGCGCTCACCCTCCCCGTCGCCGCCGTGTTCGCGTCCATCCCCCACGACCTCGTCGCGCTCATCGCGAACGACGAGGCGACCACGCGCGCCGGCGCCGACTACCTCCGCGTCGTCGCGTTCGGCGTCCCGTTCGCCGGCCTGAACCTCGTCGGAAGTCGCGTCTTCATCGGGGCGGACGACGCGTGGACGCCGATGCTCGTCCGCGGCGGCGGCGCCATCGTGAACATCCTCGCGAACGCCGTCTTCATCTTCGTCCTCGACATGGGCGTCACGGGCGCCGCGCTCGGGACGGTTCTCGCGAACGTCCTCGTCACCGCGACGTTCGTCGTCGCACTCCTCGCGGGCCGCATCCCCGGCGTCGGCGACCTCCCCGTCACGGTCGACCCGTTCGGAACCTACCTCCACTGGGACACCATCACGGACGTCTTCGAGATCGGGTTACCCGTCGTCGGTCGGAACTCGGTGTGGACGATAGCGAAGTTCCCGATGCTCGCCATCGTCGCGCTGTTCGGGCCGAGCGTCGTCGCCGCGTACGTCATCGTCCGCCGCATCATGGGCCTCATGAACACGCCCGGGTGGGGGTTCGCGCTCGCCGCGTCCAGCCTCGTCGGCCAGGAGCTCGGCGAGGGCGACGAGGCGGACGCGGAAGCGTACGCGAACGACATCCTCGTGTTCTCGCTCGCGACGTACGCCGTGTTCGCGGTGGTCGTCGCCGCGTTCGCCCAACCCATCGTCGAACTGTTCGTCGGCGCGGACGCGGACCCGAACACGGTCCCGACCGCTGTCGGACTGACGTACGCGGCGTGCGTCGCCGTGCTCGCCCAGAGCGTCAAGGGCACGGCCGCGGGGCCGCTCGACGCGTCGGGCGACACGAACGTCACGTTCTACAGTCAGGCCGTCGGCATGGTCGGGTTCGCCATCCCGCTCGCGTACGTCGGCGCGGTCGTCCCCGCGGTCGGTATCGCCGGCCTCTACCTGTCGTTCCTCGGCGAAGCACTCGTGCCGGCCGTCATCAACTTCTGGCGGTACCGCTCCGGGAAGTGGAAGGCCATCAGTCAGGAGTACAGGCCGGATTCGCCAGTTGCTGACGACTGATAGACGGGTGCACGAGACGGACGGTTCGTCGAGGCGGTGTACGTCGAAGCCCCCCCGGGTCTCCGATGCGAGTCGGTGGCACCGCGACAGACGGCGGTCGAGTCGAGCGGCCCACTGGTTCTATCAACCATTTCAACCCCCAGTGGGCCGCTCAAGCACTCCCTCTTGGATTCTCCGGGACCACTCTCGGAGTCGTCCGGAGTCACTCTTGGGTTCGGAAGCGGGCAACTTCCGTCCCACCCGAACGGAGCCGATGCGGACGGATTTACTCACTGCCTGACGCGGCTTCTCACCGGTCGAGAAGGTACGCACGCTGGCAGGTCCTGGACGGGGAGGGGATCCGCCTAAAGACATTAGTGTAACTGCCTCTTGAGGACTGTATCAAGAGTCGTCATCAGATGCTCGGCCCCGACTCCCTCTCGCTCGTCGTCAAACGCGCGGACTTCATCAGCGCACTCGCCGACCAACCGCTCGAGAAACGCGAGCTGACCGCGGAGCTGGATTACTCGCGAGCCACCGTGAACCGTGCAGTCGGCGAACTGGAGGACGCCGGCCTCGTCAGGGACGCGGCCGCCGGCCACGAACCGACGCTCGCGGCGACGCTCGCCGTCGAGACGTACCACGAGTTCGTCGCCACGGGGACCGACGTGCTCGACGCGAGGTCGCTGCTCGCCGGTCTCGACCACGACGCGGCCGTCGGGCCCGAACTCCTCGAAGCCGCAGACCTGTCCTCGGCCGACGACGCCGGGACGTACGCGAACTTCGAACGCGTCCGCGACTCCATCGACGATGCCGACGCCGTCCAGGTCGTCGTCTCGAGCGAACGTGCGCTCCCGGCGCTCGACCACTGGCAGAACGCGCTCGTCGCCGCGCCGGACGCGACCGTCGTCCTCGACGAGTCGCTCTACGAGTCGGTTCGCCGCGAGCACCGGTCGCTCTCCTGGCTCGCCGAACAGGGCGTCGACGTGCTCGCGGGTGACGCGCCGTCGTTCACGCTGGTTCTGGCCAGGGGCGACGGTGTCGAGGCCGTACACGTGTTGCTGTACGACGAGGACGCTGGCGGGTTCGGACTGGTCCGGAACGACTCGACGGCGGCGATGGAGTGGGCGAACGCACTCGTCGAGTCGGGCCGGGAGACCGCGGAAGCCGTCGGCGAGACGTTCGAGTCGACGTCGACGAGTGACGCGGCGTCGAGACGGCACGGCTGTCGTTCCACGTCACTCCCCCGGGTACTCGAAGCGGAAGGGTTCGTGTCGCTCTCGGAGTCGTACTTCGAGACCCATCGGTCGCGAGACCTGGCGACCGCGCTCCGAACGGGATTGACGCTCGCGGACGTCAGGGACGGACTCGCCATCGAGCGGCGCGTGCCCGACGAGTCCGCGTCGGAGTCGCTCACCGAGTCGCTCCTCGACCGCCTGGACGCGGGCGAGGACGTCGCGGTCGTCGGGCAGCCGGGTGCCGGGAAGAGCACGGTCTGCAAGGCCGTCGCCTGCGAGTGGGAGGACAGCGGACGCGGAACCGTCCTCTACCGGGCGTCCGGGCACCGACAGCCCGTCGAGTCGGTGGCGAGCCTCAGGGGATTCGTGCGCGAACGAACCGAAGACGTCCTCGTCGTCGTCGAGGACGCGGTCCGCCCGGAGGCGAACGCGGTCCTCGAGGTCGCCGCCGAGTACGCGTCCACCGACGACGTCCAGTTCCTCCTCGACGCCCGCGACTCGGACTGGAGCGAGACGCGACTCCTCCCCGTCGACGCGACCGTCCGCGAGTACAAGAACGACGGGGTCGCCGTCACGAGAGTGTCACCGCCGGACGCCGCCGAGTGTACGAGACTCCTCGAACGGTACGAGGCCGCGACCGAGACGACGCTCGACGTGACCGGCGAGGAACTCCTCGACGGCGTCGACGACGCGACGTCCGTGTCCGGCGGGATGTTCCTGCTCGCACACCACATCTGTCTCCGCGCCGACCCGCTCTCGGCGGCCGACGACGTCACGCCGACCCCGCTCGTCGAGGACGTCCAGCAGCGCATCAGGCCACTCCAGCGGGACGCCTCGGACGTCACGATAGCGACGGCGCTCCTGACGCAGTTCCTGACGGTCGCGGAGCTCCCGGTCCACGAGGAGTTCGTCCAGGCCCAGACCGTCGACGCGGACGTCACGACGGACGCCGTGCTGTCCGCACTGACCGAGCGACAGCTCGTCGTCGACGACGCGAGCGGCCTCAGAACGCCGCACAACCAGTGGGCGCACGTGTTCCTGACGGAGGCACTCGAGGTCCTCGTGGACGCACCCGAGCGACTCGGGGACGCGCTCGGGAACGTCCTCGACCTGACGGACGCGGACGCCCGGGCGGCGCTCGACGTCCGTACGCTGAACTCGCCGGTCCTCCAGCGTATCGCGTCGAACCCGACGGCGTGGGCGGACGACCTCGCGGACCAGCTGTTCGCGGCGACCGCGGGCTCGCTAGAGTTGGCGCCGTACTACGGGACGTTCGAGAACCCGACGTTCGACCTTCGCGACGCGTGCTCCGAGTCCACCGTCTTCGAGTGTGGGCACCGGCGCGCCGAACGGCTCTCTGACGCGGGCCACCTCGACGCTGCCGCTGCAGCGTTCCGCTCCGTCCTCGACGCCATCGACGCGCACGACGAGTCGTCGCGGTTCGACCGGCAGCGAGCGAACAGCCTGCTCGTCCTCGGGTCGGTCCTGGGGCGAGAGGGCGACCTCGACGCCTACGAGGACCACGTCGAACGCGCGCTCGAAATCCACCGCGAGAACGACCACGAGCACGGCATCGCTCGCTGTCACCTGGGGCTCAGCCAGATAGCGTTCCGGCGAGGGAACTACGACCGTGCGTCGGAACACGGGAAGACCGGGGCGTCGATGTTCGACGACCTCGGGGACCTGAGACGGAAGGCCAGGTGCCTTGAGTCCATCGCGGTCGACGAGTTCTCCACGGGCGACTACGATTCGGCTGAGACGTACGCGCGACGAGCGCTCGACATCCGGCACGAGGACGGGTCGAACTACGGGCTCACCAGCTGTTACGGGACGCTCGGTCGCATCGCGGAGCGACGCGGACGGCACGAGGACGCGATGACGTACCACCGGCGGTCGCTGACCGCGGCCGAGACCACGGGGAGCGACAAGTGGCGCGTGCAAGCCCTGAGCAACATGGGGAACGTCGCCATGCAGCTGGGACGGCTCGACGAGGCCGAAACGTACTTCGACAGGGCGGCCGGTCGAAACGAGTCCGTCGGCGAACCGAAGTTCGACGCCATCAGGAACGAGACGCTCGCGGAGGTCGCGCGGCGCCGCGGCGACCTCGGTTCGGCCGAGTCCCACGCCGACAGGGCGCTCGAGCAGGCGCGGGCTGCCGGTATCGAGCGCATCGAAGCGACGGTACGCACGCGCTTCGGGCAGCTCGCGTTGGCGCGCGATAACCACGAGACGGCTCGCGAGGAGCTCGCGGCCGCCCTGGAGACGTTCCGCGACCTCGGGGACGACCCCTGGCGGCTGAAGGCACGCATCAATCTCGCTCGCGTGGAACTCGCGGCGGGCGCGCTCGAGGCGGCCGCCGAGCACGCGTCGACGGCCGAGGAGTTGCTGGACGTGGAAGGGAGCGTCGCGCCGAACGCGCTGCTGTCGTGCGTCCGCGGCCGCATCAGCGAGCGACGAGGCGACAGCGAGCGAACGCGGGAGTGCTTCGCCGCCGCGGAATCGCTCGTCGACGAAGTCGTCGACCCGTACGTGCGGGCGGTCATCCATCAGCGAGTGGCGGCGTTCGCGAGGCGCGCCGGCAACGAGTCGAGCGCTATCGAGCACACCCGAACCGCGCTGGACCTCGCCGAGGCGGTCGGTGCCGAGCGAGTCGCGGCCGACGTTCGAGCGACGCTCGAGAGCGACACGTCACCGCCGCCCGCGGAGGACTGACGGCGTCCGCCGCCGGAGGACAAGCCGGGGCCGCCCGTGCAGGACGGACCGATTCAGTCCGAGTCCACGAACGGGTTCTTCCCGTCCACCATGTTGGTCTTGTAGACGCCGCGGGTCTTCGCGATGGTGTTCCCGTCGTCGTCGTGGAGTTCCGCTTCGACGACGCCGGTCTCGCTCCCGTACCGGTCGACGACGGCTTCCCCGTGGACGTCCCCGGTTGCGGGCCGCAGGTAGTCGATGCGGACGTCCAGCGTCGGGCCGGGATTCCCTTCGACGCTCGCCAGCGCGGCGGCCGAGAGCGAGTCGGCGAGCGCGAACGGGACGGCGCCGTGGGCAAGCCGCGTCGACTCGGAGAGCGAGTGATGGTCGTCGAGCTCGATCTTTCCGCGCGCCACGCCGTCCTCGGCGTCGGTGATCTCGATGCCGAGGTGCTGGCCGAACGGGTACCGGTCGTTGAAACGTTCGATGACGTCCATGCCCGAGCCACGCTCATCAGATACTTGAACGTTACCCAGGCTCGACACGACCGGGTCGAGTACTCAGCTTCGGATTGCGACCGGTTCGGCGCTCGCGTTCCTCTCGCGGCCGGGTCAGATACCGTGTCCGGCGAGGAAGTGCGCGACCGTCCGCGCGGCCGCGTCGACCGTTCGCCCTGACTCCTCGAGCGGCGGCGCGGTCTCGACGACCTCGAACCCGGCGACGCGGTCGTCGCTCGCGGCGAGCCGCACCATCCGGAACAGCTCCCGCGCCGTGATACCGCCCGGCGTCGGCGCGCTCGACCCCTGATAGGTCGCGTCGAGGACGTCGATATCGACGCTGACGTACACCTGGTCGACGTCCCCCAGTGCGTCGAGCGCCCGGTCGATGGCGTCGACGTCGTCGTCGCCGACCTCCTCGGCGGTCACGATCTCGTAGTCGTTGTCGCGAACGAAGTCGTGGTAGCCAGTCGACGTCTCGAAGTGTCGGGCGCCGACGACCGCGAGCGCGTCCAGACCGTCGTCGTGCAGCTGGCGGTACGGCGACCCGCTCGTCGGGTCACCGCGGACCTGTCGACAGTCCAGGTGCGCGTCGAAGCTGACGACGCCGAGCGAGTCCGAGTCCGCGCCGACGTCCGCGTCGAGCAAGGGGCTGGCGTTCGCGTACGTCGTCGAATTGTCGCCGCCGAGGAACACGGGCGTCGCGTCGACGTCGTGCACGTCGCGGGTCGTGTCCGCGATCGCGGACTGTACCATCGCCGTCGGGCCCTGCGGGACGCCGACGTCCCCGAGGTCGCCGACGGAATCGACGGGGCCCGCGTCGAAGTGATGCGTCTTCGTGCTCGCGAGCGACCCACGGATCGCGCTCGGCCCCTCGCTCGCGCCCTGTCGCGAGATGACGGCACCGTCGTACGGTACGCCGACGAGTACCGCGTCGAACGCGTCCGCGTCGTCGAGCGTCGTCCCCTCGACGAGGTGCCCGAACTGGTCGTCGACCGGGTCCTCGCTCGTCGGTCGCCACGCCGGCGGGTCCGTGAATACGGCCATAGCTCCCGGTTCGCCCCAATCGCTCTTCAAGGCCTGGCTTTCGGTCGACGACCAAGCAGTCCCAGTCGAACCGGGGTCGTCGACGCACCACTCCGATTCAGTCCCGCCGTCGACGACGCGTCACTCGGTATCGTCCTCGCGTCGCGCACGCCGCAGGGCGACGCCAGCGGCCGCGGCGAGCGCGCTCGCCCCGGCAGCGAGCCCGAACCCGGGCGACCCACCGCTCCCGGACGTCGTCGTCTCGCCCGCGTCCGACTCGTCCTCGGTGGCCGTCGCCGTCGGCGCCACCGTCGACGCCTCCGTCGGTTCCGCCGTCTCCGTGGTCGTCGTCGGCGTCGTCGTCGCCTCCTTCGCCTCGCACACCGGCCCGATCGAGAACGACTCGGTGTCGCCCGTCAACCGCTGCACGTCCTTGTTCGACGTCACGAACAGGTCGCCGTCGACCGCACGCGGCGTCGTCGACGCCCGCCCTCCGATCTCGTACTCGAAGCGCTTCCCGCCGCCCTGCACCGCGAACCCGTACAGCCATCCCTGCTCGTCGACCGCGTACACCGTCCCGTTCGCCACCATCACGGGCATCTCGACCGGCGCGCGCGTATCCGACCGCCACGCCCACTCGCCGGTCTCCACGTCCATCGCCGTCACGTGCCCGCCCTGAGAGCCGACGAACACCCGACAGTCGGCGACCGCCGGCCCGTTCCAGGGCGCGAACTCGAAGTCCTGTTTCCGCCAGACGAGGTTCCGGCCGCTATCCATGTCGTACGCCTCCATCCGGCCGCGCGCCGCGTTCGGGACGAACAGGTACTCCTCGCCGACCGCCGGTGGCGCCGCGCCACCGATGCCGAACCCGAGCGATTGCTTCCACACCTCGTCGCCGTCGTCCGCGTCCAACCCGTAGACGAACGACGGCTCTCCCTCCGGCCCCCACGTACTCACGTACACGACGCCGTCGCGTACCGCCGGACTGCCGTACATCCGAAGCCCGCTCGCGTCGTCGCTCACGTCGAACTCCCACTGACTGAACCCCTCCTCGGGGTCGAGCGCGTAGAACGTATCGTCGTCGCACCCGACGTACACGCTCCCGTCGTGGTACTTCGGCGAGGACCGAACGATGTCGCCAGTCCCCCACTTCCACTGTTCCTTCCCCGTCTCCAGGTCGATGCCGACGACGAACGACGCGTTCCCCGCTGCGAACACGCGCCCCTCGCCGACGGCCGGCGCGGTGTTCATCTCCGGCATCGGCTTCCGCCAGACGTGCTCGCCGGAGTCCTTGTCGATAGCGTGCAGGTAGTTCCGGTCCGACCGCAGCGACCCGTCACCGACGAGGACCTTCCCGTCGGCGATGATCGGTGGCGCGTACTCGACGCGCCCGTTCTTGTACGTTCCACCGTTCACGTGGTCGACGCTGACGTCGAACGACCAGAGTTCCTCGATGGTCCCCGTCGGCGCGGTCGTGTTCCGCGGGAACCGCGTGTTCCGGAGGTCGAACCCGTTCATCAGCCATTCCGTCGGCGTTTCCACACCCTCGTCCGTCGAAGACCGCTGCACGCTCACCGCCCCCGCACGTGCGGTCGCAGTCGCACTCCCGAGACCGAGCGCGCCGACCGCGCCCGACGTCGCCGCGAGCACCGCGCGTCGCGTCGGCTCGGCGCGCTCGACGCCCCCACGGCCGCCCGTAGTCGCTTCGTCGGTCGTTCCGTCCGTCGGTTCCTCGGCGTCAGTCCCCTTCGCGGACTCCCTCGACGCCACCCCGTCGTCCACGGTCATCTCGCTGGACATACCCGTTCGATGCCACCCAGGCAGCGGACACACAAATACGTTACAGCCTCGCGTCGACTGAACGATGGGGACGCGACGGCGGGACCTCGCGTGGACTCCCGACGCCGACCCGACCGACCGTCCGGGCGCGCGTTCAAGTACGAGGACGCGGCCAGGGCCGCCATGCACGCTCGGAGGGACCGATAGTGGGGCATCGAGCGCTCGTCGCGTACGAACGACCGACCGGCGGCTTCACCGTCAGGTATTCGCAGTGGGGGGCGTGCGGCTACCGGTTGCTGGAAGCGATCACCGAATCGACGCCGCTCGGCGGCGTCCGCGGCGACGACGGGCCGTCCCGGGTCAGACCAGGGCCGCTCGGCGTGGCGGACGACCTCGGCGCGCTTGCCGGCGAGTACGTCGACCCCATCGCGCACGAGGCGGTGTTCGTCGTCAGCGACGCGTACTGCGTTCGCGCGTTCGAACCGCTCGCGTTCTGGAGCGACGCGCCGACGGCCGCGTACGGCGGTGCGCTGGTGTCGCTCCGACGGGAACGCGACCCGAGCGTCGACGCCCGGGAGCTGCGAGCGTGGCGGCGTGGCGCGACCGCGACCGGCCGCCCGAGCGCGGACGCGACCGTCGACGACGTCGAGCGAGAGCGAACGCATCGGCGTCTCTACGACGCGCTCGTCGCGGACGTGGACGGGCGACGCGTGGAGCGGATACCGCCGCGGACGCGAGAGGCTTAACCATCGCCCCCGACAACCATCGGCCGTGTCAGACGAGGCCGTCCGGACGCTCCGGAATCCCAGCGCGTCGAGAGCGAAGGCGTTCCTCGAGGACGCCCTCGAAGCGGGACGGTACGTCACGCTCGTCGGCGCGTGCACCGTCGCGTCGACCACCCGGACCAGCCGCGAGCATCCGCGGGCGCGGCGACACGCCACCTGCAAGCCCGACGGAACCGTCCTCGTGCACGGTCCCAGTGGTCATCGGCCACTTCACCCGCAACCCGACGGCGACCGCATCGACGTGGCCGTCGACGGCGACGCGAACGCGCTCGTCCTCACCGCCGGCCCGACCGCGGGCGCCGAACAGTTCGCCGCGACGTTCGACTCGGTCGACCTCGCGACCGCGTTCCACGTCGACGAGCACGCGACCGACGCGCCGAGCGGGACCGAAGCCGACCTCAAGGACCACGTCCTCGAGCACCCGGAACGCGTCGAACCCGGACTCCGGCCGCTCGCGACGGAACGCGACACGCCCGCCGGTCCCGTCGACGTGTACGCCGAAGCCGCCGACGGACAACCGGTGGTGCTCGAACTCAAACGCGACCGAGCGGGACCGGCCGCCGTCTCCCAGCTCGCTCGCTACGTGGACGCGCTCGCGGCCGACCTTCACGGCGACGCCACGCCCCGCGGCATCCTCGTCGCGCCCGGACTCACGCCGCGTGCGAGACGCCTCCTCGACGACCACGACCTGGCCTTCGCCACCGTGGAGCCACCGCGCGAGTGACGAAGCGCGGAACCAGCGGTCGCGACGACGCTCCGGAACCGGAAGGCGATGCGGTCGCCCGGAACCGGAAGGCAGTGCAGTGGACCGGAAACGATTCACGGGAGAGTCCAGTAGCCGACGCCATGGAGCACGTCGACATCGAGGACGTCGAACCGCGGTTCTTCGCCGGCGAGGACGTCGACCGGCGCGCACTCACCGACGCACTGAACGCGACCGACCTCGCGATCAACTACTATCGACTCGAACCCGAGCAATCGCTCTCCGGCGGGATGCACGCGCACATGGACCAGGAAGAGGTTTTCTACGTCGTCGACGGCACGGTGACGTTCCAGACGCCCGACGGCGAACACGCGGTCGGTCCGGACGAAGCCATCCGGTTCGCACCGGGCGAGTACCAGACGAGCGAGAACCAGAGCGACGACGACGCCGTCGTGCTCGCGCTCGGCGCTCCGAAAGGCAGCACGGACGTTCGCGTCCCCATGGAGTGCCGCGAGTGCGGGGACGCCGACTCGCTCCAGTTCGTGATGACGAGCGACGGCCAGCACCTCGAGTGCCCCGAGTGCGGGAACGTCGTCGAGATGGACTGAGAGTCGCGGCCCGGACCGCGCCGGTCAGACGGGCGACGGTTCGCCCGTCGTCTGCGCCTCCCCGCGAACCGCTCGTTCCAGGAGCGGACGAAGCAACCCGACCAACGGCGTGTTCGCGCCGTCCGTCCACACCGCGCGATGCCCCTCGCGGCCCGGCAGCGACCCCGGGTCGTCGCTACTGACGAGGAGCGCGCGCCCGTCCACGAGCAGGACGCTCGAGACCGCCCCCGGTCGGATGGGGAACGACTTCCACCACGTCCACGTCTCCAGTACCGTCGCGTCCGGGACCGCCTCGACCACTCGGTCGCGTATCGGTTCCCCCGGGGAGCCGACCGTCACGGACACCCCGCGTTCGTCCGCCGCGACGAGCGCGGCGAGCAATTCCTCCGAGAGCAGTCCCTCCGCACCGATAGCGACGACGACGGACTCGTCGGCGTCCTCGATCAACGTCACCATCCGTTCGGCGACGTCCGCACCGCCCTCGATCACCCAGACGTCGTCGTCCTCGGACTCGCGCGCCGTCGCGTGCAACTCCGGTAACAGCTCGTTCAACCGATCGAACCGCGTCTCGAACGCTCGCTGGAGCGTCGCGACCGCGGTCTCCGGTCGCACCGCACGATACTTCTTCGGGTTCGCCTCCTGCACGTCCACGAGCCCGCGCTCGGCGAGCGAATCCATGCAGTCGTAGACGCGAGCGCGCGGGACGTCCGCGACCTCGCTCACCTCCTTGGCGGTACCAGTGCCGACGCGCGTCGCCGCCACGAAGCACTTCGCCTCGTACTCCGTGAACCCGAGCGCTTCCAGGAGTTCCTCGGTCTCGGGGACGGCGTCGACGCTACCGTACTCGGTCATGGTGGGCCTCTCGTTCGGTCCATTGCTTTCTCGGTGGTTACAATCGCGTACTGAAAGTCGTTACTCGACGGCCGCCCGCGCCAAGGCCCCCGCCTGAGGGAGTCGGCCCGAGGGGCCGCGACAGCGGAATGTCGCGGGGTCGGTCAGTCGGCGGTCGCGTAGTGCTGGTCGTCCGCAGCACGGAGGAGTTCGCGGTAGCGGCTCCGGATGGTGACGGCGCTGACGTCCGCGACCTCCGCGACCTCCTCCTGCGTGAACTCCTGGTCGAGGAGGCGACTCGCCGCGTAGATGGCGGCCGCGGCGAGCCCGGACGGGCTCTTCCCGCTGTGGACGTGCGCGCGCTTCCCGGCGGACAGGAGGTCGGTGGCGCGACGCTTCAGTTCCTCGCTCGCCCCGAGCTCGGAGCAGAACCGCGGGAGGAAGTCGTCGGGGTTCGTCGGCTCCATCGCGAGTTCGAGTTCGCGGGCGACGTACCGGTACGCGCGAGCGAACTCGCGGCGGTCGACGCGACTCACGGGCTCGAACTCGTCGAGACTCCGCGGGACGTCGCTCTGGCGCGCGGCCGCGTACACGGACGCGGTTGCGACCGCCTCGATGGAGCGCCCGGGGAGGAGGTCCTCCTCGAGCGCGCGCCGGTAGATGACGCCAGCGGTCTCCGCGACGGTGTCGGGCAGGTCCAGCGCCGAGGACATCCGCTCTATCTCGCCGAGCGCTTGCTTGAGGTTGCGGTCCTTCGCGCTCTTCGCACGGAAGCGTTCGTCCCACGTGCGGAGGCGCTGCATCTGCTGGCGTTTGCGCGCCGACAGCTGTCCGCCGTAGGCGTCCTTGTTCTGCCAGTCGATGACCGACGACAGGCCCTTGTCGTGCATGAGGTTCGTCGTGGGGGCGCCGACGCGGGACTTCTCGTTCTTCTCCTGGCTGTCGAACGCGCGCCACTCGGGGCCGCGGTCGACCTCGTTCTCGTCCACGACGAGCCCGCAGTCGCGGCACGCCGTCTCCCCATGAGTCTCGTCGGCCTGGAGCTCGCCACTGCACTCCGGGCAGGTCTCCTCGTCGACGGCCTCGTCGGTGGTCTCGCGGTGGGTTACCTCCTCGTTTCGCCGGGTGGCACCCTCGCGCTCGGTACGACCCCGCTCGGTCAGCGTCGTGAACGTCGTTTCTGTCATCGGTATAGCTCCGGGCGGCCGAGCCCGTTCTGTACCACCACGTAGAACCTCTACTACTATAATAGTATCGCTCGAGTACTACTACAATAGTAACAAGCTCAGTTTGCCATGTGCTGGACTCGTTGCTCCTGATTCCGGCCGAGGTGGGCACTCCGACCGTCCGGAGAGTCGCCCGTCGACTGCCCCGTGTCACCGGTCGGCCGGAGCGTGCATCGCTGCCCCGGTGAGGTGATGCAACTACGACTACAGCGCCATCGGAAAAGTCGCCTGTACCCAACCAGTTCGGTAGACGCGCTCAGTCGTCGAGTTCGCGCTTGAACTCGTCGAGTAACGCAAGCGCCTCCATCGGCGTCGTGTCGGCGACGTTCACCTCGCGAAGCCGCCGCGCCACCGCCTCCGAGCCCGCAGACACCGACGCGAACTCGTCGAGCGTCGCGTGCTCGCCGTCCGACGCCGGCGCCGACCCTTCCACGTCCGGACCGACGGCAGGCACCTCGCCCTCGTCGACGGACTCGCTCGCCGCGAGCAACTCGCGCGACCGTTCCAGGACCGACTCCGGCACGCCTGCCGCCTGCGCCACCTCGACGCCGTACGACGCCGTCGCCGCGCCCCGCGACACGGAGTGGTCGAACCGGACCTCGTCGCTCGTCTCCGTCGCCGCGAAGTGCAGGTTGAACGCGCCCGGAAGGTCGTCCGCGACCGCAGTCAACTCGTGGTGGTGCGTCGCGAACAACGTCACCGCCTGCACCTCGTCGTGGACGTACTCCGTCGCCGCCTGCGCGATAGCGAGCCCGTCCGTCGTACTCGTCCCACGACCCACCTCGTCGAGGAGCACGAGCGACTCGGGCGTCGCCTCCGAGAGGATGTCCGCGAGCTCGGTCATCTCCACCATGAACGTCGACTGGCCGCCCGCGATGTCGTCGCTCGCGCCCACACGCGTGAACACGCGGTCGAACACGCGAAGGTCCGCGGACGCCGCCGGCACGAAACTCCCCGCCTGCGCCATGATACAGATACAGGCTACCTGCCGCATGTACGTCGACTTCCCGCTCATGTTCGGGCCCGTGACGACCGCGAGATACTCCTCGCGGTCGAAGTGCACGTCGTTCGGCACGAACGACTCCTGCGTTCGCTCCACGACCGGATGCCGGCCCGCCTCGACGTCGACCCCCGTCTTCGAGAACTCGGGGCGACAGTAGTCGTAGCGCGCCGCGACGTCCGCGAACGACACAAGGACGTCCAGTCGCGCCACGCGGTCCGCGACCCCCTGCACGCGCTCGGTCTCCTCGCCGACTGACGCCCGAACCTCGCGGAACAGCTCGTACTCGAGGGCGTCCGCGCGCTCGGCCGCCGACAGGATCTCGTCCTCCCGTTCCTTCAACGCCGGCGTGTAGAACCGCTCGGAGTTCTTCAGCGTCTGCCGTCGCTGGTAGTCCTCCGGGACCGAATCGAGGTTCGGGTTCGTCACCTCGATGTAGTACCCGTGCACCTGATTGCGTCCGACCTTCAGCGAGTCGATGCCGGTTCGCTCGCGTTCCCTGGCTTCCAGGTCGTCGATCCACTGCTTGCCGTCGCGCTCGGTCGCCCGCAACTCGTCGAGGGCCGCGTCGTACCCTTCGCGAATGACGCCGCCCTCCGTCACCTCGATTGGTGGTTCCTCGCGGATGGCGCTCCCGACGAGGTCGCGGACGTCTTCGAGCACGTCGAGTCCCTCGCGGACGTCGACGAGGAGGTCGCTCTCGGCGTCGGCGAGCGTCGACTTCAACTCGGGGACGACGTCGAGCGTGTCCTTCAGCGACCGGAGGTCGCGCGCGTTCGCTCGCCCCCGCGACACTCGCGAGATGAGCCGTTCGAGGTCGTAGACGTCCCGGAGCGCGTCGTGGAGGGCTTCGCGCGTGACGACGTCGTGCTTGAGTTCGGCGACGGCGTCGTGCCGGCGCTCGATGTGCTCGCGGTCCAGGAGTGGACGACGCAGCCACTCGGTGAGTCGACGGCGACCGAGCGCGTTCGCGGTCTCGTCGAGGACGCCCGCGAGCGTCGCGCCCTCGACGCCGCGGACGCTCCGGCGCTCGAAGAGTTCGAGGGATTCGAGCGCGGTCGGGTCGAGCACGACGTACTCGCGGGGGTCGTAGTGCGTCAGGTGATTCAGGTACCCGAGGCGCTCGCGTTCGTCCGCCTCGCTCGGGTCTTCGGGTATCTCGCCGGTCGCCGCGGCGCCACCGCCGCGCGTGTACTCCGCGTAGGACAGGAGCGCGCCGCAGGCGCGGACCTCGGCGTCGGTGAGGCCGTACGTATCCGGGTCGCCGAAGTACTCGCGGACGCGCTCCGCGGCGGCGTCGCGCTCGAACGCCGTCTCGTCGTACGGCGACACCATGCAGTCCGCGTCGAACGCGTCCGCCGACACCTCGGGCCCGACGATCGCCTCCGCGGGCCCGAACCGCCCGATCTCGTCCGCGACCGCGGCGGGCGACGTCGGGTTCGTCGCGTAGAAGTCGCCCGTCGACACGTCCAGCACCGCGAGCCCGTACCCGGAGGCGAGCGCGGCGACGAAGTTGTTGTCCGCACCCCCGAGGAGTTCGTCCTCCGTGAGCGTCCCCGGCGTCACCACCCTGGTAACGGCGCGGTCGACGACCCCAGTGGTCTCCTCGGGATCCTGCACCTGGTCCGCGACCGCCACCCGATACCCGGCGTCGAGCAGGCGCTCGATGTAGCTCTCGGCGTTGTCGATGGGGATGCCAGCCATCGCGTACCGGCCCGTGTTGTCCTCGCGCTTCGTCAGCGTCACCTCGCACGTCCGCGAGACCGCGCGCGCCGCATCGCAGAACGCCTCGTAGAAGTCACCGACCTGGAACAAGACGAGCGCGTCGTCGTACCGGTCGGTCAGCTCGAAGTACTGACTCATCATCGGCGTCAACTCCTCGGCTATCTCCGCCATCTCCGCGGGCGGCCCCAGCGCCGATTCCATGCACGCGACTCCGGTACCGGACGGGAAGAACCTCACGGAACCCCGTCAGCAATCCACCGGAAGCGAACCAGGAGAGCGTGTTCACCGTCAGTACACGTCGACGTCGAGCGTGACCCGCCGGCGTTCCCCTTCGAGGTCGGCGATGGCGTGCTCGAAGACCTTCGTGGCCTCTCGACGCACCACCGGTTTCAGTCGGTTGAGGACGTCGTCGACGGACACGAGGGGTGGGAGGCGGGGGAGTCGCGACCGCGAGCGGTCGTACTCGGCGCGGAGCGTCACGCGCGTCGACGTCGCGGCCGCGTCGTCGGGAGCGGGTTCGTCGGTCGTCGCCGCGCCGCCGTCCGTCTCGGAGTCGACGGGGTCGAACTGCCAGTCGCCGCGCGCGTGCAGGCCGTTCGGGGTGCGCCACCCGATGCGGTTCGGTTCGTCGAGGTCGGTGACCTGCGTCGGGAACGTGTAGGAGAGCTTCCACCACGAGAGTTCGATGTCGAACCGCGTGCCGACGCCGCCGTCGCCGCGGCGGCGGACGTCCCTGACGAACTCGCTGTAGTCCGCGTGCCCCTCGAAGTCGAGCACGAACGCGTACGCCGCCGCTGGCGGGACGTCGACCGTCGTGGACACCTCGATGACCGTCACGAGCGGACGCAAGGACGGCGCTGACATGAACCTTACTCGCAACCACGTCGGCACCGCACGCGCGACGGCGTGCCGCCGCCCGGCCTCGCGACGTCGACGGCCGCGACGCCCCGCGACGCCGCGGCGGTTCCGCACGGTTTTTCAGCGGGTACCGAGTAACGTCGGGTATGGACGACGTTTTCGTCGCGCAACTCATGACGTCAGACCCGAAGACCGTCTCGCCGGACACGCTCGTCGAGGACGCCGCGAACATGATGCTCGAAGCGGGCATCGGGAGCGTGCTCGTCGTCGACGACGACGACAGCCTCGAGGGCATCCTCACGACGACCGACTTCGTGAAGATCGTCGCCGAACGCAAGCCGAAGGACCAGACGCCCGTCTCCGAGTACATGAGTACGGACGTCCTGACGACGGACGCGCAGGAACCCATCGAGCAGGTCGCCGACCGCCTCATCGAAGCCGGCATCCATCACCTGCCGGTCGTCGGCGACGACGGCGTCCCGATGGGTATCATCACGACGACGGACCTCGCCGCGTACGTCTCCTCGGTGCGGAACCCGAGTCCGGCCTGAGTTCGGCCGCTGGCTGCAATCGCGTTTTGAACCTACGGAAAGCCCTTACCGACGGGGCTTGACGCGTCGCGTGTGAGACGCCGCGCCCTCCTCGCAGCCCTGGCCACGACCACGGTCGCGGGCTGTGCATCCACGACCGACGACGCGACGACCGACGCGACCACGACCGACGGGACAACCGCTGACGGTACCGTCACGGACGGAGCGTCGTCCGTCGACGGGACGACGACCGACGACGACGGCGGCGGTCCGGAACCACCCGAATCGATGGAGGCGTTCGTCGAGCTCGACGTCGCGCCCGAGACGTGGTGCCTGACGCACCACTGGACGCGGACGGACGACGGCGGGCGGTTCTCCGTCTCGTTCGCGGGGACTGCGACGGCGTCGTCGCCCGCGACCCTGCGCGCGTGGCTCGTGAACGACAGCGACTACGAGCAGCCGTTCGACCTCGCTACGTTCCCCGCGTTCGGGCGCACCGAGAGCGACGTCCCACACGAGCTCGGTCGGCCGCGCGAGCGCCTCGGGTCGAACTGGGAGCGACGCCGGTTCCTGGTGCCGACGACGAACCATCCCGCGTTCGAGGACCCGCCGAGCGTCGAGCGTGCGGACGACGGCCGGTGGACGGCGACGCGGATGGACGACTGGCGCCTGGGCGTCCGGCGACTGGAGCCCGGCGAGTTCGCGTTCGGCGAGTACCACGTCGTCGGGCACCCCGACCGTACGGAGGCGTTCCCACGACGCGGCGTGTACGAGTTCGACGGGCACGACTTCGGGTTCGCGCTCGCGACGTGGGAGACCGGGCGTCCGGGCCGCGTCGAGCCGTCCGCGTTCGAGGGTCGGTCGGTGCCGGCGATGCCCGGGGACGGGACGCCGACGTGGTACCACGAGGCGGACGCGACGACGCCCGTCGTCGTGGAGCCGGACGTCGAGCAGGGACGGCTCCCGGTCCAGGTGCGGTTCGTCGCCGCGAACCGGTCGCGGGAGACCGCCCAGTGCGGGCACTGGAACCTCTTCAAGCTCGACGGCGGCGAGTGGTTCCACGTCGCGCCGCTCTACCACACCGCGGACTGCCGCGCCCTCGCGCCCGGGACCGGGAAGCAGTACGTACTGAACGCGTACCACGGCGAGGCGCTACCGGACCCGGAGTACTACGGGCCGGGCGGGAGCGTCGGCTGGCTCGGCGGCGGCACGTACGGCTTGGTCGCGGGCTACGGGCCTGACGGCGGCGACGGCGCGGCGCTCGTCGAACTCGTCGGCCCGGACCGAACCGTCGTCCCGACGGACGACGCGAGCGCGACCGTCGACGGCGACGTCGTCCGCGTGTCGACGGAGCCGCCGGACGCCGACTTCGAGCGGAGCGAGCGCGTGACCGCCACCCTGGAGCGCGTCGACGCCGCGTCCGACGGCACCCGATACCTCCCCGAGCAGGTGATGCGTCGCTACTATCGCGCCCTCCGGAACACGCTCGCGTTCGTCGACGACGCCGACCGGGTCGTGCTCGACACCACCGACCGGTGGCCCGAGCGCGTCACGGGCTACGAGGCGACCGCTACGACGTTCCGGTTCGAGGGCGACGCGTACGAGTTCACGTGGCAGAAGCAGACGTAGCGGCGGGACGCGAGGTAGCGGTTGGATTCGCCTGGCGACGGCGGTCGCCGGGGTTCGGGGGAAGAAGCGACGTTCGTTCGACGGTCAGGAGCCGACGACGCGCGGACTCCGGCGGGCGTCGCGTCCCTGGACCTCGGTGGCCTGGAGTCGGGTGGTCGCGCGGACGGCGTCCGCGGGGACGAACACGTCCGCGTCGACGGTTCGACTGGCGCCGGGTGCGACGTAGCCGGCGTCGCACGTTCGGCTGGCGACGACCGAGCCGGACGCGTCCCGGAACTCGACGACTGCGACCGCGTCGACTCCTTCGCCCTCGTTCGCGACGACGATTTCGACGCGACCGAGGCCGCCCGCGAGCGCCGCGACGTCGGTCTCCGCGCCGTCGTCGTCGCGGAAGGTCACTCGGTCGACGGTCGCGAGTTCGCGATCCGCGTCGATGTACCTGAAGAGCCGTTCGGAGATGTCCTCGTAGAGCCGGTCGCCCGCTGTGCCGGGTCCGAACAGCGTCCCGATGGGGTTCAGGTCGGCGCGGAGGTCGCTCGCGATGCTCGGCCGGTTCCGCGTGTTCGTCTTCAGGCGTCGGTAGTCCTCGACGAACGGGTCGAACGCCGCCGGAAGGTCGCCGTCGAACATGTCGTCGTACGCGCGGAGTTCGGCGTCGAAGTTCAACAGCGGCGGGAGCGGTTTCGCGGGGCTGGTCGCTGGCACCCACGGTCTGGCGTCGCGAGCCCGCGCACGCCGAGCGTCCGCGGGGGGCGCCGCGACGGGGTCGAAGTACCCGAAGGCGTCGAGGAGGAACGCGAACAGCGCGCTGATGACGGTGACGAACAGGACGCCGGCGGTGAGGAGGTACGCGACGGTCGTCGGGAGCGTCAGCTGGAAGAGCGCGATGAACACGATGCTCACCATGCCGACGACGAGGAGGAACGACCCGAGGTTCGGGTTCGGGCCCGTGAGGAACTCGACGTTCGTCAGGAACCCACCGGTGGGTTCGTCCCGCGATGTCGTCGCGTCTCGGGGCTCGCTCGCATCGTCCGTGGGTTCGTGCTCGGTACCGGTGTCGCGGTCCGCTGTCGTCTCTTCAGGGACGGCCATCAGGCTCTCACCTGGGTCGCGGTCGCGCGTTCGTCGACGGCGCGCCGGAGCACCTGCAGGAGGTGCGATACCCAGAGGCCGGCGGTGAACCCGAACAGCGTCCCGACGGTCGCGATGCGGATGGTCTCTCCGAGCGGGGCGAACGCGGCGAGTATGCAGAGTCCACCGAACAGCATCATGAGCGCGTACTGCGCTCGCGTGTCGCGGTTCGCACGGCGTATCTCGGCTATCATATGTGTATTGATACGTCCCGGGTGGGCTTAAGCACGATACCACCGGTAGCGACCCGATAGGGACGCTTGAACACGGCTGCACGAACGGCCCACGTCGCTCGCGACCGCCTAGAGGACGTCGTCGACGTCGTGTTCGGCCGCCATCCGCGTCGCCTCGCTGCGATACCACTCGACGGTATCGGGGTCGTCCACGTCCCCGAGGTTCCCGGGGTCGGCGGCGACCGAGACCGGCGTCTCCGGCGCGTCGGTGAACGACGTCAGTGCGCGCTCCTTCCGATAGTACCGCTTCCCGTCCGGCGTGGCGTACGTGAGGATGACGAGGTTCAGTTCGTCGTCCGAGTACGTGCGCTCGACGAGCCAGGTGCGGACGGTGTCGGGCTCTGCGGTAGACATGACTCCAACTAGGTGCGCCTGACATTTCAACTCGTCGCGCACCAGCGACGAGTCCACTCACGGCGACAGCGCGGCACGCCAGGCGCCGCGAACCGAGCAGCAGGCGGCTCCTACTCCTCGCCGCAAGCGTCGGCTTTCACCCGCTCCGGGTCGCGCTCGCGGCACCGGCGGCGGCGCGCGTGCAACGGTCGTGAACTGCCCGACGGTCGTGGTCAACCCCTGGAACGCTTGATGCAGGGAATCTGAGGGGTCGGGGAGCACCGACGCGGCCGATACAGTAACTGGTTGGTATGGATTAGTCGACGCATAGCAAAGCCTTCGTAGTCGAAAAGAGGCACCCATGCAGACAGTATTGCTCGCCGCAGGTGACGGGGAACGGCTAGAACCGCTGTCCGCGAGCGTCCCGAAACCGCTTCTCCCCGTCGGCGGCGACCCCCTCCTCGTTCACGTCGCGCGTCGCGCGGTCGCCGCTGGCGCGACGGACCTCGTCGTGGTCGTCCCACCGTACTATCAGCCGTTCGCGAAGGCACTCGGTGACGCCGTGGACGGCGTTCCCGTGACGTACGCCTTCCAGCCGCGACCGATGGGGACCGCGAACGCGCTCGTCGTCGCCCGCAATCACCTCGACGGCGACTTCGTGGTGCTCCCCGGTGACGCGCTCTACGACGACGCGGCACTCGGGTCGCTGTACGCGAACGTTCCGACAGTCGGCGTTCGAGCGCGCGACGAACCCGCGACCGACCCCGTCGTCGTCGGCGACGGCGGCCCGCTCGACGTCGAACGCCTCGCCGACGACGAAAGCGGCGCGTACGTCGACGCCGGTGCGGCGTCGCTTCCCGCGGAAGCGAAGCACTGGACGCGTCCGCCCACGAACGACTCCGGGGAGCGCGACCTCGCCGCGGTCGTCGAACGGACCGCAGCCGGACACGACCTTCGGCCCGTCGTCGTCGACGACCACGTGGACGTGGATTCCCCCGCCGACCTGCTCGCCGCGAACCGACGCGCGTTCGACGAGTGGGCCGAACGGTCGCCCGGACAGACCGTCGACGGCTCCGTCGACGAGATGGCGCGCCTCCACGGCCCAGTGCGCGTCGAACCGGGCGCATCCGTCGCGTACGGCGCCGTCGTCGAAGGACCCGCGATCGTCGCCGCCGGCGCTCGCATCGAAGCCGACGCGTACGTGCGGCCGTACTCGTACGTCGGCCCGAAGGTCGTCGTCGGCCACGGAACGGAGCTATCGTCGTGCATCCTCCTGTCGGGCGCGACCGTCGGGTCGATGTCCACGCTCGTCGACAGCGTCGTCGGTCCGAACGCGGACGTCGGCGCGCGAACGCACGTCGTCAGACCGACGCAGCTCCCCGACGCACTCGACGCCGAAGCGGACGTCGGACCGCGACCGACGCCCAACCCCGACTTCGGTGTCGTCGTCGGAGAGAGCGCGACCCTCGGCGACGACGTCCACGTCGACCCCGGTGTCGTCGTGCCCAGATACGCGACGGTCGACACCGGAACCCGGCTTCGCGCCGCCGACACCCGCTGACGGACGGTCGTTCCCCGCCGTACAGACCGTATACGACTCATTCTCTCGACGCCTACCGTCGAAACAGCCCCACGCTACTCCCACCCGTGGTGTGCTAGGCGGAGTGTAACTAACGGACGAACGAGTGTCCGTTACTAGCGTCGAGCCGGTCTCGAACCGGCCATCACACACACCATGGAACTTACCGTACATCCGCTCCGCGAGGAGAACGTCGGAAACGGACTCGCGGCGGTCGACATCGCCGCGATGTCCAAGCTGGACCTCTTGAGCGGTGAGTTCGTCGAACTCACGAACGGCGACGACTCCATCCTCCGGCGCGTCTGGCCGGGCTACCCCGACGACGAAGGCGCCGGCATCGTCCGCATCGACGCGGCCCTCCGCGAGCAACTCGGCGTCGAGATCGGTGACGTCGTCGACGTCGCAACGACCACGCCCGTCGACGCCGAAGCGCTGCTCGTCGGCGTCGAAGAGCCCTTCGCCAGTCTCACCTCGTTCAAACACTCGCTGCTCGCCGACCTCGAGGGCTCCGTCCTCGCCCCCGGCTGCACGGTCGCAACGACGTTCAAGGGCGCCCCCGACCGGAGCTCGATACCGGTCGCCGTCGCCGCCGCCCGCCCGGACGGCGTCGTGCGCGTCACGCCAGGGACCGACCTGGAGGTGCGGTCGTACGCGCACGCCGGGGAATCGAACCACCCGAGTGCGACGACCGACGCGGAAGACGACGGCGAGAACGCCGACAGCGACGGCGCACCCGGGCACGGGCACGCCGAAGGCGATAGCGCTCGTGAAGCCCGGAGCGACGGCGGGGAAGCGCAAGTACAGCCGCCACAGGACGCGAACGCCGTCACCACGCGTCGACCCGAGACGACGTACGCGGACGTCGGCGGGCTCGACGACGCCCTCGCTCGCGTCCGCGAACTCGTCGAACTGCCGTTCCAGCGCCCGGACCTCTTCGAACAGCTCGGCGTCGACCCGCCCGCCGGCGTCCTCCTCCACGGACCGCCCGGAACGGGGAAGACGCTGCTCGCGCGAGCGGTCGCGAACGAGGTCGACGCGACGTTCGTCTCCCTGCCCGCGGCCGAAGTGATGTCGCGGTACTACGGGGAGAGCGAGGAGTACCTCCGCGACGTCTTCGAGGAGGCCCAGGAGAACGCGCCCGCCATCGTGTTCATCGACGAGGTCGACGCCATCACGCCCGAGCGCTCGGACGCCGCCGGCGACGTCGAACGGCGCGTCGTCGCCCAGCTCCTCACGCTCATGGACGGCCTCGACCAGACCGACCGCGTCGTCGTCATCGCTGCGACGAACCGCGCCGACGCCATCGACCCGGCGCTGCGCCGCGGCGGGCGGTTCGACCGCGAGGTCGAGGTCGGCGTTCCCGACCGCGACGGCCGCGCCGAGATACTCGACGTCCACACGCGCGACGTCCCGCTCGCGGACGACGTCGACGTGGACGCCATCGCCGACCGCACCCATGGGTTCGTCGGCGCGGACCTCGCGAGCGTCGTTCAGGAGGCCGCGATGCGAGCACTCCAGCGCGCGCACAACGACACCACGACCGGGTCGGTCCGCGAAGCCCCCGTCGTCACGGGCGCGGACTTCGAAGCGGCGCTCGAGGACGCCGACCCGTCCGCGCTCCGGGACATGCACGTGGAGATTCCCGCCGTGTCCTGGGACGACGTCGGCGGGCTCGGCGCCGCGAAACGCACGCTCCGCGAAGCCGTCGAATGGCCGTTGAAGTACCCGAACGTCCTCGAGAAAGCGGGCCTCGACACCGGGAGCGGCGTGCTCCTGTACGGTCCGCCGGGGACGGGGAAGACGATGCTCGCGAAGGCCGTCGCGACCGAATCCGAATGCAACCTGCTGTCCATCCAGGGCCCGGAACTCCTCTCGAAGTGGGTCGGTGAATCCGAGTCACGGCTCCGGGAGGTCTTCCAGCGCGCCCGAGACAACGCCCCAGCGGTCGTCCTCTTCGACGAGATAGACGCGATCGCGGGCGAGCGCGGCCAGCAGACGGGGTCCGGCGTCGGCGAGCGCATGGTCGGCCAGTTACTCACCGAACTGGACGGCATCGGCGGCCTCGAGGACGTCCTCGTCGTCGCGACCACGAACCGCCCCGAGCTCATCGACGGCGCGCTCCTGCGGCCCGGACGCCTCGAACGCCAGGTGCACGTCCCCGTCCCGGACGCGAGCGCTCGCCGCGAGATCTTCGAGGTGCAGACCGCGGACGCGCCGCTCTCCGAGGACGTCGACCTGGACGCGTTCGTCGGACGCACCGACGGGTACGTCGGCGCCGACATCGAAGCGATCTGCCGGGAAGCGGCGACGCGAGCGACGCGCGCGTACCTCGAGACCGTCGGCGACGACGTCGACCCCGAGACCGGCCCCGGCCCCATCGTCTCGCACGCGGACTTCGAAGCGGCGTTCGCGGACGTCGACCCGAGCGTGCCGGCGGACGTCCGCGAGCGCTACGAGCACTACGAGACGCGCCACGAACAACCGCCCGTGGACGCGAGCTCGCCCGCAGGCTTCCAGTGACCTGAGCCTGCGATTCAGGTACCGACGCGATAGCGCGCAGATGAAGGGCGTTACCCGTTCGGAAGCCCACGAGTAGTAGCGATTTACCGTCGATAACGGACACCTACCGAGGAACGCGAAACCTCTTGAAAGATTACTCGCGGATACTACGCGTATAACCTTGCCCGTCGCCCGCTTGACTCTCCACAGACGCCGCACGCGGCGCGCGACGACGGGACCGATTCCCGGTGGGGTTCGCGACCCGCGGTGGACTACACGAACCATGGTCATAGAGCACACAGACATTTCGAACGCGGACGACGTCCACGTCGACGTCTTCCACTGCGCGTCGATGCACGGCACACACGAGCAACAACGACACGTCATCGGTCGGCTCGAATCGATCGCCGAGACGGGGAACGTCGACCGCGTGCACCGGCAGGCGTGGGCGCACGAACTCATGCCCGAAGCAGACGACGACTGGTGCGAGGAAGCCCGCGCGACGTACTCGCGGTTCTGGACGTGGGCGCGCGAGCACGACCGCACGCTCGAACCAGCGTTCGGGACGCGAACGGTCTCGTCGATGGTCTCCGACGACAGCTACGAAATCATCACGTTCCCCGTACTGTGCGTCGCGGTGTACGCGGACGGCACCCTCGTCGAGGTGGCGCCTTCGACGGACGTGGAGACAGACACGACGTACACCGTCACGGATTGCATCGACGACCTGGAACGCACCGTGAGCGCGCAACGCGCCCGCGCAAGTACCTGAACGAGGCAGTTCGTGAAGACGACTGCGCCAGTTCGTGACCCCGTCAGGTCGCGACGACGGGGAGTGGATCGATACAGGCCACTCCAACGGCGGTCACGACGCGAGATGACGAGCGACCACAGCCGTCCCCGGCAGAACCGGATATCGAACGACCACTCGCGTTCCCGCAGGACTACGGATATAGATATATCAGTGCAGACCGTATAGGACGGTAACACGACTCTCAGGTATCCTCTAATGACCCAGTACGACGTGACACCAACGTTCGACCCCGACGACGGCCGGTACCACATGGAGTGTGACTGGCATTCGGTCCCAGGTCCCGGCATCGTCGTCGTGGAGGCGGTCGCGAACGTCATGTGCTGTGATGCACTGGACCTCGAACCCTTGCAGAACGCAGTCGACGTCGACGGACTCGAATCCATCCTCACCAGCGCTCACGTCGCCCCGGTCACCATCGAGTTCGAGTACGCGAACGCCAGCGTTCGCCTCGGCCGGGACGGCCACGTCGTCATCGACCCGAAGTAGCCCCAGTGCATCCGGCGCTCCGTCGGTCGTCGACCCGGGGAGCCATCCTTTCGGTTCACCGTTCGTCTTCCTCGTCGACGTTCAACGCCTCGTACAGCCGTGCGGTGACGACGCGCTCGACGATGTCGACGAGCGGCGGGCCGTCGTCGCCGTAGTCAGCGAAGATACCGAGCGGTATCTCGCCACCGGCCATCTCGCTGTGTCCGCCCGCGCTCCCGACGTCCGCGAACGCGGCCGCGAGCACCTCGCCGACGTTCACGCGAGCGTCCGTGGTACGCGCGCTGAGGTGGATGTCGTCGTCGACGATCCCGAACACGATGGCGGTGTCGACGCCTTCGAGCGTCACGAGGTAGTCCGCGGCCTGCGGGAGCGCGTCGCGCTCGCTCGTCCGCCCGACGTGCGAGACGAGCAGCGACCCGCGGACGCTCCGGTTCGCTATCGCGTCGGCGATAGCGTCGACGGTCGCACTACTGATCGAGGGCACGGAGAGGCGATGCAGGAGGTCCTCGTCGATGCGGTCGTGGAGGTAGCCGGCGGCGTCGTACTCCGCGACGGTGACGCCACGCAGGAACCCGAGGGTCTCCCGGCGGATCGCGAACAGGAGCGCGGTGGCGAGGGTCTCGTCCACCTCGACGTCGAGCTCGCGCACGTACCCTGTGAGGATGGTGGCGGTCGCGCCGACGTCCTCGCGGTGGTCGACGAACCGCGCCTGGACGTCGTCGGCCGGATGATGGTCGAGGACGACGTCGACGGAGACGTCTTCGGGGACCTCGTTGTTCGCGCCCGGCTTCGAGTGGTCGACGAACGCGAGCAGGTCACCGGGCTCGCGGTCGCGGACCGCCGCCTCGTCGAACCGCGACAGGTCGATGTCGAGCAAGTTCACGAACGCGCGGTTCTGCTGGTGGCTTATCTCGCCGCTGTAGTAGATGTCGTACTCGTCGATGCCGGCCGCGACGGCGATGCGGCCGAGCGCGAGTGCGCTCGCGAGACAGTCCGGGTCCGGGTTGTTGTGGCAGACGACCGTGAGGGTGTCGCCGTCCGCGAGCAGGTCGAACAGGGCGCGCGCGTCCATACCGGCCAGTCGACGTGGTGACACAAGGACCTAGGGGCGATTCGTGCGCCCGCTCGCCGCTCCGGAGGCGCACCGTCGGGGCGGCTTTTTATACCCGTGGCGGCCATCCGGGCAGCTATGTACAACTACCGGGTGGCCACCGTCTGGGGGATCCCGATCAAGGTGAACATCTCCCTCGTGGTGTTCCTCCCCGTGCTCGCGTGGATCATCGGCGGAACTGGACAGATAGAGCTCTACGCGGGTCTCGTCGAGGTCGTCTCAGGCGTACCGCTGGACGTCGAGACGCTGCAAGCCGGCAACAACGGGTTCGTGCTCGGGGCGCTCGCCGCCATCGGGTTGTTCGCGAGCGTCACGGTCCACGAACTCGGGCACGCCGCGGCCGCGCGCCGGTACGGCATCGAGACGAGCGCCATCACGCTCTGGATCCTCGGCGGGCTCGCGAGCCTCGAACGCCTCCCGAAGGAACCGGGACGAGAACTCGTCATCGCGCTCGCCGGCCCCGCGGCGAGCGTCGTCACGGGCATCGCGTGCTACGCAGCGCTGTTCGTCGTGCCAGCGTCCGCGCCGAGCGTCGTGTTCGTCCTCGGATTCCTCGCAATCACGAACGTCACGCTCACCGTGTTCAACCTCCTGCCGGCGTTCCCGATGGACGGCGGGCGCGTCCTCCGCGCGTTCCTCGCACGGTCTCGTCCGTACGTGGACGCGACGCGAATCGCGGCGCGCGTCGGCGTCATGTTCGCGATCCTCTTCGCACTCGTCGGGCTCTTCGGTGGCGCACCGATGCTCCTCCTGCTCGCGCTGTTCGTGTACAGCGCCGCGAACGGCGAGAGCCGCGTCGTCGCGCTCGAAGGGATGCTCGACGGGTTCCTCGTCAAGGACGTCGTCGACCGCGACCGCCCGACCGTCGACGCCGACGTCACGCTCGACGCGTTCGCGCAGCGCGTCCTCGACGACCGCGTCGACCACCACGTCGTCCGCGACCGGGGCGGCCGCGTCATCGGCCTCGTCGGCCTCGACGCCCTCCGCGAGCACGGTCGCGACACGGGGACGCTCGTCGGCGACGTCGCCACCACCGACCTCCCCACCGTCGACCTCACCACGCCCGCGTTCGACGCCCTCCGCGAGATGGACAAGGTCGAATATGCGTTCGTCACCGACGGCACCGACGTCGTCGGCATCGTCGAACGCGAGGACTTCGCCTCCCTGCTGGAACTCACCGGCCTCAGCCAGCGCGACCGGTTCGCGCAGTGAACGCCGGTCGATACGGTTCCACGAACACGAACACCGGAACCACGCTCGAGATAGCGAGAAACACGTAACCCATTTTACGTCAATCGGTTGAAGAGCGTCAGCAGTTACTGAACACGCGATCTCGTAGCTCCCTAGGCTTCATTCGTGAACACGAGAAGCAGTTAACAACTCTCTATCGTGTTTATATGAGGTCAAACCGGGGAGGGCGGATACGAAATTGGGGGTTCTAACATTGGAGCTGAGCTAAGAAATTTCGAGCTGTTTACCCAAATATCTCAACTTGACGCTAATGATTGGGTTCAGTTAACTGGAATCTGACTCAGAGTCTTCCTCAACGAAGTCAGATAGAGTAGTCCCACCGGTCGCATATTCGCGTTCCAATTGAGTTAGCTTCTGAGATTCATATTCCTCTAGACGAGACTGCAGATCATCTTGCAATTCTGTTTCAGCCATCTTTTCGCGGATTTCATTGATTAACTTTTTTTGATTCTTATGTGCTTTGAAGATCGCCCGGTGGCCGTCCGAAAGGCGATCGCCGCTATTCTCTTCCCTCGAAATTAAATTGTAATCAATCGCCCGGTCCAAGAAGCTCAGGTACAGTGTCTTACGTTCTTCCGGCAGGTAATTGGAAAGCTCCATTTTAAACAGACTCTTCCAGTCAGAATAATTGAAGACATCATTGCCTTGGCGATGGTGCCGGTTAACCAAGGTTAGAATCATATCCTGAATTTTCAGAATGCTGCTGGATGAATAAGTGAAGTCCACATACTCCTGATATTCCACACCGCTTTGAAGCGTATTGGAAATGTATCTTGAAAGTTGATCATCCGAGTGACCATTAAATGGGGCAGTCTTCTCATGCTTGAACATTTGATGATAGATCATACAGTCCGATCCATGAGTTGCTAAACTCCACCCGATGAGGTTAATTCCGAGTTCCTCTACCTTCTGCTGAATTTTATATTCTGGAAGCTGTCTTGACGACATCACGAAGTCCATCTCTGAGGCTTCCCAACCAACCATTCGCTCAAGATAAGATGCTACGTCAAGATCATCAGGGAGATTCTGCTCAATGACTTCTTTTTTCTCTTGATAATTTTTAAGTTTCTTTTCAAGATGGGTAGTAAGTCGCCGCTCACACTCTACAAAAACAAGAACCTCTGAATCTTCAGAGGCGATTAGAATGTCTAAATTGTTCTCTTTTTGATGGAACAGAGGCTCCGTTCTGATAAAGGAATAATCAATATCCTCCCGGTCTTGGAATGCCGAAATAACCACGTTAAAATCATCTGTTTCTTCTCGATCTTCGGATATTATGTTGGAAATCTTATCCAGATACTCTTCTTTTAACTCTCGTTTTAGTTCAGATCTTTTCGTTTCGAGTGAACTATCCAACTCTTCAACAGCTTCCTCAGGTAGACGGTTTCTCCGCTTCTTAAGATTTTCAGTCATTAGTTGGCGAGTTCTTGGACTGAGGCGCTTGGATCAACGTTCTCAACGAGAAAACGATAGAACCGTAGGATGGAGTCAAACCTCGAATTATGTTTCGGAAGGATTGTCAGCTTCTTCCCATCCGTAGTGAGGGACAACATCCCACCGTTTTGTTCATCAATTAGTCTTCCAGTCAATAGTAGACTCCCCCTCTCGGTGTTGATTTCGTATGGGTAGAACTGCCCATCTTCAAGTTCGCTTATGAAGTCTTCTCGATCCTCATACTCCAACGCATTAGACAACTGAATTTCAAGTGATTGCTTATCAATCCTCTCGAGTTCGTCCTCCTTGACTAGATCCAGCTTCGTCGACTGAATCTGCTCGTTCATACGTTTTACCCGCTTCAAGGCAAATTCCTTGACAATGTCGTTGAAGAAGTAGCTAGCGTCACCACCTTTCATAACGAACTCGCCTTCTTCTCCGAATCCAAAATCGGCGAGCGAGGGAATTTCAAACTGTAATTTCTTTGGCGTCACCCCGTATTCCATCCGTGCTTCGTCAAGCGTCTGAGCGGCGTCTTCACCTTTGTACTCTTGACGTCGTTCAAACTCCGGTCTCCGTTCCTTCTGGAAACGCCGTTCACTGCTCAGCTTTTCAGCAATAAATTTTGTAAGCCGACTCCCGTCAACACTGAGAATATCTTCCATGATAGTGTCAATTTTCTCAGGAGGAATCCAAAGATGGTAGACTCCTTCAGTAGACACAATAGCGGGTTTTGCTGTCCGCCTAAAGTCCTCGGAAGAGTTTAGAGTGAATAAAATCGGCGTCTCGGTTTCCTCCTCCATGTACAAATAAAAATAGACCTCAAACTCTTTCCTGTAGCGTGTGTAGGATTGATGGAGCCTGTAGAATTCCCCTTGCTCCGAGACCTCGAAGGAACGTCCGAACAAATCCGCTAGGTCTTCTAAAGAAAGATCTGAGGTAAGACAAATCGCTCGGAAATTGTTCCGATTATCTGAATAGACTCTCTCGGACGCAATATCCAACAGCTCTGGTAGAGTCCTCGCGGCCATTTTCACCGATCGAGTCATTGTATGTACCTCTGGTCCTCTGGCGGAGGAGTCTTATGACTCACGCTTTGTTCGCGACTGTCATAACTATTCGGTGACTCAAAACATGACCGTGATGCAGCGAAATAGGCCACCGTCTGGGTTACACCTTTCACTTTCACTCCGGGTAAGAAAATAGCTCTTTAAGTACCCCCTCGAAGCCCTGTTCGCAGATGGGAATTGAGGTCAACATTGACGACGAGTTGGACCGGTGGCGGTAGTGTTGCCCGAACGGGCATCGATCATGGGAGCCGACGAATAACCACTTCTGGTGTCATTCGTGTGCGCATCGGGTGGGGGTGGATGGTGAGTTCCACCAGCTGCACGATTTCGCTACTGACGAAAAGTGCGGCGCAGGCAGGCAGGTTACCGGGCGAGAACCGTTCGAGCACACTGCCCGGAATTTGTGTGTCCTCTCCAGGCCTCACGACCCAGATGCCGTCTCGTCCGTGTCGACTTCTTCGTCGGTGCCGCCGTCACTGACGGGGTCGGCGTCGTCGCCGAGCTGTGGTTCGTTCGTGTCGGTGTCGTCGGTGGTTCCTGGGTTGGTGTCATCGTCCGGCGCTGGGTCACCCGCTTCGAGCTGGAGGGGCGAGCGTTCCTCGACGCCGTCGGCGACGAGTTCGAAGGTCTCGACGAGGAGACTGAGCGCGAGCGGCCCGGCGATGATGCCGATGGGGCCGACCGTGAACACGCCGCCGACGAACCCGACGAAGTACAGGCTCGCCGGCATTCCCGCGCTGTACTTCGCGAGGCGCGGCCGGAGGACGGCGTCCGGGAGGAACGCGACGAGCGTCAATCCGAGGACGAGAACGAGCACCGCCTGCGGGACGTTCCCGCCAGCGGCCTCCACGCCCGCGAGCGCGACGATAACGACGGACGGCCCGAGCACGGGGACGAACTGGAAGATGCCGGCGATGACCGCGAGCGAGAAGAACGCGCCGTACCCCGCGATGGCGAACACGGGGAGCGCGATGAGGAAGGTCAGGACGCCCGTCGCCGCCTGCACGAAGTACAGGCCGTAGAGCGTCTCGCGGACGCGGTCGTGGTACGCGAGGAGTTCCTCCTGGACCTCGCCGTCGACGGTCCGGAAGACCAGCGACCGCACGCCACCGGGCTTGTAGAGGAGCGCGTACACGAGGAACACGAACAGGAACACCTTCATCGCGAGCACGGGCGCGGCACTGGCGACGCCGACGGCGACCGAGGAGAGCGTTTCGCGGACGACCGGGACGAGCGACTGGAGTTCGACCGTGTACGTGAATCCGCCGAACGCGAGTTCCATGACCTCGGGCGCGTTCCGGAAGAAGTCCAGGATGGGTTTGCGTCGCTGGTAGATGACGAGCAGGACCGGAACGAACAGCCCGAGGACGCCGAAGAACGCGACGACCGTGAGGACGGCGGCAGCGAGTCGCGGCCGGAGGCCGCGGTCGACGAGTTGGCCGCGCCAGGGCTGGAGGACGTACACGAACGTCAGCGCGAAGAACACCGTCCACACGATCTGCCAGAGGACGTACAGGGAGACGATGGAGACGACGAGGAAGACGAGACCGAGCCGATGTCGTCTGTCATCGAGCCAAGACATGTCCGCTCCTACCACGGCAGGCATCTTAGAACGATGGGGTCCCGCTCGGTTCCGCGCCGTCGCTGCACGCGTCGGCACCGAGTGGTTTTCACCGACGGACGCCAAGGCTGGGGTAGTGACAGCGCCGATGGATTCGGTCGTGGAGTGGCTCCGGTCGCGACCGTACTACGACGGGCAGGTGGTGTACGAGCGGACGACGCCCGGTCGAGAGGCGACGTTCGCGGACGTCGACGTCGACCCGCGCGTCGCGAGCGCCCTCCTCGGTGCGGGCATCGAGGACGTCTACGGGCATCAGGCGCGCGCCGTGGAGGCGGTCCGCCGCGGTGACGACGTCGTGCTCGCGACGCCGACGGCGAGCGGGAAGAGCCTCGCGTACACGATCCCGGCGTTCGAGCGCGCGCTGGACGACCGCGCGACGACGCTGTACGTCGCGCCGCAGGTCGCGCTCATCAACGACCAGACCGAGACGATGAGCGACCTCGCGGCCGGCCTGCCCTTCGGGAGCGGCGTGAACGTCGCGCAGTACACCGGGCAGCTCTCGCAGACCGAGAAGCGCGCGGTCCGGGACCGCCAACCGACGGTGCTCGCGACGACGCCGGACATGCTCCACTACGGCATCCTCCCGCACGCCCATCGGCTCTGGCAGTGGTTCTTCGAGCGCCTGGAGACCGTCGTGATAGACGAGGTGCACGCGTACCGCGGCGTGTTCGGGAGTCACGTCGCGCTCGTGATGCGTCGCCTCCAGCGGCTCTGCGACCGGTTCGACGCCGACCCCGAGTTCGTCTGCTGTTCCGCGACCATCGGGAACCCCGTCGAGCACGCCGCGACCGTTGTCGGGCGCGACGAATCCGGGTTCGCTCTCGTCGACGAGGACGAGAGCGCGACCGGGCCGCGACGCTGGCTGCTCTGGAACCCGCCCGAGTACGACGCGGACGACGGCTGGGGCGACGACGGCGGCCGCAGGCGGTCGCCGCACGTGGAAGCCAAGAACCTGTTCTGCGACCTCGTGCAGCGCGACCTCCAGACGGTCGTCTTCACGGGTTCGAGGCAGATCGCCGAACGGTACGCCCAGGAGTGCGCGACCGAACTCCGGAAGCGCGGCGAGACCGACAAGGGAGAGCACGTCGCCGCGTACCAGGCCGCCCTGCGCGACGGGAAGCGCGAGGACATCGAATCGCGCCTGCACGACGGCGACCTCGTCGGCGTGTGGTCGACGAGCGCGCTCGAACTCGGCGTCGACGTCGGCGGCCTGGACGCCGTGATACTCGACGGCTACCCCGGAACGCGCATGTCGACGTTCCAGCGCGCGGGCCGCGCCGGACGCGGCGAGGACCCGGCGCTCGTCTGTCTCGTCGCCGGCGAGGACCAGCTCGACCAGTACGTGATGGGTGACCCCGCGAGTCTGTTCGACGCACCGCCAGAGCGCGCGGTCTCGAACCCGGAGAACGACCAGTTGCTGCCCGCGCACGTCGCGAGCGCCGCACAGGAGAACTGGCTCTCCGAGCGCGACCGCGGATACTTCGGCGAGCCGCTCGACGGTATCGTCAGCGGCCTCGTTCGCGACGGGACGCTCGAACGCCGCGACACCGACCGCGGGACGCGCTGGACCTACTCGGGAGGGGGGAGCCCCCAGCACGAGACGAGCCTCAGGACCGTCGACGACCGCGAGGTCGACCTCGTCGACGAGCGAAGCAACGACGTGTTCGCGACGCTCTCGTTCGCGGACGCCTTGCGGGACGCCCACGAGGGCGCAGTCTACTACCACCAGGGCGAGAAGTACGAGGTCCGCGACCTCGACCTCGACCGGGACGTCGCGGTCTGCAGCCCGACGTGGGCGGACTACTACACGCGAACGCTCCACGAGAAGACCATCGAGGTCCACGAGGACCTCGACGAGACCGCGCCGTTCGCGCGCGAGGACGTCCCCTGTCGGTTCGCCCGCGTTCGGATGCGGAAGCAGATCACGGGCTACGAGCGCAAGGACGCCCAGTCCGGCGAGACACTCGGCGAAGTTCCGCTCGACCTCCCCGAGACGACCCTCGAGACGCGCGCGCTCTACTACACGGTCCCGAGCGACGTCCAGACGACGATCACCCAGGAGTTCGACTTCCCGGGCGCCATCCACGCCGCCGAGCACGCCCAGATATCGATGTTCCCGACCACCGTGCTCTGCGACCGTCGCGACATCGGCGGGTTGTCGACGCCCCTCCACCCGCACACGGGCGCGCCGACGGTGTTCGTCTACGACGGCCACCCCGGCGGCGTCGGCCTGTCGAAGACCGCGTACGACGACGTCCACGCGCTCTCGGCGCGCACGCTCGACATGCTCGACGCGTGCTCGTGCGAGGACGGCTGCCCGGCGTGCGTGCAGAGCCCGCACTGCGGGAACGCGAACGACCCACTGGACAAAGCCGGCGCGATGCACCTGCTCGACGCACTCACCGACGCCGTCCAGTGAGGTTTCCACCGGGAGCGAAGCGAAACCAAGTTGATTTATCAACCATCAGCCAGAAGTCGCCCGGTATGAGCGATTCCCTGGCCCCCGAGCTGTTCCGGTACGGAGTGGGTGTCGGTGGCGCGATCATCGTCGCCGTCGTCGGCACGCTCTTCTTCGAGCCCCCCATCCGGTACCTCCTGTACGGGATAGCCGTCCTCGACGCAGTGGTCACGCCGTACGTCATCGGCAAAGCGATGGAGCAGAACGACACCGCGACCGCCTGACCCATCGCGCCACGGTCGTTCCCGCGTCGACTCGAGCACGGTCGTTCCCGCGTCGCTCAGTTCGTCCGCCGGTGTCGCGCGAGGAGCGCCGCCCCCATCAGCGCGACGAACGCCACGACGACACCGAACCCGGGCGAGCCACCCGACCCGGCCGCGGACTCGCTCGCGGTGTCGACCTGCTCTCGCGTGGACGCCGCACCGTCCTCACCCGACGCCGTCGTCGCGCCGTCACCGCCGCTCGCGGTCGTCGACCCGTCGTCGTCCGACGCGTCGGTGGGCGCGGCCGTCGTCGAGCCGTCCTCGGTCTCGGGCACGCTCGTCTCCGTCGGCGTCGACGGTTCCGCCGTCGTCGTCGTCGACTCCGTCGTCGTCGACTCCGTCGTCGTCGGCTCGGTCGTCGTCGGTTCCGTCGTCGTCTGGGAACCATCCGACCCGTCCGACCCGTCCGACCCACCCGAGTCGCCGTCGCCGCTGACGTCGACGGAGAGCGTCGCGGTATCGGTGTTCCCGGCGGCGTCCGACGCCGTGAACGTGACCGTGAACGTCCCCGTGCTGTCGAACGTACGCGTGGGGGTCGCGCCCGTCGCGTCCGTCTGCCCGTCGCCGTCGAAGTCCCACTCGTAGGACGTCACACCGACGACGTCCATCGACCCGGTCGCGTCGAACGTCACCGAGTCACCGACCGTGATGGAGCGGTCCGACCCGACGCTCGCCGTCGGCGCCGTCGTGTCCGCCACCGTCACCGTCACCGACGCGGTCGCCTCGTTCCCGGCGGCGTCAGCGACCGTGACCGTCGCCGTCTTCGACCCCGTCGACGTCCACGTCTTCGACGGCGTCGCACCGGTCGCGTCCGTCTGCCCGTCACCGTCGAAGTCCCACTCGTAGGACGTCACACCGACGACGTCCGTCGACCCGCTCGCGTCGAAGTTCACGGCATCCCCCGCTTCGACCGTCCGGTCCGACCCGACGTTCGCCGTCGGCGCCGTCGTGTCCTCCACCGTCACCGTCAACGTGTCCGTCGCCGTGTTCCCGGCGGTGTCCGTCACCGTCAGCTCGACCGTGTGCGTGCCCGTCGACAGGAACGTCGTCGACGGCGTCGCACCGGTCGCGTCCGTCTGCCCGTCACCGTCGAAGTCCCACTCGTACGTATCGATCTCCTTGTTGTCGGTCGAACTCGTCCCATCGAAGTCGACGCTGCTGCCCGCTTCGGCGGTCACGTCGCTCCCGGCCTCCGCCGCCGGCGCCGTCGAATCGACCGTGAACGCGGCCGTTCCGCTCGAGTAGTGGACGTCCACGGACGCCTGCACGCCGCCGCCCGGAACGTTCGTGAGCGTCGTCGACCGCGACTGCCCGTTGTACTGTCCCTCGATGGCGCTCCCGGTGACACCCCAGTAATCGAGGAGCGACTGCGGGAGGTACACCTCCGCGAACCCGTAGTTCAGCTGGCCGCTCTCGTTGAAGTGCGGGGCGCTCACGTCGAACTCGATCTTCGGGTTCGCGCCGGAGTCGTTGTACTTCGGCGGCGCGAACGACTGCGCGTCCGTCATGAAGACGATACCGCTCAAGCTGTCGCGTCGTTCCGCGGGGAACGTCGAGAGCGTGTCCGACGCGAACGTCATCGAGACGTTCCGGTGCGTCGTCGCCCGCAGGTTACCAGTCCACTCCTCCGGGTACGGGAAGTAGTAGTCCGTCTCCGAGGGCGTCCCCGTGATGGTTATCGTCCAGTTCCCGTCCTCGTTCTGCGTGCGCGTCCAGTTGACGCTCCGGCCGTTCCCGATGAGCGCCCGCGGCTTCTTGCTCTTCACCTCGACAGTCATCTGGAGTTCCGTGTCCTTCGTCAGTCCAGCGTCCTCCAGCTCGTAGCCGTGACTGTCGTTCTTCACCTGGATCTGGAGGAGGCCGCTCGCGTAGAACGCGTTCAGGCCGATCTTCCCCTCGTCGCCGGGTCCGGAGACGATGCTGACCGAGGAACTGTTCACCATCGGGTCGATGAACAGGAACGAGTCGTTCAGGTACGTGCCACCGGCGTCGTTCCCGGCGGCGTCCTTCGCGACGTCGACCGTCGCGTTGTAGTACCCGTCGCCGTCCGAGAAGCTCTGGTCGGCGCTCAGGGTGTACTCGTAGCCCGAGAACGTCGAACGCTCGTTGAACTGCGACCGGTCGAACGTGTAGACGGCCGTCGTCTGCGGGCCGTCGACCGTCACCGAGAGGTCGCCAGCGTTCGAGCCGAGGGATTCGTTCGAGAGGAACGTCACGCTGAGGTTCCCGTCGAAGTTCTTCGAGACGTCGACGCTCGTGACGTTCGGCGCAGCCGTGTCCGAGCCACCACCGCCGCCACCGCCGCCACCGCCGTTCCCGCTCGCGGTCACCGTGGCAGTGAGGCCACTTCCGCCGCCGTTCGTCCCACCGTTGTTCCCGGCGGCATCTACGGCGTCGCGTACCTCAGTGGTGTACGTCCCAGAGCCGTCCGTGAACTGCTGGCCCACAGAGATCTCGTACGTGTACGGTCCAGTGCCGGACGTGGTGAACTGCGTGCGGTCGAACGCGTACGTGGTGCCGTTCGGACCCGTCACCTCGACGAGGACGTCGGCCGCGTTCGAACCGAGCGTCTCGTTCGAGTCGAACGTGACGTACATGTACCCGCTCGCGTTCTGGAACGTGACGTTCGAGATGCTCGGCGCCGCCGTGTCAGAACTGGCTGCCGTGAGGCCGAACTGGTCGAACGCGAGGGTCATACCCTTGTTCGTGTCGTTGAGCAGGACCGTCATCGACTCGTCGGCGTTGAACGTGCCGCCGGGGATGGTGACCTCGGCGACGCCTTCGGTCGCGTCGAGCGACGCGTTCGCGGCGACGGTCGTGCCCGTGCTGTCTTTGAGGACGACCGCGACGTCGCCAGCAGCAGTCACTTTTCCGGTCGCGTTGTAGGTGACGGAGAGCGTCGTGTCCGTCGTCGGGTCGTGGCTCGTGTCCGCCTGGTTCACCCACGGCGCGTACTTCGTGTCGGTGACGGTTATCGACGCGCTGTCGAAGGTGTTCTTGACCATCTGCCCGGATGACGTGTTGAAGAGGAACGCGTCGGCAGTGAAGTCGGCGTTCTCGCCAGCGGGGATGGTCAGCTCAACCACGCCGCTGCTTCCCGAGAGCGACGCGTTGGAGTCTATCTGGGAGTCTGACCCGTCCAGGAGGATGACTTCCAGGTTCGAGGGGTCGTGACCGCCGACGTCGTACGCGACTTCGACTGTGGAGTCGGTCCCGTTGTAGATCGTTGCGTCGTTGACGAGGACGCCTGGTGACGTGCCGACGTTCCCCGCTTGTGCGGTCCCACCCGAGAGCGTCTCCGCGCCGACGGACCCGCTCGTCACGGACAGCACCATGACGAGGACGCCGAAGAGCGCGGAGAGTTTCCGCTTGCTATCTGCTTCCCCAACCATAGTGAACTGTTGCCACACACTACTTAATTCCTTACGGCCAAACGATAGGTAGACGGCCGAAGGTTGTATATGCTAAAACCCGTCCGCTTGTTTTCGCCGCTTAGAGGACCGAATGCCACTATTTTTAATTCGGGCGATTCGTCCATTCTCTCAGACAACTCTGTTCGATTTATTTATACGAACCCGGCTTGGGACGGTCAGCGACCTGTCGACGAAAGCGCCATGATGCTGGGCGCGAAACCACCGAGACCGTGACCGCCCTCGACGACGCGACGTTCCTCGCCGGAGCACCGGAGCGCTGGCGCGTGCTCGCGGCGCTCAGAGACGCCCCCGCTGCACCCGCCGCGCTCGCCGACACCGTCGACGCCTCCCGTCGAACAGTCCAGCGGCACCTCGCCGCGTTCGACGACCGCGGCTGGGTGGAGAAGCACGACGGCGCGTACCACCTCACCACCACGGGCACGGTCGTCGCTCGAACGCACGCCAACTACCTCTCCGAACTCGACAATATCGAACGACTCGAGTCGGTGTACGCGGCCCTTCCGACTGACGCGGCCGACCTGGACCCCGCGTGGCTCGACGACGCGACCGTCCGAACCGCCACGCGAGAGGACCCCCAGGCGCCAGTCGGGTTCTACGTCGACCGCGTCCGCGCGCTCGACACCGACCGCGTTCGAATGCTCTCGCCCGTCCTCAGTCGACTCTATCACGACGCGCACGCCCGACTCGCGACCGAAGGCGTGCACACCGAACTGGTCCTCCCGACCGGGACCGTCGAGCGAGCGCGCAACGAGAACCCCATCGAGTTCCGTGCCGTCCTCGGCCTCGGCGTCCTCGACCTCTACAGGACGCCCATCGACGTGGACGTCGGCGTGACGCTCGCCGACGACCGCGTCCTCCTCTGCGCGTACGGCGACGACGGCCAGCTCGCCGCCTGCGTCGACTCGACCGACGACCGCGTGCGCGCCTGGGCGACCGACCGCTACGAACGCCACCGCGACCGCGGCGAACGCGTGCGACCCTGACCGACGGAGGCACACCCACGACAGTCGCTGTCGCGAGCGACGGACGATATCGTAAACTCCCGCCCGGTCGTCCGTCGAGGTATGACGGCTCCCTCCAACCACGACGCGCAGGCAGACCGCTCGACGCGGCACGACGACGGCGAGGGAAGCGACTCGAAGCGCGGGTCGCTCGCCCGACTGGCGAGAGCGAGCGCCGGCGTCGCCGCTGTCGCAGGCGTCGGTGGCGCGCTCTACATGCTCGGCGCGTTCGGCCCGGTCAGCTGTTGGACGTCCAGGACCTCGACCAGCGCCGGGACGACGACGGTCTCGCAGGGTTGCACGGCCGGCATCGACTACCTGTTCGGAGCCGGCGGGAACGCACCCGTGCTGTTCTTCTGGTCGGTCGCACTCCTCGCCCTCGTCGGCGTCGGCGCCACGAGCGCGTGGACCGGACGAATCGGTGTGACGTGGGCGGCGACCGTCCTCTGCGGTATCGTGACCGTCATCGGCGTGTTCAGCATCGGCTGGTTCTTCCTCGTCCCGACGGTCGCACTATTGACCGCGGCGCTCGCCCGCACGGTCGCCGCGCGCTGACGAGCAACGACCACCGCGCCCGACGCGTGACCGACTCCCCCAGAATGGATGCCGACCCAAGCCATAGCTTGAAACGGGCCGTGGTCGTACCGCCGTCATGGTCGAACTGAAACGGCTGGTTCTCGACGTCCTCAAGCCCCACGACCCGGACATCCGCGAGTTCGCCGCCGCGGCCGCGCGCTGCGAAGGGGTCGCGGGCGTCAACGCCGTTCTCGTCGAGACCGACCGCGAGGTCCAGAACGTCAAATTCACCGTCGAAGGGCAGGCGATCGCGGACGACGCGGTCGAAGCCGCCATCGACGACCTCGGCGGGACCGTGCACTCGATCGACGAGGTCGTGATGGGCGACGAATTCGTCGAGCAGAGCGAGACGCCACAGGACCCCCGATAGTCGGATGTCACGCAGAAAGCGCCTGCGGGCCGTGCTCGCCGACGAGGGCGTCCGAGCGCTCTCCCGCCGGTACTTCGTCTCGAACGGGTTCGACGGGACGTTGACGAGCGTCGGCGTCGTCGTCGGCGCGTACCTCTCCGGTATCACCGACGGCGCGACCGTGTTCGCGATCGGTGCAGGGGGCGCCGTCGGTCTCGGCACGTCCGGCGTGTGGAGCGTCTGGGAGATAGAGCGCGCGGAGACCAGAGCCGACCGGTTGCGCGTGGAGGCGGCGATGCTTCGAGACCTCGACGACACCGCCATCGCCCGCCGGAACCGGACGGCGCGAGCGGTGAGTGCGACGATGAGCGGTATCGGCCCGATAGTGGGCGTGTTCGTCCCACTCCTCCCGTTCCTGGCTCCCGACGAGACGTTCACCCCTGTCGCCGCGACCGCGCTCGCGGTCGCGCTCGGCGTCTCGCTCCTGTTCACGTTCGGCGCGTACCTCGGGTCGCTCTCCGAGCAATCGTGGGTCGTCGCCGGCGCCCGCATGGGACTGGCAGGCGTCGTCGTCGCCGCACTCAACATCTTGCTCGGCGCGTGATCGGCGTCATCCGTTCGTTCCGGGGGAACGTCGTCGGTGCGGTCGACCGGTGACACCGGAACGTCGGTGCGGTCGATTGCTGACATCGGGACGTCGGTGCGGTCGATTGCTGACATCGGGACGTCGGTGGCGTGGACGTCAGTATCCGAGCTCGTACGCGACGGCGAGCCCCGAGAAGACGACGGTCGACGCGACCGTGAACGAGCTCAGCTCCGGCACGGACAACGGGAGTGCGCCGCCCAGGTACGCGCCGAGGACGCCGAACCAGACGGCGAGACAGAGGACGATCAGTCGCCGCGAGGGCGAGGGCGTTCGCGAACGACACCGGGGTTGCATTCTCGTTCGATTGTCGCTAAGAAACATAAACTAGCCGGTTAGTGACGGATACCGAGGAACAGCGACGGATAGTGCCGTGCCTCGTCGAGCGAGGACTCCCGGCCGTGGTCACGTGAACGAGAAGAGATTCACGACGAACACGGCGTACAGGAGGAGGAGCGCGAACCCGTCGTAGCGCGTGATGACGCGATCCTGGGTGATGAAGAAGTAGAGGAGCGTCGCTACGAGCATCGCGGGGAGCGCGTACGCGCGCAGACTCGTCGAGACCGACAGCGGGCCGAGGAAGCTCGGGACGCCCATCACCCAGAACGCGTTGAAGACGTTCGCGCCGAGGACGTTCCCGACGGCGAGCCCCGGCGTGTCCTGGCGGACTGCGGCCGCACCGACCGCGATCTCGGGGAGGGACGTCCCGATCGCGATCGCGGTGATGGCGACGACCTCGGTCGCGACGCCAGTGGACGCGGCGAGGTCGAGGACGGCTTGCACGAGGAAGTTCGCGCTCGCGATCACGAGCGCGAGCGCCGCGACCGACGTGAGGACGGTTCGTGCGCTGATCGAGACGTCGGCGGCGACAGCGGTCGCGGAATCCGGTTCGGTGGGGTCGGCGGTCGGGTCGACGTCCACGGGCGCGCCGACCTGTCCCTCGAGGACGTCCTCGACGGTCTCCTCGAGCCGGCGGGGTTCCTGAAGCGTGTACGTCACGTAGACGACGAGGCCGGCGAGCGCGAGCGCGCCTTCGTACCACGCGAACGTCCCGTCCCACGTCGTGAACAGGACGAACGCGGCCGAGGCGACGAGGAGCGGGAGGTCGACCCGCACGAGTTCTCGGTCGATCGTGATGCCGCCACCGAGTGCGGCGGCGAGCCCGAGGACGAGGAAGATGTTCGCGACGTTCGACCCGACGACGTTCCCGACCACGATCGCGGATTCGCCAGCGAGGACGCCGAACGTCGACGACGCGAGTTCGGGGAGGGTCGTCCCCGCGGAGACCACGGTCGCGCCGACGACGAACGGCGACACGCCGAGCGCCAGCCCGATGCGTTCGATGGTGCTCGTGAAGACGGCCGACGCGTAGAGGAGGACGGCGAGCGAAACGACGAAGACGACGGCGGTAGCGGCGAAGTCCACCATCGGTCAGTCGTCGGTCCGGCTGTCAGTTCCCGTGTCAGTCCGGCTGTCAGTTCCCGTGTCGGTCCGGCTGTCAGTTCCCTCGCCGGAACGACTGTCAGTTCCCGTGTCGGACTGGCTAGCAGTTCCGGCCCCGTAGAGGACGGCTTCGGCGTCCTCCCGGAGCTGTTCGGCTTGCACTTCGCGGTAGCTCTCGTGCGTGGTCGTCACGCTCTCGTGGCGGAGGACCTCCTGGGCGAGTTCGGCCTTCTCCGAGTACAGTTGGTGGCCGAGGCCGCGTCGCCCGCCGTGGGGTTTGAGGTACTCGCCGTCGACGTGGACGTCCGCGGTCTCGCAGCGACGCTGCATCATCGACCGCGCGCCCTGGAGGGAGATTGCGCGTGGCGTCACGTCCTCGTCGCGCGCGAGCGCGAGCGGGCCGTCGGCGTCGAGACGCTCCTCGATGCGCTCCTCGCGCCAGCCGCGCTCGCCGAGTTCCTCGCGGAGGGTCGCGTATAGCGACGGTCGATGCAGCGAGACGAACACCGGCCAGTCCGGACTCGAGGGGGCGAGCAGCGCACGGAAGCGTTCCAGGCGCTCCAGTGCCGGCGTCATCACCTGCATCGTCTGGTGTTCGCGGGTCTTCCCGAACACGCGGACGACGCCGGCGTCGAAGTCCACGTCACCCCACGTGATGCCGTTCCGGCGTTCGTCGTCGGGGTCGCGGAGGACCTCCGCGCCGCGTGCACCGGAGAGCCCGAGCGTGTAGAACAACGCTCGGTCGCGGTGGGCCTTCAACTGGTCCCACGTCGCGCGCCTCGCACCGTCGGTCCCGGCGGCATCTCCCGCGGCGTCGTTCGCTTCGTCGACGGTCGCGTCCAGCGCCGCGAACATCGCCTCGCGCTCCTCCGGCCACCAGTACTGGCGGTCCGCGTCCCCGGAGTCGGTCGGGAGGTCCTCCGTCGCCCGGAGCGTGTCGGCGGGGTTCTCCGGGATGCGGCCGTCGCGAACGCACCACCCGAGGAACGCGCGGACGACGTCGTAGTACGTGTTCGCGCTGCTCGCCGCCAGGTCGTCGTCGCGCACGCGGTCCGCGAGGTGCTGTGCGTACCGGCGACAGTCCGTCGCCGAGACCGATTCGAGCGTCTCCACGCCGCGCGCTCGCTGGAACGCGACGAACGCGTCGAGCACGAGCTCGTTGTTCCGGCGGTAGTTCCCGGCTTCCAGTCGTCGAACGCGCGCCGCCATCGCGTCCTCCAGTGGCGTCGCCGTCCCGTCGTCGCCCATCGTTACGGGGACCGTCGCCCCCCGACCTCAAGAAACCACCTCTCGTCGGAACCCGCCCCCCGTTCCGTGACGCTTCGCGGACCGTCGACGCTGCACAGTGGCTCCGGACGTGACGCCGAGCGCGAATCGGACGCGCCGAACGCTCACCAATGGAGTGGCAATAGTTATCAAGACACGACCCGTATGCGCTATCGTAATGGCAGATACCAAACGAGGCCGCGAGAAGAAGGGCCTGCGGGACGCGCGCGAAGCCGAACTCCGCGTGCTGAAGGCGGACGTCGATGCACTCCGCGACGACGAGGACGTCGAGTTCTACGACGAGGACGACGTCGACGACGAGGACGTTCTCCCGTACCTCGTCGACGACACGCGCGACGCGTCGACGATCGCCGCAGACCGCACCGGCACGTTCGACCTGCCGCGAGACGAGTGAGTACTGTCACCTGCTGACGACCACGGGGTCCCTCGACGACCTTCCGCGACCCCAATCGCATTACGACACCAGCCCCGAGCGACAGCCGTGACAGACACCAACCGCCAGTTCGTACTCGCGAAGCGACCGACAGGCGTCCCCGACCGCGACACGTTCGAGCTCGTCGAGACCGACGTCCCCGAGCCAGGGCCCGGCGAGGTCGTCGTCGAGACGCGCTACCTCTCCGTCGACCCCTACATGCGCGACCGCATGAACGCCGGGGAATCCTACGCGGAAGCGTGGGACGTCGGCGACCCCCTCCAGGGCGGCGTCGTCGGCGACGTCGCCGCGGAGAACGGAACCGGGTTCGAGGAGGGGGACGTCGTCGTCGGGAACCTCGAATGGGCTGACTACACGGTCGCGAACGCCAGCGCGCTGACACAGGTCGATCCCGACCTCGGCCCCGTCTCCACCGCGCTCGGCGTCCTCGGGATGCCCGGTCGCACCGCGTACTTCGGGACGCGCGAGGTCGCGAACGTCAAACCCGGGGACACGTTCGTCGTCACCGGCGCCGCAGGCGCCGTCGGGAGCGTCGCCGGCCAGATAGCGAAGGAAGCCGGTGCCCGCGTCGTCGGATTCGCCGGCAGCGACGAGAAGGTCGCGTTCCTCGAGGACGACCTCGGGTTCGACGCCGCGATCAACTACAAGGAGACCGACGACTACCGCGCCGCGCTCGACGACGCCGCACCCGGCGGCGTCGACGCGTACTTCGACAACGTCGGCGGCCCCATCACGGACGCCGTCTTCCAGCGACTGAACGTCGACGCGCGCGTCGCCGTCTGCGGCCAGATATCGCTCTACAACGCCACCGAGATACCGACCGGCCCCCGGAAACTCCCCGCGCTCATCGAATCCCGCGCGCAGGTCGAGGGCTTCCTCGTGAACGACTTCCAGGCGCGCTTCGAGCAAGCCACGCGCCAGCTCGCCGAGTGGGTCGGCGACGGCACCATCCAGTACCGCGAGACCGTCACGGAGGGCCTCGAGAACGCACCCGACGCGTTCCTCGGCCTCTTCGAGGGGGACAACATCGGGAAGCAGCTCGTCGCCGTCGACGAATAGGGCTCGGAAGACGCGTCCGGTCGACCCATCCGTCGACCGTCGGCCGACGCCCCGTACTTGAATGAGCGTCCGATTCGGCCACAGTGGTTTTGAGCGAGTAAACAGCATGAACGTCCATGCTCATCCCGACGCTCGCCTACCAGGCCACGCTCGTCGTCGCGATACTCGCGACGATGGGTGCACTCTACGTCGTCCTCGACCGGGCGAGTCGCCCGGGCGGCCGACCACTCCTGCTCCTGCTGGGCGGCTCGCTCGTGTGGCTCGTCGTCACGTTCGTGTACACCGTCTCGTTCAGCTTCGAGGTGGCGCTCATCGCGTCGAAACTCACGTACATCGGTATCGCGTTCGTCCCCATCGGCTGGTTCCTGTTCGCGCTCGAATACACCGGCCGCGACCACTGGATCCGCACTCCGCTCCTCGCCGTCCTCTTCCTCGAAGGGCTCGTCGTGAACGCACTCGTCTGGGTCCGCACCGACCTCATCTGGACGTCCGTCGAACGGACGGGCGCGACCGGCACTGGCTCCGAGATAATCGAGTTCGGCGCGTGGGGCGTCGGGTTCTTCGCGCACGCCGCGTTCGCGTACCTCATCCTGTTCGTCGGCGCCGCCCTCGTTCTCAAAGGCCTGTTCGGTGCGTCGACCGCCCACCGCGGACAGGTCGTCTCGATGCTCGTCGCCGTCGTCTTCCCGACCGTCGGGAACGCGGCGTACCTCGCGCTGAGCGCCGCCGGCATCCTCGCGCTCGACCTCACGCCGATCATGTTCGCGGTGAGCGCGGTCGCCATCGTCGTCGGCGCGTACCGGTACTCGCTCGTCGACGACAGCCCGCTCGCCGCCGAGGTCGGCCTCGGCGAGCGCGAGGACCCGGCGTTCCTCGTCGACGACACGGACACGCTCGTCGCCCTGAACGTCCCGGCAGCCGCCGTCCTCGGCGTCGACGCCGACCAGGCGCCCGGAAGCGACGTCGAGGACGCGTTCGAGGAACAGTCCTCGCTCCAGGACCGCTACGACCGCAACCCGGAAGCCGCCGAAGGCCTGGTCCTCGACGACCCGCTGACGGGAACCGACTACGTCGTGAACGTCGAGCGAGTGGACGCGCCGGGAGCCGCCCACGGCGGCACGCTCTTCGTCCTCGACCCACAGCAGTGACGGCGCTCGCGCTGGCGACCGTCGGACGACGCGACCGGTAGAAGAGACTGGCTGGCGTTACGCGTCGAGCGTCGCCGCGAGGTCACCGTCGTCCTCGAGTTGCTCCAGGACGTCGCTCCCGCCGACGAACTCGCCGTCGACGAACGTCTGCGGGATCGTCTCCCAGCCACTGTGGGACTCGAGTGCCTCGCGGAACTCGTCGAGCGCCGGCAGGACGTCCACGGTCTCGTACTCGTCCCGATGCCGCTGGATGAGCGCGAGCGCCTTCTTCGAGTACCCGCACTGGGGCATCAGCTCGTTGCCCTTCATGAACAGCACCACGTCGTTGTCCGCGATGGCGTCGTCGACGGTCGCTTGCACGTCCTCGGGCGCCAGGTCCGTCTCGGGGTCGAATGGCATACCCGACCCTGGGGCTGCCGGAGGCATATGGCTTGCGTCGCTGGAATCGACGCAAGTAGCTTCGACGGTGGCACTGGTCGCGTTCGACGCTCGTCAGTCCTCGACCTGGTCGGGTGTGCGCGTGGTCAGTTCGATAGCGTGGATGTCCGTCGTCATGTGTTCACCGAGTGCGTCGTACACCATCTCGTGCTGGGCGACCACGGTCTCGCCCTCGAACGCGGGGGAGACGACGGTTGCGGCGAAGTGGTCGTCGTCGTCCGGGCCGCGCGGTCGCGTCACGGTTGCGTTCGCTTCGGGGATACCGGCCTCGATGAGCTCCGCGATGTCGCGTTCGTCCATGCCTGTCGCCTGGGTCGGCGCTCGCATAGACCTTTCCGAACGGCCCGGGGACTGGTCGACGACGTAGAGTTCGACGACGGTCGGTGCTCGGACGAGAATCGTCGTTCATCCGGGCAGAACCCCGATTCTCGGGGTCGTCGCTCGGTCGCGATGCCAGCAGGCGGGCTCGCGAGTCATGCCACTTGTTCTTTCTACACAAAGCGAAAGTGCTCGAGTAACGGGTCGCATCTGCCGTTTTCCGTGCTGTGGACGCCCACAACGCACGCTGAGCACGTTCATAAATGGTATTTCGCTATAGCAAATTTGCTTGAGCGGAAGTTGAGACGACAGTGGGTTTAGCGGGCCTGTGATGCGCGAATTTGACCGATTCGGTCAGCGGAAACTGCTCCAGATCACTCTCCAAGCGGCCATTCTTGCCAAACTTTCAACCATATGGGCAGATTTTTTCAGACGTCCAATAGTGTAGCCACTCAGACGGCGGGCTAACCCAGACAGAGTGTCTCTCTACCCGATTCCAGTTTCCTTCTTCAGCAGCGTCAGCGTGTTGTCCGCTGTAATCACCGGTGAGTGCTCATACTCGCCAGTCAATTCGGCTTGGACGAGGAGATCGACAGTTCGCCAGATCGAGTACAGCAGACACGCAAACGCGAAGTAGAAGAATCGCAGCCCAAAGTTCTTCGACGTTGTCGCCGCCATGAACCGTTTGATCGACCTGTACCCACTCTCGATCTCCCACCTGTAGCCGTACTCCGTAAGGTGTCCGCTCCCCCGATTCGTCATGAACACCGAATACTGCCGGTGATCGTCGTGCTCGGAGTCCTCTTTCCGTCGGTAGGTCAGCGTCGTCTCGTGCCACTCGTTCTTGCCGAGGTGGAGCTTCCGGTCAGTTTCATATCGGCCTTGATCGCGCTGGAGCAATCGCTTGGCCTGGGCTTTCTCGCTGGTCTGCGTCCGCTTCGGAACGACGTAGGAGTGCCCGCGCTGACTAATCATCTCCAGGACGTGCTGGCTATCGAACTCCCGGTCCATCAGTACGTTATCGACGTGAACGAGCTCTTCAGCCGAATTCAGCAAGTCCTCGACGATTTCTAGTCGTGACTCGCCTTTCCGTACCGGGCGGGCATCGAGGACGAGTGGGACAGCGTTCCCGACCAGCTGGACGGTCGCCCACTGATAGGCGTACTCGTCGGTCTGTTCTTTCGTCCCGATGATCTCGTCCTCGTGGCCGGTCCGGTCGCCGGTGAAGGGAGCAGCCTCGGTGATGTCGATAGCGACGATCCCTGCCCGGAAGAACTTCTCCGTCTCTGCGACTTCATCAATGAGTCGTCGAATTGCCTGCCGGTACATCGCTCGAATCTGCTCGATAGAGAGATCACGAATGTGGTCGCGGTGGGCGTGTCCGAGTGGTGTCCGCTCCCGCGTTGACTCGTGGACGAAACTGCGAGCACCCTCGTTTGCAGCCAGCCGCTCGCGCAGTCCGAGATACGTCTGTAGGTCTCAAAAAGCGTGCTCGTGGACCTCACAGCCCTCGCCACGATTGAGCGAGAACGCAGGGAACACGACACGGCTGACGTGCTCGGTGACTCTATCGGCGTTGTCCAGAATGGCTCGGTCGTCTGGAACCGATTCGTCCACGTCATCGCAACGAGCCGGGAGGATCTGCTCTGGTTCGCGGGGGACGGTGACGTCGGCGTTCTGCGCTTTGATGAGAATCGTTCGAGCCGCTTTCTGGACCGTCTCGCGAAGCTCATCGTTGAAGCGCGTGTGCCAACTGCGCCAGAGTGTCGATTGGTCGGGAACGGCACCCAGCCCAAGACATTCACAGAGTTCGAGATGGCTTTCGAGGTACTCGCAGAGTGCGGTCTCGTGCTCCCACCCGTGGAGTTCCTTCAGAACGAATAACCGAAATAGTGTGTCAATCTCGTAGCGAGTTGGTCCCACGTAGCGGTCGTGTACGTTGAACTGAAAATACGCTAGCGGAAGTGAGCAAACGAACTTCTCAACTGACTCGTGGTGGACGTGATCGAACCAAGCTCCTGCGACGGCGCGAATATCCGACTCTAATCCGGCAAGTGAAGCGCGGTCATACAGCGGGTTTGAAGTATAGACTGGCCACTTGATAGTCGGTTGGCGAGCAATTCGACGGAAGACAGTCCGGCGTGACTCACGCGTCACACCCACATCAGGAGATAGCTGGAGAGGCTAAAGAGTCCGTCTAATCGGTGAACGAAATCAGTCTATGAAAGCCAACTCATACCTCTGAAAAATTGATTCGAACTCAGGTCTGGCTCTGATAGAGGAGAACTAGGATGGCAAGTCCGATGAAGAAGTCCGGGAGAAACACGAACGCGCCGATATTTGGGCGAGGGCGGAAGCCGAAGACGTTGTGTACTACTGGATTTGACGTACCCGCGTATAGGAGCAGCGCGAGGCTTAGCACAAGCAGGCTTGCTGTGTACTTGTTCGGAAGATCGCGATAAAGCTGCACGTAGATGACTGCGAGTGCCACCAGTAACACGAGGTTCAGGGTGGTAAAGAAAACCTCCATCCGAATGAGCAGTTCAACCTGGGAGGACAGCGCCCTCGACGGAGGGCCATGGGACGGAACTGATGTGAATAGTGCGACTAAGAGTGCGATACCACTCGCGGCGGTCGCACTCGCTACTGTCGTTCCAAGTGGACCCTTGATCCAGTTACGAATCATCATCAACTCCGGCCTGTTCCGCCACGTCTTCCATGATGTCGAGGTTGTTCATCATTCTGTCTGAGAGGAAGTACATCTGCCCGTAATTGTCACCCTCCGTGGTCACAATATTGCTCTCCTCGAGGACTTCGAGATGGTGCTGCACTGTTTTGTAGTTCAAACCTAGGTCATTCGACAATTGATTGGTGTTTCGTGGCTGGTCGTTGAGTGCGCGGAGGATACGAAGCCGATTTCGGCCTCCACGAGACCCACCAATGAGCCACCAGAGCAACTGCCGCATCTATCGAGTATTCATTTGGTCGGTGCAAATACATTCTGTCTCGGGCCGAACGATACTACGGCCTCAAATCAGTCACTAATCCAGGAGATAATCCGATCAGCGATTTCACCGTTATTGTCGTCTTGCATCATGAGATGTGTATTTCCGGATATCCCTTCGTCCGGAAGGCTAAGCAGCGTCGATGCGGGACTTGTCTCTCCTGCGAGCTCTGCAGTTGTCTGGGTCGCTTCCTTGCGACCAGTCTGCCCACGCTCGTCGACATAATCGCCATACACGCCCATGAACGGTGCATCACCACCCATCTCCGCCACAGTTTGCGGGTCAGTCGGCGCACCGACCGGCTCAACTGCGACGATCCGTTCAACGAGGTCCGGCGCAGCTTGTGCAACTGTGAATCCGGAACTACCGCCCGCTGAGTGAACGAGCAGCACTGCCGGACCAACACGGTTGAGAAGCGCCTCTAGGGCGGCAGTCTCTTGGGGTGGTGCGAACCGACTCCCACCGCCACCTCCGGTAGTCGACCCAGTCTGGGTTCCAGCTGCTGTCTCAGTGGAATCCGCAGGTGTGGAGTTCTGGTCGCCGCCACGTCCACCCGTCTGGCCCCCACTTTGTCTACCGCCACCTCCGCCACCAGTGCTAACGTATGCGGGGAATGACGCAACGAGTTGGTCGACCGACTCAACCGGGTATCGAACGTCCTCGTATGGGTCACCGACTTCAGGTCCGAACCCCCACGTCGGCCATGCTCGATCGATAGACCACCGAGAGAGTGACGCGGAGTCAGAGTTCTGGAGGGCAGCAGTGTCTAAGCCACCTGAATCGACGTTTCGAGGCGGGTTGAATACATACACTGGATGGCCAGCTTCGGCAAAGTACTCCACCCAGCCGCGTCGACCGTCAGGTGTCGTCCGGTAAATGTACGGTGACAATCCGAGGCCAGGCACCATTACGACGGGTGACTTGTCGGTGGCCGTATCGGGCCGTGTATATACGACTTCAGCACGTCCGTCGATGACTGTACTACTGCTTGTGTTTGCGTTGCCGACGTAGAAATTTCCGAACGTCGGAGAGTCGTCATTCTGTTGTTCGGATTGCGGAGAAGTCTCAGGAGAGGTCTGTGTATTGGTGTTCGGTCCGCTGTTGTCTGTTGTGCTATTGCACCCTGCGATAGTCGCAGCAAGTGCGACTCCAGTTGCGCGAAGAAACGCTTTCCGAGAGATGCCCGATGACATACAGATCGTACTGACCGGGGAACTGACTTAGTCGATTGCCGAAATCGGCCACAGGTTAGGCACAAATTCATTCCAGTTCATGCAGAACGCCCGATATTGACAAAGGATGTTAGATTGGGATAATACTGTATCGCCCAGAGCGTATGCATTGAGAGCGCCAGTCTCAACTACTGAGGTTCGCTCCACACCCTACGAACAATCGAACCACAAACCGGCCAATACCCCGTCGAAGAATGATACCGACTGATTCTGCTGTTCGTAGTCTTACGAAGGCGAGTCAGCGTTCCGCAGCCGCCAGGTGAATATCGCTTTCAGCACGACCACGAGACTGTTCGTGTCGCCCGCGCCCCAGATGGCGGTCTCGGCCCGTGGATCGGACGGGCTCGGGTCCGTGCCGTTGACGAGCACGCTCACGAGCGTCTTCGTGCCGTCGACCATCATGAGTCGGCCAGCGGGGGTGTCTGACCAGACCCATAGCGATTCGAACAGCTCGGCACCGGGAATCTCGTCCTGAATTTGGTCTTGGACGTCCGCCGAGACGCCACCGAGGCTGATCGTCACCCCGCGATCTGCGGCGTCACGTAACGCGTCGATGATGTCCTCGGTGAGCAGGTCCTCGACGGTCATATAGACGATCTCGTCGTCCGCCTCATTGATGAACTCTATCACGCGATCGGTGACCGTTGGCTGGCCGTCGACGGTCCAGACCCCACGTTGTTCCACGCTCCGTTGAACGGGTTCGAGCTCGTCCAGCGCTGTCGTCAGGATCGACAGTCGGTGGTCCATCTCCTGTTCGAATTTTCGGACGGTGGTTTCGGCTGAAATCGCCCAGAACTCCTTGGGGGAGGACTGTTGAATGTCGACCAGTCCGAAGTCGTGGAGTTCGTCGATCGCATCGTACACCCGGGTTCGGGGGACGTCCGAGACCCCACTCACGTCTTTTGCCGTGCCTGTCCCGAGACTCACGAGGGCAACGAACGTCCGCGCAGCGTACGCACTGAGGCCGAACTGTTCGAGCTGGTCGATCGCTGTCGAGTGGGGATCGTCAAACGGATCAGTACTCATACTCTGGGGACCTCGGTACGCTTGAAACCCAGCCACGGAAAGTGGCCGGGGCCGGCACGCATCGGGTTGTGGTTGGGACACAAGTTCCGAGCCGCGTGCCGGCTTCAGGATACTGCCCCGACCAGTATATTTCTTTTGTGATTAACTGAGTGAAGATCGAATATTGTCTAAGGTCGGGCGAGAGTCGATTTGTATCCCTCTCCAAAATTTTTGTGATTCTGTGGGTTACAACAGAATTGGGGCAGTGGATAGAGGGCGGTAATAACGGCTGTATCACGGAAGTGGCCCTCTACCACTGGTGAATCGCTTCTTGGAGAGTGACAACGCCTATCCGGCCAGCGGTCGAATGCTCCGAGAACTCCGGGCATCCCCGGGTTACGAGTTGGGACACATGAGCACAGATGAAACGCTAGAAGAAGCAGTTGAGGTACTCCAGCAACTCGGCTTGAAGGAGTACGAGGCGAAGTGTTTCGTCGGGTTGTCGCGCCTCTCGAGCGGAACGGCGAAGCAACTCAGCGAGGTCACTGACGTTCCCCGAACACGGGTCTACGACGCCGTCCGGTTGTTGGAAGCACAGGGACTCGTCGAAGTCCAGCATTCCAGTCCACAGCGGTTTCGGGCAGTGCCGCTCGAAGAGGCCACCGAGACCCTTCGCGACCAGTATGAGGCGCGCGTCGACCGCCTCGCGAACGCCCTCGAACAGGCCGACCCAGTGGACCCGGAGGGCGAAGACCCGGTCCAGGAGGTCTGGTCGATGTCCGGGACGGATGCGATCGCGAACCGGTCGAATCAGCTCATCAGCGACGCAACCGAGGAGGTCGTGTTGGTCCTCGGTGACGACTCGCTGCTGACGGAGCAGTTGATCGACAGTCTGAACGAACTTGGACCTGGGGTTGATCTGTTGATTGGTGCGGTAACTGAATCGCTCGAAGCACGAATTCACGATGCCGTCCCGAAAGCCACGACGTTCCTTTCGGGGTTGGATTGGCTGCGCAGCGGAGAGGGATCTGACGAGAATTTGGCGATCGGACGGCTCCTGCTCGTCGACCGGTCGACGATCCTCGTCAGTACGATCGTTCCCAACACACAGGAGGAACAGGCGGTGTTCGGTGGCGGGTTCCGCAATGGCCTCGTCGTGATTTCGCGCCGGTTGCTGGCGCAGGGCTTGCTCCCGACACGCGATCCACACCCAGAATAGCCGCGTTCGTCGGAGCTGGCGGCGTGATCGTCGTCGGAGTCGTTCACACTCGGCCACGCTGGCACGGTTTAGTGGCCCTGTCCATGCGAGCGAGTGAGTACTGCCGCCCTCGCGACTGTTAGAGCCAGTCGTCGGGTAACTGCTCCCGATTCGTCTCCAGTAGTTCGAGGAGCGGTTTTATTTCCTCAAAGCGTGGGCCTGGAGTCACGGAATAGTGATTCAGGCTAGCGTCGATGAATCCGTGATCGTCGAGTTTCGGAAGGTGAACGTGGTGCATCGACAGGCGGGGGGACTTCTCAGCAGTGGCGTGCTCCAGCTGTTCGACATCGACCGGTAGGTCCCCGTCGGCGTTCGCGTGAAGAAGTGCAAGGAGCAGCCGTCGCCGGTCGATATGACCCAGTGCGTCGAGATGAGAGTCGAAAGACGCCGACGTCACTTCCTTGCTCATAGGAAGTGTGAGGGCATCCCAGTCCCTGAACCCCTCACATTTTTAGGAATAGTCTCTTTTTGATTATCTGCGTGAATTCTTCCCAGAGTGGTTCCCCACCCGTGTAGGACCTGGGCGGTACGAATACGTCGTGGAGGCTGAACCAGACGTATGCGTTGAGACGATCGGTCGAGACTCCGGGGTTTCACCGGTCGAATCGGTCGAGAGTCCGGGGTGCGGAGTCCCTGATTGGGGGATTCGGGGCGAACGAGGGCAGCGGAATCGGTTCGGTGATGTCTGGTCGACGTCGACCAGGAGCGACCACGGGACGATTCCACGGCAGCGCATCAGGACGAACGCGAGCATGCCAGAGCGGTAGAGGGTCGCGGATACCTCAGGGCGTACTTCGAGAGCGGGTCCGTCGGCACTCTGACAGTGTAGCGACCCCTCGAACAACATCCATCATCAAAGACTATGTGGGTTCTCTGCGTAGTCGTAAGGACCGATGCGCGACGACGAACCGGAGAAGCAAGGGCCTGCTGACGCGGGGCCGAGCAGTCCCAACGACCTCTCGCGTGACGACGTCCACCGCGTGCTCGCGTCCACGTGTCGTCGTCGCCTCGTGACGCTGCTCTTCGACGACCGGTCGCGAACCCGCGACGAGCTCGCCACCATCCTCGCCGGGTGGGAGGCGACGGGGAACCGGCCGATGGCAACGGCGACCGACCGGGCTCGTATCGAGGTGGAGCTCCACCACCATCATCTCCCGCTCCTCGACGACCTCGGAGTGGTCTCGTACGACCCGACGAGTGGCCGAGTGGTCCTCGAAGCACTCACCGACGAGACGAAGGCGACCATCGAACGCGAGCGAGACTCGCCGTCGGCCCGGGAGTGATATCCATGTTCGACGCACTCATCGGGCGAGCGCGGACCGCCCGCTCCCAGTTCACGGTGTACGTCGGCGCGGACGACCGCGGTGACGTGGACGTCGCCGAGCGGTTCGCGAACCACGACGTCCACGTCGAGTACCGCACGCTCCCCTCGGGTGGGCCAGCGCCGTTCGTCGTCGTGGAGCGCGACGGCGAGTTCGCGGGCGCGATCGCGCTCGCGGACCTCGCGGACCTCCTCGAACCGCCCGTCGTTCGGCCGGGCGACGCCGACGACGTCTCCGACGGGTACCGCGTGCTGTTCGAGGTCCTCGACGACACGGTGTTCACGGCGATGGCGCGACGCGAGTTGCTCGCGGTGAGTCGCGAGATCGAGGAGCGCGCGTTCCGCATCGGCACGGGCGTCCTCCACGCGGGGTTCCAGTCGATGTCGAGGTATCGCGCCCAGTTCGACGTGTACCGGACGCTCGCGACCGACACCGACCTCGACGTCCACGTCTACGGCGCCGACGACTGGTCGCCCCCCGAGGTTCCGGGAATCGCGTACCACGACTACCCTGTCGTGGACGGCGAGCGCTACTGGGTCATCGCGTTCCTGGGTGGCGACGAGGACTCGACGGCGAACGCGCTGCTCGCGAGACAGGACGGCGACGCGTACGACGGGTTCTGGACCGACGACCCCGACATCGCCAGCGAGGTCGCGAGCGCTCTCGACCCGGCCGCCGGTCGGTGAGCGCGAACTCGAATCCGAGACCGCGGAGCGGAGGCCGCGGTCCGGTTCGAGGTGTCAGTCGTCGGCGGCGGGCGCGACGGTCGGTGCGTCCTCGCGACCGAGCGCGTCCACCGACGCCGCGGTCCACTCCAGCGCCTCGTCGTACTCGAAGAACCCGTGGTCTTGGGTTGGGTCGACGACGGTCAGCGACAGCCAGTCGTTGTCCAGGAGCTGCTGGAGGTCGTCGTGCGCGGCGAGGACGCTCGTGACGCGGTCGAGTGGTGCGTGGACGACCGTCGATAGCCGGAGCGGCTGGTGGTGGGGCCGGTCGGCGGCGGCGAACAGCGACTGGAGCGGCAGCCCGGTCATGAGGTCGCCGCCGTTGCCCTGGTAGACGCCGACGTTCCCGACCGGGTTCTGGGTGACCTTCGACCCGCTGCCGTAGACGGCGTTGTCGACGGTCGAGAAGTAGTACTGGGCGTTGATCCACTGCGTGACGACCATCGGCCCGGTGAGGATGGCTTCGAGGGCGTCGCCGTCGGGGTCGGTCGAGTGGTCGTAGGAGTGCAGGAACGCGCGCCCGTCGAGGTCGACGTCCGCGGTGAGCTCGCGGGGGCCGACGACGAACGCGGCGTTCCCGGCGAGCCCCCACTCGGGGCGGGGCTCCGCCCAGTCCGCCGCGCGGCGTTCGACGTCGCGGACGCCTTCGTCGTCGCGCACGTCCCCGCCGTCCATCGATTCGACGCGTTCTGCGGCTGCGCCCTCGCGCGCCGCGGCGAGGTCCGCGCGGAGCTGTTCGAGGTCCTCGGCGTGACTCTCGGGGACGTGGTCGTCGTAGAGCTCGACCTCGTCGGTCGTGGTGTTGTGTTCGCCGGCGAGGAAGACGGTGTCCTCGGGGACGTCGACTCCGCGCTCGCTCAGCGCCGTCTGCACGTCGGGGTCGTTGCAGATGGCGGCGAGGACGCGCGCGTTCGGGCCGCCGGGGTTGCCGGCGCACGCGCCGCAGTCGAGGCTCGACGCGTACGGGTTGTTCGCGGTCTCGCTCGCGTGCCCCGTGAAGACGACGAGGCGACCGAACGTCTCCCAGCCCATCAGCTCGAAGGCGGTGGCTGCGTACTCGACTTGCTCCTCGGTCGTCAGTCCGACCGGGAGGTCACCGTTGTAGGTGTGCTGGTGGTCGACGACGGGGTCGCAGAACTCGTGGGCGTCCGGGACCGGTTCGTCGAGCGCCTCGAACAGGTTCCGGACGCGCTCGGGGACGAGCGTCCGGGCGGCGAGCGAGACGCCGTATCCGCCGCCGGCGCTCTCGACGTAGCCGTACGCGGTCGCGGCGTTCGCCTCCAGGGTCTCGACGATCTCGTCCGCCGCTTCGCGGATCCCCAGCCAGCGGTCGTGCGTGGCCTGGTCGTCGTCGTCGGTCGGGAACGCCGAGACGTGGTGCTCGGGGTCGAGGATTGGCGGACACGCGTCGACGGCCACGTCCGCGTCGTACCCCTCGTAGCGCATCGGGACCCCGAAGAAGCCCGCGTACCCGTGGGTCTCGTAGTCGCCCTCGGCCTCCAGGTGCCGGCGGATGACCTCGGAGCGCGTGTCGATGCAGAACACGAGTTGCGCGTCGGGCCGCCCGCCGTCCTCGCGGTCGCTCAGGGATTCGCTCGCGGACGCCACCGTATCGACGAGCTCGTCGCGGTACGTCGCTTCCCACGCGCGGAGGAACGCCGCGGCGACGTCGTCGGCGGGCTGGCCTCCCGCGCGCTCGACCGTGGGCTCGATGTCGGCGCCGACGGCGTCGGCGAGTGCCAGACGCGCTGCGAGGTAGCCGGCGAGCGTCATCGGGTGCGTCGACTGCCACTCGCCGCCGTCCGCCCCGCGTTGCTTGACGAAGCTCGTCCACCCGGAGAGCGCCGCGAGTTGCTCCTCGAAGATGGCCTGCCACTGGCTCTCCGGGTACGGGTCGAGGACGGTCGCGATGGCGTCGACGGGCCGCTCGGGGAGGTCGGCGAGGACTCCGTCCGTCGGCACGTCCCCGTCGTGCGGGACGACGTCGCGGAACGCGGCGTAGAATCCGGCGTCGCGGTTCGGCATCGACCAGTGCGCGCTGCCCTCGTCGAGGAACGCCGACAGCCACTTCGAGAGCACGCGGTCGACGCGCTCGCTCTCGGTGTCGGCATCGTCCGGGTCGGTGGTCGCCGCGTCCGCGAGGCGGTCGAGGAGCGCTTCGGGGTCGTCGTCGAGGCCGGCGTCGGCGAGTTCGGCGTCGAGCGTCTCGCGGTCTATCTCGCCGGCAGCGAGCGCCCGCCGGAACGTGTCCGCGCTCGGGTACCCGCGGCCGCCCAGGAGCGAGGCGGCTTGCGCGACCGCGTCGTCGAACGACTGCGTCTCGAACCCCGAGAGGGGGTTGGCGGTCACGAACGAGTGGATCGGCCACGCGTTCCCGACGACGCTCGCCGCGTCGTCGATAGCGGTTTCGATGCGGTCCTCGACGGCGCCCCCGGAGTGGTCCTCGAGGCGCGCTTCGGTGGTGGGGTCAGTACTCATTGTAGTCCTCCGTGGTGGTGAGCAGGGTGTCCGACGACGGTTGGCTGGCGTTCAGGAGGGCGACGTACAGGCGCCGACTGCGTTCGTGGACGCCGGTCTCGATGCCGAGGTAGATGGCGACGAACCCGACGGCGATGACGCCGTGGATGACGGTCAGGTCGGTGGTGACCGTGCCGACGGCCAGCAGCCCCGAGATGGCCTCGTAGACGACGGCGTAGACGGTTATCGCGGGGAGGAAGACGAGCGGGACGGCCGCGTACCGCGCGGTCGTCGGGAGCGAGGTGTGGGCGACGGCGCTGCGGGCGGCGTGGAGCGTCGTGAAGACGACGAAGAACGTGAGGAGGAGGCCGCTGTCGACGGCGGTTCCCTTCCCGGTGAGGGCCGCGAAGACCGCGCCACCGGCGAGGCCAGTGAGGGCGGCGACGACGGCGCCGGGGACGGTCGTGACGCGCCCGATGGTGTGTTCGGTGCGGTCGCTGGGAGTGGTGCGTTCGACCTGTTCGCCGACGCTCAGGAACTGGTAGGCCTTGTAGAAGCCGTGGAGGACGAGGTGCGTGATGGCGGCACCGAAGAAACCGAGGCCGGCCTGCATGAGCATGAAGCCCATCTGGCCGACGGTCGACGACCCGAGCTTGCCCTTGACGTCGGTCTGGACGGACTTGAGGAGCTTGCCGGCGATGGCGCTCGCGCCGCCGACCGCGACGACGGCGAGCATGGCGGTGGCGTCGACGGAGAGCACGGGCGCGAACCGCGTGAGGAGGATGCCGCCGGCGTTGACGAACCCGGCGTGCATGAGCGCCGAGGCGGGCGTGGGAGCGGTCATCGAGGAGAGCAGCCAGCCGTGGAACGGGACGAGGGCGGACTGGATCATCGCGGCGAGTACGAGCGCGCCGACCGCGACCAGCCAGGGAAGCCCCCCGAGCGAGTCGGCTACGGCCCCGATGCCGGAGACGGTGGTCGCGCCGGTCGTCGACCAGAGGGTCGCGAGGGCGACGCCGAGGAGGGCGGTGCTGGCGAGGAAGTACCGGCGTGCGACGCTGGCGGCCGCCTGTGCCTGCGGCCAGCCGTCGACGGTCCCGACGAGTTCGGCCATCAGCAGGCCCATGGCGAGCCAGAGGACGACGAAGAGCGCGACGTGGTCGGCGGCGACGAGCCCGAGCACGACGAGCGTGAACGCGAACACGGTCGCGAAGAACGTCGTCTCGTGAGCGCTCCCGGCCATGTACCGCCGCGAGTAACTGTGGACGATGCCGCTGAAGAACGTCACGACGACCCACATGAGTACGGTGAGGCCGTCGACGGCGACGACGCCCGCGAACTCCCAGGGGCCGCCGAGTCGGACGTGCGCGAGGAGTGCGGCGATGCTCGCGGCGAACAGCGACCAGACGAGCCACGTCAGTGCCACGGCCACGAGCGGCGTGTCAGCCGTCGTGTCCGGGAGCGATCCGACCGTCGTCCGCGAGGTGCGTCCTGACATCGTTCGCTCGAAGCGACCGGTTCGGGCCGTCCGCCCCGCACGCCACGACCAGACCAGTCGTATTCGGCCGATGAGAGAACAGATTAACTAATAAATCTATCTATGTTCCCAAATCGTTCGCAAGAATCGCCCGAAAGAACGTTATGTTTTCGCATGGGTCGTGGTGGCACGCCCCTGACTGTTGCGACGCCCGACGGAGAACACCCCAGAGACGGCCGTTTCGAACGCGCGGAGACAGAACCACGAGTCCACGTTCGACGCATCACTCCCACGAACGGCCACTGGTTACCAGTTCGTTCGATATTCCCGATTCAAAACCCATATCGTGAACAACGCCGCAGTGCGTTGCATGGAGGAACTCACGGGGACCATCCTCGCCGGACGGTCCTTCGAACCCATCCGGGGGCGCGTCGTCGTCGACGACGGCCGCATCGAGGCCGTCGAGGAGACCGCCACGGAATCGACCGACATCGTCCTCCCCGCGTTCGTGAACGCTCACACGCACCTCGGGGACTCCATCGCGAAGGAGGCCGCCGTCTCCCTGTCGCTCGACGACGCCGTCGCACCCCCCGACAGCCTGAAGCACCGACGGTTGGCCGACGCCGACCGCACCGAACTCGTCGACGCGATGACGCGAACGCTCCAGTACATGGCACGGACCGGCACCGTCGCCACGCTCGACTTCCGCGAGAACGGCATCCCGGGGGCGCGCGCACTCCGCGACGCAGCCGACCCCCTCGACGTCGACGCGTTCGTCTTCGGGAGCGACGACACCGCCGTCCTCGACGTCGCCGACGGCTACGGCGCCTCCGGCGCGAACGACGACGACTTCGCCACGGAGCGAGCCACGTGCACGGAGCGCGACGCCCCCTTCGCCATCCACGCCGGCGAACCCGACGCCACCGACATCCATCCCGCACTCGACCTGGAACCCGACCTCCTCGTCCACATGGTCCACGCGCGCGACGACCACCTCGACCGCGTCGCCGAACAGGACGTCCCCATCGCCGTCTGCCCACGCGCGAACGCAGTCCTCGACGTCGGGAGCGCACCGATACGCGACCTCCTCGACCACACCACGGTCGCACTCGGCACCGACAACGTGATGCTCAACCAACCGTCGATGTTCCGCGAGATGGCGTTCACCGCCAAGCAGTTCGACGTCACCGCCCGCGACGTGTTACGGATGGCGACGACCGCCGGCGCCGACATCGCCGGACTCGACTGCGGCGTCGTCGAACCCGGTCGGCGAGCCGCCCTCCTCGTCCTCGACGGCGACTCGCACAACCTCGCCGGCACCGAGGACACCGTCGAAGCCGTCGTCCGCCGCGCCACCGGCCTCGACGTCGAACGCGTCCTCCTCTAGCCCGCCCCGCGCACTCACTCGTCGTCGCGGCCGCCGCCCGTGTCGAACTTCCCGAACGGCGTCGTCTCGTGACTCCGAACCAGCACCTCGTCGGCCACGGTCAACCCCATGTCCAGCAGCTCCTGGGCGACCGGCGTGATGTCGTTGTCCGACTCCCCCACCGCCGTCACCAAGAGGTTCTGCTCGCCCGTCACCAGCTCCTGTACCGACACCACCCCCTCGATCTCGAGTATCTCCGGGATGATCGTCCCGCGCTCGGGGATCGACGCCGTACAGAACAACAGCATCCGCAGCGGATACCCCGACTTCTGGTAGTCGACGCTCGCCTCGTACCCCTTGACGACACCGCTCTCCTCGAGTCGCTGGATTCGCTTGCGGACGGTACTGTCGGACGTCCCGGTTCGCTCCGCGATGTCACCGGACGACATGTTCCGCGCGTCCTCCTGGAGCGCGTGGAGGATCGCGCGATCCACGTCGTCGATGGGCTCGTCAGCCATACCCGTGACTCCGTAGCACTGGTCCTTTACTGTTCGACATTACGCGGACGTGACGACGCCCTCGCAGAGCGTCGGTCACCCCCGGGAGCGGGCTCGAGGGACTAGTGGATGCCCATCGCTTCGATCTGCTCCTGATACCGGTTCCGGATCGTGACCTCCGTGACCTGCGCGACGTCCGCGACCTCGCGCTGTGTCTTCTTCTCGTTACAGAGCAGGCTCGCGGCGTAGATCGCGGCCGCCGCGAACCCGGTCGGGGACTTCCCGGAGAGCAAGCCCTTCTCGGTGGTGACGTCGATGATCTCGTTCGCCTTCATCTTCACCTCCTCGCTCACCTCCAGTTCCGAACAGAACCGCGGCACGTACTCCTTCGGGTCGACCGGCTCCATCTTCAGGCCGAGTTCCTTCGAGACGTACCGGTACGTCCGCCCGATCTCCTTCTGTTCCACGCGAGACACCTCGGCGACCTCTTCGAGACTCCGCGGAATGCCCTCCTGTCGGCACGCCGCGTACAGGCACGCCGTCGCGACGCCCTCGATGGACCGGCCGCGGATGAGGTCCTCGCTGAGCGCGCGCCGGTAGATGACGGAGGCGACCTCTCGCACCGACCGTGGGACGCCGAGCGCGCTCGCCATCCGGTCGACCTCGCTGAGCGCGAACTGCAGGTTGCGTTCGCCCGCGTCCTTCGTCCGGATGCGCTCCTGCCACTTCCGCAAGCGCTGCATCTGGCTGCGTTTCTCCGAGGAGATCGAGCGCCCGTACGCGTCCTTGTCCTTCCAGTCGATCTGCGTCGTCAACCCCTTGTCGTGCATCGTCTGCGTGGTCGGGGCGCCGACGCGGCTCTTGCTCTCTCGTTCGCCGTGATTGAACGCACGCCACTCCGGCCCGCGGTCTATCATGTCTTCCTCCAGAACGAGCCCGCAGTCGTCGCAGACGAGCTCGTCGCCGTCCCCGCTCGTGACGAGCCGTTCGGAGTTGCACTCGGGGCACGTCTCCGTCTCCGACTCGTCGGTTTGTTGCTCGTCCGAACTGGCGACCGATTCCTGTGTTCCACGTTCTCGATTCAGACGAGCCATCGGATTCTGTTGCCGTCTAGCCGTTCGCGACATTTATATGTGTGGGCGCGGCGGCCGTGGCCGACGTCGCTGAAAGTCGGTCCGTGGCGCTGCCCGACGGGCCGCTTGGGTGGGCGAGCGACGGCTCACCAGGGGTATCACCAGGTCAAGACGGGGAATTCGGGCTGTCAGCGACGATGCTGGCGTTCGGTGTGGACGACGAGAACGGCGGCCGTCGCGAACAGTGCGAACCCGAACAGCGTCCACGCGCCGAGTTCGAAGTTCAGGAAGTGACTGACGAACGAGGAGTCGTTCTCGTACGGCGGGAGTTCGAGCAGCGGCCAGACGAGGAAGGTCAGGAACTCCCATTCGAGACCGACGAGGGCGTGAAGCGAGTCCCCGAGGAGGTGACTGGCGTACCCGATGCCGAACACGACGGCGAGCGTCGGCCGGTCGTAGCGACGGCAGACGACCCACGCGAACCCGACGACGACGACGAGCGCGAACACGGAGTGCGCGAGGCTCCGGCCGGACGGGAGGATGGTGAACGTCCACGCGAGCGGTTTGTCGACCAGGTCGGGGAATTGCGTGCCGAGCGCGACGGCCAGCAGGTGTGCGCCGCGAACCTGGTCCGTCGGGACGCTCGCGCGAGCGAGTAGATAGCCGAGACCGAGATGTCCCCAGGGCCACATCGTGACGGGGTATCGGGCCGGGGCGGATAGCTTCGTCGGTATCGACCGTCTGGTTCCCGGGATATTCACGCTTATATTTAATGGCCGATCGGAGTGTAGCGTGTGGTAACGGTAGTTGGGACCATGAGTGAGACAGTTCATTGCACGACGTGCGACGAGGAGGTTGCCGTGGTACAGACGGTTGGCTGGCAGGCGAACGTCTGCGCCCAGTGCGGGAACGAACTCGACGACTGACGGGAACGGGGCGACTGTAGCACGCGCGGTCTGCTGTGGAGACGACACCTTCTTATCACCGCCCGGACGAGTTCCTTGCGATGACGACGCGGCGTCGCCAACGGTTCGTCGCCGGGACGATGGCGTGGGCGCTCGGGAGTGCACTCGTCCTGGCATTGGTGGACGCCCTCGCGTACGAACTGTTCTTCGTGACCACCCTCATCGGGTTCCTCGTGGTCGTGGAACTGACGGCACCGCTGAACGTGACGCCCACGTGGCGGGCGCGGTTGAAGTGGCTCATCGGCCTGGGCCTCGTCGCGTTCGCGTACGTCGTCGTTCGACGCATCCTCGAGATACTGCCGCCGGGGGTCCTCTAGATGCGCGTCGAGCTCCCGCAGTACGTGCTGGCGTTCGTCGTGCTCGTCGCCGTCGCTGGCGTCGTCTACGCCGGGAGCACGTCCACCGCTGCCTTCGGGGGGTACAACCCGGCGTGGGACGGGTCCGAGGACGCACGCGTGCTCGCTGCCGAACACGGTGAGACGACCGTCGTTCGGGACGCCGAGGCGTACGAGTCGCTCTCGTCGAACGCGACCGCGGTGGTGTTGTCGCCGGTGAGCGAGTACGATCAGGCGTCGCTCTCGGCGGTGCGAGCGTTCGTCGAACGCGGCGGGACGCTCGTCGTCGCCGGGGACTTCGGTGGCGGCGCCAACGCGTTGCTCTCCGGCGTCGGTGCCGAGGCGAGGATAGACGGCCGCCTGCTCCGCGACGAGCGACGGTACGGGGCGACCCCCGCGATGCCCCTCGCCACGAACGTCACGAACAGCACGTACACGCGCGGCGTCGACCGCCTCGCGCTCAACTATCCGTCCGTGGTGAACGCGACGGATGACGTGCGGGTGCTCGCGCGGAGTTCGTCGTTCAGCTATCTGGACGTGAACCGGAACGACGCGCTCGACGACGCCGAGACGCTCGGCGCCCGCCCGGTCGTGACGGCCGAGTCCGTCGGTGACGGCACCGTCGTCGTCGTCTCCGACCCGAGCCTGTTCATCAACACGATGCTCGACCGGCAGGACAATCGCGCGTTCGTCGTCGCGCTCGCGGACGACGGCCCGGTGGCGTTCGACTACTCGCACGCGGGCGGCGTCCCGCCGCTCGCCGTCCTCGTGCTCGTCCTCGAGGAGTCCGCGCTCGCGCAACTCGCCGTCGGCGCGGTACTCGTCGCGCTCGCCGCCGCGCTCCTCGAGGGCGTCAGTCCACTCGCCGCGCTCGCCGCCGCGCTCCTCGAGGGCGTCAGTCCACTCGCCGCGCTCGAGGACCGACTCGGCCGGGAGCGTCCGCGGACGCCGCTTCGCGACGACGACGTCCGAGCGTTCATCAGGGACCGCCACCCGGACTGGGACGCCGACCGCGTCGAGCGTCTCGCGCAAAGTATTAACCGTCGGTCGCAGAACGATGAAGGCGAACGATGACCCCGGCCGAGGCGTACGAAGCGCTCCGTGACGAGACCCAGACCGTCCTCATCGGACAGGACGAGCTTATCGAGCAGTTCACCGTCGCGCTCCTGACGCGCGGGCACGTCCTCCTGGAGGGCGTTCCCGGGGTCGCGAAGACGACCGCTGGCCACGCGTTCGCTCGCGCGGTCGGCGTCCAGTACAACCGCATCCAGATGACGCCGGACGTCCTGCCGGCGGACGTTACGGGCACGCACGTCTACCGGGAGGCGACCGGCGAGTTCCAGCTCCAGCGCGGTCCGATATTCGCGAACGTCCTCCTCATCGACGAGATCAATCGCGCGACGCCGAAGACCCAGTCCGCGCTCCTGGAGGCGATGCAGGAGCGTCGCGTCACCATCGAGGGCGAGACGCTCGCGCTCCCGACGCCGTTCATGGTCATCGCGACGCAGAACCCCATCGAGATGGAGGGGACGTTCGAGCTGCCGGAGGCGCAACGCGACCGCTTCCAGTTCAAGCTCGTCGTCGACACGCCGTCCCGGGACGACGAACGCCGGATTCTGGACCGGTTCGACGCGGACGTCACGTTGGACGCCGAGTCCGTCGAGCCGGTGTTGTCGTCGGGTGACGTCGCCGAGTTACGCGAGGTCGTCGCGGCCGTGCACGTCGCGCCGCCGGTGAAGGAGTACATCCTGGACGTGGTGCGGGCGGTCCGCGAGCACGAGCACGTCGACGTCGGTGCGTCACCGCGTGCGGCGTTGACGCTCCTGAACGCGGGGAAGGCGCGTGCGGCGATCCACGGCCGAGAGTACGTGATCCCGGACGACGTGAAGGCGATCGCGTTGCCGACGCTCCGGCATCGGATGGTGCTGAACACCGACGCCGACCTCGGGGGCGTCTCGCCAGAGGACGTCGTCGAGGACGTCCTCGGGTCGGTCGTCCCACCGGAAGGGGCGACGGCCGATTCCGCGGCGTCGGACTGACCGCGCTCGATGTCGTATCGCCGCCAGCTCTGGTTCGAGTTCTCTCGACGCGATCACCTGACGGTGCTGACGGTCGCGGTCGCGGTTGCGTTCTTCACGAGCACGGTCATGGTGGCGGGTGCGGTCGCGGGCCAGACGACGGCTATCGCGGCGGACTTCGGGACGCCGGGCGTCGTCTCCGCGGTCGACGCTGAATCCGAGGGCGTGGAGGACCAGTCGGTCGAGGACGGTGTGTACCTCCCGGCGGTGACTGTCGACGGCGGGCGCGTCGACGGGGGGAGCGCCGACGGCGACCGTCGGATACTGGTCGGGGCGAGTAACGCGAGTGCGGCGTGGGTGCGTGACACCGTCGGCGTGCCGTTACCGGGGCCGCCCCCGCGGGGGGTGTCGGTCGAACGCCCGGGGGAGACGACGTCCGTTATCGTGCCCAGCGGGTCGACGACGCGGTCGGTTCGCGTGGTCGCGAGGGACGGTGGTCGGACGGTCGTTCCCGGGGACTGGTACGTCGGTGGGAGCGACCTGGTTCGCGGTGTCGATTCGACCGACGGCGTTCGGGCGAGCGAGTCGACCGGCGGGTACGTCATCCGGAACGCGTCGACGGTCGCCGCGAACGACGGAACGCCACTCCAGGGCGGACTGGCGTTCTTCGCGGCGGCGACCCGCGGCGTGCGAGCGCTCCTCACCGTGACGTCCCTCGGCGTCGGCATCCTGACCGCCGGTATCGTGTTCAGCGTGACCCGGATGACCGTCCGCGACCACCGGCGGACGATCAAGGTTATCCGCGTCACCGGCGGGAGTCGCCGGCGCGTCCTCGTCGACTTCGCCGTGCGTGCGGGCATCCTCGTCGCCGTCGGGCTCGCGCTCGGGTACGCGTTCGGCGTCATCGGCACGAACGCCGCGGTGAACGTCGCCGTCTTCGCCGGACTGCCGACGTCGCTGACGACGCGCGTCACCGCGGAGATAGCGGCGACGCTACTTCCGGGGTACGTCGTCGTGCTCGCGCTCGGCGTCGTCGCCGGCGCGCTCGCGGCACTCCCGTCGGTGCTCGCGAACCCCGCGCACGTCGACGCCGACCGGGACCGCGAGAGCGCCGACGGCCGGTTCTCGCCGACGGTGCTGTCCTGGCGCGTCCTGTGGCCGGCCGCGAGTGCCCTCACGGTGTTCGTGACGGTCGTGCTCGTCGTCGCCGCGGTCGGGGGAGCGCTCGGCCCGCTGGTCGCGGGCGGCGGTCAGACGCTCTCCGAACCGGGCGCCGTCCACCCGGTCGCGAGTAACGTCCCCACGGCGTACGCGGGCGTCTTCGAGGGGAGCGGCGTCGAGGCGAGTCCGGAGGTGCTCGCGTTCACCGTCCTCGACGGACGGGCGACGCTCGTCAGGGGCGCCGAGTACGACCGATTCGCGGCCGTCAGTGACGCGACGATCGAAGCCGGACGCACGCCGAGTGCGCGTCACGAAGCAGTCGTGGGCGCGGACCTCGCGGCCACGCTCGACCTCGGTGTCGGCGACACCGTCACGCTCGGTGGCAGCACCACGCCGGCGTTCACGAGCGTCGACGTCGTCGGCCGCTACGACGCGCCCGGATACCACGACGACCAGCTCGTCGTCTCCCTCCCCACGAGCCGGCATCTCACGGGGAAGGCCGACGATAGCGTGCACTTCGTTCGGCTCGACGACCGCGTCGACGGCGACGACTCGGTCCGCGTTATCGACGTCACCGTCCCCGAGCGAGTCGCCGTCGGCGACCCCGTGCGCGTCACCGCCAGCGTCCTGAACCCCACGAACGAACCGCAGTCGGTCTCGCTACCCGCTCGCTTCGGGGACGCGACCACGCGCATCGAGGCCGACGTCCCTGCGTCGGAGACGTCGACGCTCGACTGGACGGTGACACCGAACGCGACCGGCGAGCAGCCCGTCGAGGTCGGCGACGTGACTCGAACCGTCTCCGTCGTCCCCCCGAACGCGGTCACAGTCGAGGGCCTCCCGGACCGCGTCCCACCGAACGCCACGCTCACCGTCGTCGTCCGAACGCTTTCGGGAAGTCCGGCGAACGCGACCGTCGCGTTCGACGACCAGACCCGGAAAACCGGCGCCGACGGTCGGACGACCGTAACCTTCGCCACCACCGGGACGAGAACGCTCGTCGTCGAACACGACGGCTACGAGACGACCACGACCGTCGAGGTAGCGGCGAACGCGACGCGGTCGCTCACCTACGACTGGAACGCTCCGGCGTCAGTGACGCCGCTCGCACGACCGACGCCGGCACTCGTCGCCACCAACCCCTGGAACCAGTCCGTGACCGAGACCGTCTCGATCGGCGGGCCAGGCGTCCAGACGACGCGAACCGTCACCGTCCCCGCAGGTGGTCGCGACCGGTACGTCGCCCGACCCGGTCGAATCGCGCCCGGTTCGTACGCGTTCACCGCGACCGTCGACGGCCGCACCGTCGTCTCGCACGCGCTCGCCGTCCGCGGCGACGACCGCCTCGCCGCCGCACTCGCCTCGCGCGCCGGCACCGGAGCCGGGTCGACCGGCATCGGTCGCGCCATCGCGACCGTCTTCGGGAACGTCCAGCTCGTGCTCGCCGTCGTCCTCGGGTTCGCCGCACTCATGTCCGTCGCCGGAACCGCCGCCGCGTTCGCGTACGACGTCCACGCCAAGCACCACGAACTCGGCGTCTACCGGACCGTCGGCGCAAGCCGCACGCAGGTCCTCCGAGTCCTCGTCGGTGACGCAGTCCGCATCGGCACCGTAACCACCGCCGTCGCCGTCGCCGCAAGCGGCCTCGCCGTCGCCGCCCTCGACCACAGCGGGCTCCTCCGACTGTTCGGCGTCGACGTCGCACCCGGACTGGCCCCCGGTCTCCTCGCCATCACCGCCGGGACCGCGCTCGCGCTCGCGCTCGCCGGCACCGTCGTCGCCGCCGTCCCCGTCCTCCGCGCCAACCCGATATCGCTCCTCGAACGAGGTGACCGATGATGAATCGACGACAGGCAGTCCTCGGTATCGCGGCCGCGTTCACCGTCGGTATCGCCCTCCGGACGTGGCCGCTCTGGCACTCGCCGCTCCCGTTCAACCCGGACGGCATCATCTACGCTCGCTTCGTCCACGATACCGTTCGCACCGGCTCCCTCCCGCTCTCGCGGATGCACGTCGACGAACTCGCGTTCACGAGTTTCCTCACCACCATCTCGCACGTCACCGGCCTCGACGCCCTCAGGCACGCTCAACCAGCTATCGCCGTCGTCGGCACAGTCCCAGTACTCCTCGCCGCAGCGTTCGCGGGCCGCATCGCCGCCGGTACCCGTCTCGACGCACTCGGTCGCCGGTACGCGGCCGTCCTCGCAGCGGTAGTCCTCGCCGTCGAAGGCCTCTACCTCCACCGGTCGATGCCGGTGGACGAACAGACTCTCGGGCTCGCGCTCGTCCCACTGGCGCTCCTCGCGGTCGCGTACGCCAGTCGACGTGACGCCCGCTGGTGGTTCGTCGCCCTGCCAACGCTTCTCGTGGTTCCAGCCGTCCACAACCTCGACGCGTTCGTCCTCGCGCTCGCGCTCGTCCTCCTCGCCGTCCTTGCACTCGACTCTGCCGAACTCGGGCGGCTCAGGTCCCTCGGTACACTCGCCATCGGCTTCTTCGCGTACTTCGCGACGTATAACGTCGCCACGCAAACACTCACCGACGCCAGCATCAACCAGCAGGACCGACTGACCACCGTCCCCGGTCTCATCCTTGCGTGGCTCGTCCTGGCCGCCATCGGCCTCCGCTGGTTCACCAGCCGTCGCGACAGCACCAAGCGTACCCTCCTCGCGAGCGTCCTCCTCACCTGGTTCGTCGTCCTCGCGGTCAACGCCCTCGCCCCCATCTTCCCCGGGCTCCCCAGTACGCACCCAACGATACTCTACGGGATCGCGCCGCTCGTCCTCCTCGTCGTCCTCCTCGCCTACGGTCTCCCGGACGTGCTCGACACCACCGAAGGGACGTCGCTCCTCGCCGGACTCGCGGCCGTCGTCGTCCTCGTCGGCATCTCCCTGACAGCCTCCCTCACCGCCGACTACCTGAACACCCTCTACCGCGTCCAGACGTTCTCGCACCTCCCCGTCGTCACGATAGCCGCCGTCGCCGCCGCTCGCATCAGCACTCGAACAGGCCTCCTCGACGACATTCCAGGGTTCGACCGCAGGCGACCGTCGGCGCGTACGGCCGCCGGCGCGCTCGCCGTCGTCGTCGTCCTCGCGAGCGTCGCCAGCATCCCGATAGCCTACGGCGGCCTCGACGTCCTCCCGTACAAGGGCGTCACCACCCCCGCGGAACTCCAGAGCACGGGGTTCGCCGAACGCCACGTCCCGGGTGCGTGGACGAGCGACGACCACCTCACGCGGATGACGCCGTACTACACGAGCGCGGGCGACGGGCGGAGAGGGCCGACGGACGCCTACCTCACGGGAAGTCCACCCCCCGGGTGCCCGATGCTCGTCCAGGCATCGTGGTCGACGACCGGTGCACAACGCTACCCACAGACCGCCGCCGTCGTCCCGCCACCACGACTCGAGGCCACGATGATCACGAGCCACGTCGTCTATCACACCGGAGGGGCGGACCCCATCTCGCTCACGATTGCTCGGTCCGCCGCCGACGACTGCACCAATTCGAGCGTCTGACCGCAGAAACCTCGCTCTCGTCGAGGAACATCGCTGGGAGGTTCTCGCTGACGACTACCCCGTCGATCGCGCCCGACCACTCAGAGAGGGCACCCATCGATCGCGGTCACTGGACAGTAGAGTCGGAGCAGATTCCGCGACCGGTTCGAACACGAACCAAACACTAGCGGGTCGCTTCCAGTCAGGAGAGTCGCTGGTGAGAGTCGAACGGAGGACGCCCGCGAACCGGTACGGGGAGGCTAGTTCCGTTGTGCGAGCGTGCTCAGGAAGAACGCGCTGAACACCGTCTGCATCCCCAGGACGAGGAGCGTGAACGCGCCGATGTTCGCGACGACCGACGGCAGCATCGCGTACCCCTGGGTCAGCCAGACGTAGAGACTGTACGCCGCGTACAGCCCGCCAGTGGCGACCATGAGCGTGCCAATGGTCGCACCGCGCTCGAGACTGACGGCGGTCGTCAACCAGTGCGTGAGCCGGTCGTCCGGCTTCCGGATCGGATCGCTCGCAACCGTCGAGAACACCCCGAAGCTCCCGACCTGATACCCGACCATCGTGAGGAGACTCCCAGCGATCATCGTCCGAACGCCGAACATCGCACCGCCGACCGACGTTCCGGTCGCGGCAAGCCCCATCAAGACGACACCTAGAGCGCCGATGACGAGCCCCGGAATCGAGAACAGGTACCCCGGAGCGTTCACGAGCATGAACCGGACGTGCCGCCACCCGTCCTTGAAGCTCTCCAGGGTCTCCTCCCCCTCGCGCTCGTGGTAGACGATCGGCGTCTCGTCGATCGTGAGGTCACGAGCGCCAGCCTCCATGATCATCTCGCTCGCGAACTCCATCCCGTCGGTCTCGAGGTCCATCTCGTCGTACGCGGCCTTCGAGAACACGCGGAACCCGGAGTGCGCGTCCGACACACCGGCCTCGTAGAAGACGTTCAGGAACTTCGTCAACAGCGGATTCCCGACGTGCTGGTGGAGTGCCGGCATCGCACCGTCCTTGATCTCGCCCTCGAGACGACTCCCCATCACCATGTCCGCGTCGCCGTTCCGGACCGGTTCGAGCAATCGCGGTATCTGCTCGAAGTCGTACGTCGTGTCGGCGTCGCCCATGACGATGTACTCGCCGCGCGTTCGGTCGAACGCGTACCGGTACGCGTACCCGTACCCCTTGCCGTCCGGTTCGACGACGATCGCACCCATCTCGCGAGCGATCTCCGGCGTCCGGTCGCTGGAGGAGTCGCTCACGATAATCTCACCGGTCAATCCAGCCGTCTCAAGGGCGCGTTTCGTTCGTTCGATGCATTCGGCGATCCCTTCCTCCTCGTTCATCGTCGGCATGACGATGGAGAGGACGGGTTCGGTGTCGCTGTCGGCGCCGAGGAGCAACTCCTCCGCACTCTCGTTCTCGTCTATCTCACGCTCGATGCGGCTCTCGTCGTCATGTCTACCGTGTGTGTCAGCCTTCGTGGACGCGTTACTCATCTCTATCTCCCATTCCCTTGGTGGTTCACTCGCGAGGTGTGATCGGTGACGATCCGCAGTCGACGCAGACGTAATCCCCCTGGACCGTCTCGGCGACAGGCGCATTGCACTCAATACATTTCAAGCGCGCGTTCCGCACGCGGCGTGGGTATCTCCCCATCGACTCATACTTCTCGCCCCCATCGAAATAAGTTGTGGCTCGCGTATTTACCGAATTGTTATAATCAAGAACAGTTGCCGGAATCAACCCTGCAGTAGCAGGGCACAAACAGTGCTGTGTCGGGCGTAATGACTGGTACGCAATGAGACACGTCACCGGCTGTGACCCGTTCAGGCGCCGGGCATGCGTCTGAGGTCGCTGTGAACGCTGCTGGTCGTTCGAGTCCAGTCCCCGGGACCGGTTGCTTCCACGGGAACGCTCGTCGTCGCGTTGGTCCCCTCGGTGACGTTCACCCAGAGGTGTAGTTCTCGGTACGCGTTCTCCGCGGTCGGATCCGGTGGGGCGTCGCCCGCGTAGAGGAGGAAGACGACGCGGAGGTCCTCGCCGGTCATCGTCGGGGTGATGGAGACGTTCCGGAGTGCCGTCTCGTTGTCCGCGACTCGCGTCGTGTAGCTGTCGAGCTGTCGCTGTTCGAGGACGGAGACGTTCGTCTCGTTGTCGACGAGTTCGACGCGTTGGAGTGCGACGACCACGGTGTAGTTCTCGGTGCGGCCTTCGTGGTTCCCGACGCCGACGACCACGGGCTTCGATTCGCTCGCGGTGTAGTTCGTCGGGTAGTCGTCGGCGACGAGCGCGCCGGTCTCGTTCTCGGTGAGGACGTAGAACTCGCTGAACTGCTCGCCGTCCTTCGGCACGGCGACGGCGTACCCGACGCTGGCGGCCGCGAGGAGGATGGACGCGACGAGGAGGACGTTCAGTGCCGCGTCGCCTCGGGAGTCGGGGTTCAGGAGTTCGTCTCGTCCGGCTGCGAACCAGGCGGCGTATGGAACCGTGAACCGGTCGTCGACGGGGAGTTCGCGTCGGCGTCGGGCGGCGACGGCGACGGCGGCGAGCGTGAACGCTGCGAGACTCACCATGATGGGGACGAGGCGGATGCCGAACGGCGTGAAGTTCAGGGCGAGGCCGATGAGTGGAACGATCGCGATACTGAGGCCGAACGAGAGCGCGACGCGCTCGATGCCGTCGATGCCGCCGTCCCGGTTCGTCGGGCCGGTCGTCAGTTTCTCGCGGAGACCGCCAGCGTCGTCGTCGGCTTCGTCGTCCGCGCCGGTCGAGTTCGGCCGGTCGGGAGCGTCCGCTTCGGTGGTGGTATCCTCGAGGTCGGGGCCTGCTTCGGGGAAGAGTGCAGCGATGAACGCGTACCCCGGAACGAACAGGACGAACGGGAGGCCGAGGACGACGCGCAGCGGCGTCTCGCGCACCCCCGGGACGAACACGGCGACCACGGTGAGCACGAGGAGTGCGAGGATCGCCGCGAGGTCCGCGGGGAGGGTCCGGACTGGCTTCGGAATCGCCAGCCACCAGTCCGACGTGTCAGCCATCGCCAACGGCTAACGCGACCGCGCCATTAAGTCGTTCGATTACTGGAACCCGGCTGATACGACCGGATCGGGGGACGTCGGCGTCGACGTCGTTCACGTCCCGGTCGCGTCCGTCGTCGGTGTGTCCGCTGTCGAGCCGGCGTCGTTCGCCGAGACCGTGTCCGCAGCCGAGAGGGTGTCCGCGAGCGAGTGCGCGGCGGTTCGGACGGCGGCGGCCTGGTCGTCGTCGACGTCGGTCTCGGCGAACGTGACGCGTTCGTACGCTTCGACGACGGTGCGGAGGTCGTCGTCGAGTTCCGGTGCGTCCGCGACGACCGCGCGGTAGAGCTCCCAGTGAGTCGCAGTCCGCGAGATGTCCAGGTGTCCGCGGAGTGCGTTCCGGAGTGCGTGGTACGTCGATTGGACCTGGCTGTTCGGGTCGCTGTCGGCGAGTTCGTCGAGGCGGTCCTCGAGGGTTCCCGCGGTCGAACTGTCGGGTCGCGCTGGCTTCGGGTCGGTCGCCCATTCGACGTCGGCCTCGGTCGAGGACGTGGACTGTCGTCGCCAGCGGACCGCGACCGCGAGAGCGACGACGACCGCTAGCCCACCGCCGAGGTACGGGCCGACCGCGACGAGTTGCGCGACGATACCCGTCGCGCCCGGTCCCGTCGACGGCCCGCCGTCGCCCGAGCCCCCGGCGGCTTGCAGTTCGATCTGCTGGCTGGCGGAGCTGTCCGCGAGGTTCGTGCCGGTGCCGTCGTAGACGGCGCGCACCGTGACCGTCCCAGTGGTCGCGTCGACGCGCGCCGTCGTCCGGTATCGGCCGTCCGCGTCGGTGCGCGTGACGGCGACGCGCTCGCCGGCGACGCGGACGACGACGCGCTGGTCACCGACTGGGGTTCCGTCGTCCGTGGTGAACGTCCCCGATAGCTGCACGCGGTCGTCGTTCGTCGCGGTGGCGTCGAGCGAGAGGTCGGTACCCGTGGTCTCGACGAGGAGCGTGCTCCGTGAGACGTTCGCGTCGACGGCGCGACCGGTCTCGCCAGCGCGGACGCGAACCGTCACCTCGCCGGGCGAGACGTCGGCCGGGAGTCGAGGCGTCGCGCGATACCGGCCGTCCGCACCGGTCCGGACGGTGGCGAGCGTGCTGCCAGCTACCGTCACGGCCACGGGCACGTCGTCGACCGCGACCCCGTCGACGGTGACGCGGCCGGCGACGGGGACGCGGTCGCCGTATCCCGCGGCCGTCACGTCGTCGACGGTGACTCGTGGCGTCACGCCGACGACGGTCACGTTCACGGACGCGTTCGTCCCGACGTAGAGCGACGTCGGGTCGGGCACGAACGCGACGGGGAGTCGCTGGTCGCCGACGGGGGTCGTCCGCGGCCGATACTCGGTTCGTATCGAGCCGTTCTCGGCGACGCCGACCGTCCGCGTCCGGCCACCGATTCGAAGCCGGACCTCGTCGGGCATCGAGGCGTTCCCGAGAACGCGGAGTTGACCTCGTAGGACGGCCGGTTCGAGGAACGAGATGGTGTCGTCGTCGACGGACACGGTTAGTTCCGTGGCGACGAGTTCCTCGGCCTGGATGGTCGACGCCTCCTCGGTGACGTTCTCCGTCACCGATTCGAACTCCTCGACGGTCGAGGAGAGGTTCTGCCCGGTGAGGTTCCCGAGGCGCGTGTAGGTCTCGTTCAGCCGGCGTTGTGAGCGTCGGAGTTCCTCCGAGAGCGTCGTCAGTTCGCGAGCGAGTTCGCGGGCGCGAGCGTCGTTCCCGTTCGCCTTCGCCTCCTGGTACGCCTCGTAGGTCGCCTCGTACTCCTGGGAAGTGTTCGCGTACGTTCGCTGCGCGGCGCGCGTGGCGTTCAGGGTGTTCGCGGTCCGGTCGTCCGCTCGCGCGTCGGTCTCGCCCGCGACGTCGACGTACTGGCCGAGGAAGCCAGTGTACTCGTCGCCGAGTGCGCGTTTCCCGGCCTCGTACTGGCCTTGCGTGATCTGGACGCTGCTCTCCTGGAGCGAGTTCAGCATGCGCGAACTCAGCCAGCCTTTCACGGCGCCGAGGTCGCCGTTCTCGTCGACGGCGTCGGGGTCCTCGTGCTGGACGGTCGTCCCGTTCGACGATTCGTTGTCGTCGTCCTGGAAACCGTGCTGACGCGCGGCGAGCGACGACGGTTCAGCTGGTGGTTCCGACACCGCGTGCTCGTCGTCGCTCGCGTCGGACGCCAGCGGTGTTCCGGGCGTGCTCCCGCTGACTGCGGTGGGCGTGCTCCCGCTGACTGCGGTGGGCGTGCTCCCGCTGACTGAGCTAGGCGTGCTTGCGGCGACGACGGTCGGTGCCGTAAGGACGAGGACGAGCAGGCAGGTGGCGACGACTCGGCCGCGAGCACGCATCGTGTGGTCGATATCGGCGGGTTCGAGGTAAACCTCTTTCGCCATCGGGAGGTCCGAGACCGCGAGCGGACGCGTCGATGGCGCGGAGAATCGGTTCGAACCCAAAGAGTTCAATGCGGTTCGCTCGTTCGCCTACGGTATGCTTCCGACGCGTCGGTGCTGGGTGACGGGTGGCATCGGCGTGGCGCTCCTCGCGCTGTTCGCGCTCACCGGGTCGGTTCCGTACCTCGTCGGCGCGGTCGGCGTCGGCGCGTTCGTGCTCGCGGACGCCATCGCGTTCGCTGGGCGCGCGAGGCGCGTCGTCGAGGACGTCCAGGTGACGCAGACGCTGTCGCCGACGAGCGTCCTGGAGGGCCGGCCCGTGCAATTGACGACCGAACTCGTCACGAACGCGCCCGTCGACTGCGTCGCCGCGGTGGAGTGCGACGCGCCGCTGGCTGCGACGCACGTGGACGGCCGGACGCGACGGACCGTCGATGCGGGGTCGTCGACGGGCGACGACGAGACGACGGTCAGCGGTGTGACGACGGTTCGCGTGTTCGGGACGTACGAGCTACCGGTTCCTGGACGGTTCGCGTTCGGTGCGCCGACGCTCGAACTCGCGAGCCCGCAGGGGTTGTTCACGGAACGCGTCGCGTGCGGCGACGCCGTCTCCTGTACCGTCGAGCCGAGCACGCCGACCGACGTCGTCGTCGGCGAGAGCGGCACTCGCATCAGTCTCGGCGTCGGCGAGCACGACGCCCTGATCGGTGGGAGCGGGTTCACGCCCGGGGACCTCCGCGAGTACACGGCGAGCGACCCGCAGTCCCGTATCGACTGGAAGACGACGGCGCGACAGGGAGAGCCGTACGTCCGGGATTTCGAGGCCGCCGGGGAACTGGAGACGCTCCTGTTCGTCGACCACCGCGAGTCGACGGCCGTGGGACCGGAGGGCCGTCGAGCGCTCGATTACCTGCGGTCGGTCGCGCTCTCGCTCGTCGACCGTGCGGCAGCCGCTGACGACCCGGTCGGATTGTTCACGCTCGGTGACGACGGCATCACGGGTCGGTTCGCGCCGAGCGCCAACACCACGCAGTATCGGCGCGTGAAGACGGCGTTGTTCGACGTCGATGCGTCCACCGGGACGACGGACGGTCGTCGTAGTCGGGCGCGACGGCCCGTGCAACCGCGACCCGGTGAGGAGACGGCGTTCGACCGGACGTTGGCTGCGTACACCGAGACGGTTCAGGGGTTCGTCGAGCAGGTCACCGAGGACCCGCTGTTCCGGACGGTGGAGACGACGCTCGCTCGAACGCGTGGCGAGCCCTGGGTCGTCCTGTTCACGACCGACGCTCGCCCTGCGGAGGTCCTGGAGACGGTCCGAGGGCTCGGGTCTCGCGTCGCGCACGTCACCGTGTTCGTCGCGCCGACGGTCCTCTTCGAGGAGGACTCGCTGACCGACCTGGACGGTGCGTACGACCGGTACAGCGAGTTCGAGTCGTTCCGTCGCCGGCTCGTCGGCGACGGCGTCGACGCCTACGAGGTCGCACCCGGGGACCGGTTGGACGCCGTTCTCGCCGCGGGGACGGGGAGGAGGACGGATGCGTCGACGGCGCAGAGCGACGTCAGTGGGGGGTCGCGATGACGTCGGTTCGCGAGCGCGTTCGGGTGGCGCCGACGGTCGCGGTCGCGGTGGCGTGCGTCGGCCTCGCGCTCGCTCGACCGGCCGGTATCGCGCTCGCGGTCCTCCTGGCGCTGTCGGTCGCGTTGCCGTGGCCGCTCCCGTTCGCGTTCGGCCAGGTCGCGGCCGCTGTGGCGTTCGACGGCCTGGCGTTCTCGACGCCGTTCGTCCTCGTCCAGGCCGGGTTGTGGCTGGCGCTCGCGCTCGCCGTGGGGACGTCCGCGGGTACTGACGGTCGGTATCCACGAGCAACGGCGCTCGCAGTGGGGGTCGCCGGGACCCTCCTCGTCGCGCTCGTGGCGTGGCCGGCAGGGAGTCCGCTGACGCAGGCGGGCGTCGCTGCGACCGTGATTACGGTGGTTCTTTATGTCGTTCACCGATACGAGCAGGTGACAGTGGGACTGGTAGAACGATGAGCGAGACGGATTCCACAGCCACGTCGTCGCCGGCCGACGACGAGTCCATCGACGCGTCGACAGCTGCGGTGTCGTCGGGGGATGATTCGGTAGCGGACGTCGAGCGGTCGCTCCTGCGGACCGAGAACGAACGTCTGCGCCGGGAGCTCGAACGGACGACGCGGACGACGTACCGACGGACCGCGCTCGCGCTCCTCGCGGTCGGACTGGCGAGCGCCGGACTCGGACTCGTCCTGCCAGCCGGGCGAACCGTCCTCGTCGTCGTTGGCGCGATCGGTATCTTCGGGGGGATCCTCACGTGGTACCTGACGCCCGATACCGTGCTCTCGGCGTCCGTTCCCGAGTCCGTCGTGGACGCGCACTCTCGCACCGTCTCGGACCTCCAGACCGAACTGGGGCTCCGCGAGGACGTCCTCTACGTCCCCGCCCCGGGACAGGTCGCCGAGACCAGGGTGTTCCTGCCGCTCCACGCCGCCTACGAGGTTCCGGACGCGCTCACGGACCTGTTCGTGACCGCCGTCGACGACGCGGACGAACGGACTCGCGGCGTCGCACTGCAGCCGACGGGCGCGCACCTCTATCGGGCGCTCGACGGGTCGCTCGACGGCGACCTCACTCCCGACAGACTGCCGGATGCGGTCCCAGAAGCGCTCGTCGAGCAGTTCGAGCTCGCCGCGAGCGCTCGTGGGGACCGCACCGGGGAGACGTTCACCGTCGAGCTCGACGCACCCGCGATCGACGGTCTCGACCGACCCGACCATCCGGTCGTCTCCTTCGTCGGTGTGGCCACAGCTCGTGCACTCGACCGCCCCGTGACGGTCGAGACGGTCGACGCCGAGGACGGCCGCATCGTCCTCGCCTGGTGACCGGTCATCGCCGTCGGGTCCGCGAATCATTGTAAAGGTGCCCCAACTGTGAGAGGGGTACGCACTCCGATACCGTACGCGCTCCGGGCATTACCGCGGATAGTCGCTGTATACTTATCTTCCGATAGAGCGTCCTCTGACCACTGATGGCGGAGTTCGAGCGGTGACGAGCGAGACGGTCGACTGGGCTCGACTGACGCGGCCCGGGTGTCCGGGTTGCGTGCCGTAGAGAGAGTGCAATACCGTGTTTCATTACACCGACGAAGAGAAGGGCTGGACCGTGGATGCCGTCGACGAGCCGAGTTCGCTGACGGTCGGAACAGAGTGGCGGAAGGTGCCCAGTATGGCGGTGATAGAGACCGTGGCCGTGGCGACCGACCGCTCGCAGCTCGAGCTGCCGCCCCTGCAGGCGTCTATCGAGGTGGACGCGCTCGACGACCTCCTCACGGGCCCCTCGGTGTCCGTCATCTACGTGTCGTTCCGGTACGCCGGGACGACGGTGACGATCGGGAGCGACCGCTCTCTCGTCGTCGACGTCCAGTGAGCCATTGGTCGACCTAACCGCTCGTGTCTCTCCGCGCCGTCGTTCAGTTGAACGACGACACCGATTTATCACCATTGGTTCCGTGTGTCCTCGTATGAGCGGAGAGGACTTCGACGGCAACCGCGCCGGCGGGAGCGGAGAGTGCTCGCCGGTCCCGGGTCTCGATGCTGGGACGCATCGCGCGCTCAGCTCCGCGGTCAGACGCCGCGTCCTCGACCTCGTCCTCGACGACCCACGTGAGTGGTCGCGGGGAGAACTCGCGACAGCACTCGTCGAGTGGGAGCGCAACGCGACGGTCGAGTCCGCGACGCCAGCGAACCGAGACCACCTCCTGATACTGCTCCATCACGACCACCTGCCGCACCTCGACGACGCTGGCTTGCTCTCGTACGATCCCGAGGACGGTATCGTCACCCCTGAACCGATGGACGACGCGGTGAAGCGTGCCGTCCGTCGAGCGACCGGCGACGAGGGCGACGACTGACGCACCTGGTTCGGGGACCACGGCCCGGCTCGACTCAACTTATTTCTCGTCGCCGAGCGTACGTCTTGGTGGACGATACCATGCCCCGAACAATCGAACTCGACGACGAACTGGCAGAACGACTCGACCGCCACCTCGAGGAGGACGAGACCATCCCCGAACTCATCGCCGAACTCGTGTCGATGTACGAGACGGATGGCACGTTCCTCCAGGAAGGCTACAGCGAGTGACGTGCTGCGAAGCGTCGCGCCTCGACGTACCAGGTCGTTCCCGCGTAACTCCGGGCCCATGCAGTCGCCGAACGGCGCTCGCGCCCGGAGTCGCTCGCGACTCTCGGGCCGCGAGATTCAGCGTCCTGGTTGATACGCGCTAGTCGCGTCTAGAAGGACATGAGTCGGAATGCCGACGCCCCCGAGCGGACCGACGGCGACCGCCGCCGTGGAGAGCACGCTTCGCCGACCCGTGGAGGGTCAACGTCCGCGGACAGGGGCGTCTTCCGCCCGGCGTACGGCCCGGTAGATGCCGTACTCGGGTACGTGCTGTTCTACGTCGTTGTCGACCGCGTGACGCCGGCGTTCGTCGACGTCCTGACCGACGCGTCTCTCGGCATCAGTGCAGGGATGGTGACGTTCGGGTTGGCTGCGTTCCTCTGGTTCGTCCTCGCGTTGACCGTCGTCGACCAGGTCGGTCGACAGGTCGCAGCGTTCAGGGGGCGGACGGACGAGAGCGGGCTCTGGGCTCGCATCCCGTCGGAGACGGAAGCGACCGTGGCGTCGCTGGCGGTCGTGATAGGCGGGGCGCTCGCAGCGGCCACGTTCACGGTCGCGATGGCGACGCTCCCCGACGTGGTACGTTCGGTCGCGGCGTTCGACGTGACGGGAGTCGTCGCGCTGGACGTCGTGACGCTCGCGACGTTCTTCGCGTCGTACGCGGCCGCCACCTGGGGCGCCGACAGACTGCTCGTCGGGGGGGTCCGAGTCATCTGGACCGAGTGACGGTCGCGTCGCCTTGAACCGAAGACACGCAGAGAGCCGTCGCGGTGACTACTCGAGTGTGCGCGAGAGCTACGCGCGGTCGATAGAGCAAGTAAGAACGTGAGTGAGTGAGTGAGCGAGCTAGTGAGCGCCCGTCGGTCAGCGAACAACGGTGACCGGGCAGGACGCGCGCTCGACGAGGTTCTTCGCGACGCTCCCGAGGACGCGTTCTGCGCGCTCGCTCTTCCCGGTCGTGCCGACGAAGACGCCGTCAGCGTCCACGTCCGCAGCGTACGAGGCGACCTCGGACGCCGGGTTCCCGTAGAGGAGTTCCGTGTCGACCGAGAGCCCGAGCGCCTCGGCGTCCACCATGGACTCCTCGAGGATGCGCGCGCCGCGGTCCTCGGCGTCGCGGACGGTCGAGACGAGGAGGTCGTCGGCCTCGCTCACGTCCGCGAGTGGTTCGCTCGCAGTGCTCGCGTACACGTCGGGGTCCACGACGTGCACGAGCGTCACGTGGTCGCGGGTTGCGTCGACGAGCGACGCCGCGTATTCGATCGCTCTGTCACCGGCTGCCGACCCGTCGGTCGCGATGAGGAATCGCATACCTGATACAACGTCGGGAGAGGCCATAATGTTGCGCGTGCCTACCAGTCGGTGAGAACGGCCAGCAGTCCACGCGGAAGCCCCGTCGAGCCGGGTCAGGGAGCGCTGTCGACGCGTTCGGTCGCGACGACGACCTCGCAGTCCGCGGCGTCGGCGACGCGGCGGCCGACGCCACCGAGGTGGTTGTCGTGGTCGCCGTGTTCGCCGACGAAGACGAGGTCCGCGCTGACTTCGCGCGCGTACTCGAGGATGACGTCCACGGGAACGCCGTGCTTCACTGCGGTCTCGACGGCGACGCCGCGGTCCTGTGCGGTCTCCGCGACGTCGTCGACGAACCGGTGCCCGCGGTCCTCTGCTTCGATGGTCGACAGCTCGCCGGTACTCAGTCCGGGTTCGGCGTGCACTCGACGGTCGACGACGCAGAGACAGTGGAGGGTGGCGTTGCGCGCGTTCGCTTCTTCGAGTGCGCGGTCGGCGGCGTGCTGCCCGTGCTCGCTCCCGTCGACGGCTAGCAGAACTGTGGACATACCGCCACGTAGGACACTCGCGGACCTAACTGTAACCGACGGTTCGAGTGCACAACGTACCACTACCGCACCGTATTGTTGACCTATCACGATCGCACCGAGTTGTTGACCGATACGTCCGTTCGCTCCTGCGACCGCGTTCGCGACGCTCCGCGGAAGCGCGGAAGTTCGTCGATTTTGCTCCCAGTGGCCTCGTCGACGCGGTTGGTTCCCTCGACGAACCGGCTGGTCGCCGGATGTTCCGAGGCGGCGGTCAGGGCGACAGCGCAGTCGAGTTCCGTACTGGGTCGACGCGGTTCGTCGCCGCGTCGTACTCCACGACACCGGCGTCGTCGAGCCGCGGCAGGTGGTTGTGGTGGAGGACGATCTCGAACTCTCGTCGATGGGCGTCCACGTCGACGGTCGTCGGTGCGGTCGCCAGGACGACCTCGTCGGCGAGTTCCGACAGGTGTATCGGGGTCGTTCTGTCCGCGAGCACCCCGATGACTGCCCGTCGGTCCGAGTCAGAGAGCAGGTAGTGCCGTTCGTCGGGGCCGAGATGTCCGAGGAACGTACCGTTCAGGGCACGGTCACGCGACCATCTGTATGTGTTGTCGGTCATTGTCGTTCAGGCGGGTCGACTCCCCCCATAACCGAGTATTACTACCAGCGTTGCTAAGTCTCGCCTAGAACATTGTAGGGTGTTCGTCGGGCGGTGGTGGGAGAGTGTCGCAAGTTCGTGGTGAGCGTTGCGTACTGGTCGCTGACCAGGTGGTTTCCAGTTGTCCACGGACAGCGGCCTCCGCCGGCGGAGTGTTGAAGTGGGTTCGGGGCGTGACAGGGGGTATGGCGTCCATCACGCCGGCGCTCGCTGAGACGCTCTCGGTCCTCGAGGGGGCTGGGGAACCGCTTTCGACGACCGAGGTCAGTGACGAGCTCGGGGTGGGACGACGAAGCACGTACGACCGACTGGATAGGTTGAGCGATGCCGGGCACGTACGGACGAAGTCAGTCGGGGCAAGCGCCCGAATCTGGTGGACGTCGCGCGCAACGGGGGAGAAGTCGATAGCGACGGGTGTGGACGATACCGCTGCGAGTGCCTCCGCCGGCGATACCGCTGCGAGTGCCTCCGCCGGCGATACGGGGTCGGCGTCGGCCGAGTCGGGGTCGCCGGTTCCCGGTCCGTCGGTCGAAGCGGCGCTGGACGACGCGTCAGTGGGGGTGGTGACGTTCGACCGGGACGGACGCGTCGGGTTCGCGTCCGCGACGTTCCGAGCGCATCTCGGGTTCGAGGACGAGCCGACGCGCGAGCGCCTCGAACGTGTCGCGCTCGTTAGCGAGGGGAACGAACGCGTTCCGGACCCAGTCACAGACGTCTGGACGGAGGTCCGGGACGGACCGCGTCGCGTCCGCGTCGAGGACGAGGGCCGGTGGCTGGCGGTCAGCGTCCGCCCGACCGCGCCGGACAGCCTGGTCGTGACGACCCGGGACGTCACGCGACAGGCCGACTGGGAGTCCGAACTCGCGAACGCGTACGCGGCCGCCGAGGAAGAACTCGCCGCGTTCCGGTCGCGAGCCGTCGACGGGTTCGCGACCGTGGACGCGTCGGGGTACGTCGTGGACGTCGGCGACAGGTTCGCGCGAATCGTCTGCGACGTCGAGGACGAGGAGACCGTGCTCCTCGACCAGCACGTCGACACCGCGTTCGCCGCGACGCCCGACGCGAAGCGCGCTGTGATGGAGTGTCTCGACACCGGAACGGCGGTGAGCGTCGAGGACGCGACCGGGTTCGACGACAGACGGTTCGACCTCGAAGCCGTCCCCATCGACCACGGGGTCGCCGTCCACCTCCGCGACGTCACGGACCGCGTGGTTCGCGAGCGCGAGCTCCGTCGGTACGCGAGCCTCGTCGACGCCCTCGGCGAACCGGTCTACGAGCTCGACGAGTTCGGCGAGTTCACGTTCGTGAACGATGCGGCCGTGGAAGCGTCCGGGTACTCTCGGTCGGAACTCCTCGGGTCGCACGTCTCCATCGGGATGAGTGACGACGCGGTCGCGACCGTCGCCCAGCAGCTCGTCGACGTCCTGGACGCGGACGAACCCAGGCGATTACGCGCCGAGTACGAGGTCCAGCCGAAGGACGGCGAACCGTATCCCGTCGAGAACCGACTCGCGGTGCTCACGGACGACGACGGCCGGATGACCGGGACCGCCGGCGTCGTCCGCGACATCTCCGACCGCTGGGAGCGCGAACGCGAACTCGAGACGTACGAACGCATCGTCGAAACCGTCGAGGACGGCATCTACGTGCTCGACAGCGAGAACCGGTTCACGTTCGTGAACGACGCGTTCGCGTCCCTGGTCGATGCACCCGTGGACGACATCGTCGGTGCGGCGGCCCGAGAGGTGCTCGACGACGCGTTCGTCGAGAAAGCCGAGCGTGCGCTCGCGTCGACCGACGACGGCGACCGGGATGCGGGTCGGTTCCAGGGGACGGTCCGTGCGACGACCGACGAGACGTTCGTCGCCGACGTCCAGGTGTCCGCGTTCGGGTTCGAGGACGGCTGCGGTCGCGTCGGGGTGCTCCGCGACGTCACCGAGCGCGTGAACCGCGAACGGAAGATCGAGAGCCAGCGTGCGCGACTCGAGGCGTTGAACGAGATGAACGCGCTCGTTCGAGACGTCGCGTCCGCGGCCGTCGAGGGGTCGACGCGCGAGGACATCGAGGCGCTCGTCTGCGAGGAGCTCGCCGCTTCGTCGTCGTACTCGTTCGCGTGGATCGGTGGCGTCGAGTCGTACGACGGCACGGTCACGCTCCGGACCGAGGCGGGCGTGGACGGGTACCTGTCCGGGGTGACGATTACGACTGACCCGGCGGACCCGCGGAGTCACGGCCCGGTCGGGCGTGCGTTCCGGGAGCGCGCGGTGCAAGTCGTTCGGGACGCGTCGACCGACGCGCAGTTCGAGCCGTGGCGCGAGCTCGTCGACCGCCACGGGTTCGGGTCCGCGGCAGCGATACCGATCACGTACGAGGACGCGCTCTACGGGGTGTTGAGCGTGCACGCGGACCGCGAGAACGCGTTCACGGGCGAGGAGCGCGCGGTCGTCGAACGGATCGGCGAGTTCGTCGGGCACGCTATCGCTGCGGTGGAGCGCAAGCGCGCGTTGACCAGCGAGGAGGTCGTGGAGCTCGAGTACCGGGTCGAGGGCATCTACGACGAGTTCGCGGTGGACGTCGACCCGGGCGGTCGGATCGCGTTCGAGGAGACGGTTCGAGTGAACGACGACGAACTCCTCGTCTACGGGACGGTGACCGACGATGCGCGGGACGCGCTCGAGGGACTCGTGGACGCGTTCGAGGGGTGGCGGTCGGTGACGATCGTCGACTCGGCGGGCGGCGACGGCGAGTCGCGGTTCGAGTTGCGGACCGGGAACTCGCCGGTGTACATGCAAGCGATGGGGAGCGGTGGGTACATCGAGCGGGCGACGATCGAGGACGGCGAGTCCCGTATCGTCATGCACGTGCCGCCGGAGACGGACGTGCGGGCGGTGACGACCGCGGTCGTCGAGGCGTATCCGGGGGCGGAGCTCGTCTCGAAGCGCCAGTTCTCGCGGCCGATGGAGTCGATGACCGCGTTGCAGCGACAGGTCGAGGAGCTGTTGACCGAACGCCAGCTTGCGGTCCTCGAGGCGGCGTTCTACGGGGGGTTCTTCGAGTGGCCGCGGTCGGTGAGCGGGAAGGAGGTGGCGTCGTCGCTCGGCGTTGCGCCCCCGACGTTCAGCCAGCACATCCGGAAGGCGGAGCGGAAGGTATTCGCACTCCTCCTGGAGAGCGACGGTCGGGTCGACGACGTCGGCGCTCCCGAGTGAGCGCTGCGCCGACGCGATTCGTTTCGTCTGGCCGACAATCTTCCGGCGTCGGTCGTCGCCGGACGGGGTGAGTAGTACGGTCCTTCCGGCTGATCCGGGGCTTGGGATGTTTTCACAGGGAGACCTTACGCTTGCACTTGCTGACGTATGGAACCACTTACTAACGGTGTCGTACGCCAATGGTTACCTATGGTGGAACGACTGACTGAAGACGAGATGCGTCGAATCCAAGCATTCGCTGCGACACCCGCGTACGCGCGCAAGCCCGAGCAGCTCCTCCCGGAAGGCGCCGAACCAGATTCGACGGACGAGGCCGAGGAGAACGAGAAACGTCTCGCGAGCGCGTTCCCGAACGGCGGCCGTCATCGCCGCCCCCGCTGACGCGACTCCCGCTGACTCCCCGGCCTTCTTTCCTCACCCACGTGCCCCCTCTGTGACGTCCATCGACGCCGTATCGAGCGGTCGTTGCCCGTCCCGAAATCCACGCTTCTCGACGAGATAGTTCACCGCGGGCCCCTCGCCGCAGCCCGTCCCACCCCAGGGGCGGAGCGAGAACACCTGTTCAGCGCGTGCGTCCGAATGACGGGCCCATGACCGGGTTCGAGCGGACCGCTGGCGATTGACTGATCGAGAGATGGAATCCCGGAACGCCGGGCTTCGTCGAGCGACTGGCGAGACGTCGTCGCGCACGGAGGGCGTCCTTCGGTCGAGTGACTACTGGACGTGAGACGTCGCCGAGGAAGAGGGACGGGGTCGGTCGCGTACGATCACTCTGCGAGGTTCTGTGACTGCATCTCCTTCCAGATGCGCTCGCCTTTCTCGGTGATCCCGTAGACGCGACCCTTCCGCCGGTTCTCGGGGACGAGGAGCTCGACGAGATCGCGCTCGCCGAGTTCACGGAGTGCACGCGAGACGTGCGTGATCGCGATGTCCTCGTCGTTCGCGATCTGCGAGGGCGTCGCAGGACCCTGATTGAGGCGCCGGAGGACGGTCACGCGGTAGTTCGAGCTGATGACGAACCCGATCGCGTTCCACTCGTCGCTCATCCTACCAACCTCGTAGTGCTCGAATAACAATGCCACAGCACCGAGTGGGTCAAGCTGTACCATGGACGACCTTCGTTCCACTCCGGGACAGCAGGACGGAACGTGCGCGAACTGCGGCCGGCACGTCTCGGCGAGCTACGTGCGGGTCTTCGGCGATAATACCGGGACCCTGCATCGGTGCTCGACGTGCTCGACGGTGAGCGACGTGATGGACGGCCGTGGAAGCGGCCTGGATAGTTAACTGCGCTGTCGACCTGTTTCTGTAACTTCGGTTGATTTTTCATGAGTTGTCCTCGACGGAGGCATCTTCGACGATCGGTCGGCCGCGGTCACGGTCCACGTAGTGCGCCGCCGACAGGACGGCGAACGCGAGGACGACGATGACACCGGCGACCGCTTCGGGCAATACGTCCAGGAGCGGTACGCCCACGGCAACGCCCGCATAGAACGCCGCAGAGACGGCCGCGAGAATCGCGTAGTACCGATGCCAGGGTCGTTCGTCGTCGGACTCGGGCATGTACCGCTCGATCTCGCTCGCTCGGTCCGAGAGCTCGATGAGCCCCGACTCCGAGTCGTACTCGATGAGGTTCGTGGACACGAGCTTCGGAACGTGCGTCTGGTAGACCGAGACGTACACGCGTTTGGATTGCTTGTCGGTGAGTTCCTCGACCGGCGTGTCGTTCTCCCACGCTGCGATCTCGTTCGCGAGATCCATGAGGTCGACCGGGCCGTCGTGCTCGTGGAGGTACGATAGCATGAACCGTCGTCTCGAGTTACTGAGTATCTCGAAGACGGTGTCTTGCGTTAACTCACCTCCTTCGGATTCTGACATCGGTTTTGGATTCACCGGGAGTTGTTCTGCATGCGATTACCTCCTACCACGACGGTTGGACCCTTTGTTAAGTTCCGAATAGTCGAGGTAGGACGCTGGTACTTCAGGGCGGTCGGTACGCACCGCGTCGACGGCCCGGAATCGAGCGCCGTGAGTCCCTCGCCTGCCAGTGGCAGGCTGACCGAACTCCCCCCCGTTCGCGTCGATGTGCGTTTAAGAGCGCGGCTGTTCGGCGTGGGGTGGGTCGTCGAGCGCCCGAACCGGCTCGTGAGCCGATCGTCCACGGTCGATCCGTCCCGGGCGGCGCCGATGGGTGCAGCCGGACGCGGGTGTCGGTATCGTCGTCGGTCACGCACCAGGGGCGGGTCGAGGCCGCCGGTTCTGGCGGGGTCCTGGACGTCGGTCGTCTGTGACTCTCGTCGCGGTATCGCAGCGACGGGGCGAGCCGGTGGCCTCGCGTGTCGTCTCGCCTCGAACCGCCTGACGGCGTTCACTGGCGACCACCACTGGCGTTGTCGAGCTGGTGGCTCGAGGCGGCGTCGTCGGGGTTCGTTCGTCGTGTCGGTGTCTCGTACATGGTTGTCTCTGAGCCACGTCGCGCAACTCTGACGCGGTCGATACCCTGTAGGTGGCGGAGAATGCGTTTAGTTATGCGTCAGTTTGAGTGTAACAGCACGGAATTATTCCGAGTAGAAGACGTGTAACCGTTCGATACGGGCCGTTCAGCGTCTTCGGACGGCGTTCAGGCTACGTGGTCGCGATAGCCGATGACTGCAGCGGCGAGAACGCCACCGAGAAGGACGAAACCGCCGATGGCGATGCCAGTCCCGCCGGCAAGTGCGGCGAAGAGGTACGCGACCACACCAGCCACCGAGAGTATGGCGAACGGCGTCCCGAAGCGAATCGTTTCGTCCTCACTGGATTCAGCTTCGATGTCGAGGTACGGGCGGAGCTGGTCGGCGTTGGGGCCGACCTCGATGGTGCCGCGGTCCTTGTCGAACTCGATGACGCCGGCGTCGGCCATCTTCGGGAGGTGGCACTGGTAGAGCGCGACGTACACGCGCTTTCGTTGCTGCGAGGACAGCGCGTTCACCGGCATGTCGTTCTCGATCGCGGCGACGTGTTCGGCGAGGTCACCGATCCGGATGACGTCGTCGTCGGTGACGGCGAGGTACCCGAGGACTCGTTGCCGGCGTTCGTTCCGGAGGATGTCGAAGACCCGCTCCAGTGGCAGTTCGGCGTCGTCTCCGCCGAGGCCCACCAGCGGTTCGTCGAGTCCCGCTGGAGCGTCGTCCTCACTCGTCCCCCGCCCGCCTGGCTCGACCCCTGAGTCGGTGTTATTGTCGTATGTATCGTTCATGCTCCCCCGCGGTTCGAGTCGGCGAGCGAGGCACCGTATCGGACGTGCTCGCTCTCCCCCGTTGTGCTCGACGGCCCCATACGTCCCCGACGTCGGTGATTAGTTCAGATACTCTCTCGAATTATATAAGATTTTTGTAGCGACCGTGGTAGTACCTCCATATGTCTATTACCCATTTCCAAAGGTATCTGAAGTTACAACGGCTCTGACTTTCGATGGCACGAGACCACAGGACGGGCCTCAGGCGCTTTCGTACTCGGAGTTCGGGGTGACGACGATACGACCGATGTTCGAGACGAACACCTCGCAGTCCTCGAACTCGAAGGAGAGCGAGAGCTCGTGGGCTGGTTCCTGCGCGGAGAACAGTTGTTCGATCGCGTCGCAGTCGACCCATTCCCCGAGCGGTGGTACCTCCGTGACGCTCTGGTCGGTCGCTTCGGCGACGGCGGTCGCCATGCGTGCGGTGATCGACTCCGCCGTCCGCGGGTCGAACTCGACGATCTGTTTGCTCGGTTGCTCGGCGGCGGTGTTCGATTGTAAGTTAGCTTCTGTCATTATTCGTAGTTTTGGACGGCCGTCGACGAGTGCCCCCGCAGCGCCACTGGCCGTCCATTCTTCTCAGATGCCTGCACACCCAGGTATAAATATTCACCGCATCCGAAGTAAAGAAACGTCGATATGGTTTCAACGAGTTTCCCTAGTCTGCGATACGATGTGCTGAATCGGTTCGAATCTGGTATGTTCGCGTCGTGACCTCCCCTACGGTGACCCGTGAACGCCTCGAGGGCCGTCGCCGGTGCGATCGCTGACGACGACTGCCACGTGGAGTGAGCGACAGCGGGAAAACGAAAATACGGGGACTGCTCCCCGTCGAACGTCGAGTGAAACGTCGTCCGTGTGGGGGTGGATGGGGGTCGACTGACTGAGTCCGGGGTGGCAGATGGACGTGGTGGGGGTTCGTCCGTGGAGCGACGTTTCGTCGCCACCCATGAGTCCCTATGCCAGGGCGTACCTTTGTTATATAGCTATTTCGAGAAGCACCAATCGAGTAAGTATTGCAATTTCGACGCCGTGGGACGGATAGGAGCGATGATTCGGGTCGAAGCGATTTCGGTCCGGGCGACCGGTCTATCGAGCAGTTCGGCCGCCACCACGACGACTTCGGGGAAGGCGACTCGAGGTTACTGCAGTGACCAGTCGGTCGAACGACAACAGTAGCAGTCGTTCGAGCGGGCCCGGTCGTTCAATCTGCTGCCAGGGTTCGGCCGACGAGCGACGCGAGTCCGTCGGAGAGCGAGATCGTCGCTTCGAACCCGAGCTCGTCGCGAGCCGTCGTGGTATCGGCGCAACTGTCCTGGATGTCCGCGGGCCGCGGGTCGTCGTGGACGACCGGAACGGATTCCGGCGCCAGGTCGCTGACGAGGCGCGCGAGCTCCACGACACTCGTCGTGGTTCCAGTGCCGACGTTGAACGCGTTGCCGGTCGCCGGCGTCGTTGCGGCGGCCACGAGCGCGCGGACCACGTCGATGACGTGGACGAAGTCACGGGTTTGGCTGCCGTCACCGTGGACGACGAGCGCGTCGCCTGCGCGTGCTCGCGCGATGAACGATGGAACGACGCCATCGCGTTGACCAGGGCCGTAGACGTTGAAGAAGCGGAGTGCGACGGCGTCGCAGTCGTACCAGTCCGCGTACCCGCGGACGTACTGGTCGGCGGCGAGCTTCGAGATGCCGTACGGGCTCCGCGGGGTCGTCGGTTCTGTCTCCGAGATTGGGAGTTGACTGGGGCGGCCGTAGACCGCGGCGCTCGATGCGAGGACGAGGCGTGCATCCTGCGCGGCGGCTCGTTCGAGCAGGTACGCGGTCGCGGTCGTGTTGACGTCCAGGGTCTCCGTCGGTGCGTCGAGCGTCGCTGGAACCGAGGGGATGGCGGCGAGGTGGAAGACGTAGTCGACGGCGTCGGTGAGTTCGTCGACGAGCGCGCGGTCGGTGACGGTGCCGACGGTGAGCGTGGCGTCGTCGTGGACGCTGCGCTCGTTGCCCGTCGAGCAGTCGTCGAGGACGTGGACGTCCGCGTGCGGGGCGAGCAGGTCGACGAGGTGGCTGCCGATGAAGCCGGCGCCGCCGGTAACGAGGATCCGTGCTCCCCGGAGCGGCGAGTCCGCGTCGAGCGTCGGTGTGTCGTGCGTCATTGGGAGTGTGGACGGCGGAATAGTGGTTTGTTATGGGCGTGCTTCTCTCGTCGAAGGGGTGGTTGGTGACGCGGCTGTGATTCCCGACGCCGGTCGTGGTCGTCGCTGACGGGGAGAACGTGGTCCGGGTTCCGTCGCGCGCTTTCGAGCGGTCGACGTCGGGAAGTAACGACCATGTACGACCGCATGGCGATTCCCATAGGAAATTACCATCCGGGTGGCGGTGGCTGCCGTTGGTTCGTGTTTCTTGGTAACACGGCGTTAGGAAGAACCGTCGGCTTCCGACCACCGAACACCACCGAACCACCACGTCGCGCACGCTTCTGGTAACTAACTCGGCAATACTGTTAATGCCAGTAGGACGGTGTTTCCCACCATGCCTGGAAGATGGGTGTTCCAGACGAACCAGAACAGACCGGTTTCTGGGTGGACCGGAACCAAACTGAAACGCGATACTGTCCTCGGTGGTGAGGACGCGTGAACGAATCGGCAACCGAGACCTGGGAACGAGTCTCCTCGAACCCAGATCCCGAAGACGACCTCGGGTACGACCTACAGGCCCTGAGCATCATCACGGTCGGCGACCGCAACGAACAGTGCATGGTCATGCCCAGCGACGCCGACCACCTGGAGAACGACGAGTTCCTCGTCGCCGACCCCGAGCTGGTCTGCGACCTCCACGAGCGCCGCTAGCCAGCGACCGACGATACTTCTGATTACGGCCCAGACGCTACGGGAGTACTTACCAGTAGGCTCAGTAAACCGTCGGTAGGACCATCGAGCCACGATTTTTGCCGACAGGTATGTTACCAATACGGATGGATAGAACCGGTCTAACAAAGACATCATAGCGGGTATAACGCTACTGTCGCGGAACGGAAGCCGCCTACCCGTCGACACTGGAGGGGAATCGACCACGTACCGGGCACAGCAGTCGCCGACGACTGCGCTCGGTATTGGCTGAGACCACCTGCACGATGCCGAGGGTCCCCGCGTTCACGCGCGGTGATCCGTCAACACGTGCGACCGCACCCGCTCTGGCGCCTCGAACTACAGGGGCGTTCGACGAAGTGGGGAGCGGATCCGTCAAACGGAGAGAGACAGACCAATGCAATACAACAAATCGGCCACCATGATAGACGCAGGTTCGACCGGACCTGGGGGGAACGAACGGAGTGCCGATGTCGACTGAATCACAATCGACCAACGTCACCGAGGAGGAGACGTCGGTCACCGAACAGGTGAACGCGAGCGAGCGACTGGAGACCGAGGCGCTCGCCGAGCCCGAGACGGAACTGGAACTCGACCAGGTGTTCGAGATACTGAAGAACCAGCGGCGTCGCTACGTCCTCCAGTACCTGAACGAGGTCGACGATACCGTCTCGATGAGCGACCTCGCGGAGGAGATCGCTGCGCTGGAGAACGGGAAAGAGGTCAGTCAGCTCTCCTCGAGCGAACGCAAGCGCGTGTACGTCGGGCTCTACCAGTGCCACCTCCCGAAGATGGATAGCATGGGCGTCGTCTCGTTCAACAAGCCACGTGGACTCATCGAACGCGGCCCGAACGCGGCGGTGTTCGACGAGTACCTCGAATCCGAGCCCGAGGACGACGGTCCGGCATGGCACCGCATCCACGCGATCACCGCGGGCGCGAGCGCCGTCACGCTCCTCGTCGCGTTGCTCGTGCAGCCGTTCGTCGCCGCACCGCTCGTCGTGCTCGCGGGACTGCTCATCGTCGCCGCGAACGTCGGGTGTTCGGCCGCGCACTACCAGTGGGTGCGAGCGAACGGCGACGAGGACGACGACGGCGTCGGCGTCGCGATCGGCGAGACGTCGTCGGCCTGAATCGGGACCACGAACGTTCGGGCGTCGACCGAGGCGATTTCTGCGAGAGACCGATTGACAATCACTGCATCCTTGTACACGTCCACTGGTCGACGAGTCACGAATCCCGGCTCCCGTCGGCGTTCTTCGTACCGCTATCGGTCCGCGTTCGCGTGCAGGGACCCGACGGGTCCGCCCGGAATCGACTGCGGGGTCGCCCGGCAGTGCGGTCCTGTCGCGCACGAAGGCCGCGCATAACAAAACCGATATCACGACTACCGACTGCCAGAGCGGGGTGGCGTCGGACCCAGCCCCGTGGAGATACATCATGCACGCACGGACAGTACGCAGTACCGGTATCGTCGTCGAACAGCGGGAGGTGTCGCGATGACGGTCGCGGAGCTCGGCGAGAACGTCGTCGTCGAGCCTGGCGCGACCGTCGGCTACGAGTACGCGGAGAACGTCGGCCCGGCCGTCGTCCTCGGGGACGCGAAGATCCGGAAGGGAACGATCGTGTACGCCGACACGGAACTCGGTCGCGGCCTCCAGACGGGACACAACGCGCTCATCCGCGAGCGCTGCATCATCGGCGAGAACGTCCTCGTCGGCACGAACACGGTCCTCGACGGCCTCCTGACCGTCGGGAACGACGTGAGCATCCAGACTGGCGTGTACGTGCCGCCGGAGACGAGCATCGGGGACGACGTGTTCCTCGGGCCGAACGTCGTGATGACGAACGACCCGTACCCGCTCCGGCAGGACGTCCAACTGAAGGGGCCGACCATCGAGGACGGCGTGTCCGTGGGCGCGAACGCGACCATCCTCCCCGGCGTCACCGTCGGGAAGAACGCGTTCGTGGCCGCTGGCGCGGTCGTCACCGAGGACGTCCCGCCGAACACGCTCGCGGTCGGTGTTCCCGCGCAACACCGGCCGCTCCCGAAGGAACTCGCGGCGGAGAACGTCGTGGCATGATCCCGGTTGCGAACCCCGTGTTCGGCGACGCGGAGAAGGAGGCGGTACTCGCGGTGCTGGACTCCGGGATGGTCGCTGACGGTCCCGAGGTCCGGCGGTTCGAGGAGGAGTTCGCGGCGTACTGCGGCGCGAACCACGCGGTCGCGACGTCGAACGGGACGACCGCGCTCGTCGCCGCACTCGTCGGTCTGGGAATCGGTGAGGGCGACGTGGTCGTGACGACGCCGTTCTCGTTCGTCGCGAGCGCGAACGCCATCCGGCTCGTCGGCGCGGAACCGGTGTTCGCGGACGTCGACCCGCGGACGTACAACCTCGACCCCGAGAAGGCGCGTGCCGCGGTCCGCGAGCACGACGCCGACGCCATCCTCGCCGTGCACCTGTACGGGCTTCCCGCTGACGTCGCCGCGCTCCGCGAGATCGCCGACGAGGAGGACGTCCTCCTGCTGGAGGACGCCGCCCAGGCGCACGGTGCGCGCTACGACGGCCAGCACGTCGGGACGTTCGGGGACGCCGCCGCGTTCTCGTTCTACCCGACGAAGAACATGACGACGGGCGAAGGCGGGATGGTCGTCACGAACCGCGAGGACGTCGCCGAGCGCGCGGCGAGCTACGTGAACCACGGTCGCGGCCCCGAGGGCGGGTACTCCCATCGCGACCTCGGGTCGAACCACCGCATGACGAGCATCGGCGCGGCCATCGGGCGCGTCCAACTCGAGCGACTCCCGGAGTGGATCGAGGCGCGACGCGAGAACGCAGCCGCGTTGACCGACGCGCTCTCGTCCGTCCATGGCGTCATGGCGCCCGTGGAACCCGACGGGAGCGAGCACGCGTACCACCAGTACACCGTGCGCTGCACGGACCGGGACGCGGTCGCCGCGCACCTCGAGGACGCGGGCGTCGGCAGCGGCGTGTACTATCCGACGATAATCCCCGAGCTGGAAGCGTACGACGGCTACGACGCGGACGTCCCGGTCGCTCGCGCGGCGAGCGAACAGGTGCTCTCGCTCCCCGTCCACCCCGGCCTCTCACCCGAGGACGTCGACCGGGTGGTGAACGCGCTCCGGTCCGTGGACGTCGAGGCGCGATAGCCCGGATGTGGCCGTGGGAGCACGCCGCCGTCGGCTACGTGTGCTACTCGGCCGCCACCAGACTCCTCGCGGGCGACCCGCCCGAAGGCGACCCCGTGCTCTTCCTCGCCGTCGGCACCCAGTTCCCCGACCTCGTCGACAAACCGCTCTCGTGGGGGCTCGGCGTGTTCCCCACCGGGTACGCCGCCGGTCACTCCGTCCTCGTTCTCCTCGCACTAACAGTTCTCGCGCTCGCCGCCCTCCGCGACGACGGCCGCCAACGGAACGCGGTCCCGTTCCTCGTCGGCGCGTGGACGCACGTCGCCGGCGACGTCGTCTCGCCGCTCAGAGCCGGTGAACCACTCGGCGTCGACCGCGTCCTCTGGCCGGTCGTCGAACGAGAACCGTACCCCGACGATCTCGGCGTCGAACGCGGCCTCGTCTACCTCCGGGAGTACCTCGCCGACCTCGGGACCGCGGACGTCAGCACGGGTCTCGTCCTCGGAATCGCACTCGGGATGGCGTCGGTCGTGCTCTGGCTCGTCGACGGCGCACCGGGCGTTCGAACGGTCGCCACGAGAGTCGAGGCGGTCGCTCGCCAGCTCCGGAGGCGCTGACCCGGATTCGAACGTCGAACTCGGGTACGGTCCCCTTCCTCCACGAGACCGGTCGCGTCGAGAGGTATGCTCGTACTGTCCCGGGCACCCCGCGCGAGTACAAGCCGGTTACCGTTCGCAGCGAGCGCCTGCTGAAGGCGAGAAACCGGCCGCCGGAGCGCCGAACCGAGTATGCGATTCATTACTAATCCCGTCCTGACCCTCCCCGAAGGTAACATGGGAGAAACCTCGAAGCAACTGCAACGAACCGTCGACTTCACGTACGAGTGGTACGGCGAGTTCCTCGACGACGTGAAGGCGGCGGGTTACACCTTCCGGTCGTTCCACGACGACCTGGCGGCGGGCGACGTCGTCCTCAGGCACGACGTGGACCTCTCGGTCGACGACGCGCTGACGATGGCTCGCCTGGAAGCCGACCGGGACGTCACGGCGACCTACTTCGTTCTCCTCTCCTCGGTGCTCTACAACCCGCTCCGGGGGGAGACGCGCGACGCCCTCCGCGAGATACAGTCGCTCGGGCACGAGGTCGCGCTGCACTTCAGCACGCACGAGTACTGGCCCACGGACTCCCCGCCCGCCGACGAGGAGCTCGAGGCGCGCGTCGCCGAGGAACTCGCCATCCTCGAGACGGTCACCGGCGACGACCGCCGGCTCGTCTCCTTCCACAAGCCCCCGCAGTGGACGTTCGCGAGGACCTACGACGGGTTCGCGTCGACGTACGAGGCGCGGTTCTTCGAGGACGTCCAGTACGTTGCGGACTCCCGCCAGCGCTGGCGCGACGACCCGCCAGCGGTCGAGGACTTCGAGGACACCGTCCAGATACTCACGCACCCCGGGCTCTGGAGCGACGCGGACGGGACGTTCGACGAACGCATCGAGCAGGCAGTGACTGCAGCGTGCCAGACCGCGGGACAGACCGCTGGCCGCGAGTTCCTGGGTGGTTGGTGATGTACCGAGACATGACCATCGCCGTCGTCGTCCCGGCGTACAACGAGGAAGGGTTCGTCGGCCGCGTCATCGAGGATCTCCCGGCGTTCGTCGACCGCGCGTACGTCATCGACGACGGGTCGACCGACGACACGTGGGCGGAGATCACGGAGTACGCGGCACGGAAGAACGCCGCGCACGACGGCCGCTACGAGGACCTCGTCGTCCCCATCCAGCACGAGGAGAACCGCGGCGTCGGGGGCGCCATCAAGACCGGGTACCAGCGCGCGCTCGCGGAAGGCGTGGAGGCGACCGCGGTCCTCGGCGGCGACGACCAGATGGATCCCCGCGAACTCGAGAAGTACCTCGACCCCATCGCTGACGGCGTCGCCGGGTACACGAAGGGGAACCGGTTCGTGCGCGCCGGCGACTGGGCGCACATGCCGCGGTTCCGGCTCGTCGGGAACGTCGTCCTCTCGCTCCTGACGAAGGTCGCGAGCGGCTACTGGGGGTCGATGGACTCCCAGAACGGCTACACCGCTATCTCGCTCGACGCCCTGGAGCGCACGGACATCGACGGGATGTACGAGTACTACGGGTACTGTAACAACCTGCTCGCGCGCCTGAACGCCGCCGACGTCGTGGTGGCGGACGTCCGCCGGCAGACCGAGTACGCGTACCAGGACGGCTGGAAGAGCCACATCGACTACAAGGAGTACGTCCCGCGCGTCTCGAAGATGCTCTTCGAGACGTTCCTGTGGCGGATCAACCGCAAGTACCTCGTGAAGAGCTACGACCCGCTCGCGCCGCTGTACGGCGTCGGGATGGCGTCGATGGCCGCGGGCGTCCTCGGGTACCTGAACTCGGTCGTCCGGAAGGACGGCGAGGACGCGGGGTCGTGGTTCCTCGCGACGCTCGTCGGGGCGCTCGCGTTCCTCTACGCGACGCTCCGCGACCTCGAGGACAACGAGGACCTGAACGTCGTCATCGACCCCGAGGCAGACGCGGCCCGCGAACGCGCCGAGGACGGCCTGGCGACCGAATCCCCGCGCGCCGCCGCCGACGGCGGCGAACCGGTGAGCGATGCGGGCGACGGCGACGAGCTAGCTGCCGACGCGAGCGACGACACCGCGGGTGAGACCCGATGACCGGGCGTCGCGACGTCACCGTCCTGATGACCGGCGCGGGCGCACCCGGCGCGTCCGGTATCGTCCGGAGTCTCCGCGCCGCACCCGACCGCGACGTCCGCATCGTCGGCGTGGACGTGAACCCGGACGCGTACGGGTTCGCGCTCGTCGACGAGCACGCCGTCGTCCCGAGAGGCGACGACCCCGAGTACGTCGACCGCATGATCGAACTCGCCGCCGAGGTGGACGCGGACGTCGTCCTCCCGCTCTGCACCGCGGAACTCCAGCCGCTCGCGGAGAACCGCGAGCGCTTCGACGCGACCGTGATGGTGTCCGCGCCCGACCGGCTCGCGGTCGCGAACGACAAGGCCGGCCTCTACGGGTTCCTCGCCGACGAGGGATTCGCGTCCGCGCCCGAGTTCCACCGCACCGAGACGCGCGAGGAGTTCCTCGACGCCGTCGAGGCGCTCGGCTACCCGGACCGGCCGGTGTGCTTCAAGCCGCCTGTCGGGAGCGGGAGTCGCGGGTTCCGCGTCCTCGACGAGGGCGCGAACGACCTGGACGCGTTCCTGAACGAGAAACCGGACGCGGCGACGACGACCCTCGACGACGTCCTCCCCATCCTCGACGCCGGGGACGCGTTCCCCGAGCTCGTCGTGATGGAGTACCTCCCGGGCGAGGAGTACAGCGTCGACGTCCTCGCGACCGGCGACGACGTCCACACCGTCGTCCCGCGCTCGCGAGCCCGCACTCGCGCCGGCATCAGCTTCGAGGGCGTCGTCGAACAGCGCGAGGACCTCATCGAGGAAGCGGCGGGCATCTGTCGCGGCCTCGGCCTGGAGTACAACGTGAACGTCCAGTTCAAGGAGAACCCCGATGGCGTGATGAAGGTCATCGAGATCAACCCGCGCGTCGCCGGCACCATCATCATGTGCGTCGGCGCCGGCGCGAACCTGCCCTACATGGCCGTCCAGCACGCGCTCGGCGAGCACGTGCCCGAACCCGACGTCGCGTGGGGCACCAGGATGGTCCGCTACTGGGACGAGGTGTTCACAGCGCCCGACGGCAGCACGTACCACGTGCATCCCGACGCGTTCGACCGGGAGCGAACCGACCGACTCGACCCCACTCCCAGCCCGTGACCCGAACCGACCGACTCCAGCCCACTCCCAACCCATGACCCAGACCGCCGTCTGCTTCGACCTCGACGACACGCTCTACGATTACCACGAGTACGCCAGGGCCGGCCTCGCGGCCGCCGCCGACCTCGTGCATCGTCGCTCCGGGAAGCGCGTGCACGGCGACCTCCTGTCCGCGTACTTCGACCCGAACGTCGACGCGGGCACGTTCGACGTCCTCCTCGAGTCGTACGACCTCCCGAGCCTCACCGTCGACGACCTCGTCGACGCCTTCCACGACGGCGCACACGCCCCCCTGGACCCGTACCCGGAGACCGAGCGCGTCCTCGACGCGCTCGGCACCGAGCACGCGCTCGGCCTCATCACGGACGGCCGCGGCGGCCAGTCGAAACTCGACCGACTCGGCATCCGCGACCACTTCGATAGCGTCCTCGTCACGCACGACCACGGGCGCTCCAAGCACGAACGCGGCGTCTTCGAGGAGTTCCTCGCCGACCTCGACGTCCACCCCACCAGAGCGACGTACGTCGGCGACGACCCGCGCGTCGACTTCCGCGCCCCCAACGAACTCGGGATGACCACCGTCCGCCTCCGCCGCGGCCGCTACGTCGACCTCGAACCCGAGGACGACGCCGCCGCCCCCGACTACGAGATCGCCACCCTTGACGGCCTCCTGTCGGCCATCCCCACCATGCACGTCGAACGCGGCGTCGTCGAGTAAAGACCGGCTTTCGCCGCCGGTCTCCAATCCATCCAGTCCACCCCGGTCTTGGAAGAGCCTCATTCTCACACGCCAGCGGTCACTGACGAATCGGCGCACGTTCTCAGGCTCCCGAAATCCTCGACGAACGCTGCGAGTACGACGAGCGCGGCGACGATTGTGATAGCGAGCAAGCCGAACTGCCGTCGGTCGTGTCCATCGTCGCGATCGGGTCCCGGTTCACACCGAACCCCGAATATAATCTAGAGAAAGGAGAACACCGTTCAATGCGATTGTGCTTACGATCGCAAGGCTTTCACGGGGTAGAACATTTGGATTTGAGGTCTTTGCCGGGAGTGTCTGCACTGCAACACAGACGGTGTCGGAAGACGCGTCGCGACCGTCCGATTCCGGGTGTTGAGCGGCGGTTCGCATCCACGGGCACGATCGACGAAGTTCGCAAACGCCTAGCTACAAGCACGAAGCGAACCACACTGAGCGTCGAGGGAATGAGTTGCGAGCACTGCGAACAGACCGTCCTGTTCGCACCAGGTGTGATACCCTCTCCGAATCCACTTTCGGTCGCAACCCCTTGCTCGCACCTCACATTGGATTCGTAACCAGAACCGAGGTTAAAGGGGCAGTCGTATTTGACAACATGGACCAACCACTCCAGCAACGATGCGGTGGACGACTCCTCGCAACGGTAGCACTGCTCGTGATGCTCGTAGTCGCTTTCAGCGGGCCAGTAGCCGCACACACTGGCGACGACGGCTTCCACCACCACGACGGATGGATGGGGTCCCACGGCGGGGCCTTCGGGTACCTCTGGATGACCCTCTGGATGGTCGTCCTGATTGGTGTTCCGCTGGGACTCGGGTACCTGTTTCTCACCCGCCGCGACTCCAGCGACGTGAGGACCGACGACGCACTGACCGTCCTCCGGCGTCGCTACGCCAAGGGTGAAATCGACGAGGAAGAGTTCGACGCGCGGCGCCACACCCTGCAGGATGGTGAGTGACCCGTGGCCGACGATCACGCTCATCACGATCCGCATAGCGGCCACGACGAGCGCCACGATGACCACGGCGGCACCCACGGAGACGCGGGGAGTGGCCACGGCGACCACGGCAGCGTGCACACTGGTCACGAACAAATGTTTCGTCGCCGGTTCTTCGTCTCGACGCTGCTCTCCGTCCCAGTTCTCCTCTACAGCGAAACCATCCAGTCGTGGCTCGGCTTCTCCGTCCCCGCGTTCCCCGGTAGCGAATGGCTAAACCCCTTCTTCGCCGTCGTCGTCTTCGCGTACGGTGGCGTCCCGTTCCTCAAGATGGCGGTACCGGAACTGAAAGATAGGGCGCCGGGGATGATGACGCTCATCTCGATGGCGATCAGTGTCGCGTTCATCTACAGTCTGGCAAGCGTCGTCTTCCCCACGTCCTCGGCGTTCTTCTGGGAACTGGTGACGCTCATCGACATCATGCTACTGGGCCACTGGATAGAGATGCGGTCGGTGAGGCGGGCTTCCAGCGCACTTGACGAACTGGCGAAACTCATGCCCGACACCGCGGAGCGCGTCACCGATGACGGCACCGAGACGGTGCCCGTCAGTGACCTCTCAGAGGGAGACGTCCTCCTCGTCCGCCCAGGAGCGAGCGTGCCCGCTGACGGCGTCGTCGAAGAGGGTGACTCGGACGTGAACGAGGCGATGATCACCGGTGAATCCAAACCCGTTTCGAAAGAGCCGGGCGATGACGTCATCGGCGGGACGGTAAACGGCGACGGCAGCCTCCGCGTCCGCATCGACGCAACCGGCGACGAAACGACGCTAGCAGGCATCATGCGACTGGTCGACGAAGCGCAGTCGAGCAAGTCGAGGACGCAGGTGCTCGCCGACCGGGCGGCGGGGTGGCTGTTCTACGTCGCTGTCGGTGCAGCCGTCGTAACTGCTATCGCGTGGACGGTGGCGGTGTCGTTCGACGCAACGGTCATCGAGCGCGTGGTGACGGTGCTGGTCATCGCTTGCCCGCACGCGCTCGGCCTTGCCATCCCGCTGGTGGTCGCCATCAATACCTCGCTTGCGGCGCGCAACGGTATGCTCGTCCGGGACCGCATCGCCATGGAGCAGGCTCGTAACCTCGATGCCATCATCTTCGACAAGACCGGGACGCTCACCGAGGGCGAACACGGTGTCGTCGGCATGAGGACGGTATCTGACGTCAGTCAGGACGATGCGCTCGCGCTCTCGGCGGCCGTCGAGAGCGACTCCGAGCACATGATCGCTCGCGCCATCCGCGAGGAGGCCAGCGAGCGAGGTGTGGACGTCCCGGACGCGAGCGGGTTCGAGGCGATGAAAGGCCGCGGAGTCAGGGGAACTGTGGACGGGCAAGCGGTCTACGTCGGCGGACCGAATCTATTGAATCATATCGATAGTGAGGTGCCCGACGTACTCGCTGATTTCGCTGACGAGGCCGGCGAGAACGCACAGACCGTCGTCTATCTCGTTCGAGACGGCGACCTCGTCGCGGCGTTCGCCATGGCCGACGTCATCCGAGACGAGAGCTACAGCGTCGTCGAGGCCCTGCACGACCTCGACATCGAGGTGGCGATGCTGACCGGCGATTCCGAGGACGTGGCAGCCGCGGTCGCCAACGAGCTGGGCATCGACACCGTCTTTGCGGAGGTATTACCCGAAGACAAGGATACGAAGGTCCAGGAGCTCCAGGACGAGGGGAAACTCGTAGGGATGGTCGGTGACGGCGTCAACGACGCACCCGCGCTGACCCGCGCGGATGTCGGTATCGCCATCGGAAGTGGGACGGACGTGGCCGTCCAGTCGGCCGACGTCATCCTCGTCCAGAACAATCCGATGGACGTGGTACGACTGGTGAAACTGAGCAAGGCCAGCTACCGGAAGATGCAGGAGAACATCGTCTGGGCGGCGGGCTACAACGTCTTTGCACTCCCGCTCGCTGCCGGTGTCCTCGCTCCAATCGGTATCCTACTGTCGCCTGCTGTCGGTGCGCTGTTGATGTCGCTGAGTACGGTCATCGTCGCGATAAACGCGCAACTGTTACGTCGGGTCGACCTCTCCGTACCGAGGGTTGCAGGGGTGCGAGCGTCGGATGCCGCACAGCAGGCTGACTGACGGGGACTAGCCCCTTCTTGGGCACCCAACAGGGAAGTCGCCCTCCCTGACTCCACGCGATTGCGTAGAAACGTGGCGAGGCCTCTCGGTGTTACTCGGGAGAGGGTGGAACCACGTGATTCGACGGCTGCTCGCTGACGGTGATTGACTGGGAAAAGACGAATAGTGCCTACGAAAGGCGGGGAGTCGCGTTAGCGCCGCCGGGAGACGAGGAGTGCGGCGGCGATGAGCGCGACGAGGGCGACGATGATGGAGAACCCGGGCGTGGAGCCGTCTGCGGGGGCGTCATCGTCGTCCCCGGGGTCTGCGGTCGTCGGTTCGGTCGTGGTGGGTTCGCTCGTGGTGGGGGCGGGGTCGACCTGGAGTTGGCCCTGGTCGACGCCTGCGACGGCGAGGTCGTAGGTGCCGGGGTCGTTCGCGACGAACGACATCGGGACCGTGATGGTCTCGCCGGCGGGCACCTCGACGAACTTCGTCTCGACGGTCTGGCCGTCGAGTGAGACGGTCGCGTCGTAGGACTGTGCGCGCGTCCCGTTGTTCGTCACGGTGATGGAGGCGGTGACGAGGTCGCCTTCGGTGACGCTGGTGGCGCCGACGTCGACGCTCCCGACGGAGAGCGCGGGGTCGTCGACGACGAGCGCGAACGTCGACAGCCGACTGGTGCTCGCGACGACGTGCCCGGGGGCACCGTCGACGTTGCGTTGCGTGAGCTGCATCCATTCGCCGCCGTCGGTGTCGTACCGGTAGATCTCGACGTCGTCACCGGACTTCAGGAACTCGAAGGTGACCGACCGGAGGTCGGCGGTCGAGAGCGACGAGGTGACCGAGAGGTACCGGACCGCGCGGGCGTCCGACGCGATAGCGGGCGTACCCTCGGGAGGTGCTTCGATGCGTTCGAGCGTCAGGTCGAACGCGAGGTCGTGCTGGATTTTGACGGCGGTGGGGCGCGAGTCTATCGTGATGGACGTGAGTTCGTTCCCGGTGCCGGCCAGGATCGCGGACGGCGGCAGGTCGATGGTCACGGGAACGCCGGCGTTGGCGTCAGCGACCGTCGCTTGTAACCGGTCGCCGGCGTCGTTCTTGGTGACGTCTATCGACATCGGGTAGGGTTCGCTGACGTGGACGACGTCGACGCGCTGGTTCGAGAGCACCATCTTGTAGTCACCCGCTTGGTCGAAGCGGTGGACGAGCGTGGTGCTCGTCTCCGAGAGGTGACCGACGGTGACGCGCTTCTCGGCGAGCAGTTCGCCGTTCGTCGTCAGGAACAGGTTGTACGTGCCCTCGGCGAGACCCTTGTTGCGGAGCGTGACGTTGAACTCCACGGATTCGCCGACCTCGATCTCGGTGCGGTTCACGGACTGTTCGACGACGTTGATGTTCGGGCCGACCTCGAACTCGTTGTTGCTGTCGCTCCCGGACTTCTCGGGGGCGTTGACAGCCTCGAAGACGTTGGTGGCGACGCGCTCCATCGTCCGATCCGCGTTCGTGTCGATGCTCAGCCAGTCGCCGCCGACGTCGTCCGCGAGCGTCCGGAGTTCGTTGTCGCTGCTGCTGTCGCACGGCGGCGAGTGGACGTCGCACGAGCTGGCGCTCGCGCTCGACGGTGAGACGGAGAGGAACGTGTAGTCCTCGAGCCGGTCGATCGCTTGTTGGCGAGTGGCGGCGTCGCTGTCGTCGTCCTCGTCGGTGATGAGGACGATGACGCGTTCCGCGTCGGACCGGTAGTTCATCTCGGTCGCCTTCAGGATGGCGTCGGACGCGCGTTCGGTGTTCCCGGACGGCGAGAAGATCATCGCGCGCTCGATGGCGTCGAAGTCCGACGTGAACGGTTGTCTCACGGTCGCGGACGAGGTGTACGTGACGAGCCCGAATCGCGCGTCGACGTCGCGTTCGAGGAGCGTCCGCTGGAACGTCTGGAGTTCGTTCGCGAGCTCGTACCGTTCCGTGTTCATGCTGTCGGAGCGGTCCATCACGAACACCACGTCGACCTTCTTCGAGGTGGCTTGCGTTTGCGTGGTGGTGCTCGTGGACGCGACGGTGCTGGTGGTTTCGAGCGCGAGCACGCTGTCGTTCGCGGAGAGCGATTCGTTCGAACCGGCGGCGAACGTGGTCGTTGCCGCGGCGACGGTGGAGGTCGTCACGAGCAAGGCGACGAGAACGACGGCGACGCGTGCGAGCGTCGTGGTTTCCGGGCGTCCGGTTGCGGACGCCCTGATGCTGCGAGTTCGGTCGGGTGACATACGGTTCTACGAGGGAGTCGACGGTACCTTGTAACGGGTAACATACCGGTGTGAACGCGTTCCGAACCCGTCCGTAACAGTAGAGTAGTTGATAGGCGGTGCTGGCTGCCGGTTTCGGCCGGAACGAGGCGGATAGGGAGGGACTGAAGGGGTGGCTAGGCGACCTATAACTATCCCCGAGACAGCGGTTCTGTTCGGTAGAACGCCGTGGCTCGCAGTCGGGCGACCGCGGCAGCTATCAGATGACACAGTCCCGCCGTCACAGACCCATCGGTTCGAGAACCCATCGCTATGGCGCCACCTTCGCTCGTTCGGGGGCGTCCCCTCGCTGTCGTGCACGCTCCGGTTCGGAGACCGGGTGCGTCGGCGTCTGCGAGCGCGTCGCTTCGTGTGATCGCGTCGCACCTGCGCCGGGGAGGACGTCGTAGCGATGGTCGGGTTCGAGAACTTCACCGAGCGACTGCTCTCCATCGTGAGCGCTCGCGTGCTGACGCTCGTCATCACGTTCGTCACCACGCCGATCGTCGTCCGGCTCCTGGACCCCGCGGGGTACGGGAACTACGCGGTGCTGTTGTCGGTGTTCACCATCTGGATCCTCCCGGTGAGTTCGGCGGTGACCGAGGGCGTCCAGAAGTACGTCGGCGAGGACCGCGACGGCGACGCGGCCTGGGGCGCGCGCGTCGTCGGGTTCTACTTCCTCTTCGGGGGTGCGCTCGTCGTGGTGTCGGTCGCGCTCCTGCTCGCGTTCACCGCCCTCGGCGGGGCCGCGTGGCTGTTCGGTGACTCGTTCACGCTGTACTTCTACCTGCTCGCCGCGTTCGTGCTCGTCGCGCAGTTCCGCGCGATCGGCTACCACGCGGTGCTCGGGTTCGGGAACGAGAAGGCGACGGCGACGTTCGACGTCGCGAAGAAGTTCCTGACGATGGCGGTCGGCATCACGCTCGTCGTCACCGCCGGGATGGGGGTCGCGGGGATGCTCGTCGGGCACGTCGTCGCGAACGTCATCATCGCGGTGGCGGCAGCGTTCATCGTCGTCCGGACCGCAGACCTGTCCGCGGTCACGTTCCAGTCGATGCGTGAACTCCCGCTGCGGGAGCTCGTCGCGTTCAATGCCCTGAACGTCGTGCTCGTGTTCCTCGTCTTATCGATGGCGCACGTCGACGTGCTGATGCTGCGGACGTTCGGGTCGCCGGAGTCGACCGGGTTCTACAAGGCGGCGTTGAGTACGAGCGAGTACCTCTGGATCGTCCCGATGGCGCTCCAGACGGTGCTCTTGCATTCGAGTTCGAGCCTGTGGGCGGAGGGCCGGACCGAGGAGTTGTCGCGTATCGCGAGCCGGTTGACGCGCTACACGCTCCTGCTCGTGGTCCTGATGGCGCTCGGGATGGCAGTGCTCGTCGACCGCTTCGTCCCGTTGTACTTCGGTGCGGAGTACGAGGCGTCGATCGTCCCGTTGCTCGTGCTTCTCCCGGGCGTCGTCGGGTTCGCGGCGGCGCGGCCGCTGCAGGCGATCGGGCAGGGGTCGGGGAACCTCCGGACGCTCATCGTCGCGGTCGGTGGCGCCGCCGGCCTGAACTTCGCCCTGAACGCGCTCCTCATCCCGCAGTACGGGATGATGGGGGCGGCGGCGGCGACGAGCGTCGGGTACGGGTCGATGTTCGCGTTCCTCCTGTGGTCCGCGTACCAGCTCGGGTACGACCCGCTCCAGGACGTCCGGCCGGTTCGACTCCTCGCGACGGCGGTCATCTCCGCGCCGGTCGTGTGGGGCGTGAACGAACTCGTAACGAACGACGTGCTCGCGCTCCTCGTCGTCCCGCCGATCGGGTTCGTCGTGTACTTCGTCGCCGCCGTCGGCGTCGGCGCCGTCGGTATCGACGAGGTGCAGTCCATCGCGGACCGCGCACCGAGCCGACTCGCCGCGCCGCTGCGCGCCGCGCTCTCGTGGGTCAGCTGAGACCGACTGTTTCGGTCTCGGACCGGAGCGAAACAGTATCGATTATCGCCGTAATCACGTCATTACCACGGGTGTCTGCGTCGTCGGTCGGGTCGAATGACAGAGATCCGCGCGTTCCGTCGGCGCGACGACCTCGACGCGTTCCTGTCGCTATACGAGCAGGTTTTCGGGCGGGCTCGCGACGCCGCGTGGTTCGACTGGAAGTACGCGTCCGGGCCGACGATGTCCGCACCGACGGTCGTGGTCGCGGTGAGCGACGGGACGGACGGCGCCGCGGCCGGTGACCTCGTCGGTGCACGACCGTTCCTCCCGATGCAGCTCGCGGTCGGCGACCGGCGCGTGATCGCGGTACAGCCGGTGGACGCGATGGTGCACCCGGACGCTCGCCGCCAGGGCGTGTTCACCGCGATGACGGAGTGGGCGCTCGCGGCGTTCGAGACGAGCGAACCCGCGCTGTGCTTCAACTTCCCGAACGAGGCGGCCGCGGCGGGTAATCGACGACTCGGCTGGCGGAAGGTCCAGGAGCGAGCGTCGTTCTATCGGTTCGTCGACCCGGCGCGCGTCGCCGAGTCCGCCGACCTGCGTCCGCTCGCGAAGGCGGCGGCGTCGGCGGTCGCTCCGGCCGTGTCCGGGTACAACGCGATGCGGCGTGCGATGGCGCCGGACGCGGACGCGGTGACGGTGCGTCGGGAACCCTCGGTCCCGGTCGCCGAGCTCGCCGCGCGGTATCGGGCGCGACCGCCGGACGCGATCCACGTGGTTCGAGACGCTGCGTTCTGGGAGCACTGCACGGCGAACCCCGATTGGCGGTACGAGGCGTACCTCGCGGACGACGACGAGAGCGCACTCCTGCTCGGCCGGTCGACGCGACCGGACCGCGCCGTCGCACGAGTGACTGACGTCCTGCCACCGGGCGCGGAGCGTTCGCGGGCGGCGCTCGCCGCGATGCTTCATCGTGCGCTCCAGGACCACGACGACGCGGCGCTGGTCGTCGCACCACCGCTCGCGGGCGCCACCGACCTCCTCGCCGACTTCGGGTTCCTCTGCGACCGCGACCCGCCGCTCAGTTACGTCACAACGCCGACGAACCACTTCGTGCGGACGCTCACGGACGAATGGAGTATCGACGGTGTCGACATCGACGACGCGGAAAACTGGACGCTGACGTTCGTCGAGCGCGACACGACCTGACGGAGTCCTGGTGCGCGAGGCGACCGTCGTGCCGCGAGCCGCGGTGGTCAGTTCGGGAGTAGCAGTTGGCAGTTCGGGAGTAGCGAGAAGGAATACGGACGGGAACAGGAGCCGGGGTCAGGATCGCGGCTCGTCAGTCGAGCTTCGAGCGTGCGTACCCAGCGGGGAGTCGTCCCTCGTCGACGACCTCGATGGCCGAGAGCGGGTACGTCTCGGCGGGCGGTGCGGGGTCGAAGAGGCCGCGGGTCGCGCCGACCGTAGCGAGACTCTTCGTCAGCACGAACTGGACGGCGCCGCGGACGCCGAGTTTCTTCGCGACGATCGCGAACGCGAACGCGGACGCTGCGACCCAGCCGACGACCGCGACCGTGCTGAGTATCGAGAGCACGCCGACCGTGAGCCACGCGAGCAGCGCGAACTTGAACCGCTGGCGCGCGACGAGTTTCGCGAGGACCCTGGGCTTGCGGGCGGCGTACCGGATGGCCTGACCGACGCCGTGATAGTAGCCGGCGCGCCACCGTCGGAACGGCTCCTCGAGCGGGTCGCCGAGCGGGTGAACCGCGGAGACGTCCGGAAGCCGGACGAGCCGGTACCCGGCGGCGGTGAGTCGGTACCCGACGTCGACGTCCTCGTACGACCGCAGGTAGGGCGCGAACCCGCCGACTGCCTCGAGCGCATCGCGCTCGAACAGCATCACGCCCCCGATCTTGTCGACCTCGCGTACCTCCGGGTGCCGGGTCTCGTTCAGGCAGCCTTCCACGCCCGCGACCGCGTGCGTGTCGAGGTACTCCGTCGCGGCGCCGAGCCAGTCCTCGGTGAGTTCCATGTCGCCGTCGACGTGCAGCACGCGGTCGCCGCGGACGACCGCGTCACCGACGTAGCGACCGGCGCCACACGACACCGTGTGTTCCTCGGGGATGCGCAGTATCGTGACCGGGTACTCGCGTGCGATGTCGACCGTGCGGTCCGTCGACGCGGAGTCGACGAGCACGACCTCGAACGGCCCGAGGCCGTCCGCGGCCCTGAAGACCGATTCGAGACACGGACGGATGCGGTCGGCTTCGTTCTTCGCTATCACGACCACCGAGAGTTCGGGGGTCTCGCCGGGCGAGACGAGGTCGTCTGGAATCGCGGTACTGACTGAGTTGGTGGTTTGAGGCGTCATGCTGGGTTGAACGTACCGTCTTGGAGGACGGCGTTGTCGATGTGCCACGAACCGCGTGGCGTGACGATGGTCGTGTTTTGAACGAGGACGTCCGACCGAACGGCGACGATCGGGTTCCGGTCGGTCTCGATGTACGAGTCGACGATACGGCAGCCCTCTGCGTCGGCGAAGTAGATACCGCCGCGGGTGTCCCCTCGCTGTTGGAACGCGCAGTTCCGGAAGACGGTGCCGTCCCGACCGAAGAGGGTGGCGGCGTAGGACCCGGACGCGTCGCCGGTGACGGTGACGTTCTCGAACTCGAGCGGGTCGTAGTCGTCGGCGTCCGGACGGAACGCGTGGATGGCGGGGACCTTGCGCGTGTCGACGTGGACGGCGGTGTTCCGGACGACGCCGCCCTCGTGTGCGCCGTGGGAGACTATCGCGCCGAAGCTCTCCGAGACGCCAGCGCCCATGGTGACCGAGCAGTCCTCGACGAGCTGGCCGCGGCGGTCGCGGAGGCGGATACCGCGCGCGTTCGGCTGGTAGCCGTCCGGGATCGACTCGATGGTGACGTGCACGTCGCGCGCGGTCGACCCGGTCGTCCCGAGTCGCACGTTCGAGATGTTGTTGTTCGTGTACGACCCGCCGACGACGTGCACGGGACCGTTCCCGTTGTTGTCGAGGCCGGGCGTCGAGGCGTAGAGGCCGTTGTCGGTGAACTCGGAGATGTCGCAGTTCTCGAACGTGACCTCGCCGGCGTGCTCGTGGCCGACGTAGATGCCGGTGAGCTGTCGGTCGTCGTCGTGCGACGCCGCGATGTTCTTCACGAGCGCGCTCGCGTCGGGGTTGACGACGTCCAGACGGAAGATCGCGATCTGGCCGTCGCAACTCCCCGAGAAGCGAGCGTTCTGGACCGTGACGTCGCCGTCGGCGATGAATCTGACCTCGCCGCCGGCGCCGTCCGCGGTGAAGTCGACGTCGATGCCGTCGAACAGCACCCCGGAGACGTCCTGGAACCAGAGGTACGGGCGGTCCGTGCAGACGCCGGCGGGCGCGACGAACGTCGCGCGTTCGCTGGACGCGGACGCGATCGCGAAGTCGCTGACGTCCTCGAGCTTCAGTGGGTCGAGGCGGTACGTGCCAGCGGGGAACGACAGGAGCGTGTCCGGTTGCGCGTACATCTCGATGACGTCGTTCACGGGGCGCTTGCCGGTCGGGTCCGCGCCGACGGACTCGGCGTCGATGACGGACCCGTACTCGTCGGCGTGCCTGACGTCGGGTTCGCTGGGTTCGACGTCCGTGGGTTCCTCCGGTGGCTCCCCCTGGGACGGTGCCGCCGTTCCGTTCGAGTCCCCGGGGACGACGCCTGGGTTCCGCTGGTCGTCGTCGGGTGGCATGTCGTAGACTTCGGTTGCGCCGTACCCGAGAAGACCGATGGCACCGACGGCTCCTGCTGCTCTGAGAACGTCTCGACGATTCATTCGGGCCTTCAATCCTGTGCGAGACGCTGGCGGGTCATTGTTATGCATCAGTTAGCCCCCGCTGGTCGAGATGCGGCTATCGGCGACCGTTCGCGTCCGTGACCGCACGAGCCGACCCGGTCGTCGCCGGAGGGAGGGCGTCGTTTCACGGTCCGAGACGCGCTAGCGTCGGTCGTGGAGAGCCGTCGAGTATCGGGGACGTTCACGGACGTAGAGTCGCCATCTTCGCGCTTTGTTATGGCGAACCTACACCGCTTCCGTCACGGGAAATCGACGCCGAAAACGAGGTGGTTGGGGCCGGTCAGTTCGAACGGAAGCCGTCGTACCCGGGGATGATGTCCGAGTACGTCACGCTCGCGCCCTCACCGTAGTAGTTGTCGTAGAACGACATGTTCGTCCAGTCGGAGACGTTCTCCTGGACGATGGTCTGGCCGCCGACGTCCGGGTCGCCGTTCGGGTCCGGCGCGTTGTCGTTGAAGAACCAGTTGTCCGTGATGACGGCCTGGTCCGGGACGTCCCGGATGTCGACCGCGTGGTTCAGGTTCCCGTCCCACTCGCGGTAGACGGTCTCCACGATGTTGTTGTGGATGTCGTAGTCGCCGCCCGCGGGCGAGTGCACGTCGATGTTGTGCATGACCTCCGTCGGCCCGAAGTGGTTGTATCGGAGCGTGTAACTCCCCTCGGCCTCGCTCATCGCGACCGAGTGCCGGTTGTAGTTGAAGTAGTTGTACTCGATGACGGGGTCGGCGTCCTCGACGTGGACGCCGTACCCGAGCCCGTCCTTGTTGTTCTCCACGATGACGTTGTGATGGATGTGGCCGCGCGAGCCGTTCTCGGGGCCGACGCCGTCGTACGTGAACCCGAACACCTTGCAGTTGTCGAGTTCGCCGTCGCCGAACATCTTCACGCCGCTCGTGTCCGACGGCCCACCGGTGTCCGAACCGGGGTGAGCGCCGCGGAGACGGATGCCCGTGAACCGGCCGGTGCCGTGGAGGTAGAACGTGTCGTCGACGTCCTCCTCGGTGTAGAGGAGCGCGCCCGCGGACCCGCTGACGCCGCGGTTCGACGCGAGCGTGACGCCGTCCGGGATGTCGAGACTACTCCAGCCGAGGTCGAGGTTCTCGTCACCGGGGACGAACACGACCTCGCCCGAGCTCGCGGCGGCGAGCGAGTCCTCGAGTTCGGACGCGGTCCGCGCGATGAGGTTCGCGTCGTCGCGCGTCACCGTCCGGCCGTAGCCGTCGCCGCCACCGATGGGTTCGGTGCTCGACGTCGACCCGTCGTCGCTGCCGCCGTCGCTCCCGCCGTCGCTCCCGCCGTCGCTCCCGCCGTCGGCCGGCGGTTCCTCGCCGAGGAGGTCGTACGTCGTCGTGAGCTGGCCGTTCAGGTACAGCGAGAACGTGCCCTCCATCGGACTGAAGTCGAGCGCTTCGCCCTCGTACTCGAGGGTGTCGCCGTAGCCGTTCCCGGTGAGGCCCGTGACCGTCCACGTCCCGTCGCTGTTCTGCGTGACGGAGTCGTTGCTCTCCGCGGAGTTCGTGCCGTTGTCGAGCACTTTCGTTATCTCGCCGGACGTCGTCATCGTGTACTCGACGCTGCCGTCCGTCGGCGTCGTGATCTTCAGCGTCTTCGACGGGACCTCCTGGCCGGTGAGGTCCGGGACGGTGATCTCTTGGCCGTCGAGATAGAGCGTGAAGTCGCCCGTGACGGGCGTGAACTCGACGGCGTCGCCGAGGAACTCGACGGTGTCGCCGTAGCCGTTCCCGGTGAGGCCCGTGACCGTCCACGTCCCGTCGTCGTTCTCCGTGACGGTGTCGTTTTCCTCCGCGGAGTTGTCGCCGTTGTCGAGCACCTTCGTTATCTCACCGGTCGCGGTGAACGTGTACTCGACGCTGCCGTCGCTCGGCGTCGTGATCTCGAGGAGGTGCGGGGTCGGTTCGGTCGTGCTGCCGTCGTCGCTCCCGCCGTCGACGGTGAGTTCGTCGACCGTGACCTCTTCGCCGTTGAGGAACAGCGTGAACGTCCCGGTCTCGGGGAGGAACGAGGAGACGTCGCCGGTGAGGTCGAATGCGTCACCGTAGCCGTTCCCGGTGAGGCCCGTGACCGTCCACGTCCCGTCGTCGTTCTGTGTGATCGAGTCGTTGCTCTCCGCGGAGTTCTTGCCGTTGTCCGTGACCTTCGAGGGTTCGCTCGTGGTCACGAACTCGTACTCGACGCTCCCGTCTGCGGGCGTGACGATCTCGAGCAGGTCGCCGTCGGTCTTCTTCGTCGTGTTGTCGCGATAATCGATGGTTACCTGCACCGAACCGTCCACTTGGAGGCTCGAGAGGGAACCGTTGAAGTCGTACGCGTCACTGTCGCCGGTGACGGTGCCGCTCGCGGAGGCCGCGGCGACCTCGTCGCTGTTCTCGACGCTGTCCTTGGGGGAGATGCCGTCGGTGACGCCGAAACTGTAACTCGCTTCCACGGACGAGTCCGTTCCGGTGAAGGTTATCGTGTTCTTGTACTTGGGGGTTGCTGCGCTTCCACGGATGCTTGCAAGCGTCGTTCCCACCGTCGTGACGCCCGCGAGCTGCATGAGTCGCCGCCTACCGAGTCGTCGGGGGTGTTCGTCGGATTCGGTGCCGTTAACCGCACCATTACGGTCCACCATACCCAGGTATCCACGCCTTACCTACTAAGTCGGTTTTTACGGGTATACCACCGGAATGCGACCGGTACTGACCGCTCGGCGGGATTTGGTTACCAGATGCCAACGGAGATAGCCATTGGGCCGAGTGGGTCGAGAGACGCCAGAAACCCGTTTCTACGCGGAGTAAGAGGTCCTTACCGCCAGTATCGAGGGCTAGAGAAGCCGTGACACGGCCGTCCGCGCGAATCCCGGGGCGCGACGTCTAGCGGGTTGACACGAACCGGACGGGCCGCGGTATGGCCGACCTTCCAGCGAGCAGGACCGCGGCCGCGACCGCCGAACCCGTCGTTAGGACCGCGACCGGCGGCGTCTCTCGCTGACGGACCCGGGTCGATGCAACCAGCAGGCCCGCCACGGGCCAGGGCACGCCAGTCGAGACCGCGACGGAGACGGCGACGACCAGCGGGTACGCGACCCATTACTTAACCCGGAGAGCGGGTTCTATCCGTCGATGCGGACGGACATAGCTCACGACGAACCGTCGAGGGACCACGGCGAGCGGCCCGTCCGCCCGCAACCCGCGAAGCGACCGTTCCACGACCTCCCGGGTGCGCTCACGCGCGTGACCGCGAGCGACGTCGCCGCCGGACTCGCCGCGCACGCGCTCGGACGGGGGCGCACCCAGTTCGTCGACGAGATCCGCGCGTTCCTCGACGCCGACAGCGCCGGGACGTACTCGTCGTACCGGCGGGCCCTCGGCGCGGCGCTCCGCGCGCTCGCCGCGACCGACGCGCGCAAGCGGACGGTCCTCCTGCCCGCGTTCTGCAGTTCGGACTTCGTCGACGCCGTCGACGGCGTCGGCCTGAACGTGCGACGGTACGACGTCGACCCGGAGACGCTCGGTGCGGACGTCGAGTCGCTGCGCGACGCCGTCGACGACGACGTCCTCGCCGTCGTCGCCGTGAACGTCCTCGGCTACGTCTCAGACATGGTCGCGATGCGTTCGATCGCCGACGACGCGGACTGCTTCCTCCTCGAAGCGCTCGGGTACGCCCTCGGCGCGAGCTACGACGACCGGCGACTCGGAACGTACGGGGACGTGAGCGTCCTGAACTTCCAGCAAGGGAAACCCATCCCCGTCGGCGGTGGGATGGCGGTCAGCCGCCACCCCGACGTCGCGTTCACCGACGTCGGCCGGGAGCCGGCGCCACCGAACGTCGCTGCGCTCGCCGGATACGCGCTCGTCCAGGACCCGCGGCGGTACTACGCGTACTCGCGACTCGCCGCGGAGGTCGACAGGAACACCGACGGCCACCACCACGTGACGACGCATCCGGACGCGAAGGACGGCGTCGCGTACGACGCGGACGCCACCTTCCCGACCATGTCGAACTTCCAGTGCGCCGTCGCGCGCCGCGTGTTCGCTCGCAACCGCCAGGAGCGCCGCGAGCGCGCGCGGAACGCCGCAGCGTACGCGACCGCGTTCGCCGACCTTCCACAGGTCCGCGCCATCCGCCCGCTCCCAGGGGTCTCGGACCACCAGTGGGTGCGGTTCGGCCTCCTCGTCGACTCGCACGAACGCCGGAACGAGATCGCGTACACGCTCGACGCACACGGTATCGAGACGTCGCGGCTCTACGACTGGCCGAAGGTCGACGCCGACGCGTTCCCGGGTGCGCGAACGCTCCAGCGACGCATCCTCCCGCTCCCCACGCACCACCTCGTCGACGGCGCGGACCGCGAACGTATCGTCGAACTCGTCGCGCACGTCTGCGAAGCCTACGACGAGAAACTCGACTGACCTGTCGACCCGGCCGACCGCCGCCAAGGACACTCAGCCGCTCGGTAGGACGCTATTTACTACACTCCAGTCTCGCGTTCGTCAGGGTATGCGAAACCAAGTTCGGAGCGGTGGGTCCGTCGTCGTTCCAGCGGTGAACGCGGCGCACGCCGCGACCGTCCTCCGGTCGCTCGGACGACGCGGCGTTCACACCATCGCGATATCGGAGACCGACGACACGCCAGCGTTCTGGTCGCGGTACTGCGACGAACGCGTCCGCGTCCCCGACCCGAAGACCGACGCGGACGGCTATCGAGACGCGCTGCTCGCGCTCGCGCGACGCGACGCCGTCGCGGCGATCGTCCCGATGCGCGAAACCGACCAGTTCGTGCTCTCGAAGTACCGCGACGAGTTCGCGGCGGCGGGCGTCGGGACCGTGTGGCCGACGATGCCCCAGTTGCGCGCGGTCCACGACCGCTTCGAGCTGTTCGCCGCCGCGGAGCGCGCGGGCGTCCCCGTCCCGGAGACGCAGCTCCTCACCGACGTCGAGGACTGGGACCGCGAACGCATCGTGAAAGGTCGGTGGGCGCTGCTCGCGCACGACTACGACGACCGGTTCCCCGTGAACGGGTTCGCGTCGCCAGCGAAGACGATATTCCTGGAGCCCGGCGAGGAGCCGGACGTCGACGCCATCGTCGACGCGATGGGGCACGTCCCGATAGCGCAGGGGTTCGTCGACGGCGTCGAGTACTGCATGCGAGCGCTCTACCACGACGGCCAGCCGGTGGCGACCAGCCAGAAGCGCCTCGTTCGCGGCTACAAGTACTCGCGCGGCCCGAGCATCTACCACGAGGCGGTCGACATCCCGGAACTCGAACGTCTCGGGCTCGCACTCCTGGACGAACTCGACTGGGAGGGCATGGCTTCCGTGGGATTCCTCCGGGATAGCGACGGGACGTTCAAGCTCCTCGAGGTCAACCCGCGGTTCCCGGCGAGCCTCCCGATGGACGTCCACGCGGGCGTCGATTACCCCGGACTGTACTGGGAGCTCTCGACGACCGGCGAGACGTCGACGCCCGTCGATTACCGCCCGGGGACCGCGACCCACCTGCTGCGCGGCGAACTCGTGCACCTGCACAGCGTGCTCACCGAACCGAACCCGCTCGTCGACCGGCCGTCGGCGCTCCGGACTGCCGCGAGCATGGCCGCGTCGTTCGTCACGCACCCGCGCTTCGACCACCTCGACCCGCGCGACCCCGGGCCGTTCCTCCGTGACGTCGTGAACGCCACCAAGTCGGCGACGAAATCGATCCTCGAGAAGGTCACTCGACGAGGGGGCGCGAGGACCGAGACCGGATCAGGACCGAGCGACCGAACGTCCACCGCCGTCTCGAGCGACGACCCTGCGGTGACGCGCTCGACGACCGCTGACAGCGCTACCACCGACCTGGACGACGTAGCGACGGCAGGAACGACGGAGACCACTGAAGAACAAGCCGACCAAACGAACGACGACCCCCGCGCCGCCACCGACTGAAGCCACACCGCCAACCACCACAGTTACGGCTCCAGCCCCGACGCGCCTCCGCCGTCACTCACCGATTTCTCACCGACAACAGTCACCCGCGACCTGGTTCTCACTACCCCAGTCATCGATGACGAACGCTGGGCGAGACGAGGGACGGTACAGCGAAGGAACGAGCGCACGAAGAGAGTGTTCGACGCAGGGGTGGCGTCGCCGTCAGCGACCGCGGCCGTTCCCTCGACCTCGCCCGCGACTAGTTCCCTCGGGGTCGTCCTCCTTGCCGCCGCCGCGTTCCCAGCTGCCGGTGACGATGCTGGCGTCGCACTCGTACGCGGCCTTGTTTACGTCCTCGAGCGCTTCCTCGACGCAGTCCGCGTCGAAGAACGACGGCGCGTCCGAGTTCGTCGCGCAGGCGTGCTCGTTGACCGCCCAGCACGACGGCCTGTCGAATGCTTCGCTCCAGTTCTGCCCCACCGACAGTCGGTTGTACGTGATGACGCCGAGGACCTTCTCGCCATCGTCCACGGCGAGCTTCAGCACCGCGAGGTCGCCGTACTGGCCGGGGACGGTCGTGGCGTTCTCGTGAGTGGCGAGGAGTTCCCGGCACTCGAGCGTGCCGTCATCGTGGCCGACGACGACGTGGACCACGGGCGGGCGCGAGACGGACAGGTCGACCGTCCCGTCCTTCAGGTCGCCCTGGGTCGTTATCACCCAGACCTCGGTGCAGCCCTTGAACTCGATCTGGAGGCCGTTCCAAGCGAGCGCGCTCCCGGAGAACGCGCCGAGTGCGGTCGCGCCGACGATGGAGCCGGCGGTGAGGCCGAGCATTCGACGTCGGTTCATCGATAAGGTTCCATCGTCCGGTGTTTGTTGCATGATGGTCGGTTCTGGGGACGCGGAGTAGACGTATTGTTATGCGATGGGCTTCGGTCGGTGGTCGAGTCCCCTCGATTACTGACCGACGTGATAGGGTGGGCCTACGAGCCGAGAGTAGCCGGGAGGAAGGACGAGTGGGGTGCGAGCCGGAGCGAGAGTCAGGCTATCGTCTGGGTCGGTTCGGACTCGAGGACGCGGTCGGCGACGTCCCGCATCGTCTCGACGACGAGGCCGTCCTCGTCGCGGCGACGGGCGACGTGCGCGACGATCGCTTCCAGGCGGGCGCGGCCGGCGTCGTCGACGACGTTGTTCGGGTGCAGCCAGAGGTGGCAGACGCCGTCGCCGTCGGCGGCGCGGTCGATGGCGTCGGTCGCCTGACGGACGACGGGGTCGGTCCAGACCGACGCGAGCACGTCCCGGGGCGTCCCCTCGAACCCGAACAGGAACAGCGACGGCGGGATGTCGACGAGTCCGTGCTCGTCGACGCGCGGTTCGACGAGCGGCACCCGCCGAGGGTCGAGGACTGCGGCGACTTTTCGTGCGGTGCTTGCGAGCCCGGTCCCGCTGGGAGGCCCTGCGCTCCGATACGACCGGAAGCCGTACTTCGCGAGGCGGTCGCGGTGGTCGACGGCGTTCCGCGGGAACACGAACGATTCGAGCGCGAGCCCCTGGTCGGCGGCGACCGCTATCGCGCGAGCGAGGTCCGCGTCGACGAGTTCCGGCGTGACCTCGGGGTGGTCGAAGGGAACGTGCGCGAACGTGTGCGAGCCGATGTCGTGGTCGACGGCGGCGTTCCGGACGGCGGCGACGAGGTCGGGCGCGAACCGGACGTCGTGACGGGCACCGAGCGCGCCGGTCTCGTGCGCGAACCACCCCGCTGGCGCGTCGAGGTCGGCGTGTCGTGCGTCGCAGTCGTCGAGGAACAGGTGGCCGACGATCGCCCACGTGGCGGGAACGTCGTACTCGTCGAACAGGTCGACGAGCCACGTCCAGGCGTCGCGAGCCGCGTCGATGCGGTCCATCGGCGGGTCGTCGAAGTCCGGGAAGCCCCAGGCGAGTTCCGCGTCGAGCGAGAACACGACCGAGCCCACGTTATCGGGCCCCTCCGGTCGGCTGTCGTGTGGTTGCTCGTGGATACATGGGCGAGTGGAGAGCGCGTGAAGGGTTAGTTACGGTGCGCCTTCGCAACCAGTTACGGGGTCCACGAGCAGACACCGGTCCGTGGACCGGATTCGAGCGACTGCACGGCCGTCAGTACGTGCCTGTCGCTGGCAAGCAGAACATAACAATACGTCTACCAGCGGGAGTTCTCTCCGTGACTTATCGACGCCGAAGAACAGTTCGGAGCCCGCCACCGACCGACGTGCAGGGAGCGTTCACGGTAACAGCGAGTTACCGAGAACGCGAGTGCCGGAGCGACGCCGACGCCGGGCAGTTGGAACGCGCGGGAAGCGAGGGAGAGCGATGAGCGGTCGTCGCGAACGCATCCCCGCAGGCGTCGTCGGCGTGGGGAGCATGGGCCGCCAGCACGCTCGCGTGTACGCGGAACTCCCCGGCGTCGAACTCGTCGGCGTCTACGACGCCAACGAGGCGTGCGCCGAGGAGGTCGCGGACGACTACGAGACCGACGCGATGACGCTCCCCGACTTGCTCGACGCGGCGCGCGTCGTGTCGGTCGCGGTCCCGACCGAGCACCACTACGACGTCGTGAAGACGTGCCTCGAGCACGACGTGCACGTCCTCGTGGAGAAGCCGTTCGTCGAGGAGCGCGAACGCGGCGAGGAGCTCGCGACGCTCGCGCGCCAGCGCGGCCTCGTCCTCCAGGTCGGGTACATCGAGCGGTTCAATCCGGCGACGCGCGTCCTCCAGGACGTCGTCCCTGACCTCGACCTCATCGCGTTCGACGTGCAGCGCCTCGGGCCGCCGATCGACCGCGACATCAAGGACAGCGTCGTCCTCGACCTGATGGTGCACGACCTCGACATCCTCCTGTCGCTCATGGATTGCGACGTCGCGTCCGTCTCGGCGGTCGCGCACGACCCGCAGTACGTCGTCGCACAGCTCGTCTTCGAGGACGGGACGGTCGCGTCGCTCACGGCGAGCCGGCGGACCCGCCAGAAGATACGCGAGCTGTCGGTGACCGCGGAGTCCTGCCGGGTGAACGTCGACTTCATCCGGCAGTCGGTGAACATCCACCGCGAGTCGTTCCCCGAGTACCTGGAGACGAACGGCGACATCCGGTACCGCCACGAGAGCGTCGTCGAGCAGCCGATGGTGGAGAACGGTGAGCCGTTGAAGGCCGAGCTCCAGTCGTTCGTGAACGCCGTCCGCGAAGGCAAGCCAGCGGAGGTGACGCCGGAGGACGCGCTCCGCGTGCAGGCGCTCGCCGAGCGCATCGAAGCGCTGGCGCTCGTGGGACGCAAGGAGGTGACCGCGCGATGACCGGCGAAGGGACGATGCGCGCGGTCGACGCGCCGCGTCGGGCGGCGTACGACCCGTCTGCGTCCGACGCGGAGCTCCGCGAGGCGTTCCTCGCGGGCGAGATCCCCGTCGCCGTCTACGGTCTCGGGAAGATGGGCCTCCCGCTCGCTGCGGTGTACGCCGACGTCTGCGGGAACGTCACGGGCGTCGACGTCGACGAGTCCGTCGTCGAGACCGTCTCGGGCGGCGGCTGTCACGTCGAACGCGAGCCCGGACTCCCGGACCTCGTCGCCGACGTCGTCGACCGCGGCGCGCTCTCGGCGACGAGCGACCCGGTGGCCGCGGCGCGAGCCGCGAGCGTCCACGTCGTCATGGTCCCGACGCTGCTGGACGGTCACGAGCCCGACCTGTCGACGGTCGAAGCGGCGCTCGAGAGCATCGGCGCTGGCCTGTCGCCCGGCGACCTCGTCGTCGTCGAGTGCACGGTCCCGCCGCGCACGACCCGGGACGTCGTCGTTCCGACGCTCGCCCGCATCAGCGGCCTGGAGGTCGGCGAGTTCGGCGCGGCCGCGTGCCCGGAACGCACGTCGAGCGGTCGCGCGCTCGAGGACGTCCGCGGCGCGTACCCGAAGGTCGTCGGTGGCGTCGACGCCGAGAGCACGCGCGTCGCCTCGATCATCTACGGCGAGATCACGAGCAACGACGTCATCGCGACGACCGACGCGGCGACCGCTGAAGCGGTGAAGGTGTTCGAGGGCGTGTACCGCGACGTCAACATCGCGGTCGCGAACCAGCTCGCGCGCTACGCGGAGACCCTGGACGTGGACGTGAACGAAGCCATCGAGGTCGCGAACACGCAACCGTACTGCGACATCCACACGCCCGGGCCGGGCGTCGGCGGGCACTGCATCCCCGTCTACCCGTACTTCCTCGCGGGCGCGTTCCCCGAGGTCGACGCCGGCCTCCTGCACGCCGCCCGCGACGTGAACGATTCGATGCCCGAGCACACGGTCGCGCTCCTCGAAGCGATGCTCGACGCGCACGGCGTCGACGGCGACGCGCCGACGGTCCTCCTGCTCGGGCTCGCGTACCGCGGGAACGTCGCCGAACTCCGATACTCGCCGGGGCCGGTCGTCGCGCGCGAACTCGCCGCCACCGGGGCGCGCGTGCTCGCAGCGGACCCGTTCGTCGACGACTGGACCGAGTTCGAGGGCGTCGAGCGCGTCCCGATGGACCTTCTCGACAGCCAGAACGTGGACGCGGTCGCGGTGCTCGCGGGCCACGACGAGTTCCGCGACCTCGACTGGGCGGCGTTCGACGCACCCGTCATGGACGGTCGCTTCCTCCTCCCGGAGGACGTCGACGCACCAGTGTACACGGTCGGTGGGAGGTGGCCGCGATGACGAGCATCGACGCGGTCACCGTCGACGAGTTCGAGCAGTTCGTCGACGGCGAGCGCGACGCCGAACCGAAGCGCATCCTGTTCAACGTCGGCCACCCGGCGCAGGTCCACCTGTTCCGGAACGCCATCGCGGACCTCGAGGCGATGGGCCACGAGACGCTCGTCGCCTCCCGCCACAAGGAGGTCGCAATCGACCTCCTGGACGCGTACGACATCGAGCACGTCCCGATGACCCACCAGGCGGACTCGTTCCCCGGGCTCGTCTGGGAGATGTTCGTGAACGAGAAGCGGCTCTACCAGCTCGCACGCGAGTTCGAGCCGGACGTCATCGTCAGTCGCCTCGCGCCGCCGCCGGTGCACGTCTCGAAGCTCGTCGGCTGCAAGAACCTCATCGTCTGCGACACGCTACGGGGGTCGATGGCGCTCCGTCGCATCCAGCACGCGATGACGCTGCGCTGGGTGGACCGCATCCTCGTCCCCGACCAGTTCCAGCTCGACATCGACCCCGGGAAGCGCCGGCACCTGCCGTTCCAGGAGCTCGCGTACCTCCACCCGAAGCACTTCACGCCCGACCCGTCGGTCCTGGAGAAGCACGGCATCGACCCCGACGAGCGGTACTTCCTGCTCCGGCTCACGGGCTGGGGCGCGTACCACGACGCCGGCCACAGCGGCCTCTCTCCGGAGGGGATGCGCGAGCTCGTCGAGTTCCTCGAGGACCACGGGACGGTGTATCTCTCCGCGGAGGAGGGCGTCCCGGAGGACCTCCAGCACCTGACGCTGTCGACGCCCCCGGAGGACGTCCATCACGTGATGTACTACGCGGACATGTACCTCGGCGACTCGTGCACGATGTCGGCTGAGGCCGCCATCCTCGGGACGCCCGCCATCCGGACGAACTCCATCGTCGGGACGACCGGCGAGATGATCTACAAGGCCCTGAAGCGGTACGGGCTCCTGCAGTCCATCCGCGACGAACGGAAGGCCATCGAGGCCGCGAAGGACCTCGTCCTCGATCCGCCGGACCGCGCGGAACTCCAGCGGCGCCGCGAGTGGATGCTCGACGAGCAGATGGACGTGAATCGCGTGATGGTCGACGAGATCCTCGCGATAGCGGGGACCTCGCGCGAGGCGAGCCCGCGACCGCTCGAAGCTCGCGACGAGGACGTCGAAGCGGCCGTCGCGACCGTCGGTGTCGACGACGACGTCGACGGTACCGACACCGTCGATGGCGACCCCGACGACGACCTGCGAGCGAACGACGAACCCCACATGGAGGCGACCGACGGCGGCACTGACTTGGTGGACCGCACCGAAACGGAGGGTGACGATGCCTGAGGAACGAACCGAATCCATCTCGGTCGAACTCCCGAAGCACGTCGTCAAAGCGGTCGAATCCCGACTGCCCTACACGCAGTACGAGTCGGTCGACGAGTACGTCGCGGTCGCTATCGAAGCACTCCTCCGCGAGGTCAACGACCCGACCGAGGAGGCGCCCGACGACACGCCCGCGGCCGAGGACGTCGACGTCGACGCCGAAGCCCTCGAAGAGCGATTGAACTCCCTGGGCTACCTCTGAGACGGATATCCGCCGTCCCCCGAGGAACTCGCTCTCGTTCTCCGTCCACCAGCGACCGAACTCGCTCTCGTTCTCCGTTCATCACGCTCTCACAGAAGCTACCGTTCGCGGGCTCGTCCACGGACCGTCAGGAGCGCATTCGAACAGGACGAGCGTCGCGCTGCAGGACGAGCGTCGGACTGCAGGACGAGCGTCGGACTGCAGGACGAGCGTCGCGCTGCAGGACGAGCGTCGGACTGTAGGACGAGCGTCGCGCTGCAGGACGAGCGTCGGACTGCAGGACGAGCGTCGCGCTGCAGGACGAGCGTCGGACTGCAGGACGAGCGTCGCGCTGCAGGACGAGCGTCGGACTGTAGGACGTGCTTCCTGCTGTTCGAGCGAGCGCGCTCGTGCCGTGCGATGACGCCGTCGCTCTGTGGTGGTAGTGCTGTGAGAATGTGGGTCGTCGTCCGTCGCCGCTAGCGACCGACGAGAACTAGTTTACTTGCGGACGAGGTTCGTCGCGCGCGGTCCCTTGGGGGACGATTCGATGTCGAACTCAACTTCCTGACCCTCTTCGAGGTCCGGGCCGCCGACGTCCTCCATGTGGAAGAACACGTCCTCGTCGTCGTCGAGGTCGCCGTCGTCAGTCGAGATGAAACCGTAGCCGCCAGTGTCGTTGAAGAAGTCAACCTTACCGTTTGCCATTGCGAATGTACCCAGCGCCGCTGGAGGGATAACCCTTCCGAGGGTCGGGGTACCACGACCCGTCCACGAGGTTACCGCGTCGCTGTGTTCGCGAACCCGATAGTTGCGGGGGTGAGGGTGCGTCAGAGCGCAGTATCGTGCAGTCCGGAATCTGGACGCTCTCTGCGAGAGAATAGCAGGCGCGTCGTCGTGCGTGCCGGTCAGAAGTCGCCGTTGGCTGCGACGACGCGCGTCCCGGCGTCGAGCCGCGCGGTCTCCGCGACGTGGTCGTCGTACCTGCGGAGGACGCGCTCGAGCCGATGCCGGACCGCCTGGTGGTCGGTGGAGACGTCCGTCGTCTCGTCCGGGTCGGACGCAAGGTCGTAGAGGACGACTCGGTCGTCCGAGCGAACGAGCTTGAAGCGGTCGTCGCGCGCGGCGACGTGCTCCCCGGCTTCGCTCGCGGCGACGACGGGGTCGCCGGAGCGGTCGGGCTCGAACGTGCCCGTGTCCGCGATCTCGGTGAGAACCCGCGGGATCGATGCGAGCGACGTCGGGTCGTCGACGCGTTCGGCGCGGTCGAGCCCGTGCACGAGGTACGGGACGTGCACGTTCTCCTCGTAGAGCTCGCGGTGGTGATGCCCGAAGTTCCCGTGGTCGCCGAACGACTCCCCGTGGTCCGAGTGAACGACCGTGACCGGGTCGGCGTGCGCGAGGTCGCGCTGGAGGGCGTCGAGGAACGCGTCCGCGGCGCGGACGGTGTCGCGATAGCTCCGTTGCGTCGCGCGGATCGCTCGCGGCGGCATCGAGTCCTCGGTGCCGCGCATCGCACCCTGCGAGACCGCGGTACTGTAGTACATCCCGAGCGCCGACTGTTCGACGCGGTGCTCGCGGGTCGTCACGAACGGGAAGTGCGTGTCCATGAGGAACACCCAGAGGAAGAACGGCTCGGGCGCGTCGGCGACCGCCGCGAGCACGTCGTCGTAGAACGACCCCCATTGCGCGAAGAACGACGACCCCGTGAGCATGTCCTTCGCGAGCTCGAACGCCTTCCGGTCGGGGTTCTCGCCGAGGACGCGCGTCGCGACGCGGTCCCGTAACCGCTCGGAGTCCCCGGACGCTTCCGAGAAGTCCACGAAGTGATCGAACCCGCGGTCGAACCCGGAGATCGTGGACGTCCACGGGTTCGGACTGAACCCGATGGTCGTGTACCCGCGGCGCTTGAGGCGCTCGGGGAGCGTCTCGTAGCGCGTGACGTGGTTCTCGATGGCGCCCATGCGTCGCGCCCAGTGCGAGGAGGCGTCGACGGCGTCGAGCGAGTTCGGCGGGCGGTACTCGCCGGTGAACGCGACGGGCATCGACGAGAACGTCTGCGGGCCGGGCGCGATCGCTTGCGTGAACGCGACGCCGTCCGCGGCCATCGCGTCCATCGTCGGCGTGAGCTCTCGGTCGTCGCCGAGGTACCCGCAGTGGTCCGCGCGGAGGCTATCTATCGAGACGAGGACGAGGTTCGGTGGTGACTGTGGCATGAGTTCGTTGCGAGACCCGAGGACTCGGGTTCGTTGCAGTTACTGGGTTCAAGACGTGCCGGTGGCTTTGTTAGGTGGCGGCAACTCCGGGGTGCGCGAGCGTTCGAGGAGCGCTCGGGTCGGCAGGACGACCGTGCCGTCGCCGCGACGGTGCTCTCGTCTGACGTTCTCGACTGAGGCTCGCAGCAGGGAGCGGGTAGGTCGGCCATAACAATCCCTGTACGACTGCTTTATCGACCAACTACACTCTCATGCGCGTACTCACACTCGTGACGAACGACGAAGCCGAGTTCTTCCGGCAGCAGGTCGCGGTCCTCGAAGCCCAGGGCGTCGAGGTCGACGTCCTGCCGGTGCCGGGGAAGCGGGTGACGACGGACCACGCCGACCGGTCCCGTTCCGTGCTCGACTACGTCACGTACTATCCAGCGGTGTTGAAGGCGTCGTTCGGTGATTACGACGTCCTGCACGCGAACTACGGGCTGACGGGGCCCGCGGCGCTCGCGCAACCGAACCTCCCGGTCGTCCTCACGCTCTGGGGGTCGGATATCCTCGGGAAGCCCGCGCCACTCAGTCGGTTCTGCGCGAAGCACGCGGACGCCGTCATCGTGATGACGGACGAGATGGCGGCGGCGACGGGCACGGACTGTCACGTCATCCCGCACGGCATCGACCTGGACGTCTTCAGGCCGTTCTCCGGTGAGGTGGCGCGCGACGTCCTCGGCTGGCGGCAGGACGTCAAGCACGTCCTCTTCCCGTACGCGAAGCAGCGTGCGGTGAAGGATTACCCGCGAGCGGAACGCATCGTCGACGCGGTCCGAGAGCGACTCGTGACGCAACCGCTCGCGGTCGAGGTCGGCGACGGCGTTCGGTCGGTGCGCGCGGACGCGACCGACGGGACCGCGGACTCGACGGGCGACGGTGGACGCGGTGCCGACGGAACCGGCGTCGTCGGTGACGTCGAGCTGCACGCGATACACGGCGTCCCCCACGACCGGATGCCGCTGTACCTGAACGCGGCCGATGCGGTCCTGTTGACCTCGAAGAGCGAAGGGTCGCCGAACGCGATCAAGGAGGCGCTCGCGTGCAACGCACCGGTCGTATCGACGCCGGTCGGGGACGTCCCCGATCTCGTCGACGGCGTCCGGAACGCCGCGGTCGCGAGCACCGACGAGGGCCTCGTCGACGCGCTCGCGACGGTCCTCGAACGCGGCGAGCCCTCCGACGGTCGCCGGAAGATGACAGAACTATCGGCCGAACGGATGGGCGAACGCATCCGAGCGGTCTACGAATCGGTGGCAGAATGAGCGACCGGACGCCCGTAGTCCCGAACGGCTCGAAGCGCCGCTCCGTCATTCCTACCACCGGTATGACGGACATAACGAAGCCTATCTTCACGCAACTGTCTTCGAGAACAGTGTCACCACAACAGTCACACGTCCACGAACACCTCGACCGGGCGACGCGACAGCGTCGCGCTCGTCGAGGCACCCGCATCGATCCGTCGAACGCGTCTTCGACGGCGGTCGGCAGCGAGGCCAAACGATGAGTTACCGGAACGCGTTCGAGAACCGGTTCGAGGACCGCGACGTCGACGTCACGGTCGCGAAACTCGGCCTCGTCGCCGCCGTCCTCCTCCTCGGCCTGCGGTTCTTCGCCGACCAGCCGTTCCTCACCGTCATCCCGGTCGCCATCGGGCTCGCGTGCGGCACGTACCTCGTCACGCACGACCGCGTGATGGACGAGGTCGCGCTCCCGCAGTTCTCCGAGACGGTCGCGGGGTATCTCCCGGCGGTCGTCGTGCTCGCGGTCGCGGCGCTCGTCGCCGCCGTGCGCCTCGTCGGTGAACGCTCCCTGCCCGTCATCTTCCTGACGGGGCTCGTGGGGACGCTCCTGCTCTTCCAGATACTGCTCGTGAAGGCGGAGTCGCTCAGCCCACCGGTCGTGCTCTTCGAGATATTCGTCGCCGCTATCGTGATCCGCACCACCGCGCTGTTCGCGGTGCCCGGGTTCGTCGGCGGCGACATCTGGGTGCACGGCCCCGTCTGGGTCGAGGGCATCGCCGCGACCGGGTCGCTCGAACCGCTCAGTGAGAGCAAGTACCTGCTCGCGCCGCTGTACCACGCGCTCTCGTCGCTCGGTGCGCTCGTCACGGGGTCGCCTCGCGCAGGCATCTACCTGACCGTCGGCCTCGTCGTCCCGCTATCGGCGCTGTTCGTGTACGGTATCGGTGCGATGTTCGTGCCGGCGCGGTGGGCGCTCGTCGCGACCGCCCTGTACGCGTTCGCCGACCAGTTCATCCGCTGGGGCCTCCACGTCATCCCGACGAGTCTCGGACTCGCGTTCTTCATCGCGGTCCTCTACTTCGTCCTGAAGACGTTCTACACGGACGGCGAGGGCTGGGTCGCGGTGGGGGTGTTCGCGTTCAGTCTCGCGATCGTGTTCACGCACCAGGTGTCGACCGCCGTGCTGCTCGTGACGCTCGCGGTCGCGGTCGGCGTCGCCGGCATCCGCGACGCGACGGACGCGTCCGGCTGGCAGCGGAGCACGCTCGTGCTCGGCGCGACGTTCCTCGCGTCGCTGGTCGCGACCGTCGTCTCCTGGACGCTCGCCCCGTGGACTGGCGGCGGCGCTGACACCGCCGGCGAGGGGTTCCTCGTGCGGATGCTCGGCGTCGTCTCGGAGACGTTCGTCGAGGACGCCGGGTTCCTGAACCTCCTGAGCACGAGCGAGCCGGCGGTCCCCGGATCGAGCGGCCCGGAGACCCTCCTCGACACGCTCGTGCCGTACATCGAGCTGTTCGGGTTCGCGCTCCTGCTCGCCGCAGCGGTCGTCGGCGCGCTCGTGATGCTTCGCTGGCGCCAGCGGATGGACGCGACGATCACCGTCCTCGCCGCCGGCGCGCTGATGTTCGTGTTCACGTTCGGATTCAACACGTTCGGCATCACCGTGTTCCTGCCGGGCCGCTGGATCGCGTTCCTGTACGTCCCGCTGTCGCTCGTCGCCGCCGTGGGCCTGTTCCACGTCGTCTCGCACGCGCCGCGCGGGGCGATGGTCGCCATCGTCCTCGTGTTCGCGCTCGGCTACCCGACGTCGATGGTGGTCGCGGAGAAGGCGACGCTCGACGACCCGGTGTTCGACGACCGCTACGCGCGGACGGCGTTCACCGACGCCGAGCTCGCAGCGAGCGACACCATCCCCGGCCTGCTGTCGGCCGGAACGATGGCTGACGTGCAGACCGACCACCCGTACTGGCGGACGTTCCATCCGCTGGAGCCAGCGGAGATGGTGACGCTCACCGTCGACGCTGACGGACCGACCGAGGACGTCCCGATCGTCTATCGGTCGTACCAGGCGACGGGTCCGTCGACGTTCCAGTACGAACTCGGCGAGGAACCGTACCCGAGCACCGACGCCTCGTACACGCAGGCGGAGGTCTGCTCGGACGGCCGGAACTACGTGTACGCGAACGACGAAGTGCTGCTATGCACGGCCCCGAGCGACTCGGAGGTGAGTGACGAATGAGCGACGCCGTCTACTGGCGTTGGTTCACCGACCTCGTGCTCGTCGCGGGCGTCTCCGTGCTCGCGGTGCTCGCGTTCGTCGTCCCGGGCGTCCCGTGGCCCGTAGAGTGGGCGCTCGGGCTCGCCGTGCTCGTGTTCGTTCCCGGGTACGCGGTCGTGTCCGCGGTGTTCCCGGAGCGATCGTCGGTGTTCGACGACGCGGAACCGGCGGCGGCGTCGACGCCGTCGACGGCGGTCGTCGTTGCACTCTCGATCCTCGGGAGCGCGCTCCTGGCCGGAGTCGTCGGCGTGGCGTTCGCGACGCTCGCCACGCTGACGTTCGTCCCGGTCGCTGGCGTTCTCGCCGCGATCACGATCGTCGCGGCGGCGGTGGCGGCGGTGCGTCGTGCATTGCTCGCGCCGTACGTCCGCCGCGCGCCGCTGAGTTCCGGCGCACTCGAGCGAATCTGGAGCGCGCTCCCCGGCTCCCGGAACCAGAACGCGGCGTTCCTCGCAGCGGGGGTCGTGCTCGTCGCGGCCGTCGGCGTGACCGCCGCGTTCCCGCCCGCGAGCGACCCGTTCACGGAGTTCTACGTGCTGAACGAGAACGCCGACGGCGACCTCGTCGCCGAGGACTACCCGAGCGAACTCGTCGCTGGCGACTCGCACACGTTCCACGTCGGCGTCGAGAACCACGAGAACGCGCAGATGCAGTACTCGGTCGTCGTGCTCGCACAGACCGTGGGCGACGACGGCACCGTCACCGAGACCAGACAGCTCGACGCGTTCGAGGTGTCGCTCGCCGCCGGCGAGGACGCCGTGGTCGCGCGCGACGTCGTCCCCGAGCAGCCCGGCGAGAACGTCCGCCTCGTGTTCCTGCTCTACAAGGGCGACGCACCCGCGTCCCCGGGACAGAACTCCGCGGACTTCGCGCTCCAGGTCTGGACCAGCGTCGTCACCGCTGACAACGAAACGGCGACCGAGAGCGCGCGCGTCCAGGGCGCGCCCGCCGCCGTTCGGCCGCTCGTCGCCGCCTGACCACGCCTCGTTCTCCACGCGTTCTCCCGACACGACCCGATTCGCGATAGCGTTCGCCACGCCGGCATCGACCGACGTCCAGTGCCTCCACCATCGGAGGTTTACGTCTCACGTAAACCCCACTGGCTTCCCCGCCGCAGCTACTCCGACGCCCGGACGACCGCTATCGCCTCCATTTCCACGCACATGTCGGGGTCGACGAGCCCCGAGACCTCGACCATCGTCGTCGCCGGCCGGACGTCGTCGAACGCTTCCGAGTGCGCGCGACCGATGGCTTCCCAATCGTCGACGTCCGTGACGAACAGCCGAGTGCGGACGACGTCCGCGAGCGAAGCGTCGAGCTCGGCGAGCGCGCGCTCGACGTTCTCGAGTACCTGGACCGTCTGCGCGTACGGGTCCTCGACACCGACGACCTCGCCGTCCTCGTCCGTCGCCGTCGTCCCAGACACCTCTATCCGGTCCCCGACGCGAACCGCACGCGAGTACCCGACCGCATCCTCCCAGGGCGTTCCAGTCGAGACGCGTTCCCGTTCCATGCCCCGACCACTCGCGGACGACCCAAAGTCGTTCGCCCGAGCGGTCCCCCCGCAGCACGCGGGACCACGGCGCGACGCGTCACGCCACCAGGTACGTTCCCCAGCGCGACGCGTCACGCCACCAGGTACGTTCCCCAGCGCGACGCGTCACGCCACCAGGTACGTTCCCCGGCCCGAGGCGAACGCGTCGTTCCCGACGACGGCGACGACGAGCCCGTCGTCCGCGAGCGCCGGCGCGCTCGCGGTGAGCGACCCGGCGTCGTCGGCGGTCGACGGAATCGATCTCGTCCAGCGTCGCTCGCCGCTCGCCACGTCGATAGCGGCGATAGAGACCGGGGTGCGCGCACCGGATTCGGTGACGTACGCCCTGCGAGGCGTGACTGCTGGGACCGCGCAGGCGTCGGCGGCGACGGGCGTCCGCCAGAGCTCCGCGCCCGTCGCCGGGTCCAGCGCGACGAGCGAGCGCGGGGCGGACGCGGTCGTCGCGACCAGGCGGTCGTCGCCCACGGCCGGCGGCGCAGCGAGGTCGAGCGCTCGCGCCCACTCGCGCGTGCCGTCCAGCGAGAACGCGGTCAGCGTGCCGCTTGCGGAGAGCACGTAGACGCGGTCGGGGCCGACCACGGGCGGCCAACCACTCCGGTCGACGTCCCCTCGCCACTCGACGCTCCCGTCGCGCGCGTCGAGCGCGACGAGCGACGGCGCGTCGTACTCGTGCTTCCGGGTGGCGAACAGGCGGTCGTCGCTCGCCGCGAACGCGTCCACGGTGTACCCGTAGGAGTCGTCGTCGGCGACGTTCTCCACCGCCCAGCGGACGGTCCCGGTCCGGACGTCGAGCCCGTAGAGGTGGTCGCCCGCCTCGAGACAGCAGACGTCGCCGACGAGCGTCGGAAAGGTTCCCGTCTCGAACCGCCAGCATTCCGCGCCGTTCCTGGCGTCGACGGCGACGACCCCGGACTCGCCGGGCAGTATCGCCGCGTCGCCGACCGCTGCGACCGTCGACCCGACCCCGCGTCGAGCCAGCGTCCGAACCCCGCCCGTGGTGACGCCGAGCGTCCCCGTGAACGCCCCCTCGCCGTCGCCGACGACGTCGGACGGGAGCGCCGAGACCAGCGCGAGGACGCCGTGGCTGCCGACCGCGGGCTGCTCGGGGAACTGGCTCCGGCTCGCCGGCGCGAGGCGGTCGACCCTCCCGGTGGCGGTGACGTCGAGGTCCCGGTCGGCGAACGACCGTCGACCGAACCCGCCGCGCGTGGTCGGCCACGGACCCCGGTCGCCGTCGACCGGCGCGTCGCGAGTGTGACGACGGAACCGGGACGGAGAACCAGACAGGCGGTCGAGTGTCTGGCAACCGGCCAGCGAGGAGAGCGAGGCAGCGGCCGCGGCGAGCGCAGCACGCCGCCGGAACGCGGGCGAACTGGAGGGCATCGGTTCCGTGACCGAACGCCATCCGTTTCGGTGTTTCGATGGGTGCGAGGGTGACGTGGAACGATGACGGCCGCGACTACCGGCGTCGGTCGGCGCAGCGTCGCAGAGAAAGGCTCGAAGCGAGGTCGTGAACGCTACGTGACCGCGGTCACTCGACGGTGACGGACTTCGCGAGGTTCCGGGGTTTGTCGATGGGGCGGTCGAGGTCGTCCGCGGCGTGGTACGCGACGAGCTGGAGCTGGACGTTCGCGAGGATGGCGACGAGGTCCGGGTGGGTGGCGGGCACCGTCAGGACCTCGTCGGCGGTGTCGGCGAGCGCGTCGCTCGTGCGCGGGCAGACGCCGACGACCGGGCCGCCGCGGGTCTGGACCTCGCGGACGTTGCTCGCGAGCTTCGCCTCGTTGTTCCCGTTGCAGACCGCGAACACGGGCGTGTGTTCGGTGACGAGCGCAAGCGGGCCGTGCTTGAGTTCGCCCGCCGCGAACCCCTCGGCGTGCTCGTACGTGATCTCCTTGAACTTCAACGCCGCTTCGAGCGCGACGGCGTACGCGCTCCCCCGCCCGATGAAGAAGTGCGAGTCCTCGTGCGCGAACCGGTCAGCTATCTCGGCCGCACGGGACGTGTCGAGCACCGTCTGGACGTGCTCGGGGAGCTCGGCGAGCGCCTCCAGGCGCGCCGCCGAATCCGGGGTCGGCGACCCAGTGACGTCGCGCGTGATGCGTTCGCCGAGGAGGACGAGCGTCGCGACCTGCGACGAGAACGTCTTCGTCGCCGCGACACCGATCTCGGGGCCAGCGCGGATGAACAGGGCGTCGTCGCAGAGGCGCGCGGCGCTCGACCCGACGACGTTCGTCAACGCGAGCGTTCGCGCCCCGCGCTCCTTCGCGATCTCGAGCGCGCCGAGGGTGTCGGCGGTCTCGCCGCTCTGCGTGATACCGACGACGAGCGTGTGCTCGCCGATTGCCGGCGGGTGCGTCGCGTACTCGCTCGCGAGGAACGTCTGCGCGTCCACGTTCCAGTCCGCGAACAAGCTCTCGGCGTACATCCCCGCGTGATAGCTCGTCCCGCACGCGACGAAGTGCACGCGACGAACGTCCGCGAACGACCCGGCCTCGAACTCCTCGAGGACGACGTCGTCGCCGTCCAGGCGACCCTGGATGGTCTGCTGGAGCGACGTCGGCTGCTCGTGGATCTCCTTGAGCATGTAGTGGTCGTACTCGCCTTTCCCGGCGTCCTCGGCCGCCCAGTCGACGGTCTCCACGGGACGGGAGACGTCGAACCCGTCGACGTCCGTGATACGGTAGTCGTCGGCGGTGAGGACCGCGACGTCGCCGTCCTCCAGGTAGACGACGCGGTTCGTGTACTCGAGGAACGCGGGCACGTCGCTCGCGAGGTAGTTCGCGTCGTCGCTGACGCCGAGGACGAGCGGCGACCCGGTGCGGGTCGCGAACACGCTATCGACGTCCTCGTGGATCATCGCGAGCGCGAAGCTGCCTTCGAGTTCGGTGATGGCGGTACGGAACGCGGTCTCGGGGTCGTCGCCGGCGTCGAGGCGTTCCTCGACGAGATGCGGGACGACCTCGGTGTCGGTGTCGCTCCGGAACTCGTGGCCGCGCGCTTCGAGCGCTCGCCGGAGTTCGGTGTGGTTCTCGATGATGCCGTTGTGGACGATCGCGACGCGACCCGAGCAGTCGACGTGCGGGTGCGCGTTCGCGTCCGACGGCTCGCCGTGCGTGCTCCAGCGAGTGTGGCCGATCCCGAGGTCACCCTCGAGGCGGTTCTCAGCGACCGCGGCGCGGAGCGCGGCGACCTGCCCCTCGCGCTTCTGGATCTTGAGGCCGGTGCCGTTCTTCACGGCGATACCGGCCGAGTCGTAGCCGCGGTACTCGAGGTTCTCGAGCGTCGCGACGAGCGACTCGGAGGAGTCCTCGGTCCCGACGCGTGCGGTGATGCCACACATCGGTTCGTTACCTCCCCCGTCCGCCGGCGTGTCGCCGGGCGGACGGACGAGTTGCGAGCGAGCTCGCCGGTTGGTGGCCGAGCGCTCTAATGGAGGACGAGTACGGGGGTTTCGGGGGGTGGAAATCTTTGCTTTGCATTCGTTGTCACGACCTTACTGAATACCAACAGGGAGGGTAGAGACGGGCTTTGTTATGCGTCAGTTGGCGAGGGCAAGGGGAGGTGTCCGGTCGGGTAGTTCAGTTGTACTCGACGGGCGTCGTCACCGCAGCCCCACCCCGTTACCCGCTGGTAGTCACCATTCCCCATGACCGGGTGTTATCAGGTGACTACCACGTGCTCGGAGTAAGGGACCGTGGACTGGCAGAGCGATGACGAGAGGAGCGAGGTCGCCGCGTCGGTCAGCGCCAGTCCGCCAGGTCGACGACGAGCGATTCGTCGGCGACGACGAACGAGTCCTCCTCGAGGATGTCGTCGTCGCTCGGCAAGAAGAGGAGCTGTCCGTACTGTTCCGCGACCACGACCTCGACGTCGAACGGCCGGTAGCCGAGGTCGCGTTCGAGGTCCGGGTCGTCGTCGACGCCCGCCCACGCACGTTCGAGGTCCGTCACGCCACATCCACCCCAGTCACCCACCCCGGGATCATGCTCGCCTCCGTCCTCCACGTGCGTGCCGCAGCCGTTCGAACGGGCCGTTTCTCGTCGGTAACGCCCCCTTACCGCCACCCTGGTGGCGTCGGATGGGGAACGAGACGGTTCGTGACACCATGCACGAGTAGCGATGGACTACATGAATAGACCTTTCCACCACTTTCAGGCCCGTATACGACGGTCGGTTACCACTCGATTACGTGATAGTGACGTTTCGTGACCGGTAATCGGCAACATACCAACGCACCGTTTACCGGGCTGTTACGGCCCGCAGCAGCGGTAAGCTCACCTTATCGGATGGACGGTTCGCGTCATTTCACGTCGTTTCAGTGCGCCGCTCGCCGGTGATTCGCGAGACGGCAGGGCACGCCGAGGTGGAGTGGACTGTCGTCGGCTGGCCGCTGGTGGCGTCGAGCTACGACGCCGGTCACGCGAACAGAGGCGCGTGCTCGATGACGAGGACGACGTTGTTCGTGGCGGCGTACAGTGAGACGAGCGACGGCGTTCCGTACCCGACGAGTCGGACCACGCTCCCGGCGAGCACGGGCCGGTGAGTTCGGTCAGCCAGAACGCGGACGGCGGACTCGGTCACGCCGACGACGACGACGGCGAGGAGGACGGAGATGACGACGACCGACTGGAGGACGCCGTACTCCGCGAACAGCGCTCTCGCGAGTGGATTGCTCTCGACGAGGACGGGCGCGAGCGAGAGCCCGACGACGGTCGACGCCGCATCCAGCGTGGACGTCGTCGCGACGGCGAGGACGCCCTGGAGCGCCGACGGCACCGCTTCCGACCGCCGCGTTGACTCCGGGAGGTCCACGTCGACGTAGGACACGAACCACCATACGGCGCCGAAGACCTTTGTTATCTGAACTGTACCGACGGTACCGTCTCTGTACCGGGGTCGCCGCGTGGAGCGGCAATCTTTTCGACGACGGCGTCGAGTGGTGAGTCGTGACCGAGCAACGGGACGGCTCGATGCGCGAGCGCTGGGACGGTGACGCGACCGATGCGTCGACAGCGGCGACGGTGCTCGTCGCCGGCACCGCGAGCCACGTGGGGAAGAGCACGGTCGTCGCGGGTCTCTGCCGGCTGCTCGCAGATCGTGGCGTCGACGTCGCGCCGTTCAAAGCCCAGAACATGAGCAACAACGCTCGCGTCGCGGTCTCCCCGGACGGCGACTGGGGCGAGGTCGGCGTCAGCCAGCACGTGCAGGCGCGCGCCGCTCGCGTCCCGCCGTCGACCGACCACAATCCCGTCCTCCTCAAACCACGCGGCGATGGCGAGAGCCAGCTCGTCGTCGACGGCGACCCGGTCGGGACGTACGCCGCCGGCGAGTACTACGACGAGCACTGGGAGTTCGTCCGCGACGCAGCAGCCCGAGCGCACGCGCGACTCGCGAGCGAGCACGACGTCGTCGTCGCGGAGGGCGCGGGCAGCATCGCGGAGATCAACCTCCACGACCGCGACCTCGCGAACGTCGAGACCGCGCGGTTCGCGGACGCGCACGTGGTCGTCGTCGGCGACGTGGAACGCGGTGGCGTGTTCGCGAGCCTCTACGGCACGCTCGAACTGATGCCAGAGGACGTCCGCGAGCGCGTCGCCGGCACCGTCGTCTCGAAGTTCCGCGGCGACCAGTCACTCCTCGACCCGGGCGTCGACGAACTCGAAGCCAGAACGGGCGTACCCGTGCTCGGCGTCCTCCCCTACGACGACCCCGGGCTCCCGGAGGAGGACAGCCTCGGGCTACCAGACGAGGACGAGGGAGCCGGGCGACGCGTCGTCGGCGACGACGACGGCGCCGCCGCCGAGCGGACCGTCACGGTCGGCGTCGTCAGGCTCCCGCGCATCTCGAACTTCACCGACTTCGAGCCGTTCGCGCGAACACCGGGCGTTCGCATCACGTACCTCGACCCCGAGCGCGCCGCCGGTCGCGTCGGCGACGTCGACGCGCTCGTCCTCCCCGGCACGAAGAACACCGTCGACGACCTCCACGCGCTCCGCGACGCCGGGTTCGAACGCGCACTCGACGCGTTCGACGGCCCCGTCCTCGGCGTCTGCGGCGGCTACCAGCTCCTCGGCGACCGCATCACGAACGCCGCCGTCGAAGGCACCGGCGACGACGACGTCGTCGACGGCTTCGGCCTCCTCCCCGTCGAGACCGCGTTCTCCACGGACAAGCGCGTCGAAGCCGTCTCCGTCCCCTTCCACGGCGGCGGCTACCTCGACGCCTCGACCGGCAGCGAGGGCAAGCCACCGACGGTCGACGGATACGAGATACACATGGGCGAGACGACCGTCGTCGCCGACGGCGCGGCACCCTCCGTCGACTCCGACCCGCCGCTCGAGCCGACCAGCGTCGCGACCGACCGCGCGGTCGGCACGTACCTCCACGGGCTCTTCGAGAACCGGTGCGTCCGCGACTCGTTCCTCGACGCCGTCTACGCGCACGCCGAGCGAACGCGACCGGACGCCGAGGCTCGCGACACCGACCCGTTCGCCGCCGCCGCCGACCTCGTCTCCGCGCTCGAGGCGCCGTTCGAGGACGCCCGCTGGCACCCTGGTAACTGACCGACACCGAAAGGAACCCATACCTATGCGCGGTGATGTGGCACTTGCTAACAAGGAGTTTGGACTCGAGCGGCGGGACCCGCACCGTCCGCACCCACACTCCGGATCACCGATGAGCCTCCAACGTCCCGACGACACCGACCACCGCGAGTGGCTCCGCGAGAAGCGGCTCACACCCGTCGAACGAGGCTACCTCCTCGTCCTCGTCTACCTCGACCGACGCCTCCGCATCGTCGACTACGTCGAACTGCTCGAGACCCTCTACTACAGGGTCAACATGCAGATGCCCAAGAGCCACACCGAACAGTACAACCTCGACAACAAGTTCTGGTACTGGTACCCGCTCTACGCCCTCGGGTCGTTCTCCGTCATCGCGTACCTCGTCGCCGCGGTATCGGGAGCGCTGCTCGGATTCTACTACGCGCCGGCGACGACCGGCGACCCCTCAGCGGCGTACAACCAGATCGTGTTCATCATGACCGACCTGAACCTCGGGTCCATGCTCCGCTCCGTCCACCGCTGGGCGGCCCAGGTCATGGTCGCCGCGGTGTTCCTGCACATGCTCCGCGTGTACTTCACGGGCGCGTACAAGGAACCCCGCGAACTCAACTGGATCCTCGGCATCGTCCTCATCTCGCTCGTCCTCTGGTTCGGGTACACCGGCTACCTGCTCCCCTGGGACCAGCTCGCGTTCTGGGCCGGCCAGATCGGCGTGGAGTTGTTCCTCTCGGTCCCACTGATCGGCGAGTGGCTCGCCCAGTTGCTCTTCGGTGGCTTCAGTCTCAGTCAGGCCACGCTCCTCCGCATGTACATCATGCACGTCTTCATCATGCCGTTCGTCACCACCACGCTCATCGCCATCCACGTCGGTATCGTCTGGATGCAGGGCATCGCCGAACCACACTGATAGCACGAGAACCCCCTCGTCACGGCCCGCGACCCGGCCTACTTCAGGTACTCGTAGCCCCACTCGCGGAGGACGGCCGCGATGGCTTCCGGGTCCGCGGACGCGACCATCGCCTCGCGGACGTCGAGCTTCTGGAGGTCCTTCTGGCGCATGTCGAGTTCGCCAGCGACCGCTTCGATGATCTCGTCCTCGCGCGTGCTGTACTCCTCGCGGAGGAAGAACTGGTGGACGTTCTCCCGATCCTCCTTGACGCGCGATCGTCGGAGCACCCACGGGATGCCGTCGGCCTCCGCCTTCGTCTGGCCGTCGTCGCGCCCGCGATCGGTAACGTCGGCTTTATCGGCCGTTTCACGACCCGAGTCGTCCGTTCCGGACTGGCCCTCGCCAGAATCGACACCATCCGAATCCGTATAGCGCTCTGTGGTTGATGGATCGGCGTCTTCGGCGGCGTCCGCCGGAACCGCCTCTTCGGCGTCCGACCCCTGGGGGTCAGCCGCCGAATCATCGTCTCCGGACGCCTCCTCGTCGAGGTCCGCGAACGGGTCGTCGCCACTACCTTTCTTCATTCGAACTCACCCTCCACGTGCGCGGCGAGGTCACGATACTGGTCGAGCGTGTCCTTCTCGCGGTCGTACTCTCGACGCAGTCCCTTCTCGCCCTCCTTCCAACCCTCATCGAGCACGCGGAACGCGGTCGCCTGGGACTCCCACATCTCCTGCATGAGACTCGACCGTTCGCCGAACACCGCCGGCACGTCGAACGGCGACGCCTCCAGCTCGGAGAGATGCTCCTTCTGGGTGTTCGTTCCCTTGTACGCGACCGGCACGATACCGAGCACGCCGACGTCGATACCGACCTCGGCTTCCAGTCCCTCGGCGAGGTCGGTGAGCCCGTCGATGGAGAGCGCGCCCTTCCCCGAGAGCTCCACGGGCAGGAGCACGGACCGCGTCGCGAAGATGGCGTTGTACAACGCGTCCCCTTCGGTCGCCTGCGGGTCGCAGATGACGACGTCGTAGTCCTCGGGGACGTCGTTCTCGCGGAGCAGTCGAAGCAGTTGCTCGTTGCGCGGCCACTCGTAGTCGTCGTCGACGTGCATGTCCTCCTCGATCTCCGCGGCCTTCATCATGTTCTGCGTGAGGTTCGCGAGCATGTTGTGCGCGGGGAGAACGTCGACGCCGGCCTCGCCGGTGTCCGTCCGGATGAGGTCGGTGAACTCCCCTTTCGGGCGCCCGATGAGGTGGCGAACGATGTTGTCCGCGCTCCCGTCCGCCCGGTCGTCGGCGACGTCGAAGACGTAACTCAGCGAGCCCTCCTGCGGGTCGAGGTCGATGACGAGGACGCGCTGGCCGCGTTCGGCGTGCGCAGCCGCGAGATTCGCCGCCGTCGTCGTCTTCCCCACCCCACCAGCTTCGCTGTACGTCGTGTACGTGATCATCTGGACTGTACGTACTGACCCATCCGTAATAAAACGCAGTCCATCTACACAATCATCTCACACAAGCAACCCACGTGGTTTGCGTGAACAGCACGACCAAGCAGTCATCGTAGTCATCACCACCAAACAACCACACCAGCCATACATACCAGACATACACACCACGCAGCCACAATTATCAGTGTTACCAATCAAGATTACTGTTCAGTTACACTGTCCAGTGTTACTGCACATGAGTACTGTACAGCGGTCTCATCCAGTTATTCGGTACGGTACTACTGTCCAGGAGGGGCAGCAGGTATCGCCGGTGAGTGCGACTATATGGACCGACTGGTGGGACTGCACAGGGAACCTCGCCAGAACAGACGAATGGAGTGACGAGGTGTGCCTACGGATGATGCGTGCAGTCAGGTCCGACACTGTTGTGACGCGGGAGCTGTACGCGTCGGTCGGTGCAACCGGAGGTACGTGTGGAGGGTAGCCGCGTTGGTGAGTCGGTGGGGGAAGCAACGGGTGAACCGGTACGTGGGTGAGTGTGTGGGCAGGTAGATGGGTAGGTAGCCAGCGGTGGGTAAGTGGGTGGGAAGGAGGGAGGTAAGTGGGTGGGAGGGAGGTGGGTAAGTGGATGTGCAGGGAGGTTTTGTGAGGGGTGTAGGGATACGTCCGGGAACGGTCGGGAGTGAGTTGGTGGTCTCTCGAGCCGTGTGGTGTCGAGCCTGACAGACCGGGTTCGAGGTGGCGAGAGGCTTCGTTGTTCGAGCGGAGTGATCGGCGTTGGGTGCGTGCGGGCGGTGCCTCGATGGGGTCGTCGTCGGGGTAGGTGGTCGCCGCTTCCGTCTGGGCTGGAGCGGCGTGGGTGTGGCAAGATCTGAGTGGGCCCGGGGCGACCGTGGGCAACGCTGCGGGGCGTGGTGGCGTTCGAGACCATCGGCGGGTGGACGCCCACCAACAGACGTCATGAATCAGATAGTGCTATACAGACTGGTGAGGGGCTTGTTAGCAGGACGGGGACTGTCGCCGGGTCAGGAACTGTAGACGAAGATCCAACCGTCGTCGCGGACCGTAATGACGTGTTCGAGGTACTCGAAAGAGACGATTCCTTGCACCAGTCGGTCGACGCCGGACGTCTCCCGGCCGAAGAACGTCCGTTCGACGGCGTCGACGTCCACGGCGTCGTACAGCGGTGGGAGGTCCCAGAAGTCGTCGGTGTCGACCTCGGGGAGCGACGTGACGACGTCCACGACCTTCGTCCCGAGCTCGTCGTCCTGGTCGGGGTCGTAGAGGGTCTGCACGACGAGACGCATGTCGTCGGTATCCCCGAGAGGGCCCGGGGAGTGGTCAATGGGCATCGTCGTCCACCTCCGGGTTGTACTGCTCGTGGACGGATTCGGCGCGGTCGAACGACCTGCCTGACCCCTGGATGTGCGATTCGACGTGCGTCGTGTCCTGACCGGGTTCGAGTGATCGTTCGTCCTTGTCGTACGGCAGGATGCCGAGTGCGCTGAGTTTCGGCACGTGGGAGAGTGCCGCTGCGGCGTCGACGAGGTCGACCGGTTGGTTATAGGCGAGAAGCGAGAGGTACCGGCGTCTGAAGTGATCTAAGCCCTCGAATGTCTCGTCGAGGTTCAAGAAGACGGGGAGCGTCGCACCACCGGAGCCTGTCACGCTCCCTTCGGATGCTACGGCGAGACCACCTTCCGAGAGATTGTCGGTGTCCTCTTCCATGAGTGGTATAGCGGAGAGTCCCGGGAACCAGTAGTGCTTGTGATAACAAGCTTGTCTTGCGAGAGTGATGCCGGAGAGCAAGTCGAGGGAGCGGGAGAGTCCGCCGATCTGGACGCATCGCGTCTACGAGTCGTCGACGAGGCGGCCGTGAACGTCGATCTCGCCGTTCCGGATTCGAGTACTGGAGATCCTGCGTCCGTCCTCGGCGACGACGAACGGCGGTGTGTGTATCTCGAGCGGTCGTTTCCCGTCGGCGATCCGTTGCTTGTTGAGTTCGTACGCGCGACGCTGGGACTTCGATTCGGGCGAGGCGACGAGCGCGTCGACGTCGTCTCGCGTCGCGGCGGGACCGCCGGTGTCCTCGAGTCGCAGTATATCGTAGGAGGCGGTGTAGGCGCCCGCGATGCGTTCCAGTTCGGTGTCGAGCGCGTCGCGTCTCGCGTCGAACGACCCGAGGAGTTCGACGTGGGAAGGGTCGCTCCGCGTTCGTTCGGCGAGCTCGGTCGACGTGAGGCCGACGATGACGTGTCCGTCACCGGAGCCGACGTGACTGGCCGTCTGGAACGCCTCGTGGAGGAGCGCGCGATGCCCGTTGTGGATGGGCGTGAAGGTGCCGCCGAGGACCGTGATTCGTTCGTCGCCGTCCATACGGGATGCAGGCGTTCGATCGCCGTATGCGTAGGGGTTCGCGGGTGGCGTCGGCGTTCCCGGGTGGCGTCAGCGTTCGCGAGTGGCGTCAGCGTTCGCGGGTGGCGTTGGCGTTCGCGGGCGGTGAGCCACGACGGTCCAGGGGGAACGCTTTCGGCGCACGCCGTCGTCTGTCCGGCGTGTTGGACGGACTCGCGTCCTCGTGGCGACAGGTCGCCGGCGTCCCCGTAGTCGTCCTCTCGTTCCTGTTCGCGGTGGGGTTGCTCGGCGCGGGGACCGAGGCGGCGGCGCCGCTGTTGCGCGAGGCGTTCGTCCGGTACGTCGTCGGTGATGCGGGCGCGCTCGGGTTCGGCTGGTTGGGCGCGTACGTGCTGACGAACGGGTCGGTCGTCGCCGCGGTCGCGCTCTCGCTGTCGACCGCGGGCCTCCTCGGTCCGTCGCAGGTGTTCCTGATGGTCGCGGGGACGCGCCTCGGTGGCGCGGCGATCGTCGTGGTCGTCGGGGCGTTGGATTACTTCCAGAAGGAGCGATACAGCCTGCAGCAGTCCGTGAGTCTGGGGTCGCTGACGTTCCTCCTCACGCACTCGGTGTACGTTCCGGCGACGGTCGTCGGGTACGTCGCGCTCCCGGTCGTCCGCGGGGAGTTCGCTCCCGGGACGGGCGCGGTCGACGGCGGGTTCGGTCTCTCGAACCCGTTCTCGCCGATGACGTCCGCGTTCGTGGACGCGGTCGGGCCCGGAGTGGCGGTGGTGGTGGCGGTCGGCGCGCTGTTCGGGAGCCTGACGCTGTTCGACCGGTTGTTGTCGGGCGTGGACGTGGCAACGCTCCGCGAGCTGGTGTTCGATCGCTTCGAGCGGACGTGGGTCTCGTTCGCCATCGGACTCGTCGTGACGAGTGCGACGACGAGCGTGGCGTTCTCGCTCGGCGTCATCGTCCCGCTGTACAACCGCGGGTACGTGAAGCGAGAGGGGTTGCTACCGTACGTGCTCGGTGCGAACGTCGGGACGCTCTTCGATACGCTCGTCGCGGCGTTCGTCCTGGATTCGCCGGTCGCGGTCGTCGTCGTTCTGACGCTGGCGGTGGCCGCGTTGCTCGCCACGCTCGTCGCGCTCCTCGCGATGGAGCGGTACGCCAACGTGGTCGTGGGCGTCGACGACCTGCTGCTCGAGGACCGACGGGTGTTCCTCGCGTTCCTCGCGTCGCTCGCCGTGGCGCCGTTCGTGTTCCTGTCGCTTGGGCTCGCGTTCGGGTGAGCGACGTCGGCGATTCGGACGCTCGTGGAGAGAGACCTCCCGGAGAACGAGGTCGTCGCGGAGAGACACGTGGACGGCCCGGAGGGGTCAGGCGGCGAGCGTGCGTTCGACGAGCGTCTCGGTCGCGACTGCGAGGGCGACGAACGCGATGAATGCACCGCCGATCCACGTCCAATGTTCGAGGGTCGGTGCGATGACGGAGAAGAACTCGCGGAGTGGCGTGTAGAGGACGGCGAGCTGGAGGGCGAGCGAGAGGGCGACTGCGGCGACGAGCCACGGGTTCGAGAGCGGGGAGAGGTCGTAGCGCGAGCGGATGAGGTGGATGCGGACCATCTCGATGGTGACGAGGAGCGTGAACAGGAGCGTCTGTGCGACGACGAGGTCGCGCGTCACGTCGAGCGCGTAGAAGAACAGCGCGAGCCCGGTGACGGTCATGATGGCGCCGATGGTAGCGATCGAGAGGAGCATCCGCCGGTCGATGACGGGGTCGTCCTCGCCCCGTGGGGCCCGGTCCATGATGTCGTCGGCTTTCGGGTCGGTGCCGAGCGCGAGTGCGGGGAACCCGTCGGTGACGAGATTGATCCAGAGGAGCATGACTGGCGTGAGGACGAGCGCTTCGGTGTTCCCGGCGAACAGCGACGGGTAGAGGGCGCTCCCGACGAGGACGCCGACGAAGACGACGAGGACCTCGCCGGCGTTCGCGGACAGCAGGTAGTTCACGAACTTCCGGATGTTGTCGAAGATGCCTCGTCCTTCGGCGATGGCGTCGCGGATGGTCGCGAAGTTGTCGTCCTGGAGGATCATGTCGCTCGCCTCCTTCGTGACGTCGGTGCCGCGTTCGCCCATCGCGATGCCGACGTCGGCGTTCCTGACGCCGGGGGCGTCGTTGACGCCGTCGCCGGTCATCGCGACGCGATGGCCGTTCGCCTGCAGGGCTTCGAGGATGCGGACCTTGTGCTCGGGGGCGACGCGTGCGAACACCTCGACTTCCTCGACGGCGTCCTGGAGTTCCGCGTCGGTCAGCTTCTCGACTTCGGGGCCGGTCATCGCGCCCGTCGGGTCGAACCCGACCTGTGCGCCGATGGCTTTCGCGGTCTCGACGTTGTCGCCGGTCGCCATGACGACGCGGATGCCGGCGTCGCGACAGTCGGCGACGGCCTGCGGGACCTCGTCGCGCGGCGGGTCGAGCATCCCCTGGAGGCCGAGGAACACCATGTCGTCCTCGAGCGCGTCCTCGTCGGCGTCCGGGTCGGTGACGCGTTTGCGCGCGAACCCGATGACGCGGAGGGCGTCGCTCGCGAACGATTCGGTGCGTTCGAGGACGCGGTCGCGGTCGGCGTCGGTGAGCGCGCGTTCCTCGCCGTCGACGAGCACGCGGTCGCAGCGGTCGAGGACGGTCCCGGGCGCGCCCTTCATGTACGCGGTGTAGGCGTCGTCGCCGTCTCCGGCCCGGGAGTCGGTGGCCTCGACGGTGTCGGCGGCTCCGACCCGGGAGTCGGTGGCCTCGACGACGACGGTCATGCGTTTGCGGTCCGAGGAGAACGGAACCTCGCGGACGCGTTCGGCGGCCTGCTCGACGCCGGCTTTGCGCGCGGAGACGAGGAGTGCGACCTCGGTCGGGTCGCCGAAGTACTCGCGGTCCTCGGTGTCGGGCGCCGGTTCGGCGTTGTTGCAGAGCGCGCCACACCGCAGGACGGGTTCGAGCATCGCGGGGTCGACGGCTTCGCCGTCGCGCTGGAACTCGCCGTCGGTCTCGAGACCGGCGCCGGTGACGTCGAAGACGTCGTCGCCGAACGCGACCCGCTGCACGGTCATCTGGCTCTCGGTGAGCGTCCCGGTCTTGTCCGTGAGGATGGTGTCGATGCTCCCGAGGCTCTCGACGACGGGGAGCCGGCGGACGAGCGCGTTCCGCTCGACCATCTTCTGCGAGCCGAGCGCGAGCGTGAGCGTGACGACCGCGGGGAGGCCTTCGGGGACGGCGGCGACGGCGAGCGTGATGGCGGTCAGGAGGATGCTGATGGCGTCGGTCGCCGTGAACAGGAACTGGACGAGAACGACGAGCGAGATGAGCCCAATCACGCCGATACCGATGCGCCGCCCGAGTTCGTCGACCTCGCCCTGGAACGGCGTGTCGCCGTCCTCGGCCGCCTGCATCTGCGTCGCGATGGCGCCGACCTCGGTGTCCATGCCGGTGCCGACGACGACCGCGCGCGCCCGACCCTTCACCGCGTTCGTGTTCATGTACACCATGTTCCGTCGTTCGGCGAGCGGCGTCCCGTCGTCGACGGGGGCCGCGTCCTTCTCGACGTTCGCACTCTCGCCCGTCAGGGCGGCTTCGGCGGTCTCGAGGTTCGTGACGTCGACGAGTCGCGCGTCCGCGGGGACGGCGTCGCCCTGTTCGAGGACGACGACGTCGCCGGGGACGACCGCGGTGGCGTCGATCTCGCGTTTCTCGCCGTCCCGGAGGACGGTCGCCGCGGGCGAGGAGAGTTCGCGGAGTCGCTGCATCGAGCGTTCGGCGCGGTAGTCCTGCACGAACCCGAAGACGCCGTTCGCGAAGAGGATGACGAGGATGAGCGCGGCGTCGACGACGTTCGCGTCCTCGCCGGGGAGGAGGCCGACGGCGAGCGAGAGCACCGCGGCGAGGACGAGGAGGTAGATGAGGACGTCCTGGAACTGCGAGACGAATATCTCGAACGGCGAAACGTCGTTCTCGCCGCGGATCGCGTTCGGGCCGTACTCCTCGAGCCGGCGGTCGGCCTCTTCGCTCGACAACCCGTCGGCGCTCGCGTCCAGTTCGTCGAGGACGCCCTCGACGGGGCGAGCGTGCCACGCCGTCGGCGCGCCCGACCGTTCGACGGGCGTCGCCGAACTCATCTGTCGGCGTTCCACGCCACGGGCGGTCGACTCCTCCTGTCGCGTTCGAGACCGCGAGCCGAGACGGGTGCGAGCGCGTTCATGGTAACGTCCTCGAACGCCTCGCTCTTAGAGGTACGTCCTGGATTCCGCCAAGGAGTGGCTTTCCTCACTCCTCGAGCATCCACCCGAAGCGCTTCTCCCAGAACTCCTCGCTCGGCGGTTTCTTCGACCGACCGTACGTCTTGTCGTCCCGGATCTGTCGTTCGAGGACGTCCCGGGCCTCGTTCAGCGCGTGGGTGGCGCCGTAGCCTTCGCCGGACGCGATGAACAGCCCGTCGTCGGTGTAGAGGCGGATGCGCGCGAGCAACAACGGCGTCCCGCGGTGGGTCTCGTCGTGCTCGTGCAGGTGGATCTTCGCGTCGAGGACGCTCGTGCCGCCGTCCATCGCGTCGAACTTGTCGATCATCGCGACGACGTCGTCGTACTGGACGTCGTCGAGGAGGTCGGTGCCGTACACCTGAACCGCGCGAGAGCCGCCGGCCTCCCACGTGAGCGCGTCCAGGACGTCCGTCTTCGTGACGATACCGTACGGGTCGCCGTTCTCCGTGACGACGAGCGACGACCCGTCCACGTCGAACATCTCCGCGACGGCGACGTCGAGCGTCTCGTCCGGGTGGATGGTCCTGACGGGGGACACCATCACGTCGCGGACCGGGAGGTCGAGGACGCGAGCGCGCTCGCCGTCGCGAGCGCCGAACCCGCCGCCTCTGGACCGACCGGCGCTCACCGCTATCTGGCCACCGGTCGCGTCGGTGCCGCCGGCGTTCCCGCCCTGACTACGGGTCTCCGCGCGCGTCGTCACGTCGACGACGTCGTAGAGACTCAGGATGCCGACCGCGTCGTCGCCGTCGACGACCGGGAGGTGCGTGAACCCGTGCTCGCGGAGGACGGAAAGCGCCCGTCCGAACGTGGCGTCGGGGCCGACCGTGACCATGTCACTGGTCGCAGCCTCCCGAACGGTCGCGGCGTCGAGGAACGGTTCGACGGCGTCCAGGACGTCGTCGACGGTGACGACGCCCGCGAGGTCGTCGCCCTCGAAGACCGGGAGGAGTCGCGAGTCCGCGTCGATCATGAGGCGGGCGACCTTCCGGACGTCCTCGTCCGGCGCGAGCCGGGGGACGTGCCAGACGAGCGACCCGACCTTCTCGTCGGGCGGGTGATGCGAACTCGCGAGCTGGCGTCGGGTGACGACGCCCTCGAAGGCGTCGTCGCGGACGACGACGCCCTTCACTGCGGGGTCCTCGAATACCCCGACGAGCCGGGAAACCTCGTCGTCGGGTGCAAGTTCTACGAAGTCGGTTGAGATGATGTCAGCGATGTCCATGGGCTTTTGTCCGTTACCGCGGGCGTTCGTGAACGATACCTCGGTCCGCGTGACCACACCTAGCGGTAGGGGCGAGACGTACAAGAAATCGCTCGTCGTTCCCGCGCTGTGAGAGCGTGCGAAGGTCGTCGGTGGGGCCGACGGAACCCTCCTGACTGGCGGGGTTCGACGCGAGACCCGTCGGGTGACGCCACCCCCGCCGTGGACTCGTCAGTCGTGGTCGTCGAGGTACGCGAGCGCTTCCTCGTCCGAGACCTGCGTGAAGCGCTCGTAGAACTGGCCGACGCCCTGGAAGTGGCGTGGTTCCGCGAGGCAGACGACGTCGTCGGCGTGCTCGCGGAGAGCGCTCGCGGTGTCGGGTGGAGCGACGGGGACCGCGAGGACGACGTGGGCGGCGTCGCCGTTCCGGAGTTGCTGGAGGCACGCGCGGACCGTGGACCCGGTGGCGACGCCGTCGTCGACGAGGACGACGCGCTTCCCGGCGACGTCCGGTTCGAGGTCGCCCGCGCGGTACCGTCGCGCCTTCTCGCGGGCGGCGTCGACCTGCCGGTCGCGTTCGCGCTCGAAGTACGCCTCGTCGACGCGACCGTCCCGGAACGCCGCCTCGTTCCGCCAGACGCTCCCGTCGCTCGCGACCGCGCCGATGGCGTACTCGGGGTTCCCGGGCGCGCCGAGTTTCTTCGCGACGACGACGTCGAGCGGCGCGTCGAGCGCGTCCGCGACGGCGCGACCGAGCGGGAGCCCGCCGCGCGGAATCGCGAGGACGAGGTCCGCCTCGACGCCGCGGTCGCGGAGTGCCGCGGCGAGCCGTTCGCCGGCGTCGGTTCGGTCGCGGAATGGAGGAATCCCGTCCATACGCGTCACTTCGGTAGACGATACCTTGGAACATGGGGTCGGCCTCTACGGGGACCACCGTCGGGTTCCGGACACGACCAGCACAACCCACGACCAGCACAACCTTCGAGGCGTCGGGCACGCGCTGGGGGAGACGATGGACTGCGGCCATGACGGCACGAGTCAAGTCCTGCGAGTATCGGGGCAGTCACTATGCCGCCACCGACCGTATACTCGCGTGGAGAGACCCCATGCAACTCGAAGGGAAGACGGCGATCGTCACCGGCGGTTCGTCAGGTATCGGATACGCGATCGCGTCGGCGTACGTCGACGAAGGCGCGAACGTCGTCGTCGCGAACCGGAACGTGGACGACGGGGAGGCCGCAGCGAACGAACTCGGGTGTACGTTCGTTCGGACGGACGTCAGCGACTACGAGCAGGTCTCCGCGCTCGTTGACGTGACCGTGGAGGAGTTCGGCGCGCTCGACGTGATCGTGAACAACGCGGGCGTCGGGAGCGAGTCGTCCGTCGGCGACATGACGCTCGAGGAGTGGCATCGCGTCGTCGACGTCGACCTGAGCGGCGTGATGTACGGGACCAAGGCGGCGCTCCCGCACCTCCTGGAGTCCGAGGGGTTCGTCGTCAACGTGGCGTCCATCTACGGGCTCGTCGGCGGGCGAGGCGCGGCGGCGTACTCCGCGGCCAAGGGCGGCGTGGTGAACTTCACGCAGCAGGTCGCGGTCGACTACGCCGAGGCCGGCCTGAACGTGAACAGCATCTGTCCGGGGTTCGTGGAGACGCCGATGACGTCGGAACTCCTCGAGTCCGACAGGTTCTACGAGATACTGCTCGACGAGACCCCGATGAATCGACCGGCACAACCCGAGGAGATCGCGCCGCTCGCAGTGTTCCTCGCATCGGAGGGCGCGACGTACGTCACGGGAGCGAACATCCCCGTCGACGGCGGGTGGACCGCACACTGACGGGAAGCGTCGACTCCTGGTCGCAACGACGCCACCAGTCGGTCGGCGAGTCGCATTACCTCGGAACAGCCGCTATGTGGCGCGCGGTCGAACGTCGACAGACGTCGCCGCCCAGCGCTGGCGGCCCGTGAACGTTCCAGTCGAGCGGTCGTCGCCCGTGGCGCGCCGGAGCCGGACCGACCGACATTCAGTGATATCCATGAACTTCGACGAATTCACCGGCGAAGTACAGCATCGACTCGAGCTTCCGGGGACCGGCGAGACGGTTCGCGCGATACGCGCGACGCTCATCGACGCTCGGTGCTCGCATCCCGAAGGACGCCGCCGAGGACCTCGCGGCGTCCCTCCCGATGGAGATAGACTGGTATCTCGCGGGCGCACCCGAGGAGCACGGCCAGCGGTTCGACTGGTCGACGTTCGTCGCGCGCGTCGCCGAGATAGAGCGCGGCGACGGGACGGACGCGGCGTACCACGCCCGACTGATCGTCGACCTCGTCCACGACCTCGTGCCCGAATCCGACTTCCAGCAGCTCCGCGACCAGCTCCCCGAGAGCGAGGACGACGAGAACTGGCGGGAGCTGTTCGAGGTCGTCGACGGCGGCGGCTGGCACGAGACCAGCGGCGCCGAAGCGACGTGACGACCGACGGTTACCGACCAGTCACCGACGCGTGATTCTCGGCGCGCGGAATCCAGCGGCCGAGTTATCCAACGGCCTGTCGTAGTGGACCTATGAGTACCATACTCCTTGCGACCGACGGGAGCGAGTACGCTCGCGAAGCGGCGACGGAAGCGATCGAGCTCGCGGCCGCGGGCGGACACGACCTCCACGTCCTCTGCGTGGTCGACGAGCGGAAGTTCGACGAACCGGCGCTGAGTTCCGGCGAGCTCGCGACGATCTACGCGGAGGATCACGCCGACGTCAGCGTCCGCGAGGTCATGCGGATGGCGGACGCGAGCGACGTCGCGGTCGACGGCGACACGCGACGTGGCACGCCACACGAGGTCATCCTCGAGTACGCCGACGAGGTGGATGCAACGGTCGTCGTCGTCGGCGAGCACGGCGACCACGACGAGCACTTCTCGGGCGTCGGTCGGACCGTCGACGAGCTGTCGGAGCGCGAGGTCCGCGTCGTCAAGGCGTCGCCCGCGGAGTGACCGTCGCCAGCCGAGCGGTCGTCGCCCCGCGAGCGCCGCCAGGGAACGTCCGGCGCGTCAGCGGCCGGTGACGTTCGGGACGTCGACGCTCTGGAGCGCGCTGTCGACGACGTCGGCCTTCGTGACGCCCTGGATGTTCGCCTCGGGCGTGAGGACGATGCGGTGGCGCATCACGGGATCGGCGACGAACTTCACGTCGTCCGGCGTGACGTAGTCCCGGCCGGCGATGACGGCGCGAGCGCGCGCCGCCTCGAAGAACCGCTGGATGCCGCGCGGCGACACGCCGATCTCGGCGCGGTCGTCGACGCGAGTGGCGCGCGCGACGTCGACGAGGTACTCGCGGACGTTCCCCTCGACGTGCACGCGCTCGGGGACTTCCTGGAGCGCGCGGACCTGTGACTTGTCGACCGCCGCGTCGATCGTCGGCATCTGCGTGAAGCGGTTCGCGCGCCGGTCGATGAGTTCGAGCTCGCCGTCGCGGTCGGGGTACCCCATCGCGGTCTTGATCACGAACCGGTCGCGTTGCGCTTCCGGCAGCTCGAACGTCCCCTCCTGCTCGACGGGGTTCTGGGTCGCGATGACGAAGAACGGGTCCGGGAGCTCCCGTGTCTCCCCGTCGACGCTCACCTGCTTCTCGTCCATCGCCTCCAGGAGCGCCGCCTGGGTCTTCGGCGGTGCGCGATTGATCTCGTCGGCGAGGACGACGTTCGCGAATATCGGCCCTTCGTTGAACTGGAACTCCTGGGTGTGCTCGTTGTAGACGTGCGACCCGGTGATGTCGCTCGGGAGGAGGTCCGGCGTGAACTGCACGCGATTGAACGACAGCCCGAGCGCGTGCGCGGTCCCTTGCGCGGTGAGCGTCTTCCCGGTTCCCGGGACGTCCTCGAGGAGGACGTGCCCGCGAGCGAGCACCCCCGTGAGGACGGTTTCGAGGAACGCACGGTCCGTGATGACGGCCGCTGCGATTCGGTCGATGACGTCACCGGCGTACGCGGCCGCGTCGGGGACCGACATGTCGTCCGTTGGCATCGTGTACGTATCGGCGGTAGTCGCGTTAAAACGCTTTGGCGAGGACCGACCGCGTCCGACGCGTCGTCTCCGCGAATCCACGGAAGCGCGGAAGCGGGTTCGGCGCGGGCTAGTCGCGAGAACGCGCGATTGCAGCGGTACCCGCGAGGAGTGCAACGAGCGCGAGCAGGACGCCGAATCCGGGCGTGGAGCCGCTTCCGGAGCCGTCACTGCTGGTGCCGTCATCCGCCGTGCCCGTGCTCGGAGTTGACTCGTCCGTCGATGCGGCCGCGGTCGTGCTCGGATCCTCGCCCGCAGCCGTCGTGGTCGAGGGCTGCGTCGTCGTGGTGTCCTCACCGTCGCCGCCATCGCCATCATCGCCGCCGTCGCCGCCGTCGTCGGCGCCACTCACCGACACGAACCCGGCGCGCCGGCCGTCGACGGACACCCGGAACGTCCCGGTCTCCTCGAACGTGTGCGTCATCGTCACCGTCCGCTCGGAACCGCCCGTGATGGTCACGGACTTCTCGGAGACCTCGGTACCGGAGACCGAGAGCGTCACGGCTTCGGTCTTCGTCGCCGTGTGCTCGTTCTCGTACGTCGCCGTGACGGTCACGGATTCGCCGACCGCGACGTCGGAGGCGGAGACGGTCGCGCTCTTCAGGACGACGCGCGGGTCGTCCCCGCCGGCGCCGCCACCACCGCCACCACCGCCGCCACCGCCGCCGCCACTGGCGTTCTGGACGACGACCTCGCGAGCGGTGACGTCCTCGTTCCCGGACGCGTCCGTGACCGTCAGGAGGACCGAGTAGTTCCCGGCGGACTCGAACCGATGCGTCGGTGCCGCCCCGGTCGCGTCGGGCTGACCGTCGCCGTCGAAGTCCCACTCGTAGGAGTCGATGCGGTGATTGTCCGACGTATCCGTCGCGTCGAACGCGAACGCATCACCGGGCGCCCCCGACGTGCTGTTCACGTCGAAATCAGCCGACGGAAGCGTCTCGTCGACGACCGTGAGCGTCGCGTTCGCCGTCGCCGCGTTCCCGGACGGGTCGACCGCCCGAATCGAGAGCGTCCGCGTCCCCACCCACGTCGCGTTCACGACCGGGTTCGAGACGTTCGCCTCGTACGCGCCGTCACCGTCGAGGTCGTACTCGACGGTCGCGACCTCGTGCACGTCCTCGTACGTGAGCGTGCCCGGCGACACCGTCTCGCCGTACTCGACGGTATCGTTCTCGAACCCGAGCGAGACGTTCGGCGCCTGCGTATCGGTCACGTTCACTTCGACGTGCTCGACGTCCACGTTCCCGTGGGCGTCCTCGACGACGAGATAGTAGTTGGGGTCGCCCGGCGAGTCGAACGTCACGTTGACGACCTGCCCGACCGCGCCGTCGTGGTCAGCAGTCTCAGGGTCGGTATTCACCGGGTCCTCCGGGTGGTTCCCCGGGTACCACGTGTACGACTCGATGACCGTGTTGTCGGTGGACCCGGAGGCATTCAGGACGACGGTCTCGCCGACCTCGTACGCCCCCTCGGTACCCGTGACGGACGCGTTCGGGGGGATCGTGTCGTTCACCATCACGGTCTGCGTGACGGTGCCGACGTTCCCGGCGTCGTCGACGACCGCGAGCGTGACGGTCGTCTCGCCGTACGTCTCGAAGACGTGCGTCGTCGTCGCGGTCGTCGAATTCGCCTCGAAGACGCCGTCGTCGTCGACGTCCCAGCGGTACTCGCTGATGGCTACGTTGTCGGTGGTGTTCGATGCGTCGAGGGTCGCGGACCGGTTCGCGTTCAGGACGCCCTGCGGCGAGAACGTCGCCGCGGGCGGGAGGTCGTCACCGACCTCGACGGTCCGGTTCGCGGTCGCTCGGTTCCCGGCCGTGTCGACGACCGTGACCGAGACGTTCTCCGGGCCGAACTCGTCGAAGACGACCGTGACGGTCGCGTTCGTCGTGTTCACCGTGGTCCCGTCCTCGAACGACCACGCGTAGTGGTCGATAGCGCCGTTGTCCGTGCTCGGCCCCGCCGAGAGCGTGTCGTTCGCGGACACGTTCACGATACCGGGGTCCGCGATGGCGGCGGTCGGCGCCGCGTCGTCGACGACCGCGAACTCGCTCGCGGTCGCCGTGTCCGCGTTCTCCTGTCGGTCCACCACGGTGACCGACGGGGTCACGTTCCCGGCGTGGAGGTACGTGTGCGTGTACGTCGAGTCGTTCGTGACGGCTTCGAACGCGCCATCGGCGTCGGCGTCCCAGCGGTACTCGACGACGCCAGTGTTATCTGTCGAGTTCCCGGCGGCGAGTTCGACGGGCGTCCCGTTGACCGTGATGGGACTCGTCGCGTTCGTCGTCACGTCCGCGACCGGTGCCACGGTGTCGACCACGTGCACGGTCCGGGTCACAGTCGCGGACTGTCCGGCGGTGTCGGTCGCGGTCAGCGACACCGTGTACGCGCCATACGAGTCGAACGTGACGTTCGTCGACGGCCCGCTCGCGGTCTCGCCGTTCACCGCCCACTCGTAGGCGTCGATACCGAAGTTGTCGGTGCTGTTCGTCGCGAGCAGCTCGACGGACTCGTCCTTCGGGAGGCGGTCGACCGAGTAGCTCCCGTTCACGGACACCCGCGGCGTCGGCGGCAGGTCGGTGACGCGCACGCCGTCGAACGACGTCGTCCGCATCTCGTATCCGAGCGTGTTCCGCGCGAACACCGCGACGTCGACCGAACCCTCGTAGGGACCGACGTTCGTCGTGGCGCGGTACCGGTCGGTGCCGGGCACGCGCTCGGCGTCGAGCGCCGTCCACTTCCCGCCGCCGTCCCACGAGGGAACGGTCGTCGCGTTCGCCGTGCTGACGAGGACGACGACCTCGCTGACGGTCGAACTACCGGGGTCGGTGACGGTCGCTTCGACCGTGAGGTTCCCGTTCGACGCGTAACTCGTCGCGTTCGTGCTCGGGACGTCAACGTCTCGGACCTGCGGCGGCGTGGCGTCGCCGTCGTCGTGGAGTCGCCCCGTGACGTTCGTGACGACCCGGGTCGAGACGTTCTGGTGTCCCTTCTCGGCGGTCATGTAGAACCGGAACGAGTCGTCATCCTCGTACTCGCAGCCGACGTTGACGTTCCCGTACGGTTCGTCGAAGCACTTCTCGCCGTCGACGTAGATGCGGATGCGTTCCTCGCCGAGACTACTGTAACGGTTGAGCAGCGGGTCCTCGTTCGACTGCGCGAGGAGTTTCACGATGAACGAATCCTCGTCGATGTGATCGAACCCGTAGAACCCCGTGTGTGGGTGGTCGAGCGGCCGGAGCATGACGTTCCGTATCTCGTCGAGGTCGGGGCGGTCGTAGAACTGCGTGGTGGTCGCCCACTTCGCGTCACCCTCGCCGCCGTCCCAGATGCTCATGCCGGCGTCCACGAAGGAGTCCGAGTAGTAGATGGTCTGGTGAACGCGATCACCGACCTCCCCACCGGCTCGCATCGCGCCGAACGTGTCGTTCTCGAACCGCGGTTCGAAGTACGCGATGAGCGGTTCACCTGGCTTGGTTCGCGTGTACGTCGCGTTGACGGAGTCGAGGTCGTCGCGGTCGACGGTGATGGTCCGCGGACCCGTGACGTCCTGGATGCGGTACGCGAGCGAGTAGAACCGGGGTGCATCGAACGTCTCTTCGGTGGCCGCGGTCTCGTTCGCGGGCACGAACGCGCCGCGGACCTCGACCGTCGACGCGCCCTCGGTCGCGACGTAGACCGTCCGGTTCTCGGTCCAGTAATCTTTCTCCGATATCTCGCGGTCCCACCCGCCAGCGTCGAACTTCAGCCAGAACTGCATGGTTTCGTTGACGAGTGGGCCGGTCTCGTTCTCGACGTCTGACGCGTCGAGCCGAACGGGGTCGGCGGTCCGCTCGTCGAAGTTCACGGTTAGATTGCTGCGCCCTATCTGTACCGTTCGCGTCATCATGATGGGCGTGTACTGCGCGCTCTCCAGGCTCCCCATCGTCGTCACGCGGTACTCTCCGGGGTTGACGACGTCGAACGTGTACGTGTCGTTCCGCATGTAGTCGTCGACGAACGGCTCGTGCTGTTCGGTCTCGTTGTAGTGGACGACGAGTTCGTCGTAGCCGTGGTCGCCCTCGGCACCTCGCGGCGTCTTGTCGACGGTGACGGTCGTCGTTCGCGCGAACCCGAAGACGGCCGTGATGTCGCCGTCGTCGAAGTTCACGCGACCGCCGTAGACGCCGAGCGGGACGGACGCGTTCACGGTGATTGCGACGGTCGTCGATTCACCAGGGTCGAGCGTGAGCGTGGAGACGTTCGTGGACGCTGCGACCGGCGTGCCGTCGAGGCCGGTCGCGTTCGTCGACACGTTCAGCGTGACGGCGTCGTCGCTCGGGTTGGTGACCGCGACGACCTTCGTGTGGTTCCCGCCGGACTGGAGCGTCCCGAAGTCGACGACGGGGTCCGAGACGACCGCGTCGGGGTCGACGGCGTCGGTGGCGTTCACGCGTCCCGCGCCCTGGTCGTAGGGCGTCTCGGCGTCGATGGGGTCGGCGGTCGAGGTGACTGCCGCTTTGAGTCGCTGGGGCCCCCAGTCGGGGTGTTCGTCCTTGACGAGCGCGACGACGCCGGAGACGACGGGCGCTGCCATGCTGGTCCCGCTCTTGGTGACGTAGTCGTCGGTGTTCCCGGCCTGGGAGGACGCGGTACTGACGACGTCGCTCCCGGGTGCGACGACGTCGGGTTTCAGGAAGTAGCCTCTCGGCGTGGGGCCGCGCGAGGAGAACGAAGAGAGGTCACCGTTCTTGTCGGTGGAGCCGACGGTGATGGCGTCCTCGGCGATACCCGGCGACCCGATGGTGTACCGGTCGTAGTCGTTGCCGGCGGAGATGACGACCGCGGTGCCGTTCGAGACGGCGTACTCGACGGCGGCCGTATACGGGTCGTTGGAGCGGACCTCGGTGGCGTCGCCGCCGAGGCTCATGCTGATGACGTCGGCGTCGCGGTCGGCGGCCCACTGCATCGCCTTGATGATGTCGGAGGTGTAGCCGCGACCGTCGGCGCCGAGGACGCGGCCGTTGAGGAGGGTGGCGTTCGGCGCGATTCCGGTGTAGGCGCCGTTGCTGGCGTCGCCGTCACCGGCGACGATGCCGGCGACGTGCGTGCCGTGCCCCTGCAGGTCCGCGGTGGTGTTCTCGTCCGTGAAGTCCTTCTCGGCGACGACCTGGTCGATGTCGGGGTGCGTGGCGTCGATACCCGTGTCGAGCACGGCGACGGTGACGCCGCTCCCGTTCACGTCGTAGTCACTGCGTGCGCTCTCGGCGTTCACGATGCTCGCCGCGTCGTCCAACTGGACCTGGTACTGGACGTCGAGGTGGACGGATTCGACGCGGTCGGTCGCCCGGAGTGCCGCGGCGGCGTCACTGGCGGCGCCCTTCTGGATGCGGCCGGCCTGCGCGCCGATGCTCTCGAGGGTCTGGTCGACGGACATCGCGCCGACGGTGCTCGCGACGCCGACGCCAGCGTCGTCGCCCGTGGCCTGCCGGCCGGTCGCGGCTTCGACGATGACGGGAAGCGCGTCGGTTTCGGCGTCGGTGAGGTTCTGCGAGATGAGGAGGTCGACGTTGAACAGCTGGCGGTCGAACGTCGAGAAGTCGGTCGAGGCCGGGTAGACGTACGTGCCGCTCCCGGTTCGGAGCGTCCGCATGTCGGTCTCGGCGTCGACGTAGTACTCGCGCGTCCCGTTACGCTCGGTGACGTGGACGGTCTGGCCGGTGACGAGCGTGACCTCGTAGCGCTCGGTGACCGATCCGTTCGGTCCCGCTGGGTCGTCCGGCGTGGGCGTCGGTGCGCGGTCCGTGAGCGCTCGCGGGTGCACGGACGGTTTGCGCTCCACAGTGGCGCTCGGACCGAGGCTGTCGACGGTGTTCGCAGCGGGCGGCCGGTCGTCGTCGGTGAGGCCGCTGCCTGCCGTCGGTTGGGTGACGGGCTGGGCGGCGGCGAACGGTGCGATTGTCCCGGTGACCGCGAGCGCGGTCACGAGGACGACGAGGAGTCGTCGTGGCGTCGAGTCCATCAGTAATGTCAAGCCCCCAATTGGCCAGAAAGTAAGTATGCATACATAAAACGGTTTCGTTCAGGGGTTAAAATTTGGATATTAATAGCGGGCGGGTCATCGGCGGAAGAGACCCCCCTCAGAGGCTCGATATCGAGAACCCAGTTCCTGCTTCGGTACCGACGGGGAGTGCGTGGTCGCGTCGAGCGGTCGCGTCAGTCCCGTCGGTGCGCTACAGCAGCGAGCGACGCGAGGACCGCGAGGACGACGGAGACAACGCCAAACCCGGGCGTGGGGCCGCTTCCGGACCCGTCGGCTGCGGTCGTCGTGCTCGCGGTGGGATCGTCCGTCGATGCGACCGTGGTCGTGGTCGATACCGCGTCCGTCGTGGTCGGTGACTGCGTCGTGGTGGTTCCACCGTCACCGCCGTCCCCACCGTCACCACCGTCACCGCCGTCCCCACCGTCGTCAGCGCCGCTCACCGACACGAACCCGGCGCGTCGGCCGTCGACCGACACCCGGAACGTCCCGGTCTCCTCGAACGTGTACGTCATCGTCACCGTGCGCTCCGAGCGCCCGGTGATGGACACCGACTTCTCCGCGACCTCGCTCCCGGACACCGTCAGCGTCACCGCCTCCGTCTTCGTCGCCGTGTGCTCGTTCTCGTACGTCGCCGTGACGGTCACGGATTCGCCGACCGCGACGTCGGACGAGGAGACCGTGGCACTCTTCAGGACGACGCGCGGGTCGTCCCCACCAGCGCCGCCGCCACCGCCACCGCCACCACCGCCACCGCCGCTCTTCGCGGAGACGTTGACGGAGACGGTCGCAGTGTTCTCGTTCCCAGCAGGATCGATTGCCGTCATCTCGACGTCGTACTCGCCCGCCGACTCGAACGCGTGCGACACCGCCATCCCGGTGTCGTCGACGGTACCGTCACCGTCGAAGTCCCACTCCACCGTCTCGACCGCGTCGTTGTCCGTCGACGACGACGCGTCGAACGAGATCGCCTGGCCGACCGTCGGCGTCGCGTTCGAGACGGAGACCGCGGGCGTCGGCGGCGTCTCGTCGACGACCGTGAGCGTCGCCGTGTCCTCGGCATGGTTGCCCGCCGGGTCGACCGCAATCACCGATATCGTGCGGTCACCGTACCACGTCGCGTCGATCGACGGCATGTCCCACGTGGCGCCGTACCACCGCTGGTAGGAACCGTCCGCGTCGTAGTCGTACAGCAGGTAGTCGACCTCGTCGTTGTCGGTCGCGTTCACCGTCGCGAACTCGACGGTCGCACCGTGCTCGACCTCGGTCCGGTTCAGCGTCACGTTCAACGTCGGCGGTTCGGGGTCTTCGACGTCGAAGTAGACGAACTCGTACTCGGCGTTCCCGTGCACGTCCTCGACGACGAGGTACGCGTAATCCTGACCGTAGTCGGTGAACCGCATCGTCGCGTTCCGGCCGTCGTACTGCGTGCCGTTGGGGTGATACCACGTGTACGACTCGACGCGCGTATTGTCGGTCGCGGTCGACGTGAAGCGAATCGGTTCCCCGGGGAGGACCTCGGTCCGGTTCGCGGACGCGGACACGACGGGTTCCTGGTCGTCCACGACGGGATACGACTGTTCGACGCTCTCGGCGTTCCCGCGCTCGTCGACGACGGTCAGGTTCACCGTCGCCGTCTCGATGGTGTCGAACGTCCACTCGAGCGTGTCGTCTGTGGTGTTCACCTCGGCGACGCCGTCGTCGTCGACGTCCCAGCGGTACTCGGCGATGCCGTAGTTGTCCGTCGAGTCGGACGCGTACAGCCGCTCGGTCGTGTTCACCGTCAGCTCGTCGTCGTAGTGCCCGATGTCGAACGCGGCCGTCGGCGGGATCTCGTCGGTGACGTTCACGTCGACGGACGCCGTCGACGCGTTCCCGGCGGTGTCGTAGACGGTGACCGTGACGGTGCGGTTCCCGAGCGAGTCGTACGTCTTCGTCACCGTCGGCGACCCGGTGGTGCGGTTGTCGTCGTCGTCGAGCGTCCACTCGTAGCGGTCGATCGCGCCGTCGTCGCTGCTGGCGCTCGCGTTCAGTTCGAGCGGACGCGAGACGTTCACCGACGTCCGGTTCGCGGCGACGTTCGCGGTCGGTGGCGTCCGGTCGCTGACGGTGACGGTCGCGGCGGTCGCCGTGTCCACGTTCTCCCCGTGGTCGACGACGTACACCGTCGGGTCGTGCGTGCCCGCGACGAGGAACGTGTGCTCGTAGGTCGGCGTCTGCGTGATGGCGTCGATGCTCTCGTCGTCGTTGACGTCCCAGTGGTACGCGGTGACGCCGACGTCGTCGGTGGACGCGCTCGCGTCGAACCGTATCGTCGTCCCGTTCACGGTCAGGTCCGTGGAGCCGTTCCGCGACACCGCCGCGGTCGGCGGTTCCGTGTCGACGACCGTGACCGTCCGTTCGACGGTCGTCGTCTGGCTCGCGTTGTCGGTCACGGAGAGCGTCACGGTCGTCTCGCCGACCGACGTGAACGTCGCGTTCGCGGTCGGGCCGCTGTCGGTGCGACCCTGGACGTCCCACTCGTAGCTCGCGATGTCGAAGTTGTCGGTGGAGTTCAGTGCACTGAACTGGATCGGGTCGTCGTAGGGGACGGCGAGCCCGGGGCCTTTCGCGGTCCGGTTCGCGTCCACCTGGACGCGCGGCGGGAGGTCGGCGAGGTGCGCGGCGTCGAACGTCGTGACGCGCGTCTCGTACCCGACGGTGTTCCGGGCGAACACGGCGACGTCGAGCGTCCCGGTCGCGGTCCCGAGCGACGCGTCGCCCTCGTACCAGTACTGGGTCCCGGAGACGCGCTCGACGTCGAGCGCCGTCCAGTTCCCGCCGCCGTTCCACGACGGCGGCCCGGTCGTGTCGCCGGTCGCGACGAAGATACGGACCTCCTCGACGGCGCTCGTGTCGAACTCGGTGACTGCGGCGCGGACGGTGAGGTTCCCGTTCGGCGCGGTGTTCGTCGCGTTCATTCCGACGAGGTCGACGTCAGCGACGTCGGGCGCGGTCCCGTCGCCGTTCTCGACGTAGGTCGCGGAGACGTTCGTGACGGTGCGCGTCGACAGCTTCGTCGCGTCGTTCCGGCCGACCATCCGGATGCCGTAGTCGTCGCCGTCACTGATGGAGACGTACTCGTCGACGAACCCGGACGTGGTCTCGTCGTGGACGACCTGGCCGTCGACGGTCACCGTGTACTGGTCCTCGGTGTCGTCGGTGTACGCGGTCCGAGTGCCCTCGCGCGCGCTCTGGGCGGTGAGCGAGATGGACATCCCGTACCCGGCGGTGCTGACGAGCGGGTCGCCGATGAACGGATGCGCGAGCGGGTCGCGGTCGACCGTCTGCCCAGCCTTCAACGGCGTCCAGACGTCCTCGTTCCGCTCGACGTCCCACCCGAGGAAGGGGCCGCCGAGGGAGAGTTTCCCCTTCTCGAACGACGACGTGTAGTAGATGGTCTGGTGCGTTCGGTCGCCGACGTTCCCCCCGAAGTAGTCGCTGAGGAGGTAGTCGGAGCCGGCTTCGGTCCGTAGGTGTGCGACGACCAGCTGTCCGGGCTTCGTTCGGCGGTACGTGACGTCCATCGCCCCGAGCGTGGCGTCGTCGACGACGACGGTGTCGTTCTCCGTGACGTCCTCGACGATGCCACCGACCGCGTACCAGGCGGGGACGTCGAGGTCGCTCGCGGTGTACCGCGTCTCGTCGACGGGCGCGAGCGCCGCCATCAGGGAGACGTCGGGCGCGCTGACGTTGGAGACGTACGCTCGCCGCGAGGCGTTCCCGACCGAGGACCGTCCGAGCGTGAAGTCGGAGCCGACGGTCGGTACGCGGTACCTGGCGGAGACGCTCTCGGCGTGGAGCGGCCCAGTGCGGTTCGTGACGTCGGAGACGTCCATCGTGACGGGGACGGCGTCGCTCTCGTTGAGGACGACGACGGTGTTCGCGTCCGTGACGTTCACCGTCTTCGTGAGGAAGACGGCCGTCCCGTTCGCGGTCTCGCCGTCGGTCGCGACCAGGTACTCGCCCGGCTCCGCGATACCGTACGACAGCGCCGCGCTGGAACTACCGTTGAACTCGTCGACTTCGAACGTCCCGCCGGACCGTGATTCGTTGTACTGCAGGACGACGGTGTCGTTGTCGACGGAACCACCGGCGAGCGCTTCCTTCCGGATGGTGAGGTTCGCGACGCGGACGTACCCGAAGACGGCGGTGTACTCGCCGTCGTCGAAGCTGACGCGACCGGCGTACGTCCCGATGGGGACGGCGCCGTCGACGGTGACGTTGACGTGCGCGGACTCGCCGGCGTCGAGCGTGAGCGTGGAGACGTTCGTCCACGCGGGCACGGGCGAGTCGCTGAGGTTCGTCGCGCTCGTCGAGAGGTTCAGCGTCACGGAGTCGTTCTGGACGTTCGTGACGGTGATGGTCTTCGAGTGGTTCCCGGCGGTGCCGATGGTCCCGAAGTCGACGACAGGTTCGGAGACGACGACGCCGGGATCGACGGCGTCGGTGGCGTTCACGCGCCCGGCGCCCTCGTCGTACGGCGTCTCGGCGTCGATGGGGTCGGCGGTCGAGGTGACTGCCGCTTTGAGTCGCTGGGGCCCCCAGTCGGGGTGTTCGTCCTTGACGAGCGCGACGACGCCCGCGACGACGGGCGTCGCCATGCTCGTCCCGCTCTTCGTGACGTAGTCGTCCGTGTAGCCCGCCTCAGTGGACGCCGCGCTGACGACGTTGCTCCCGGGGGCGACGAGCGTCGGCTTGAGGTACTCGCCCTGCGGGGTGGGGCCGCGCGAGGAGAACGAAGAGAGGTCGCCAGTCTTGTCGGTGGAGCCGACGGTGATGGCGTCCTCGGCGATACCCGGTGACCCGATGGTGTAGCGGCTGCCGCTGTTCCCGGCGGCGATGACGACCGCGGCGCCGTTCGAGACCGCGTACTCGACGGCGGCCGTGTACGGGTCGTTCTCGCGGACCACGGAGGCGCGGCCACCGAGGCTCATGCTGATGACGTCGGCGTCGTTGTCCGCGGCCCACTCCATCCCGGCGATGATACCGGACGTCGAGCCGTACCCGTACTCGCCGAGGACGCGGCCGTTGAGGAGGGTGGCGTTCGGCGCGATACCCGTGTACGTGCCGTTGCTGGCGTTCCCGTTCCCGGCGACGATGCCGGCGACGTGCGTGCCGTGCCCCTGCAGGTCGGCCGTGGTGCCTTCGCCGGTGAAGTCCTTCGCATCGGCGACCTGGTCGATGTCGGGGTGCGTGGCGTCGATACCCGTGTCGAGGACGGCGATGGTCACGCCGCTCCCGTTCACGTCGTAGTCACCGCGTGCGCTCTCGGCGTTCACGATGCTCGCCGCGTCGTCCATCTGGACGCGGTACTTCACGTCCAGGTGGACGGACTCGACGCGCGGGCTGCGACGGAGCTGTCGCGTCGCCCGCCGAGCGTCTGCCTTCGCGACGACACCGGCCTGCGCGCCGATGGTCTCGAGCGTCTCCGTCGCCTGGATCGCGGCGACGTCGCTCGCGACGCTGATACCGGCTTCCTGGCCGACCGGTTGCCGGCCGCGCGTCGACTCGACGATCACCGGAATCGAGTCGGCCTCGGCGTCGGTGAGGTTCTGCGAGATGAGGAGGTCGACGTTGAACAGCTGGCGGTCGAACGTCGAGAAGTCCACGGACGTCGGGTAGACGTACGTTCCACGGTCGGTACGGAGCGTCCGCATGTCGACTGGCGCGTCCGTGACGTACTGGCGCGTCCCGTTACGCTCGGTGACGCGGACGGTCTGGCCGGTGACGAGCGTCACGCTCGTCGCGTTCGTGCCGTTCGTCGCGTTCCCCTCGCCCGGGGTCGCGAGCGTCGGGGTCGGCGTCGGTGCGCTGTCGGTGAGCGCGGTCGGCGCGTCGGTTCCGCCGCTGGAACCGGGGCCGTTCGCGTCTGTCGTGTCGTCGATGCCGGTTCGCTGGTCGGTGGCCAGCGTCCCGTCGGCGTCGTCGACACCAGCCGAGGGTGCCCCCGGTGCCGCGACGACCGACGGTGCGATCATGCCAGTGACTGCGAGGAGTGCGACGAGAACGACCCCGCAGCGTCGTAGTGAGGAAGACCAGGCCATTGTCGGAAAGGTAATCGAGCTAACGATATTAACCCACAATTAAAATTGTTTCGTTGTATTGAACCGGGAATTAGTCAGACGGTGGGAGACCACGGCGAACGACGGAATCGAGTGCGGAGAACGAAGCGTAGACCGGCTTCAGGTGCGCTGACGACCGACGCCGCGAGCCGAAACCGTGAACAGACGCCGGAACCCGCCGTCAGTCGTCGCCGCGGACGGTGAGGACGGGAACGGGCGCGGACCGCACCGTCTTCTCCGCGACGCTCCCGAGGAGGACGCGATTCATGCCGGTCCGGCCGGTGGTCCCCATCACGACGGCGTCGACGGCGTGGTCGTCGACGTAGGACGCGATAGCGTCCGCGGGGACGCCCTCGAGGACCTCGGTTCGGACGTCCGATATCCCGCGTTCGGTGGCGTCGCTCTCGACGTCGCGCACGAGGTCCTGGGCGTCGACGCGAGCGCGCTCCGTGACGAGTTGCGCGCGGACGTCCGGCCCGAGACCGCCGGTGTCGACGACCGAGAGCACGTCGACGCCCGCGTCGAGCGTGGCGGCCAGCGAGAGCGCGTGCTCGCTCGCGCGACGCGACGCCGCACTCCCGTCGACCGGAACGAGCAGGCGGTCGTAGGGGAACGCGAGCTCCTCGTCGTCGACGGTTCGCGCGGTCAGAACGGGTGCTGGCGACAGCCGGACGACCTTCTCGGTGACGCTCCCGAGGAGATACCGCTTGATGCCCGTTCGGGCGTGCGTCGGCATCGCGACGAGGTCGTGCTCGTAGCGCTCGGCGTAATCGACGATGGTTCGCGCGGGCGTCCCCTGGACGACGTCCGTGTGCGGGTCGAGACCGAGGGATTCGAGGACGCCTTCGGCGTCCGCGAGCGCTTGCTCGCCTTCCGTCTCGAGCGCGTCGACGACGTCGCCGTCGACGAGCGTGACGCTGTCGCGGTTCGTGTCCGCGACCGCGAGCAACGTCACCTCGGCGTCGAGCGCGGTCGCGAGCTCGCCGACGTGGTAGAGGAATCGCGTGTCGCTTGTCTCCGCGGTCACCGGCAGGAGGACGTTCTGATACATACGTGGCACTTCGACCGCACGCCCGAAAGGCCTTACTACGATTCCGCCACAGGAACCGACGTCCGGCCGAACTCGGGTGGTCGCAGCCGGCCGACAGCCCGCCTACTTCGGTGGTTGCAGTCGGCCGACGAACCGTCTCACTTCGGTGGCCGCAGTCGGTAGTACCGGCGGTTCAGGTCGTACATGTAGCCCTCCTGCATCGACCGGAGGACGGCGTACGCGATGACGCCGGCGATCGGTGGGAGGAGGAACGAGAGGTCGAGGAGGAGCTGCGGGTCGACGAGTCCGCTGACGATGTTCTTCAGGGAGTAGACGCTGATGGTGAACGCGAACGTCACGCCGGCGACGCCGACGGCCGCCCAGAACGGTTGTTCGACGGGGCGGCGAGCGCTCCCCTTGTTGAGGAACGGGACGATGGTGATGGCGCCGACGACGACGAGGTTCGCGACCACGCCGTACGTGCGGTCGGCCATCAGTTTCGCGCCCTCCGCGGCGGTCTCCCCGCCGAGGATGGAGAGTTCGGGGTTCAGCGGGCCGAGCTTCAGGAGGCCGAACGACCAGTAGAGGTACCAGTCCGGCAGGATGACCGCTGGCGTCTTGTTGCCGTTCGCGGGCGGCCCGATGTGCGGCGGGAGCGTCGCGGCGAGGAACAGTATCATCCCGACGAAGAAGCTCGTCAGGGCGAGGTTCCTGATGGTCTCGTGGGGCCACGCGGGGAACCCGAGTACGTCGCGTTCGACGTAGTCGGACTCCTGGCGGAGGTCCTGGTCCTCGCGTCTGGCGCGCTCGAAGTACTCGTACGTGAGTCGGGAGAGTCCCTGCGTTCGCGTCTTCCGTTCGGTCCACGTCGGCGTCTCGCCGTCGGGCGCGACGACGCCGGTGCCGTCGGCCCTGACCGCGTGGTCGTCGCTCTGGTCGGCGTCGTCGCTGTCGTCGGTGGCTGTCATGGTGGAGGGCGGCACGCGAAACTGGGGGATTCGATAGGAAAGGTGGCGGTGACCGATTGCAGTTCACCTCATTCAGGCCGACCTTTCATGAGGGCGGACTGTTCAGTTCGAGAACTGGGTCTGGCGCGCGTCGGCGCGCCAAGTGGGAGGCTGCAGTTCGGTGACGAGCAGGAAGCACTTATGCGTCGCGCCACGGGTAGGAGGCGTGCGGCGACGTTCAGTTCTGCGAGCGACGGCGACGGCGGGCGTCCTCGGGGTCGCTGGCTGTGCGGCGATGAGCGGTGAGGACGACGCGACGCCGGTGACGGTCCAGGCGGTCGACGTCCTGAACCGCCGGTCTGCGGCCGCGACGGCGGAGTTCGTCGCCGATCGCGGCGAAGAGGTCGCGGTTCGTCGCACCGTCGAACTCGCGGGCTCGGAGAACGCGTCGCGGCCGCCGGGCGTCGAGATAGCGGCGTTCGCGGACGACCCGGGAGTCTACCGGTTCCGGCTCGACGTCCGCGACGGCGAGACGCTCAAGACGACGCCGAGCGGGCTCAACGTGACCGCTGACGGCGCTGACTGCGTCCGCGTCGTGTTCGTGCTGAACCTCGACGACCGGTTGACCGCGTACGCCCGGTCGCCCTGCGCGAGCGAGTAAGTTCGACTGGGTCGGGCGTTCCAGGCACCAGCGATTTGGGGATGGTGGTCGAAGCGGGGACGATGACTGTGGCGCTGGTGTCGCGGTGGGCGCGCCGGTACGTCGCGGTGGCGGTCGTCGCGCTGGTCGCGGCGCACGCCGCGATGCTCGCGAGCGCGCCGTCACGAGCGGTGGTGACGCTCGCGCTCTACGGGTTCGTGCTCCACGTGGTGTTCGGGAAGGCGTACTCGCTGGTGCCGACGTACTTCGACCGCGACCTCGCCGCGCCGCGAGCGATGGTCGTCCAGCTTCCGCTGACGGCGGTCGGCGTGGCGGGGATGGTAGCGGCCGCGTCGCTCGATGCGGTGCCTCGCGTCGTCGGCACGGCCGGTGCGCTCGCGTGGACCGGCGGCGTGGCGGTGTTCGTCGCGGCGATCGCGTGGACGGTTCGCTCGAATCCGACGGGCGTCGAGACCGCGACCGGCGACGGGAAAGCCCACCTCGCGGGCCTCGACCGCGCGGCGAACGCGTTCGTGCCGGTCGCGGTCCTGTACCTGCTCGCGGGCTCGTACGCCACCGCGGTCGCGTGGGACGCCGCACCGACCATCGGCCTGCTCGCGAGCGTCGCACCGGTGTTCGACGGGTATCCGCCGCGTGCGACGCACCTCCTCGGTGCGGGGACCGCGACCCTCCTGGTGCTCGCGCTCGGCGCGCGCCTCTGGCCGCGGTTCCTCGTCGTCGACCCACCCAGGGACGCGTTCGTGCTCGCGCTCGCGACGGGCGCGCTCGGCCCGGTCGTGCTCGCGGCGACCGTCCCCGCTGGCGAGTTCCTCGTCGCGGGCGCGCTCCTCGAAGCGACCGCGATAGTCGCGTACGCGGTCGCCTACGGCTGGTGCTTCCGGCGGTCGGCACGTCGACGGATAGCGTTCTGGAGCGTGCTCCTCGGCGCGGTCGCGGGCGTCGTCGCGGTTGCGCTCGGGGCGTGGTTCGCGGTCGTCGACCTCGACGGCGCGCTCGTCGTCGCGCACCGCCGCGTCACGCTCCTCGGGTTCCTCGGCCTCACCGTGGTCGGCGCCACGTTCCAGTTCTATCCGCCGACCGTCGGCCGGTGGCGGTACTGCACCGAGCGCACCGCGAGCGTCGCCGTCGGTGCACTGGCAGTGGGTGTCGCGCTCCAGGCGGTCGGTGCTGGCTCGAGCCTCGGCGGTCTGGCGGCGCTGGGAGCAGTCGTCGGACTCGCGGGCGCACTCGGGTACGGGTACCTGCTCGCCGCGGCGTTCGCGACGCGCTGAACGACGTCGATGCGAGGAACGAGAGCGGACGCGAGGAGAAGACGGCTGCGGTGAGAAGGCGACTGCGGTTGCAGGGCGGGTGCGAGTCAGTCGAGCGTGACTCTGTCGAACCGGCGGATGGCGTACCACGCCGACGCGAACGGTGCAATGGCGAGCGGGACGAGGGCGGCGCGCGCGGCGAGTCCGACGGTGTCGGCGGTCACGGACCACCCGAACGGGAGCAGCCAGCTGGCGATGGCGGCGACGAACGGTTCGACCGCGGGCTCGTAGACGATGCCGGCGGCGGCGACGACGAGCACGAGGAACAGCGAGTACGCGAGGAACGCGAGGAGGCTCGGGACGACGGCTTTCGTCGAGCGCGTGATGTTCACGGCCTCGTAGCGCGGGAACAGCATCCCGATGCCGACGGCGAACAGGCTGCCGACGAGGACGCTCGCGGGCGTTCCGAGGGCGACGGCGGCGAGCACGTCGGCCTCCAGTGGGACGGCGAGTGCGAGTGCGACGACGAGCGCGGTCCCGACCGGGATGGTGACGATGGCGCCGGCGAGGACGTGCGCACCGATGAACTGGCGGCCGCCGACCCGGGAGAGGACGGTCGCGGGGAGCGCGGACCCCTGGTCGCCGAGTGGGTTGAGGGTGAAGACGACCGCGCCGGCCCACGCGACGAACAGGAGCGCGCCCGCTGGCGCGAACGCGGGGACCTCGCCGGTCTGGACGATGTCGGCGAGGAACCCGATCGCGAACAGGAGCGGGTACGCGACGTACAGCAACTTGAGGGGGGCGCGTGCGGCGCGCTTCCACGCGAGGACGGTGACGGCGGCGGTACCGCGGCCGACGACGCCGCCGAGTGCGTCCTCGACGCGGAGGAGGAGGCCGTCGTCGTGCCGGTCGGTGTTCGGGTCGACGTCGACGTCGTCGTCCTCGGTGCCGGCGAGGACGGGGTCGGCGAACCAGTGGCGGTCGGCGACGCGCGTCGTGACGAGGACGCTCGCGGCGGCGAACGCGGGGACGAGTGCGAGCGCGAGCGCGGCGCGGAGCGGGCTCGCGGCGACGGGACTGCCGAGGAGGAGGAGGTCGGCGAACCACGCGGTCGGCGCCTGCTGCATCGGCTCGAAGATGGTGACGACGACGTTCCCGAGGACGTCCGAGAGGATGAGCGCCATGTACGCGACGAACACGAGCACGATGAGCGGGCCCTTGTGGCGTGCGACGAACGGGATGCGCGTGACGACGTGCCTGATAGCGAGCCCGAGCGGGTACGCGAACGAGACGGCCGTTGCGCTCGCGGCGACGGCGGCCAGCGGTGCGGTCGCGAGCAGCGTGTACGTGCCGGCGCCGACGCTGTACCCGACGGCGAGCACGGAGAACAGGGGGAGGGCGTACGCGAGTGCGAGCACGAACTCGGAGACGAGGACGCCGAGAACGGCCTCCCGGGTGGGGACGACCGAGAGCACGCCGACGTCGTTCTCGAGGGTGCCTCGCGTCCCGACGGTTCGGACGACGATGATAACGGCGAAGAACAGCCACATGATGGCGAACGCGCCGCGGCCGACCTCGAGCATCGAGTACTCGAAGGGGAGGGCGCCGCCGAGGCCGACCTCGCGACCGAAGAAGTACGCGCCGTAGCCGCCCGCGCCGCCGAACACGACCAGGAGGACGGCGTACGCGAGTATCTGAGACGTCCGGTCGATGGACTTGCGGACGACCCGGCGGAGGTCGACGCGGCCGAGGGTGAGGCCGTGCCGGAGGGTGCGCATCCCGCTGTTTGAGCCCGTGGACTCGGTGGGCGTGCTCACGCCATCACCTCGTCCTCCGGTTCGACGGGTTCGTCGTCGTGGTCGTCGGTGATGCGGAGGAACGCGTCCTCGAGCGTGCTCTCGACGGTGGATTCGGCGCGGTGCTTGAGTTCGTCCGGGGAGCCTTCGGCGACGAGTTCGCCGTCGTGGAGGACGGCGACGCGGTCGGCGAGTTCGTCGACGACGCTGAGGATGTGCGTGGAGAGGAAGATGGTGACGTCGCGGTCGGCGAGTTCAGCGATGAGGTCCTTGACGGTGCGTGCGGCGCGCGGGTCGAGGCCGCTCGTGGGTTCGTCGAGGAAGATGACGTCGGGATCGTGGATGATGGCCTGGACGAGCCCGAGTTTCTGACGCATCCCCTTCGAGTAGCCTTCGACGCGCCGGTCGGCGGCGTCGGCGAGCCCGAACCGCTCCAGGTACTCGTCGATCTCGGCGTCGGCCTGCGAGCGCGGGATGTCGTGGAGAGAGGCGACGTACCGGAGGTTCTCGCGCGCGGTGAGTTCCTCGAAGACGGGCGGGCTCTCGGGGAGGTACCCGATGTGGTCGATGACGGCGTCGCGGTCGGTGATGGGTGACCCGGCGACGAACGCCTCGCCGGAGGTGGGTCGCGTGAGCGTCGTGAGCATCCGCATCGTCGTCGTCTTCCCGGACCCGTTCGGGCCGAGGAACCCGTAGACGACGCCGGCGGGGATGGCGAGGTCGAGGTCGGTGACGGCGTCGACGTCGCCGAATCGTTTCGTGAGGCCGCGCGTCTCGATGGCGAGCGAGCGGTCGGGGGCGTCGTGGGGACCTGGTGACATGCCCCGGACTACGACGGCGAGGTTCTTAAAAGATGACGAACAGTTTCCGGGCTGGAAGCTACTGCGTCCTGCCGCCGCCGGGTGGTTTCGTCACCAGTTCTGGACGACGACGTCCATGCAGCCGCCGTCTTCCTTCAGTTCGGGGTACGAGTAGTGGTCGGGGACGACGTCGGTGACGTCGAGTTCGGTCATGTTCGCGGGCGGGGTGCCGTCGACGCCGGATTCGCCGACGGCGGTGTTGAGTTCGCCGAGCGAGTACGCCCATTCGAGGACGCTGTCGTCGGTCTTGTAGCAGTTGAGGACGGATTCGGCGGCGTACTCGAGGCCGGGGCCGTACTCGCCGTCGACCGCGCAGGCTTCGTTGTCGGCGGCGCCGCCGACGAGGACGAGGTCGTCGACGACGTCGGGGTAGCCCCACGCGCGGAGGTTCTTCATCGCGGAGGCGACGACCTGCGCGCCGAGGGAGTGCGCGACGAGCTTGACGGGGCGGCCGTCGTTGGCCTGCCAGTCGAGCAGGAAGTTCGCGAGTTTCGGGCCGTTCTGGGCGGCGATCTCCTGGGCTTCGTACCAGCCCTGGTCGACGCCACCGCCTTTGTCGGCGTCCCACGTGTAGACGGCGGTTGTCTCTTCGGCGCTCTGTTCGGCGAGCGCTCGACCCATGGTGTAGCCGCCGTCGATGTCGTCGTCGTCGCTGTCGTCGCTGTTCCAGCCGTGGACGAACAGGTGGAGTTCGTCGCCGTCGTCGTACTTCGCCCAGTCGCCGCGGTAGTCGTAGCTGTACGTGCCTTCGACGAGTTCGACGCTGCCGTACCACGTGATGTCGAAGTGGTCGCGGGTCGAGACGCCCGGGAAGTCCTGTGGGGCGTCGAGCGTGTCGTTGCCGTCGCCGCCGGCGCTGGCGACGCCGGTGCCGGCGACTGCGAGTGCTCCCATCGATGCGGTGCGCGTTAACATGGTGCGTCGGCGCATACCAAGACCATCGGTAATGGCTATCGGATAAGTGGTTTGGAACCGCGGTGAACGCGCCTACCGTTCATCGCGCGCCGGAGGACAGGCCCGACCACCGGAGTACTCGGCGGACAGAGGACGAGAAGGAGGACGAGAGCCCCGCAATCGCGCGAGCGTGACGGTGCGGAACGGAAGGACGAGGCGGGCTACTGGATGGTCGAGTCGAATGGTATCACGGTGACGTCACCACCGCTCGGGTGACCCGGGGGAGACCGAACGGTACCCTCACGTGATGGTCGGGTCGGTCGCCTGCGCGCGGTCGATCGCGCGACGAACCTGCTCGCACGTCTCGTCGAGGCTCCCGGAGTTGTCGACCACGACGTGGTCGGTCTGGATGGGGTCGAACTTGTCGCGGTAGTGCTCGTAGATGGAGACGTCGGCGTCGCTCGCGTCCCCCTCGCGTTGGCGGATGCGTCGCTTGACGACGGCGTCGTCGGCTTCGACCTTCAGGACGACCGTTTCGACGCCGTGCTCGCGGGCGACGGCGTACGCGGGCGTCCGGAAGTCGCGTTCGCGGAACGTGCCGTCGAGGACGACGTGCTGGTCGTCGTCGAGAACGGCGTCAGCGCGCTCGACGACGGTTCGGTAGACGGTGTCGGTCTCCGCGTCGCTGTACTGGGGGTCCTCGAAGAGGTCCTTCCGGACGACGTCGGTACGGATGCGGACGGCGCCGAGGCGGTCGACGACCTCGCCGGCGACCGTGGTCTTCCCGGCCCCGGGGAGGCCACAGACTAGAACGAACATGGTGTCGGTGTCGGGGATGTTCGCGCTCGTGCGTCGGTCTGACCGGTCTGCGAGTGTGCCCGTGGCGCCCGTTCCGGAGTCATCTGACAGCGGACAGTCGCCGCTTGGTCACAATAAAGGTGTAGAATCGTTCGCGCTCGACGGCCAGTTTAGGACACGTTCGTGTATATTCGAGTCGAGTGGTCGGGTCCAGTGACGTCGTTCGCGTCAGTCGGTGGCAACGGCGACGCCGCGGACGAGCGGCGCGACCGGGGGGACGCCGTCGTGTCGTTCGACGGTGACGACGTCGAGACCGGGATGTGCGCGATAGGCGCCTTCCAGGTCGCGGTCGAGGTGGCAGCCCGCGGCGAGTCGCGTCCACACGGGGTCTATCGTGGTCTGGATGCGGCCCTGGAGGCCGTCGGCGGCGACGTGCTCGAAGAACCGGAACTGGCCGCCGGGCCGGAGGACGCGCGCGACCTCGTCCAGGGCGGCGTCGAGGTCCGGGATGGTGCAGCCGACGAGCGCGGACAGGACGACGTCGAAGCTGTCGTCGGGGTACGGGAGGGATTCGCCGACGGCGCAGGCGACGGTCGCGTCGAGTCCGTGCTCGTCGGCGGACTTGCGAGCGCGCGAGAGCATGTTCTTGTCTGGGTCGAGGAGGTGGACGTCGAGGGTGTCGCCGTTCCGGCGGGCGGCGTCGCGGGCGGCGACGAGGAACGGGACGGTCGCGCCGGTGCCGGCGCCGAGGTCGAGGACGCGGCCGGTGAGCCCGTTCGTGAGGTACCGCCGGTGTGGGGCGAGCACGGTCGCCTCCGCCAGTGCGGTCGCCGGGTCGTATATCGCGGCGAAGAAGGGGTTGTCGTGGGCCGCCATGAGTCCAGGTTCGTGCCATGGCGACATGAACGCGGTGCTTCTGCGAGCGCTGGTGCTGTCGTACTGGTGTTCGAAAAGTCAATCAAGTGCGGAGGGGACCGGGCTGGGACCGTTGGGCGGCGTCAGGCGGAGGCCGATTCGGTCTGTTCGACGTACTGGTCCTCCCAGTCGCGGCGGTCCTCGAGTTCGCGGCGGCCGCGTCGGGTGAGCGTGTAGTAGTTCGTGCGGCGGTCGAGTTCGCCCTTCTCGACGAGGCCCTTGTCGACGAGGGTGTCGAGGTTCGGGTAGAGCCGACCGTGGTGGATCTCCGATTCGTAGTACTTCTCGAGTTCTTCCTTGATCGCGAGGCCGTGTGGTTCGTCGAGGCCGGCGATGGTGTACAGCAGGTCCCTCTGGAATCCGGTCAGGTCGTGCATGTGGTAGTTTCTGGGGTCCAGTTGGTTTGAGTGTTTTGACCTGTCGCCGCCAGTTGGCCATGGTAATCAGCAATCTTTACCGGGTATACCCTTCTTATCAAAGGCCTGTTACGGTTGCGTTCGGGTTGTCCGTGGAACGCACCGACTCCGCGTTCTTGTTATCTGGATGTCACCACGGTTTCAGTGAACGACGGCCCGGACCGCAACGGGCGGGATGCGACGCGACGAGTCCGACACCACCGGCCCAGCCCAAGGGCTTATGCGCGCCCGTCCGATACGTCACACAAGTACTACGTCGGGCGATTGGGGAACCCACAATGACAGGGACGAGCGCGGACGCTGACGGCGCTGGACGACGAGTCGGACAGGTCGTCGTGGTCGTCGGGTGCGCACTGGCGCTCGTCCTCGCCGGCGCCATCGCGCCGTCCGTCGGGTCCCCGTTCGAGGACGGTCCGGCGGTGAACGCGTCGACCTTCGCGAACGGCGACGTTGCGAAGGCGCTTCAGAACGGGAGCGGAGGCTCGACGCCGGAGAACGCGAGCGATGCGGCCAGCGATGCGGCGAGTCAGGGGGCGTCGTCGCCGCCGAACGTCGTCGGCTCCCCGAAGAACTACCAGGTCGGTGGCGCGCAGTCGCTCGCGAACTTCAGTCGCCAGTCCGGCGGCATCCAGTTCGTCGTGCAGGCGCCGTCGAACTCGTACTATCGCGTCGGCGCGTACCAGTCGTTCGACGGGTTCGGGTGGTCGCGCGACGACGCGCGCACGTCGTTCTCGGGGGCGGTCCCGGGCACGACCCCGCCGGGAGACCGCATCACTGCGCGAGTGACGCTGAACACGTCGGCGTACGCGGTGCCGGTGCCGTGGAAGCCGACGAGCGTCGAGGGGCCGACGCCGCTATCGGTCCGCGACACCGGCGGTATCGTGCCGCGAGAGTCGCTGTCCGCGAACCAGTCGTTCACGGTGACGGCGGTGCGGCCGACGCGCGACGCGTCGGTGCTCTCGGACTCCGGCTACGATTATCCGTCCGCTATCGAACGCACGTACCTGGACGTGGACGACAACGTCTCGGACCGCGTCGTCGACCTCGCGGACGAGGTGACGGCGGACGCGACGAATCCGTACGCGGAGGCGAAGGCCATCGAGGCGTGGTTGGAGGCGAACAAGGACTACTCGTTGAACGCGACGACGGACCCGAGTCGGCCGGTGACGCGCCAGTTCCTCTTCGAGATGGACGCGGGGTACTGTCAGTACTTCGCGTCGAGCATGGCGGTGATGCTCCGGTCGCAGGGCATCCCGGCGCGGTACGTCGTCGGGTACGCGCCGGGGACCGAGATCGGCGAGGAGACGTACGCCGTGACGGGGTCGAAGGCGCACGCGTGGGTGGAGGCGTACTTCGAGGGCGTCGGGTGGGTTCGGTTCGATCCGACGCCGGCGGCGGGACGCGAGGCGGCGGATTCCGCGGTCGCGAACGAGTCCGCGGTCCGGGAGTCGTTCGCCGAGTCGGAGCTGAGCGAGTCGGTGAACGCGTCCTCGTTCGAGCCGTCGGGGAACGGATCGACTGCAGGCGGATCGGGCGGGAACGGAACGGACGGTGGGTCGACGAACGGCACCGATGGCTCGGATGGTGACGGGAGCGGTGGTGACGGTGACGGGTCGGGCGACGGGTCGCCCTCGGAGACGGATGGCCCGCGGTCGGTGAACGTCTCGCTGAATCGGTCCGCTGCGCCGGGTATCGACGTGACGGTGACGGTGACCCGGGACGGTGAGCCGGTGTCGTTCGCGACGGTGTTCTTCAACGGCGAGTACGTCGGGACGACGGATTACGACGGCGAGGTCGTCGGGACGGTGCCGTACGCGCGGAACCTGACGGTGCGCGTCGAGAACGTGAACGAATCGGTGCGCGCGGCGAGTGGCGGGGCGGCGACAGGAGCGAGGGACTCGGTCCCGGGACCGCCCAGCGGCGGGCGGGCGCAGTCGGTGCGGTTCGACGTGGATGCGGTTTCAGCGAGCGCGTTCGCGAGCGGTGTCGCCGGGAGCGACGTGGCGAGTTCGGCGAGGAGACCGGGTGACGACCCCGGGACGCCGGACAACGATACGGCGACGCGCGAGTTCTCGCTGTCGGCGGACATGACGTTCGCGTTGGCGGACGAACCGACGCTGGGGGCGACGGTGTGGATGCAGGTGAGTATCGAGGGACGGCCGGTGGCGGACGCGACGGTGCGTCGCGACGGCGAGCGCGTCGGGGTGACCAACGAGTCGGGGTGGGTGCGGCTCTCGTTGCCGGCGGACGCGAGCGAGGTGACGGTGGCGGCCGAGCGCGGCGCGGTGTCGGATTCGGCGGTCGTGGAGCTGGTGACGACGGCGTCGGTGACCGCTGCCGGCAGTGCGGTTCCGGGCGGTGACCTGCGCGTGACGGCGATCTACGACGGCGCGGCGCTGGGGAACGCGACGGTCCGCCTGGACGGCGAGCGCGTCGCGCGGACGGACGCGGCGGGGATGGCGACCGTGGCGGTGCCGACGGACGCGTCCGGGACGGTGACGGTCCGCGTGGAGCGCGGCGTCGTCTCGGGGGCGGCGACGAAGGACGTGGTGACGAACGCGACGCTGTCGTTCGAGGACCCGCTGTCGCCGGGCGAGGACGTCGTTGCGGCGGTGCGGGCGGCCGAGGAGTCGGTCGCGGGGGCGACGGTGCGCGTCGACGGGCGCGCGATGGGGGAGACGGACCGGTCGGGGCTCGTCGAACTGTCGGTGCCGGCGAACGCGACGGGGAACGTGACGGTGTCGGCGACCCTGGGGTCGCTGTCGACGACCGAGGACGTGGACCTGTTCGAGCCGAACGTGTCGACGACGCCCGCGTACCTGGTGGCGCTCCCGGGGACGCCGATGTCTGTGAACGTGACGGACGCTGGGGCGCCGGTGGCGGACGCGACGGTTCGCGTGGTCCGTGGCGCGAACGCGACGCTCGCGGACGCCGAGGGCGCGAACGCGACGACGACCGGCGCGGACGGGCGGGCGGAGGTGCGGCTCCCGATGGGGAACGCGGCGACGGTGCTGGCGTCGACGATGGGTGCGTCGGGAGCGGCGCGCCTCGACTGGTTGTTCCTGAACGCGTTCGGCGTGCTCGCGGTTGGCGTGCTCGCGGTCGTGGTCGTCGTCGGGTCGGTCTTCGAGCGGAGTCGCGCGGCGCGGGCGGTGCGTGCACTACGGCGGTACGCGAGCGCGGCGGTGGCTGCGGCGATGAACGCGCTGTTCGCGATAGCGGACCGCGTGGACGCGTTCGTCGCGTGGTTGCCGTCGCTCCCGGCGGTCGTTCGGGACGCAGTGGAGCGGCTGGTGGCGTCGCCGGCGCGGGCGCTCGCTGCGGCGTGGCGTCGCGTCGTCGCGTGGGTGACGGGCGTGCTCGCAGCGGTCGTCGCGGCGCTCCGCGGGTTGCGCGGTGACGCGACGCGGGATTCGGTCGGGTCGCCGGGTGCGGGCGGGGTGTCGAGAACTGGAGGAGCCGACGGGTCGACGCCGCGGTCGCTCGTCGAGGCGTGGCTGGTGCTGGTGTCGCTCGTGTCGCCGTCGCGGCTCAGCAAGCGAACGCCAGCGGAGATCGGTCGGTTGGCGCTGGAGCGTGGGCTGCCCGACGAGCCGGTGCGGACGTTGACGGACGCGTACGAGCGAGCGGTGTACGGGCCGTCGGGCGCGAGCGACGAGGACGTCGAGCGGGCGCGGTCGGCGGCCGAATCGCTCGAGTCGACGGCTGGCGTGGACGGCGGTGCTGTCGGCGACGCTGCTGTCGACGGCGACGGGACCGCCGGCGGGGATGGCACTGGTGGGGAGGATGCGGCCGATGACGGGTTCGGCGACGAGGGGGTGGGGGCGTGAGCCTCCGCAGTCCGTCGGTCCGCGAGGTCGTCGGCGCGGTCGGCGCGGTCGCGTTCGCGGTTGCGCTGGTGGCGGCGTTCGCGCCCGACCTCCTCCCGGCGTCGGTGACGGCTGCCGCGAACGAGGTCGAGTCGGCGGTCGAACCGTGGGTCGTCGTCCTCGTGTTGTCGCTCGTGGTGTTCGCGTACGCCGTCTATCGGTTCTGGCGGTCGGACGACGGGACCGTCGAGCGGCTGGTTCGCGACGACGACGATGCGACGGCCGACCTGGACGCGGTGACGGTGGACTTCGACCCGGAGCGGCCCGGGCGGGCGTTCGACTACGCGGTGGCGCGAACGGTCGCGCAACTGGAGGCGGACCCGAACGCGGACGCGTGGGAGGCCGACCGGGTCCGCGAGGACCTGGAGACCGCGGCGGTCGCGGTACGCGCTGCTCGTGGCGTCGCGCCGAACGCGGCGCGCGCCGAGGTGGAGTCGGGGACGTGGACCGACGACCGCGTCGCGGCGTCGTTCCTCGGTGGCCCGGAGGCGCCGGGGGTGTCGCTGTGGCGGCGGGTGTACGCGTGGCTGTATCCGGCGCGTGCGTTCCGCCGGCGCGTCGAGCGCGTCGTCGACGTCATCGAGCGGCAGGCGGAGGGTTCGGCGGTCGACGAGGCCGACCGGACGGACGAGGGCTCGGACCGTGGCGAGTCGCGGGCGGCGAGTGACGGCGACAACGAAGGGGGACGCGACGGAAGCAACGAGCGCGACGGCGACCGGGGTCGCGACGGCGCTCGTTCGACGGACGGGTCGGAGGTGGCGTCGTGAGCGAGAGTCGCCACGAGCCGCGGTGGCGGACGGCGGTGGCGCCGGCGGCGCTCCTGGTCGCGGTGGCGTTGTGGACGGGCGACCGCGTGCTGTTCGTCGCGGCGGCGCTCCCGCTCGGGTACCTGGCGTACGGGGCGCTGTCGTCGGTCCCGGACGTCTCGCGGGCGGTACGCGTCGAGCGGTCGCTGTCGTCGGACACGCCGTTCCCCGGCGAGCACGTGACGGTGACGGTCGCGGTGACGAACGAGAGCGACCGCGCGCTCCCGGACCTGAGGCTCGTGGACGACGTCCCCGGTGGCGTCGAGGCGGTGTCCGGGAGTCCGGAAGCGGTGTTCGGGTTGCGTCCGGGGGAGACCCACGAGGTGACGTACGAGCTGGTCGCGCAGCGGGGCGCGCACGAGTTCGGCGACGTGTCGCTTCGAGCCCGGAGCCTGAGCGCCGCGGCGGTGTCGAGCGCGGACGTGACGCCGTCTGGTGATTCGGGGATGTTCTGTCGCGTGCACGTCGAGGACGCGCCGGTTCGGGACCAGACGATGCAGTTCGTCGGGTCCATCCCGACGCAGACGGGTGGGGCGGGTATCGAGTTCCATTCGACGCGGAACTACCGGCGCGGCGACCCGATGAACCGCATCGACTGGCGGCGGCTCGCGAAGACCGGCGAGCTGACGACCATCGACTACCGCGTGCAGGAGGCCGCCAGGGTGATGGTCGTGGTGGACGCCCGCGAGTCGGTCGCGGTGTCCTGCGGGCCGGAGTACCCGAGTTCGCGCGAACTGTCGTCGTACGCGGCGGAGCTCCTCACTGGCGTGTTGCTCGACGAGGGCCACGAGGTCGGTATCGGCGTGTTCGGGCTCTCGTTGCCTGGGACGCGCGGCGCCGGGTCGCCGTCGGTCCTGGAGCCGTCGGGCGGGGATTCGTTCCGCGCGCACGTGTCGGCGGTGTGTTCGGCGGTCGCGGAGGGCGACCCGTCGGTCGCTGCGGCCGCGGCGTCGACTCGCGGGGGCGGGAGCGACCGACGGTCGTCGCCGAGCGAGTCGCCGGCTGCGGACGACGGGCGGGCGTCGGTGGCGGCGTCGGCGTCCCCGGACGGCGGGGTCGACGACGCGGACGCGGCGACGCGACGGCTGCGCGCGTACCTCGACCGCCACACGCAGGTGCTGTTCGTGACGCCGGCGCTCGACGAGTTCCCGGTGACGGTGGCGGAGACGCTCGCGGGGCACGGGCACGCGGTGACCGTGGTGTCGCCGGACGTGACGGACGGGGAGACGCTCGGTGGACGCGTGACGCGGGTGACGCGGACGGAGCGCGTGCGTCGCCTCCGGGAGACCGGCGCGCACGTCGTGGACTGGTCGCTCTCGGATCCGCTGCCGTTGGCGCTCGCACCGGCGTTCAGGGAGGTGCGGTAGATGGCGGGCGACGACCGCATGCCGAGTTCGGTCGCCGGGGCGGCGGGGTCGGGGCGTCGGCTGGTGACGGAGGCGGTGGCGGCGACGGCGGTGAGCGGCGCGGTCGTGCTCGGGACGACGGCGAGCGTCGTGCTGGCGGTCGGGTGGGCGCTCGGCGTCCTCGAGCTGGCGGTCGTCGGGCTGGCTGCGGGGGCGTCGCTCGCGGTGGCGTCGACGCTCTGTAACAGGGATTCGCCGCTGTGGATGGCGGCGGGGAGCGTCGGCGTCGCGGTCGGCGTCGTCGCGACGGCGTACGCGCTCTCGCGCCCGCTATCGGACCCGAGCGTGCCGTTGACCGTGGGGCCCGCCGTCTTCGCGGTCGGCGCGCTCGTCGCTGGTCTGGGGGCGACCGCGGCGATACCGGGGTCGCTCGGTGACGGGCAGTGGGCGCGGACGGTCGCGCAGGCCGCGGCGGCGACGGGCCTCCCGGGCGTGGTCGTCGTCGTCGCGGCCGTCGGCGCGGTCGGTGGTGGCGGCGAAGCGGTGGACGCGGTCGGGTCGGCGCTCGGGGAGGGCACGACGGCGCTCCTCGCGCCGCAGGGGCCGAACGCGAACGTCGGCGGGTTCCTCGCGCTCGCGGGCTCGGCGGCGCTCTCGGTCGCGGTGGCGCTCCGGACGCTCCCGGTCGTGAACCTCGTCGGGAGAGCGCAACGGGGTGCGGTCGCGCGGCGCGTCGGTCGTGCGCGCTCGTGGCTCGTTCGCGGTGGCGTCACCGCGCTGTTCCTCGCGGTGGTACTGACGGCGTGGCCGGCGGACGCGCTCCACGACGTGCTCGCGGACGTTGGCGTCGAGGGCGTGCTCGCCGCGGTCGTCGACGTCCCGTTCCTGCGTCGGGCGCTCGCGGTCCTGGCGCTGGGTGCGCTCTCGGCGTCGGCGGTCGCGGTCGGTGTGCGTCGCGTCGCGAACGTCGACGGCCGGGGCGTCCTCCGGCTCCTGGCGACGACGACGCCCGGCGGTGCCGTCCTGCTCGCGGTCGGCGTCCTCCGACCGGAGCTGGTGCTGTCCCGGCTTCGAATCGGGCCGATATCGGGGATGGTCGACGCCGGCGTCGAGATGCTGGGCGTGGAGGCGCTGGCGCTCGCGGTCCTCATCGCGCTCGTGCTGGGGACGACGACGGCGTTGAGTGCGTTGACGACGGCGGCCGGGTTCGGGTTCATCCCGAATCGGACGGCCGCGCCGAGCGTCGCCGCCGGTGGCGTGCTCCTCGTCGCGATCGCGGCGGGCGTCTGGGACGGCGAGTACGCGCTCGCGACGTTCGCGGCGGTCGTCGCCTCGATGGTCGTGTGGGACGTCGGGAACTACGGCGTCGACGTGACGGCGGAGTTGGACGGGACGACGTCGCGCGTCGTGGAGGTCCTGCACGCCGCGGGGAGTGCGACCGTCGGCGCTCTCCTGGTAGGCGGGGCGTTCGTCGCGCTGTGGGCGTCGAGCCGGCTCGCCGCCGGTGGCGGTATCGACGGCCCTGGCCTCCTGGGATTGGCGTTACTGGTGGTCGCGACGCTCGGGCTGATGAGCACGCTCCGCGGGTGACCGCCAGCACCGACGAGAAGGAATCCATTTACTAACGTTTTATTACCTATTGATACGTTCGACGTACGTTCAGAATATACCTGTATCAGCCACGTAATAAACACCCGTACTGCTAAACGCGAACAGTTGTGGTAGTAGTAGCCTAGCATGGTGTAGAGGAAGGTAACCGTGGCAACACAGCTGGAAGCGTCGACGAGGGGAACAGAGCCGGAGCCGGCACCACGCCTGAGTCCGAACGACATCCACAACGTCCTCCGGAACGAACGTCGCACGCTCGCGCTGGAGGAGCTACGGAGCGGCAACGCGCCCGTAACGTTGCGTTCGCTGAGCGAGACGATCGCGGAAGCCGAGACCGGCGAGTCGCCGCCGCCACGAGGCGCGCGAGACAGCGTGTACGCGTCGCTCCACCAGACGCACCTCCCGATGCTCGAACGACACGACATCGTCGAGTACGAGCGACAGGGCAAGGAGATACGGCTCGCAGAGCGCGCTCGCGACCTCGACCCGTACCTGAACGTGACGACCGCACGCGGCGGATCCTGGCAGTTCCGGTACATGGTCATCGGCGTCGTCGGCATCGCGACCGTCGGCCTCGCCGCCGCGAACGCGCCGTTACTGTCGGTCGTCGCCGGACCGATCTGGGCGACGGCGTTCCTCGCGCTCTTCGCCGCCGAGATCGTGCTCCAGTACGGCCAGCAGGAGCTCGGTCGACGCTCGAAGCAACGCGTCGTCCCGAACTGGCTCCCATCGTTCGCCAACCGGACGTCGGGTCGCGACGACCGCGAGAACGCCGCGCCGGCCGACGACTGAGGGGCCGCCCGAACGCTTTCCTCTTCTCCAGTCCGCACCGTCCCGGGTCCCTGCCCAACAACGATAAGAGCGCACCGCCCCACCTTCCGGCCAGTAGATGGTCGCCATCAGTACGTCGAACCTCAGGAAGACCTACGGTGACGTCACCGCGCTCGCGGACCTCTCGCTGTCGATCGACGAAGGCGAACTGTTCGGCGCGCTCGGCCCGAACGGCGCCGGGAAGACGACGACGATAAAGATACTCACCGGGCAGCTCCAGCCCGATAGCGGGACGGCGTCCGTCCTCGGCCACGACCCCGTCGCCGACCCCGTGGAGACGCGCCGCCACATCGGCATCCTCCCCGAGCAGGAGTCCCCGCCCTCGTTCCTCACGCCACGCGAGTACTTCGACTTCGTCGGGACGGTGCGGGCGATTCCGGACGACGTCGTCGACGAGCGCGTCGACGCGTGGACCGAGCGGTTGTCGTTCGCGGAGAAGCTCGACACGGTCTCGACGGACCTGTCTCGCGGCCAACAGCAGAAGGTGATGATCACGCAGGCGTTCCTCCACGAGCCCGAGGTGGTGTTCATCGACGAGCCGCTCGCGAACCTCGACCCGATCGTCCAGGAGCGCGTGAAGGACTTCCTCGTCGCGTACCGGGACGCGGGGAACACGATATTCATCTCGACGCATCACATCGAGGTCGCCGAGGAGGTGTGTAGTCGCGTGGGTATCGTCTCCGGCGGGGAGCTCATCGCGGAGCGCCGGCCGAGCGAGCTCGGCGCGAACGAGTCGTTGCTCGACACGTTCCTGGAGAACGTCGGCTCGTCGACTCCAGAGATCGAGGGCCTCGCGGGGCGATGACGCGGTCGCTGAACCGGCGGTTGTTCGTCGGGATGCTCCGCGAGGAGTGGCGGATGCACGCGAACCTCTTCGGTGGGGCGCGGTTCGCGGCGTTCCCGCTGTTCGTGCTGGCGCTCGGCGCGGGCGCCGTGTGGTTGCTGACGACGACGGCGGTCGCGACCGTCGGCACCCTGATTCTCGGCGTGCACGCGCTCGTGTTCGCGTTCGGGCTCCAGACGGGGACGACCGCGTTCCTCGGGCGGGACGCAGCCCGGAACCTGCTGGGAGACATGACGCTCCTGGTGTTCACGGCGCGGACGCTCCCGGTGTCCCAGCGTCGCCTGCTCGCGGTGTTCCTCCTGAAGGACGCGGTGTACTACTCGGGGCTGTTCATGCTCCCGATGGCGCTCTCGTTCGCGCCCGCGGTCGCCGCCGGCCAGCTCGCCGCGAGCGAGGTCGCGCTCCTCTGGGGGACCGCGACGACGACGTTCCTCCTCGGTGTGGCGGTGACGTTCGCGGGCATCTCGCTCGCGACGCGCGGCGTGTCCGGGCGCGTCGTCGCGCTCGCACTCGGCGTCGGGCTCGCCGCCGCGGTCGTCGCGGGCGTCGACCTCGTCGGGTACACGCCGTACGGCATCTACCGGGGCGCGACCGTCGTCGAGACGACGCTCGTCCTCGCCGCCATCCCGCTGCTCGCGGTGCTCGGTATCGCGGTGTACGACCCGAACTACTCGACGCCCGCGCGGACGGCGGGGGACGCGTACGGTCGCTGGCGCGACCGCTTGCCGTTCCGCGACGACGCCGTCACCGCGAAGACGCTCATCGACGTCTCCCGCTCGTCGGGCGGCCTGTTCAAGGTCGTGTTCTCGGGGAGCATCCTCCTCGCCGTCGGCGTCTTCCTCCTGGAGTTGGCGGGCGAGATCGCGTCCGTGGACCCGGCGCCGGGGGTCACGCTCGGCGCCATCCTCGGGTTGTCGGCGTTCACGACGTACAACTGGTTGACGCAGTTCGACGACCTCGACGAGTACCGGCTGTACCCGCTGGACGTCGGGGACGTCCTGACGGCGAAGCGCCGCGCGTTCCTGCTCGTGAGCGTGCCGACGGGCGTCGGGTTCTACGCGCTCGCGGTCGCGTGGCAGTCGCCGACGGTCTGGGACGCGCTCGCGGGCCTGGTCGTCCACGTCGGCCTCCAGGTGTACCTGTTCGGGGTGACGGTCTACCTCGCGGGGTTCTCGCCGAACGAGTTCCTGTTCGACACGGTGCTGTTCGCGGCGTTCACGCTCGCGGTCGCGGGGCCCGTGGTGCCGATCGTCGTCGCCGGGTTCGTCGTCAGCGCGGGGACGCCGGCGGTCCTCGCCGGCATCGCGGTCGGCGGCGTCGTGCTCGCGCTCGCTGGCGGCGTGCTGGTTCGGCGCGCGACGCCGAAGTGGGAGCGCGCGACGCGGACGTAGTCGCGGTCGGCTGATTCGGCCTGGGGGAACGACCCGTCGCGGAAGGTGTCGAACAGAAGATACTTACTGGGGTGCGTGCTGGCTCCGGACGACATGGAGCTTTCGCGTCGTCGACTCGTCGCGGCCGCGGGTGCGACCGCGGTCGGTGGCGTCGTCGTCGGGAACGCGCTCTGGGACAGTGACGTGCTCTGCCCGGAGCCGACCGCACCCACGTGGGACACCACAGGGACCGACGCGGCGGGGTCGGGGTTCCCGCACGGCTACTGGGGGCCGCCGGTCGTCGACGACGACGCGGTGTACGTGACCAGGGGGTACGGCATCGTCGCCGGCGGGTCCGGGAGCGTCGCGCGCGTCGACCGCGAGACGGCCGCGGTCGAGTGGGTCGTCGAGCGCGAGCCCGCCGGCGTCGGGATGCCCGCGGTCGCCGACGACGTCGTCTACCAACCGACGGGTCGGAACGAACTGCTCGCGCTCGCGGCGAGCGACGGCGACGTGCGCTGGCGCGTGGACGCAGACGGCTACGACTACGACTCCGGGGAGAGCTTCGCACTGGACCAGCCCGTCCCCACCGACGTCGGCGTCGTCGTGCAGGCGTTCGAGGGCGCGACCGCGTCCGGGTTCGACGGCGAGCACGCGGTCGCCGGCGTCGACGCGACGGACGGGACCGTGCGGTGGACGCACTCGCTGCCGGCGCGCGCTCGCGTCGTCGGCGTCGGCGACGGCGACGTCGTTGCGGTGAGCGAGGACGGGAGCGTCGGCCGACTGGACGGCCGCACCGGCGACGCGGAGTGGCGGCTGTCGCTCGCCGCCGGCGTCACCGACGCTGCCCGAACGGTCGACGACGGCGTCGTGACGGTGCTCCTCGACGGGCACGTCCTCGGCGGTATCGACGCCGAGGCCGGTGAACTCGCCTGGCGCGAGCGCATCGCCCCGGAGCGGGTCGAGGGACTGGACGAGGACGACCCGTCGGTCCGGAGCGTCGCCGTCGCGGACGACCTGGCGCTGGCCGCGACCGCAGGCGGCGACGTCGTCGCCGTCGACCGCGGGTCAGGCGAGGAGCGATTCCGGTACGACGCCGGCGCGCCCGTGCTCGCCGCCGACGCGAACGCGACCGGCGGCGTCGCCGGTGCGCTCGACGCCCGCGGGTTCGCGCACGTCCTCGACCTCGCCGACGGCGCGCGGACGGCGCGACTCGCGACCGCCGAGGAGAACTACGGCGACACCTGCGGGCACCGAGTACGCGAGGACTTCCTCCCGCGATGGTTCCTGACGCTCCGCGACGGGAGCGCGTACGTCGCCAGTCACGGCGTGCGGCGGTACGACCTCCCGTGACCGACCCCTGGAGCCGGTCGTGACCACCCTGGGTTTACGTCTCGTGTAAACCCCTCGTGGCGAACGCGTTTCTCCGACGCTCGCGCTCCGGTCGCCGGCGTGGCTCGGCGAGCAGGAGACGTTCGCCGGCGACGAGCGCGAACGCGCGCTCGCCGCGCTGGACGCCCTGGAACGCGACGCGTTCGAGGAGTAACCGGCTGGCAACGTCTAGCTGTCGCTCGGGGGTGTCAAGCTGCTGCCGGCGGACGCGGGCAGGCACCCGCGCCGGCCGGCGAGCATGGCATCGATGGAAGTGATGGTTTGCTTCGCACGCTCTCGCGTGGCGCCACCGACGGCTACGAGCAGGGATACCTTGGTGGTGCGTGACGGTGCAACGTTTGCCAGTCGACGGCCGGAGGAGGGCTGGCGCCCCCTCGCGAAGGGGGTGGCGGTCAGTCGTCGTCGACGAAGACGTGGACGTCGTCCGCGTCGTCGACGTCGACGCCCTCGGGGAGCACGAGGACCGTACGGTCGCCGAACTCCTCGACGGTCACCGGGACGCGGTCGTCGAGGACGCCGCGAGCGGCGAGCAGCGCCTCTATCTCCTCGAGTCGCGCGAGCACCGTCGACAGGTCCTCGCGTTCGGCCGCGTCGACCGCCGACGTCGCATCACCGGACGACGCCGACCCGAAGCGCTCCGCGAGTCGCGTGACGTCGATGCCTTCGGCGTGCAGGAGCACGTCGTCCGCTTCGACCGCTGGCAGCGACGCGTCGACGGCCGCCGCGTCGTCCGCGAGCGACGTGCCGCCGGTCGTCTCCGTGTTCCCGTACACGTACTGTTCGGCGCGCTCGCTCACCCACGGCGGCGCCTGCCACTCGCCGTCCGCGTACAGCGTCTGCTCGATGGCGTCCTGGTTCGCCCACACGAACGCCGCGTACTTGTCCTTGTACGCGTCGAGCGCCGGCCCGTTCTCGTGCCCGACCACGACGTGTAGCGGGTCGTAGCCCTCGACGACGTCGTCGACGACCGCCTCCGTCGGGTGCGCGCGCACCTCGAACGCGTCCGTCGTGCACGCCGCACCCGTGACCGGCTCGAGCGCACCGGTCGTCGCCTGGACGAGCGCAGCGTCCGCGTCCCCCTCGATAGCGTGGAACAGGCGTTTCGCGCCACCGTCGACCGGCGTCTCCGGGGCCGCGATCGTGACCGCACCCGAGTCGAGTACCGCCGCCGGCTGCGCGTACTCCGGCGTCAGTTCGACGCGCTCGGCCGGGAGCGACAGCGCGTCGTAGAGCTTCGCGGGCTGACCGACGAGCCGGATCGGGACGTCGAGCGAGAACCGGCTCGCGGCCGCGGCGAGCAAGCGCGCGAGGTGGACGCCGGTGAGGCTGCCCGCGGTCAGGAGCGTCGTGTCGTCGTCGAGAGCGCGAGCGAGCGTCGTCTCGAGGGTGTCGTGGAGTCGGCGTTCGTAGTCGTCGGCGGTCGCGACGTTCACGACCATCGCCTCGACGTCCACGGGCAGCGAGTCCGGGAGCGCCGGATACCCCGCGGTCTGCGTCCGCGTGAAGTCGCCGGTGACGAGGAGGTGTCTGGCGACGCCGTCGTCGCGGAACTGGACGACGAACCCCGCCGCACCCGGGGCGTGACCCGCCGGTATCGGGTGCACGCGGACGGCGTCGTCGCCGAGGAGCGTCCGCCAGCCCGTCACGGGTTCGAGCGCGTCGAGTGCCGCCGAGACGTCCCCCGTCGCCCTGTCGTTTCGTTCGTTCTCACTCAGCGAATCCTCGAGAACCGCCGCGGTCGGTGCCGACGCGAGCACCGGTGCACCGTCGACGACGTTCTCGCCGAGAGACCGGAAATGGTCGAGGTGAGCGTGGGTGACGAGCACGCCAGCCAGGTGTTCGTCGTCACCCATCAGCGCCGAAACGTCCACCCCATGCCCCGAGTCCACGAGTACGCACGCGGTCTGCTCGTCGAGCACGCCCTCGAACTTCAGGAGCACAGACTCGTTTCCGGTCCGATGGTTCGCGCGTTGAAATCGGACCTCCATGGTTTCGACCTTGAAAGCGAAGGCAATAGAGTTAACCCAAAGCGATGGTGATGCCTCGAAACCCTTCCGAGGGGCGATTACCGAACTGGTCATCGGAGCTATCGGCGTCCGTTCACCCAAATACGGGTAACTGGTCGCAACCGACGCGGTCGCGGATCGTCCCCGGAACGCGGTGGTTGTCGTTCGGTGACGCGTTGGTCGTGGATACCGACGGAAGGAAGCGGTTTCATCACACCAATCGATGGCTACACGGGTGGTCGAGCGTGAACCGTCCACGCCGTATTTTTCCACGTGGAACGTACGTCTTGCCGGTGATTCCACCATGAGTTCACAGAACAACCCATTCGAGGAGTTAGAGCGGCTGTTCGAGCGGATGAGTCGACAGTTCGAGGAGGCGTCGCGGTCGTGGCGAGGCGGCGCGCCGTTCGCGTCCTGGGAGGGAGCGGACGAGTCGATGGCGTTGGACCTCGTCGAGCACGACGACGAGTACGTCGTCACGGTCGACCTGCCGGGGTTCGAGCGCGAGGACGTGGACGTTCGCGTGACCGAGAGCACGCTGAAGATTGCGGCCGAGCGCGAGCAGGCGGTCGACGAGGAGGACGGCGAGTTCATCCGGCACGAGCGCGGGCATCGGCGTGCGTCGCGCTCGGTGCGGCTCCCCGACGAGGTGGACGCGAACGCGGTGTCCGCGAAGATGCGGAACGGCGTGCTGACGGTGACGGTTCCGCGCATGGAGGTGGAGGATTCGACGCGTATCGAGATAGAGGAGGCCTGAGCGTCCCCGGGTTCGCTGGCGAATCCTCTTTGTCTCGGGGCGCGAACGTGGAGGAGAGAACCATGGTCGAGTCGATACTACTGGCGGTCGACGAGGACGCGGTCGAGCGGGACGTGGTCGCGCACACGAGAGCACTCGCCGAGCACCTGTCGGCGTCCGTCTACGTCCTGCACGTCGTCGACGTCACGGAGTTGGAGACGGCGCCGGAGAGCGAGGTGGCGCGCGAGGACGCGGCCGAGTTCGTCGCCGATGTCGCGTCGACGTTCGAGGAGGCGGGCGTCCCGGTCGAGACGGCGGTGCGGACGGCGAAGCCGTGGGAAGCGATCGTGGCGTGCGCGACGGACGTCGACGCCGACCTCGTGGTGATGGGGACGCACGGCCGGACGGGGATCGAGCACTTCGAGCTCGGGAGCGTCGCGGAGGCGGTCGTCCGGGATTCGACCGTGCCGGTGTTGACGGTGCCGGTCCACGAGAACGCCACGGTGTCGTTCCCGTACGAGCGCGTGCTCGTCGCGACCGACGGGAGTCCGGAGGCGCTCGCGGCGGCGCGCGTGGCGGTGTCTCTCGCGGCACGATGCGACGCTGACGTGCACGTCCTCTCGGTCGTGGAGACGGCGGCGCTCGGGTTGGACGTTCGGTCGGAGATACTCGAGGCAGAGCAGCGGGGGCCGGCCGCGGACGCCGTGACCGACGTCCACGCGCTCGCGTCGGAGGCGGGGGTGGACGTGACGACGACGGTGACGGCTGGCGTTCCACGGGCGGAGATAGAGGCGTACGTGACGTCGAACGACGTCGACATGGTCGCGATGGGGACGCACGGACGGAGTGGGGTGGCGAAGTACCTCCTGGGGAACGTCGCCGAGCGGACGCTACGGACGTCGACGGTACCGGTGTTGACGGCGGGTGATGTCGACGGTACCGGTGTTGACGGCGGGTGACGGCGAGGCGGGTGGCGGTGAGGCCGAGGCCGGCGGGGACTGAGTCGGGTCGGTCGCGTGCGCTCTCGGGGTCGGTCCTGTCAGGCGCCGCCGAAGTCGTCGGTGAGGTGGAACTTCCAGGCGTCGTGACCGGACTTGCACTCGGGGTTGTCGGCGATGTGGTCGACGAAGGCGGCGCCGGGGTCCTCGAGGGTGTCGTCGCAGAACGGGCAGTTGTACTCCGTGGTCCAGTTGGCGGTGGGCGTTCCGACGGACATGTGATACGGATGGCGCGCATCCCCCTTCAAACCCGCCTAGTAAGTAATAGGAGACCTTGCATGTCCTAATATACCACTCGTATGTCGTTGCCGAGGCAGGTCGCGCGTTCAAAGCCGGATTTGAGGTTACGGGAGTCCTACATGTACGGCACTCGTGGTCTCGAGTGCAATGCGAACCCTGCCCTCCAGCGCACGACCTCGTGCGCGCCGGTACGGTCGCTGTATCGAACGCGAGCGGAGGTGGTCGACGTGAGTCGACACCCCGCCCGCGAAACCATCGCGTTCGCGGTCGCACTGGCGGCCATCGCCGCGCTCGGCGGCGTCGCCGCCGCGAACGTCGCCGCCGGTGCACCGGCCAGCGACGGCATCGGGAGCACCGCCGACGTCGGCGACGACGCGCCGCCGAACGCGACCATCGAGTACGACGGCGACCGACTCGTCGTCGAGCAGACCGGGAGCGCCGCCATCTCGGGGACGACGACGCTCGAGAACGGCTCGCAGGTGACGCTCCGGATCAAGTCCACCGACTCCGAGAACCCGTTCCTCCGGCAGGCGGTCGCGCGCGTCGGCGAGGACGGGTCGTTCGACGCCGAGGTCGACTTCGCGGAGATAGACCGCGGCACCGAGTTCGAGGTGTCCGTGCGGTACAACGGAACCGAGCTCGCCAGCGCGCCCGGTGTCGTCGGAGCGTGCGCGCCGTCGTGTGGGCCCGGTGACGCCGAGTTCGAGCAGAACGTCTACCAGAAGCCCGCCGGCGAACGCGTCGAGATCGTGGTTCGGTTGACCGACCGCGACAGTGCGACGCTCGTGTTCGGGTCCGAAGCGACGAACGTCCGCATCCCCGTCACGTTCACGGACGGGAACGACGACGGGGTCGTGACGCTGGTCCTCGAAACGACCGTCGACAGCGAGTCCGACGCGGGCGTGTCCGCATCGGCGGACGGGGACTCGGTCACGGTTCACCAGGACCTCGACCGCCCGGAGTCGCTGGACCCGGGCGAGTACCCGATGGCGCTCTACCTCGACGGCGCCAGTGCGGGGACCGAGGCGGACGTCGGCACGGTCATCCTCCGGGAGGCGTCCGACGCGCCGCCGACGACGCGCGGCGGGGACGCGGGAACGACCGCGGTCGGCACCATCTACGGGTCGGCGACGACGAGCACGCCCCCCGGTGACGGCAGTGGCGTCTCGGTGACGACGGTCGGTGCGCTCGCGGTCGGTGGCGTGCTGGCGATACTCGGTATCGTCGCGCTCGTCGGCGACTTCGACTGACGGACGTCGGTCCGAGCGCTGCTGGCGCCCGTGGCGCCGTCAGGCGTCGTGGGTGCCTTCGACGAGTCGTTCGATGTGCTCGGGCGGGACGGCGCCGCGTGCGGCGTAGCCGTCGTACGCGAACGTCGGCACGCCCGTGACGCCCGCCTGCTGGGCGGCGCGGAACTGCTCCTCGAGTTCGGCGCGGAGCGCGTCGTCGTCGAGCGCGGCCCGGATCTCGTCGGGGTCGACGCCGGCGTCCGCGGCGAGGTCGACGAGCACGCTCTCGTCGCCGATGTCGCGGCCGTCCTGCCAGAGCGCGTCCAGGAGCGCCTCGTCGAACGCGGGCCACGTCTCGTAGTCGTCGTGGCCTTTCACGTAGTACGACGCGACCTGCGCGTCGAGCGAGTCGACGTCCGTCGCGAGGTCGAGGTCCATCTCGACGTCGTACTTCTCCTGGAGCCGTCGGACGTTCTCCTTCGCTTGCTCGAAGTAGTCGTCGTCCTTCCCGGTGTCGACGGAGTGGTCTATCTCGCCGTCGGGGCCGCGCTGGCCGCTCCGGAGGTCGAACGGCCGCCAGTCGATCTCGAGCGACTCGTCGCGCGTCGCCTGGTACTGGCGGAGGCTCTCCCGACCCAGGTAACAGAACGGGCAGACGTAGTCCGAGTACACGGTCACGACGGTCGAGGCGGGCGCCTCGTCGACGGAGGGGTCTGTCATGCGAGAGCGTTCGCGGCGAGGACTGATAACGACCGGGACGCCGGGGACGACTCGTGCACGACCGGCGGCCGCGGCCGCGACGGCGGGTCGTGCTCGACCGTCGAACCGACCGCGCTAGGCATTTGTGTCCGCAGGTCGTTGTAGCGACGAATGCACGAGGAGTGGAGCGCGACACCGAGAGTGGTGCTCGTGACGGACGCCGCATCGTCGGTGGACGCGTCGGCGTTCGACGCTGTCGGCGCCTCGGTTCGGACGATGGTGGTGACCGAGGGAGGTCTCGGGTCGGTGCCGGCGGACGCGTCGGTCGTCGTGACGCCGTACGAGTTGGCGGGGACCGACGGCGTGGCGGTCGTCGAATCGGTGACCGGCGACGTGCCGGTGGTCGTGTACGCGCGGGACGGCGACGAGCACGTCGCGAGCGAGGCGGTGCGGGCGGGCGCCGACGACTACGTTCCGGTGCCCGAGGACGCGCCCGCGGACCGCGTTCCGGACGAGGTCCGCGACCGCGCACTCGCCGTCGCCGTCACCGACGGTGGCTCGAACGCGGACGACACGGGCGGCGCGGGCGACGCAGGCGCCGCGGGCGACGCGGGTAACGCGCGCAACGCGGGCGACGCTGGCGACGCGGAGGCCGAGTCGGTTCCGTCGACGCCAGGGTCTCTCGAGAGCCGCGAGCGCGCGCTCCAGCAAGCGTACGAGGTGGTCGCGGACGCGGACCGGCCGTTCGGCGAGAAGGTCGAGGACCTCCTCGGTATCGTCCGTGAAGCCGTCGGGACGTCGTACGCGACGTTGTCGTACGTCGACAGCGGCGAGTACACGTTCGAGTACGTGGACGCGCCCGGGAAGGACGACGTCGCGGCCGGGGACACCGTGCCGTTGGAGACGACGAACTGCGACGAGGTGGTGTCGACCCGGGAGACGCTCGTCCTCGAGGACGTCGAGCGGGACGCACCGCACCTCGCCGAGCGCGCGGGGAACGCCGACTGGGGTATCTCGTGTTACCTCGGCGCACCCGTGACGGTCGACGGCGACGCGTACGGGACGTTCTGTTTCTACGACAAGGAGGCGCGCTCGGAGGCGTTCTCGGAGTGGCAGGTGACGTTCGTCGAGCTGTTCAGCGACTGGGTGAGTCACGAGCTGGAGCGCGAGCGGTACGTCGACCGCCTCGCGGCGTTGAACGACCTGCATTCGGTAGTGCGGACGTTGACGGACGCGGTGATGCACCGGTCCGACCGGTTGAAGATCGAGCGGACGGCGGTCGACCGGCTCGCCGACACGGGGTCGTACGCGCTGGCGTGGGTGGACGCGCTCGAAGGCGCGGCGGTCGACGAGCTGCGGACGGTAGCGTTCGCGGACGCGGACGCCGACGGGTCGGTGCTGGCGGCGGACGCCGGACTGGCGTTGCCGGTCGACGGCGCGCACGACCACGAGGAAGGCGTCGACCTGGCTGTGGCGGCCTCCGAGGGGCACGAGGTGCGGACGCGGGACGTCGTCGCTGGTGACGGTCGAGTGGGCGTGCTCGCGGCCCGAGGCCTGGAGCGGTGGGCGGCGGTGCCGGTGGCGTTCGACGACGAGTCCTTCGGCGTGCTGAACGTCGCGACGTACCGCCGCGAGGGGTTCTCGGGACGTGAACTCGCGGTGCTCGGGCAGGTCGGGGAGATACTCGGGCTCGCCATCGCGACCGTCGAACGCGGCGCGGTCGTCGAACAGGAGCGCGAGCGACTGGAGTTCGTGAACCGGTTCATCCGCCACAACCTCCTGAACAGCCTGAACGTCGTCGAAGCTCGCACGGAGATTCTCGACGCGCACGTCGACGACGCCGGGCGGTCGCACCTGGAGACGATACAGGGTCGAACCGCGGACATGGTGGAGCTCATCGAGACGCTGCGAGCGCTCATGCAGGCGTTCGTCGTGGACGAGACCCGGGAGACCGAGCCCGTGGACCTGCGAGCGGTCGTCGAGGCGGAGGTCGAGGGGGCGCGCGAGGCGTTCGCGAACGCCGAGTTCTCGTTGTCGGTGCCCGAGGAGCACGTGACGGTGCACGCGGACCGGTTGCTCGGCGAGGTGTTCGAGAACCTGCTCGCGAACGCCGTCCAGCACAACGACCGGACGTCGCCGTCGGTGTCCGTCGAGATGGTCGCGGACGAGGCGACGGCGACGGTTCGCGTCGCCGACGACGGCCCCGGTATCCCCGAGGCCGTCCTACCGTCGGTGTTCGAGAAGGGCGAGCGCGGGTTCGATAGTCCGGGCACGGGCTTCGGGCTGTACCTCGTCCGCGAGATAGTGGACGCGTACGACGGGAGCGTGTCCGTGCAGAACGACGACGACGGGGCGACGTTCGCGGTGACGCTCCCGCGCGACCCGCCAGGCGACGCCGAGTGAGCGTCGGGCGGGGCGCACGTCGGGTCGCGGACTGCGAGCGAGAGAACTCCGCGCGCTCGCGGTCAGCGGCGTGCGACGACGAGCGCGGCGACGAGGACGAGCGTGCCGAGGAAGAACGCGAGCCCGGGTTCGACGACGTCGAGGAGGAGGTTCGCGAGCGTGCCGTCGGGGGCGACGCCGTCGACGGCGCTCGCGGGTTCCGCGGCGCGGCCGCTGAGTCGCGTGCCGCGCGCGAGCCGTTCCACGCCGAACTGGACGAGGAGGCTGGCGGCGGCGAGGAGGCCGACGCCGCCGACGATCCGCGTCATGGAGCGTTCGACGGCGGGCGCGAACTCCTCGTTCCCGACGAGCACGATCGGGTCGCTCGCGGGGCCGTAGACCGCCATCTCGTTGCCTTTCTCCGAGTAGCGGGTGTCGACGCGTTCGACGAGGTCGGCGTCCTGTAGCTCCGAGAGGTGGTAGTGAACGGTCTGGACGCTCTCGTCGAGGTCGTCGGCGAGCGCGCTCGCGGTCCCCGGTTCGTCGAAGAGCGCGCGGAAGACGCGACGGCGGGTGTCGGCGGCGAGCGCGTCGAGGACGACGTCGGATTCGCCGTCGACGACGTCGAGGACGAGCGGGCGCTCGTCGCTGTCGGCGACCTCCCCCTGGACGCGTTCGATGAGGCTCCCCATGGCTATCTCGACGTTCTGGCGGCGCGAAGTTAACCGTGGTCGTAGCTCAAAGCCGCGCTTGAGTGGTTCGAGCGCCAGCGTAAGCGAAGAGTACCAGGGCGTTCGCGAGAACGGGGAGTGCTGCGGGATCGGTCGATTTCGACGACGAGCGACCGTGCGCGTCGGGTCCGCGGTCCGCTCGGCTCCGGAGCGCGGGGCTGGTGGTTCCGGATTCGGCGGTGGCGTTCCGTGCGTCGGCGAGCGCGGCGGCGACGGCGCGTTCGGGTCGGAGGAGGCCGCCGCCGGTGCGGGCGTCGACGCCCTCGACGCCGACGTCGCGCGCGGTCCCCTCGAGGGAGGATTCGACGGCCGCTGGCGTGGCGTTCGGGCGGACGGCGCGGACGAGCGCGGCGACGCCACCGGCGCGCGCGGCGGCGACCGACGACCCGCGGAAGCCGTCGTCGGCGCGAGCGTCCGCGACGACGTCGACGCCGGGGCGGCCCGCGAGCGTCGGGCCGCTGGAGCTGTACGCCGCGAGTCGCCCCTGGACGGGATTCCACGCGCCGACCGCGAGGACGCCGTCGGCGGTCGCCGGCGCGACGAGGCTCCCGCGGACGGTGGCGTGCTGGAGCGCGTTCGTCGCGCTCGTCACGCGAACGGTCGTCCCGGTGGGTCGGTCGGGACCGCGGACGACGAGGAAGTGCGTACCGGGTTCGACGCGGACGTTCAGGCGCGCGTTCGGCTCCCCGTCCGCGTCGTAGGGGACTGACCGCGCGACGAGTCGCGGTCCGGTCTCGGTGACGCGGTAGAGTTCGAGCGCGTACGACTCACTGGGGCCGGCGTTCGTCCAGGAGAGCCACGCGCGGACGACGCGGTCCTCGCCGCGGAGGTAGTTCCGGACGCCGTCCTCGACGACGAGCGCGCCGTTCCGGACGCGGTCGTACGTCGCGCGGTACGTGCCGCGGGCAGTGTTTCCGGCGGCGGCGACGACGACGACGCCGCGGGCGACCGCTCGCGACGTGACGTTCTCGACGACGGACTCGCCCGTCCCCGGTTTGCCGTGGAACGCCGCGGGGACGACGACGACGTCGACGTCCCGTCGGACCGCCCACGCCATCGCGCGCCCGTACCCGCTCTCGCCGTCGAACCCGGCGAGGTAGAGGCTCGCGTTCGGTGCGACCGCCGCGACCTGGCGCGCCGAGCGCGTGCCGTGGACGTCGCCCGCGTTCGGGCCGACGGTCGTCCCGGAGCCGAACGCGCGAGCGGCGACGACGGCGTCTGCGTACGCGGCCGCGTCGGTGTCGAACCCGGTCGGGTCGAGGACGGCGACGTCGACGCCGTCGCCGGTGACGCCGTCCGCGTGCACCGCGACGACGTCCTCGTCCGGCTGATTCGTGGCGGGTTCGGCGGCGGCCTGCTCGCCGCCCGGGAGTGCGACGGCGACGAGACTCGCGACGAGCGCGAGCACGACGACGGAGACGACGAGAACGGTTCGTGCCGAGACGCTCGACATCGTCGGGGGGTCGACCGCTTCCGGCATACGTCTTCGGGTGCGGGGCGTCGCCCACGTCCGGCATACGTCTTCGGGTGCGGACCGTCAATATTCGGGTGCAGGCCGCCCATATTCGGGTGCAGGCCGCTCATATTCGGGTACGGGCCGCCCATATCGGGGGAACGCATAAGCCACCGGTGGGCGAAGCGACGCGTATGTACCACGTTCTCATTCCGGTCGACCAGAGCGAGGAGCGAGCGACGGCGCAGGCAGAGGCGGTCGCGGACCTGCCAGCGGCGGACAGCGAAGTGTCGGTGACGGTCCTGCACATCTTCCAGGAGAACCCGTCGGGGGCGTCCGTGAACCAGGTCGGGTCGGTGCGGCGCGCGACCGAGGTCCTGGAGGAAGCGGGCGTGGAGTACAACCTCGACGAGGAGTCCGGAACGCCGTCGGACGAGATCGTCGAGCGGGCGAACGAGCTGGACGTCGACTGTATCTGTGTCGCGGGTCGGAAGCGCTCGCCGACCGGGAAGGCGTTGTTCGGGAGCGTCTCCCAGGACGTCATCCTGGACAGCGACCGGCCGGTCCTGTTCGCGCACATGGACGACAGGTAGCTCCATCGGGAGCGGCCGTCGCCGAGCGTGGCGGTCGGCGAGCCGACAGACCTTTTGTGTTCCGTGTGAGGAACTGTGCAAGTAACGATGCTGGAGGGTCTCGAATGAGGCGACGGAAGCTCATGGCCGCGGTCGGGTCCACGGCGACCGTCGCCGCGACCGCGGGCTGTCTGACCGGCGGGAACGACGACGAGGACACGACCGCGGCCGGCGACGACAGCGGTGCAGCGACGAACGCGTCGAACGCCGACGGGTCGACGACCGCAAGCGACGGTGACGGTGCGGGAGCGGACGAGGAGGGCGATGGTGCGACGACGAGCGAGGACGCGTCGAGCGGTGACGGGAGCGATGGGAGCGCGAACGTGGACTTCGAGGCGACCGTGGAGCGCGTCGAGACGTGCTCTGCGACGTGCCGGACGCTCACGTACGCCCTGGAGAACCGCGGAACTGACGTAGCGCCGGACGTCGTCGTCCGCATCCGCGTGTTCACTGGCGGGAAGAAGGTCTGGGACGAGGAGCAGGCGGTCGGGAGTATCGAGGCGGGCAGCACGTTGTCGGGTATCGGTCGCGACATCGACGTCGGACTCCTCGGTGGACAGAAGATCAAGAGCAACGACGGCGAGGTCGTCATCAAGCTCACGCCACGGGCGGCCGGCGTCTCGGAGACGTTCACGTTCGAACGCACGCTCGACGTCTGAGTGCCGCCGACGGGGGACAGGGCACGGTCGACCGACCGGGGCCGCCGCAGGCACGGTCGACCGACTGGGGCCGTCGCAGGCACGGTCGCCCGACGGGGGGCGCGCGAGCACGGTCGGCCGATCACGTCGACGAACGTGTTCGGGGGAACGACGACGGACGCGGCTCGACGACGCTAGCGTGCATGACTGGAACCGAGATCGACGTTCGTGAGGTACCACCGCAGGAGCGACATCCGATGATCCACGAGGCGTTCGAGAACGTGGCGAGCGGCGAGTCGGTGACGGTGGTGAACGACCACGACCCGAAGCCGTTGTTCTACGAGTTCGACGCCGAGGTGGAGTCGTTCGACGCGGACGGCTACGAGGTGGAGCGCGTCGGCGCGAACGAGTTCCGGGCGACGTTCCCGAAGGAGTGACGGCTGGAGACGGACGCGTGGTCGACGAGGTCGACGGGGTGGACGGCGTGGACGAGGCCCAGGAGCGCGTCGACGCGTACGGCGACGCGGTCGTGGCCACGGTCGTGGCGGACGCGGAGCGGGAACTGGCCGCGTGTCGGGGGATGGACGGTGAGGGACCGGCCCTCGACCCGGTGGAGCGCGCGGTCCTGGAGCGGTTGGCGTCGCGGATCGCCGAACGGACGCTCCCGGACGTCAGTGCGACGGCCGACGCGGGCGTTCCGGACGCGATGGTCGCTGCGACCGTCGCGGCGTTGTTCCCCGAGCGATAGCGCGGTTCCCGGGCACCGTCACCTCGTTTTCTGCTGCGGTCAGTTCGGCGCTTCGAGGTCGCGGTCCGCGGGTGGTTTGCGGACGTGGAGGACGATGGGGTGGTCGGTGTCGACGCGCATCTCGACCTCCATCGGCGTCTCGTCGGTCGGTTCGAACCCCAGCGATTCGTAGACGTGGATGGCGGTGGGGTTGTCCCGGGAGACGTCGAGCGCGACGCCGTCGCAGCCGTCGCTGGCGGCGTGCGCGAGGACGTGCTTCGTGAGTTCGGTGCCGAGGCCGCGGCCGTGATGGTCGGGGTCGACGTAGACGAGCATCTCGGGGACGGCGGCGTCCCGCGGGGCGTACGCGGCGTGCCCGACGACGTCGCCGTCGAGCGTGGCGACGACGTTCCGGCCGCGCGCCGCGAGGCTGTCGAGCCACTCGCGGATGCGTACCTCGTGGACTGGTGGGATGCCCATCGAGCGGTGTTCGGCGGGGTAGTCGCGGTACATCGCGACGAGGTCGTCGAGGAGACCGGCGGCGGCGTCGTCAGCTGCGAGCTGGACGAGGTACGGACGGCCGTCGCTGTCGCGGAACCGCGGACATCGTGGTGGGCAGGCGCTGGTGCCCTCGCAATCACCGTGCCACCACGCGCTGCACGCGTTCGAAGCCATGACTGCACGGGAATACGACGTTCAGGTCCCTGAAAGGGTCGTGTGATTCTCTCGCAGTGAGAACGAGTGGCAGTGGTAGCCCGAACTCGTTCGGTCCCGCTCCGGCGAGTCGTGCTCGCGTGACGACGTCGGTTACGCGCAGACGCTGGACCCGTTCTGGAAGTCGCCGTCGTCGACGGCGACCGTGACGGACTGGTCGGGTTTGCTGCAGCGCGTCGCGTCGACGTGGACGACGCGTTCACTGTCCGCGAGTTCGACGACGTAGACGATGGTCGGTTCGCTGTCGTACCCGTCGAGTTCGACGGTCGCGTTCCCGCCGGCGGGGACGAGCGCGCTCCCGTTCGCACCGTAGGGGCTAGCAACTGTGACGTTCCGGTAGTCCGCGTCGTTCTGCCAGAAGACGGCCTCGAAGCGGACGCGTTCGCGTCGGTCATCGGTGGTGGCCAGGAAGTCGACCGAGGAGGGCTGGTCGACGTCCTGAACGGCGTAGGCGGTGACGCGATACGTCCGGTTCTGGTCGTGGTTCTCGACGGTGACCGTCGGTGGACCGCCGAGCGGGGGGAGGGCGAGCGAGACGACGATGGCGGCGAGCACGAGCGTCGCGACGACGTGGCGCGGGCTCGGACGTTCCATGGCCGTTCCGCCTCCGCCGATTGGTAAATGTTTTCTGATACGTTCGAGGGTGGGTGGTCGTCGTCTGTCGACTCTGGTGAGTCGATGAGCGCGTGGAGCGACGGCGTTACCGGCGTGGTGCTCGATGGGCGCGTGGAGCGACGGCGTTACCGGCGTGGTGCTCGATGGGCGCGTGGAGCGACGGCGTTACGGGTGTGGTGGTCGAAGCGCGGACAGATGGCGGACTCGAACGAGGGGGACGCGTCCGGCGACGACGACACCGCCGAGCGTCGCGGCTCCCGACCAGTAGCAGGCGTGGTGCTCGCGGGTGGCCGGTCGACGCGGTTCGAGGGCGGCGACAAGGCGCTCGCGACCGTCGACGGGGAGCCGATGCTGGCGCGCGTCGTCGACGCCCTCGACGCCGCGTGCGCGTCGGTCGTCGTGAACTGCCGCGGGGACCAGCGCGACGCGTTCGCGGCCGCCCTCGACGATAACGGCGTCGACGTCGACGTCCGGTTCGCGCTCGACGAGCGCCCGGACGAGGGCCCCGTGGCGGGACTGGCGAGCGCGCTCGCTTGCGTGGACGCGCCGGTGGTCGTCGTGGCGGCGTGCGACCTCCCGTGGCTCGACCCGGCGCTCGTCCGGTGGCTCGCTGGAGCGCTCGACGGGCACGAATCCGGCCACGCCGAATCCGCGGCCGAGGACGCGGTCGACGCGGTCGTCCCGGTCGTCGACGGCTACCCGAAACCGACGTGCGCGGCGTACAGGACCGACGCGCTCGCCGCTGCGGTCGACGCGACGCTCGCCGCCGGGTCGCGCCGGTTCCGCGACGTCCTCGACGCGCTCGCGGCCCACGAGGTCGACGTTCGCGACCACGGGTTCTCGACGCGGTCGCTCTCGGACGTCGACTCGCGAGCGGACCTGGAGCGCTGACCGCGTCAGTCCTCGGCGTCCTCGGTCTCGCGCTCGCGGACGGCGTCGGCGCCGCATTCGGGGCAGGTCTCGTGGTCGGCGTGCAGTCGAGTCCCGCAGGCGCGACACGCGAACTCGGCGGTCTCCTCGGCCGTCGACTCGACGGTTCGTTTGAACTGCTCGACGCTCCGCCCGAGTTCACTGAAGAGTCCCATCTCCATCGTCAGTCGAGCGCCAGTCGGAAAAGCCCCCGCCGTCTCCCCGCGTCGTCAGTCGTCGAGCCAGATGGCGAGCTGGACCTCGTCCACGAGCTCGTCGTCGATGCGGTAGTGGCCGTCCCGCGTCGATTCGGTCGTCCAGCCGTTCGCCTCGAGGAAGGCGACGGCGGCGTCGTTCGTCGCGGGAAGGTTCTGGTAGACCTTCTCGACGCCCGCGGAGCGCGCCCAGTCGAGGCCGCGTTCCATGAGCGTCGACCCGAGGCCGCCGCCGCGGTACGCGTCGAGGACGCCGACGGTGAGCTCGGCGGTGTGAGACATGTTCGGCGCCTGGACGACCTCGACGTGCAGCCAGCCGACGGCGTCGTCGTCGACGGTGGCGACGAAGAACACGCGGTCCTCGCTCTCGTTGTGCCGGAGGAGGACCTCGTCGCGCGTCACGTCGGCGGCGAGTCGTCGCGCGACGACGTACGCTTCGTCGCTCGCGATGGTCTCGATGACGCCGAGGATGCCCGCGATGTCCTCCTGTTGGGCGGGGCGGACGGTCGCTTCGACGTCGTCGAGTTCGACGGTGGTGGCGTCGGCGTCGATCGGGATGGCGACGCGGAGCTTCCCGTCGCGCACCTCGAGGTGTCCGTCGCGTTCGAGGATGCTGACGTGGTGGTCGAACTCCTCGCTCGACATCGGCACGGACGGTTTGAGTTCGGCGCCGGAGCGCGCTGGCTTCGAGTTGCTGCTGGGCTGCACGAGCAGCGCCTGCCGGGCGTCCTCGGGGTCGACCGCGCCGTTGCGTTCGACGTACTCGTAGATCTGGCGTCGCCTGTCGTGGTCGAACTCGTGCGAGCGAGCCATGGTCGAACCCACCGCGTCCGCCCTGTTAGTTCTTGGCAGGCTACCGGGTTACCGCCAGGGGTCGGCGCCGAGGAGGTGGAGGGCGACGACGACCGCGAGCGAGACGGCGAGCAGGAGGGCGGCGAGCGGGAGTGCGGCGTCGAGACCGCTGCCGACGAACGCGCGCCAGATCTGGACGGGGACGGTGCGCGGGTAGTACGCGACGAGCATGGTGGCGCCGAACTCGCCCATCGAGCGGGCGAACGTGAGCGTGACGCCGGCGAGAACGCCCGGCCAGGCGAGCGGGAGGACGACGCGGCGGAACGTCGCGAGTTCGTCGTGCCCGAGGCTGCGCGCGGCGTCCTCGAGGGCGGGGTCGACGCGGTCGAACGCGGCGGTGGCGGTGACGACGACGAACGGGGAGGCGACGAACGTCTGTGCGGCGACGATGCCGAGGTACGAGCGCGTGAACTGGACGCCGAACGCGGTGGTAGTGGGGGCGAGCCCGTTCGGGCCGAAGACGCTGACGAGGAGGATGCCGGCGACGACGGGCGGGAGGACGAGCGGGAGGACGACGATGCCAGTGACGGCGGTGGCGAGGCGGCCGCCGGTCCGGGAGAGCCAGTACGCGAGCGGGACGCCGAAGACGGTGGCTATCGTGGTGGCGGCGGTCGCAGTGGCGAGCGAGTTCCCGACGGCGCGCAGCGTCGCGGGGTCGCCGAGGCGCGCGAGCAGTTCGCCGGGTGGCGTTGCGATGGCGAGTGCGAGCACGGGGATTGCGTAGAGCGCGAGGAGCGCGACGCCGAGGCCGGCGGCGACGAGCGGCCAGTCGACGCCGGGACGCCGCCGCGGCGTCGCCAGCGCCGACTCGTCTGCGGTCATCGGCCGGCGAGCGCGTCGGGCGCGTCCCGCGTGAACCGCGGGAACGCGCTCGGGACCTCGAACCCGTGCGCGTCGAGGTAGTCGCCTGCGACGAGCGTCTCGAAGACGCCGCGTGCGACGTCGTCGTCGGGGGAGCGAAGCGTCGCGCCGTACTCGACGACGCTCCCGCGGACGACGCCGCCGTCGGGGAGGTCGTACGACGCCTCGGCGTAGGCGTCGGCCCGGTCGGGGTCGGAGAGGTCCACGGCGGCGGGGAGGTCGACGGCGTCGTAGCCGCGGTCGGCGGCCATGCTCTCGTAGACGACGGCGGCGTCGATGGCGCCGGTCTCGAACCCGGAGAGGAGCGCGGTCTCGGGGTAGACCTGGTCGCGCGAGAGGACGGCGTCGCGGAGGCCGGGGCGGTCGTGGCGGGCGGCCAGGAGGTCGAGGAGGAAGACGGTCCGGTACCCGAGCGGGTCGAGGTCGGGGTCGGTGCGACCGAGTGCGGCGTCGTCGTCGAGGACGGGGTCGTACCAGTGGGCGTCCTCGCGGTCGCTGGCGTCCGCGACGGCGCGCCCGCCGGAGGTGTCGGCGGTGGCGACGGCGAGCGCGTTCGACGCGAACGAGGCGTGCCAGTGGTCGTCGAGGAGCCGGTCGAAGAGCGCGACGTCGGCGAGCGCGAGCACGTCCGGGTCGCGCGTGCCGTCGGCGACGAGGCGCGCGGCGGCCGCGGACCCGCGGGCTTCGACGGCGACGGGTGCGTCGACGGCGTCGCGGAGCCCCTGATCGAGTGCGCGCTGGAGGCTCCCGGCGGCGAGCACGCGCACCGGGTCGCTCCGCGTCGAGAGGGCGCTGCAGCCGGCGAGCGCGACGCTACCTACAGTCGCGGCGGTCGCACCTGCGGCTGCGAGGAACGAGCGACGTGACCGGCGCATAGCGAGCGTTGTGTCGAAAAGGACATAACGGTTTCGCCGCAAGCGTTCGGCATGGACGCCGGCTTCGAAGCGCACCTGCGGGTCGGGGACGCGACCGTCGACGAACGCGACGTCGCGCTGCTCTCGGCGGTCGACCGCGAGGGGTCGCTGTCCGCGGCGGCGGACGCCCTCGGACGGTCGTACTCGCGAGCGCACAAGCGACTCGGCGCGCTGGAGGACGAACTCGGCGCGCTCGTCGAGCGCGAGCGCGGTGGCGCGAGCGGCGGCGGGAGTCGACTCACGGACGACGCTCGCGCGCTCCTCGCGCGGTTCGCCAGGGTCCGCGCCGCGTTCGCGGACACCGCCGGGACCGAGGTGGCGGTCCTCACCGGCGAGGTCCGCGAGCGCGACGGCGAACTCGCGACGGTCGCGACCGACGTCGGCGACGTCCGCGCGCTCCTGTTCGAGGACGCCGACGACGTCCAGGTGGCGGTGCGCGCGGACGCGGTCACGCTCCACGACCCCGACGACGCACCGGCCGCGGACGCCTCTAGCGCCCGCAACCGGTTCGCGGGTACCGTCGCGGGCGTCGACCGCCGAGAGTCCGTCGCGCTCGTCGACGTCGCGATAGGTGATGGCGACGTGACGCTCCCCGTGCTCGTGACGGTCGACTCGCTGGAGCGCCTGACGCTCGAACCCGGTCGTGAGGTGGTGGCGACGTTCAAAGCGACGGCGACGCGCGCGACGCCGCACTGACCGGCGAGCGGACGGTCAGTTCGCGTCGAGCGCGTCGAGCGCCGTACCGACGGCGACCGGCGTCGCCTCCGCGATGGCCCCCTGGACGACGTACTGCTCGTACGCGTCGTCGACGTCGTGCGAGTAGAGTTCGCCGGATTGCTGGGCGAGTCGTTCGTCCGCGAACCGGACGCTGCTGGCGGCGTACCGGAGGGCGGCGCGCGCGAGGACGGGGGCGTCGCTCCGACGGGGCGCGGCGCGGAGCGCCTCGTGGGCGGTCGCGTACGCGTCGCGAACCGCGTCCGCGCCGGTCACCTCGTAGCGCGTCCCGGAGGCGACGCGCTCGCGGACCGCCCGATAGGCACGGACTGCAGCGAGTTGCCTGATCGCGTCGAGCACTCCGGACGCCGGGCCGTGGCGCGACCTGGCTGGGTCACCGGCGGTCGCTTCGAAGTGGAGTTCGTAGAGGAGGCGTTCGGTCCTCGTGTCATCGATGTCGGCGCCGGTGACGGTCATCGCGGCGTCCTCGCTCGGGAGGTCGGCGACCGCCGACTCGATTTCCTCGCGGAGTCGCTGGCGTGCGTCCACGATGGTCGGTCGGAGCGACGCGGCGTCGTCGGGCTGGCGGTCGCGGAACCGGTCCGCAATCATCCTCGCGTCCGCGAGCGACGCGGTCGCGCGCTCGACGTGCTCGCCGAACTCGGCGACGCGGAGGACGCGAACGTCGCCGTGAGAGACGTCCTCGGAGACGGACCCGGCCTCGTCGAGCAGTCGCTCGCGGCTGGCGTGGACGACGACCGCGGGCGCGGGGTCGGTGCCGACGTATTCCATCGCGTGCTGCGCGTCGGCGGCGCGTTCCGCGACGTCGGTCGCCTCGTCCTCGAGCGCGGCGACGGTGAGGCCGTCCTCGATGGCGTCCCAGCCCACGGACGCGTACCGGGCGTGAGCGCGCGCCGCGCGGAGCGACTCGAGGGTCTCGCGGGGCGTGGGCGCTCTGAGCGCCTCGTCGAGGCGGTTTCGGGCCTCCGTGACCGCGTCCGCGAGGTGCTCGCGGACGTGCCCGTTCGGGACGCGTCGTGCACCCAGGGGAGTTGGGACGTCCTCCAGCGCGTCGTTCGCTCGAATCTGTGCGTCCCGGCGGTGCGAGCGCGGAACCGACGTCGGGTACGTCGCACCGACCGCGACGACCGGGTGGTCGTCGACGTCCGGGAGCTCGGAAGCGTGGAAGGTCACTCGGTCGGAGCCGTCGTTCGAGAGCGTCGAACACCCGGCGAGCGCCGCGACCGCGCCCGTGGCGGTCGTCGCACCGAGCGCCGAGAGGAACCCACGGCGAGAGTCGTCGCCGTCGCTCCCAGTCACGCCGAATCCCCCTCCGTCGTCGTCCCGTCGTCGTGCCCGGGTGGCTCGCCGCCCGCGACCGGTTCGTGGTCGCCGGGACAGCCGCCGGTGCCGGTGCTCGACCCCATGCTTGTCACGTCATCGTGACTGAGCGCGTCCGGGAGGCGGAGGAATCGCGCTTCGGTCACCTTGGCGTCCGCCTCGCAGGGGACGTCGTACGCGAGACCGACGCGCGAGTACTCGAGGTCGATGTCGGTACTCGTCCACGACGCCCCGCAGAGTTCGAGCCGGTAACACGAGGGGACCTCGCGCTGGTCGACGTAGACGGTCTCGGCGTCGAAGTCCGTGTCGGCGACGAACTCGCGGACCGCGTCGACACCATCGATGTCCGCGTATTCCAGGTCGTCCGCGCGGGACTGCGAATCCACGACGTGCGGGCCCGGATACCGTCGGGCCTCGCGCCGGGACTGGTCGCCGCGGGACCGCCAGACCGCCGCGAGGTCTGTGTCGACGCGGAGGTACGCGTACGGCGGGGGGTCGCCGCCACCGCCGTCGGCGGGATTCGCGGGGGATTCGTCGTGCGATTCGGACGAGCCGGTGCCGCTACAGCCCGCGAGCGCGACGCTCGCGGTCGCGGCCGTCGCTGCGGAGAGGAGGGCGCGTCTGGAGGGCGACATCGTCCGTATCGTAGCCGCTCCCCGACCCATAAGTTTCGTGACTCGTCCCAGCGTCTGCAACACGAGGGATGCCCGCACGTCGCCGGCGGGGTCCCCGGAACCCGGAGCGAACGTGTTCGGGTGGATTCCCGCTTCGACAGGGGTGGACGCGACGTTTATCCGCGTCGGCCCGCAACTCGAACGTAGATGCTTTCGGACGCGTTCGGCCGCGAGGTCTCGGGCGTACGAGTGTCCTTGACCGACCGGTGTAACTTCGACTGCGTCTACTGCCACAACGAGGGCCTCGGCGACACGCGCGGCCCGCAGGAGCCCCAGGACGACGAGATGACCGCGGACGAGGTCGTGCGGTTCCTCGACGTCGCCGCCGAGTACGACGTGGGGAAGGTGAAGTTCACGGGCGGGGAGCCGATGCTCCGCGAGGACCTGGAGGAGATCGTCCGCCGCACGCCGGATTCGATGGAGATCTCGGTGACGACGAACGGGACGTTCCTCCCTGGGCGCGCCGAGGCGCTCGCGGACGCTGGCGTGGTGCGCGTGAACGTCAGTCAGGACGCGGTCGACCCGGAGGCGTTCGCGGAGATAACGCAATCCGGAGCGTACGACCGCGTCGTCGAAGGGGTCGATGCGGCGCTCGACGCTGGCCTCGCGCCCGTGAAGTTGAACATGGTCGTGTTCGAGGGGACTGCTGGATACGTCCCAGAGATGGTCGACCGCGTCGCCGAACGCGACGGCCTCCAGCTCCAGCTCATCGAGTACATGCCGGAGATCGCGGGGAACCCCGAGTGGGCGATAGACATCGAGCGCGTCCACGGGTGGCTCGCCGAGCAAGCCGACCGCGTCGAGCACCGCGAGATGCACGACCGACGGCGGTACTTCGTCGACGGCGGGATGGTCGAGATCGTCGACCCCGTCGGGAACGAGACCTTCTGTGCGAACTGTCACCGGGTTCGGGTCACGCACGACGGCAAACTGAAGGGCTGCCTGAACCGCGGCGACGACCACCGGTCGATGGGCGAGATGACCCGAGACGAGATCCGCGAGACGTTCGAGGAGACGGTCGCGAACCGCGTCCCGTACTACGGCGAGTACCTCGTCGAGGACGACGACGGCGAGTGGGTCGTCAACGAGAAGTACCTTCCTGCGCCGACGGCGGGCGACGACTGACCGCGCTCCTGGCACGGGATGGTTCGATGCCTCGGTTTGGTTCGACGTGTCGACCCGCGAGCGGTCGCTGTCAGGTGTCGAGCGTGATGCCGAACGTCGATTCGAGGACGACGTCCCAGTCGGTGGGTGGGACGGGGCGTTCCCTGGTTCGTTTCTCGATGCGGGTTCGGTCGTCGCGGCCGACGGCGTCGGGGCCGGGGCTGGTGCCGTCGTCGGCGTCGTGGAACGTGACGAGCGTGTGCGTGTCCGCGTCGAGCTTCCGGTAGCCGTCCGGGGTGGCGATGGAGAGCGTCGGCCCGGCCGTGAAGGGGGAATCGGGCGAGGTCTGGAGGTAGTCGTTGGTGGCGTCGAAGTACGAGAGCGTGCGCGGCGTGGTGTCGAAGACGTATCTGGTCTGCCAGTCGCGCTCGTGTGGTTCGCGGTACTGGGTCTCGTAGTCGGCGTCGTCGCGGTCGCTCTCGACGACGCGCCACGTGACCCCGGCGTCGTCCGTGACCTCGGTGCCGTCGAGGGGCGTCGGTTGCCGCATCTGTGGGGTGCCCATGCCGACGTCGACGACGAACGGCCGGTGGAGGTGGACGACGTTCGCGTGATGGTTCGCTGGCGGGCGCGCGTCGCCGTCCCGGCCGACGACGCGTGCGGCGACGCGGTCGACGTCGTACCCGAGTTCGGCGAGGAGCGAGTGGAAGAGTCCGTTGAGTTCGAAGCAGTACCCGCCGCGCTCGCGCTCGACTATCTTCTCGAAGATGGCGTCGGTGTCGAGGACGACGCCGGTGGCGAGGGCGTCGACAGGATTCGCGTCGTCGCCCGATGTCGCGTCCGCGCGGTGGGGGTGTCCGACGATGGCGAGGTTCTCGAAGGGGACGTGCTGGACGTGCGCGGCCTGGAGGCGCGAGAGCGTCTCGTAGTCGGGCTCGGGGACGCTGTCGACGTCGACGCCGATGCGGTCGAGGTACGCGTCGACGTCGAGGCCGTCGAGCGAGTCGGACCCTGTCATTCGGTTTGGACGTTCGGTCGCGCGGTACTTGAGCGTGTGCCGAACCCGATTGCAGGGTACTTCCGTCACCGGGATCGCCAGACGGCGTCCGGGTTCGTGACGAAAAGGATTATGACGGTGTACCGAAACGTCGGGGTATGGCTACCATCGTCGGGATGCCGCTCCCGGAGCCGTACTCGAGCACCGTCCAGTCCGTTCGAGACGACCTCGTCGCCGAGTTCGACGTGGACCCGTACGCGAATCCCTTCCCGCACTTCTCGCTGTACGCGCTCGCCGACGACGTCGACGTCGACGCCGTCGAGCACGCGGTCGCCGAGGCGGCGAGCGCACACGACCCGTTCGACGTGCAGACGGACGGCGTCGGCGTGTTCCCCGGGAACCACGTGTGGTTGCCGGTGGCGCGCCGGCCGGAGCTGACGGCGCTCCACTGCGACGTCGTCGACGCCCTCGAGGAGTTCGAGACCGCGCCGGTCCCGTTCTACGAGCCGCGACGGTGGTTCCCGCACGTCGGATTCGCGCTCGGCCTCGACGACGAACGAGCCGCGAACGTCGTCGAGCACCTCCTCGACAGGGACTTCGAGTGGACCGTCGAGATGAACGAGATCACGGTGACGCGTCCGCCAGCGGACGGCGAACGCTACGAGGAGGTCGCCTCGATCGGCCTCTGAGCCGACCTGGATGCGGCAACTGGACGCGACCGGTCAGGGCCCTTCGTGCCGCCAGAACGCGTCGTCGACCGTGACCTCCTTCTTGAACAGTGGGACCTCGTCCTTGAGCCGGTCGATGCCGTCCTCGACGGCGCGGAACGCTTCGCGGCGGTGGCCGGCGAGGACGACGACGAACACGATGTCCTCGCCGGCGTCGACGACGCCCGTGCGGTGGTGGAGGCGGACGTCGAGGACGCCGTCGCGAGCTTCGATGTCCTCGCGGATGGCGGCGAGGCGCTGGTCGGCGACGCCGTCGTACTTCTCGAACTCGAGGTGCGTGGTCTCGACGTCGTCGGCGTCGTCCTTCGCGCGGACGCGACCGGTGAACGTGGCGATGGCACCGGCGCGGTCGGCGCGCGGCGAGGACTTGACGTCGGCGACGAGCGACCCGAGGGTGTGGTACGGTTCGAGCGCGTCGACGGCGTCGACGGCGGCGTCGACGTCCAGAGCGTCGGGCGACCGAGCGCGTTCGAGGACGGGGTCGGCGACGTCGCGGTCGCCGAGCGCGAACTTCGGGAGCCTGCTGTCGCTGTAGCCCTCGACGACGACGTAGTCGTGCCGCGGCGCGAGCCGGTCGAGGACGTCGGCGAGCGTCGCGTCCGCGCCGGTCGCGAACCAGTCGCCGTCGTCCACGAGACCGTACGTCTCGCTCGCGCCGGCGGCGCGATGCCGAGCGGTGTCCTTGCCGTCGGTGTCGACGTCCGGGGCGTGCGTCAGGTGCTTGACGGTGCCGACGCGCCCGCGGTCCGCGAGGCGCTCGGTGAGCGCTTCGACGACCGTCGTCTTCCCGGAGTCGGACGCGCCGACGACGCTCACGACCTGCATGGTCGAGGGTAGCGCCCGGGGGGTCGTAAGCCTGTGGTCGTCGGGATTGCAATGTGGGTCATGGCGTCGAGGTCAGTCGTCGAGGAGGTCGCCGAGGACCTTGCGTTGCGCGGCGGCGAGGTGTTCGGCGAACGTCGACGGCGAGATGTCGAGCGCGTCGGCGACGTCGCCGCCGCTCGCGCCCCGCGGGCGGTCGAAGTACCCGAGGTGGTACGCGGTCTCGAGGACCTCGGTCTGCCGGTCGGTGAGTCGCGAACGGTCGACGAACGCGAGGTCGTCGGCGTTCGCGCGCCCGGACTGCCAGAGGCGGCGGACGGTGACGCCGCCGTGCCGGTCCCGGAGTGCTTCGACGACGTCGCGGACTGCGTCGACGTCGGTCGCGTGGAACGTGACGTGCAACTGGCCGTCGTCGGCGTGCGCGTCGACGACGGGGATGCCGTGGGATTCGACGACCTGGCAGACGCAGGGGGTCTCGCGGTCGGCGTCGAACCGGTAGACGTCCCCGGTGTCGGTCTCGAAGAGCCGGCGGCAGTCGACTGCGGGCGCGTCCTCGCTGCGGGCGTCCTGGAGTTCGAACTCGCCGACGGTGCTGCCGTCGACCCCGCCGTCCTTCGAGCGGGAGACGCGGCACGCGCGCCCGCCGGTCTCCGCGGACGCGTCGGCGACGGGACAGCCCCGCGGGTCGGCCACGACGAGTTCGGTGCGGATGGCGCCGGGTTCGGTGTCACCGGCGGCGGTGGGAGCGCTGCTGGTCATGTTCGACGCTTGGCGGTCCAGGGTGAAGACCCGCGGTCTCGCTCTCAGCGGACGACGACGAAGGCGAACATGTTCGTCGCTGGTTCTGGCTCGATGGTCCTCCCCGCCTCGCTGGACGCAGCGGCGTCAGTCCCCGTCGGGGAGGACGCGTTCGAGGTCGCGGACGCCCGGTTTGTCGAGGCGGTCAGCGTTCGCGGCGACGGCGACGCGGTCGACGCCGAGTTCGACGAAGTCGAGGTCGAGTGCGACCGCGGTCTCCCGGAGGCCGAGGCCGACGTCGACGACGCCGTCGGCGACGCGGCGCGCGGGGCTCTCGTGGCCGCGGGTTTCGAGCGCGTACCCCGATATCCCGTCGACCAGGTCCTCGCGGGACGCGTCGCGGTCGGCGGCGAGCGCGTCGAGCGCGTCGTCCAGGCGTGCGCGCACCCCGGATTCGGCGTCGCGGTTCGCGAACGAGAGGTCGGCGTCGACGAGCGCGTCGAGGCCGTCGACGCCGTCGGGGTTCCCGGCGGGGACGACGAGCCCCCAGTCGCGACGCCACGACCCGAGGACGCTGGCGGTGTCGTCGCCGTCATCGGCGAGCGCATCGTCGGCGTCGGGGCCGGCGAGTGCGGCGGCGTCGGCGACGCCGTCCCGGCGCGACCGACGGCCGCTGGCGCTGCCGGCGGCGAGGTAGCGCGGTGACGCGACGTCGTCGAGGGCGCGCGAGAGCGAGGGGTCGTCCTCGCCGACGACGAGCACGCGCGGCGGCCGCACGGACGGCGAGAACAGTTCGACGGTGACGGGGTCGCCGGCGTCGACGTAGTTCGTGTCGGGGTCGACGGGGACGACGCCGTCCGCGGCGGTGAGCGTCGTCGTCGCACCGCTGCCCTTGTCCACCGGATAGGCGAGCGTCGCGCCGTCGCCGTCCTCGACGAGCCCGACCGGAATCAGTCGGAGGCGGCCCTCCTCGCTGCGTTCGCGCGTCGCCATCGTCGCGTCGACGGTCGCGGTCCGCGTCGGCGGTCGCGCCGCGGCCGCCCGGATTCGGGGTGCGACGAACGTCCGGAAGATCGAGAGCGCGCTCACGGGGTAGCCGGGGAGCCCGACGTACGCGGTACCGTCGATGGTCCCCACCAGGGTCGGCTTCCCGGGTTTGACCGCGACGCCGTGAAGCAAGCGTTCGCCGCGCTCTTCGACGACGCGGTAGACGACGTCCATCGCGCTCGCCGAGGTCGACCCCGACGTGAGGACGAGGTCGCACTCGCTGGCGGCGGTCTCGATGGTCGCAGCCATCTCCGCCTCGTCGTCGCCGACGTGCTCGTAGACGACGGGGTCGCCGCCCGCGTCGCGGACGCCGGCGGCGATGGCGTGCGTGTTCACGTCGTGTATGTCGCCGGCGCCGTGATCGAGGTCGTCGCCGGGCGGCACGAGTTCGTCGCCCGTGGACACCACCGCGACCCGCGGTCGGCCTCGCACCGGGACCGCGTCGACGCCGAGCGCCGAGAGCAACCCGATCTCGCGGGGCGTGACGAGCGTCCCCGGGCCGAGCGCGCGCTGGCCGGCGGCGATGTCCGCGCCCGCGGCCATGACGTGCGTGCCGGGGGCGACCGCGGTCCGAATCTCGACCACGCGGTCGCGCTCTCCACTGCCGGCAGCGTCGCCGCCGTCGGCGTCGGTCTCGCGCTCGCTGGTGTCCTCGACCATCACCACCGCGTCCGCAGTAGTGGGGACGACCGCGCCGGTCGATATCTCCACGCAGTCGCCGGGTTCGAGGGCGACGTCCGGGCGGTCGCCGGCGTGGACCTCGCCGATTACGTCGAGTTCGACCGGGTCGGTCTCGCTGGCGCCGAACGTGTCGGCGGCGCGCACCGCGTATCCGTCCATGGCGGCGCGGTCGAACCCGGGGACGTCGATGCCGGCGTCGACGCGCTCGGCGAGCACGCGGCCGCGAGCGTCGTCGAGCGCGACCGTCTCCGCGCCGGGGTCGAGGTCGAGACCGGCGAGGGTCTCCCGGAGGACGTCGGGCGTGGCGAGGTCGCGGAACTCCTTGTGGTCGCTCATGGCCGATACTCCCAGTCTTCGACGGCGACGGTCGCACCCGCGTCGAGTCCTTCGACGGACTCGGGTATCGTCAGCCAGCCGTCGGCGTCGGTGACGCTCGACAACACGCTCGCGCCCGAGGCCCGAACCGGAGCGGCGACGGGGGCGTCGTCGGGCGATTCCGCGCCCGAGTCGAGGTCAGGGTCCTGGAGTGCGACGCGGACGAACTGGCGGACGCCGGGTTCGCTCGCGACCTTCCGGTCGAGCGTCGCGGTCGTCGTCGGCTGCGGTACGCTGGGGAGGTGGCCGGCGCGCTTGAGCGCGGGCCGGAGGAGCGAGACGGCGGTCACGATACACGACACGGGGTAGCCGGGGAGCATCAGGATTGGGGTGTCGTCGACCACGCCGAACCCCGCCGGATGCCCGGGCTTGATCGCGAGGCCGTGGTGGACGACCACGCCCGCATCCGCGACGACGTCGGCGATACGGTCGCGGTCGCCGACCGACGAGCCGCCCGTGGTGACGACGAGGTCGCTCTCGGCGACGCCGCGCTCGACGGCCGCGCGGAGGCGCGCGTCGTCGTCCGGAACGACGTCGCGGTAGTTCGCCGTCCCGCCCCAGGCGTCGACGTACCGCGAGACGGTGAGCGCGTTCGTCTCGACGACCTCGCCGGGTTCGGGCGCGCGGCCGGCGGTCACGTCCGCGGGGACGAGCTCGTCGCCCGTCGGAATCACGTCGACGACGGGGGACTCGTAGACCTCGACCGTGGCGCGGCCGACCGACCTGAGCAGCCCGAGGTCCGACGGGCGGAGCCGGTGGCCGTCCGCGAACAGGTCGGCGTCGCCGGGGACGTCCTCGCCGACCGGCGAGACGTTCTCGCCCGCGGTGACGCTCCCGCGTATCTCGACCTCGTCCTCGAACCGCTCGGTGCGTTCGACCATCACGACCGCGTCCGCGCCCTCGGGGAGTTCGCTCCCGGTGTGGACCGGGACGGCGGTCCGCGCGTCGACCGTCGCCTCGACCGAGCCGTCGCCGTCGGTTGCGTCGCCGTCCTCGGGGCCGCTGACGTGGAGGACGTTCGGCGAGCGGTCGCTCGCGCCGAACGTCGACTCGGCGACGACCGCGTAGCCGTCCATCGCCGCGCGGTCGTAGTGCGGGACCGGGCGGGCGGGCGTCACGGGGGCCGCGAGGACGCGGCCGTCGGCGTCCGTTACGGGGACGGACTCGGTGCGGTCGAGCGGTGCGACCGCGTCGAGGAGCGACTCGCGCGCCGCGTCGAGTCGCGTGCGGTCGCGGAAGCCGCGCCCGTCCGTCATACTGACTCCCTCGGGTTCGTCGCGGTCATCGACACTCCCTCTCGCGCTCGGCAATCATGCGTGCCCGTTGTCCCGCGACGCTCATGGATGCTTCGTGCGAGCGAGCCACGTCTCGGGGTTCTTGCGCATCACCTCGAACGCATCGAGTGCGTTCGCGTCGACGAGCGAGAGCAGGTAGTCTCGGACCGGCGTCGGGTCGCGGTCGCTCACGAGGAAGAACGCCTCGCCCGCGTCGAGCGAGGTGAAGCGCTCGCGGACCGCGTCCTTGCGGTCCTCGGGGGCGAGGCCGCGGACGTCGACGGCGTGCTCGGGGAAGTCCTCGCCCCAGACGTCGTCGTACGCCGAATCGACGGCGTCGGCGAGCGCGAGCGCGTCCTCGGGGAGCGCGTCGCGGTCCGGTTCCGGGTTCGACTGCATCTCCGGCGTGAATGGCAGTTCGGCGAGCACGGGCACATCGAGGGCGTCGAGCGGGTCGTCGCCGCCGAAGAGGTCGTGGGCGTGCCCGCACTCGTCGCAGACGAACTCGCCCATGTTCGAGACGACGCCGAGCGCGGGCACGTCGTTCTCCTCGAAGAGTTCGAGGGCGCGCGCGGTGTCGGAGACCGCGGCGTGGAACGGCGTGGTGACGAGGACGACGCCGTCGATGGGGACGTCCTGGAGCGTCGTCAGCACCACGTCGCCGGTGCCGGGCGGCAGGTCGACGACGACGGTGTCGGGGTCGCCCCACGCGGTCTCCTCGAACAGGTCGCTGAGCGCGTCGTGCGCCATCGCACCGCGCCACGCGAGCGGGCCGCCCTCCGAGAGCAGGCCGACGCTCATCGCTTCCAGGCCGTCGACGTCCACCGGAACCGGGTTGCCGTCGTCGTCGGAGTACACGGGCCCGGTCGCTGCCAGTATCTCGGGGACGTTCGGCCCGTAGATGTCCGCGTCGAACAGCCCCACGGATTCGCCGGTGGCGGCGAGCGCGCACGCGAGCGACGTCGCAACGGTCGTCTTCCCGACGCCGCCCTTCGCGCTCGCCACCGCGATGACGCGGTCCGCCGACCGCATTCCGACGTCGCGGTCCGCGACGTCCGGCGAGGGGTCTATCTGCTCGACGCGCGCCCCCCGGATGCCGTCGACGTCGCGTGCGGCCTGCACCATCGCCTGCGTCGCGCGCTGGGCGGCGTCCGGCGGGAACTCGCGGAGGTCCGCCTCGACGGTGACGCGCCCGTCGGCGACCCGGAGGTTCTCGACGATGCCCGCGTCGAGCACCGACTGGTCGGTCTCCGGGTCGCGGACGCGTTCGAGCGCGTCCTCGACGTCGTGGGTCGACGCATCGCTCGCGCCGGCACCGTCGGCGTCGTGCGTCGAGGCGGTGGTCTCGGTACTGTCGCCGCCCGATGGCGGGTCGTGGTCGTCGACTGGCGTGTCTCGCTCGTGCATGCTAGAGGTCTGGTCGTCGGTTGAGGGTGCTCTCGCCGGGCAGGTCGGCGCTCCGGTCCTCGGTCCCGCCCGTGAACTGTCTGCGGAACTTCCCGGGGTCGGCGTCGAGCGCTCGCGCGGCGGTACTGCGGACGACCTGGGGTTCGGTCTCGTCGCCTGCGATGGCGTCGAGGCGGTCGCGGGCGCGGTCGTCGTCGACGCCGGCGAGCAGGTGCGCGCTCCACTCGCGGAGGCGCTCGCTCTCGCTCTCGGTCGCGTCGAGGAGGTCGGGGAGCAGGGCTTCCCCGCGGTGCTTGTACAGCGAGACGAGTGCGTTCCGGACGACGGCGTGGTGGTCGTCGTCGAGCGCGCGCTCGATGCGGACCTCGTGCGCACCGCGGTCGATGCGGTCGAGCGCGACGACGGCCTCGGCGCGCACCCACGGGTCGGGGTCGTCGAGCGCGGCGCTCGCCGCCTCGGCGGCGCGGTCGCCGCCGAGCTGCCCGAGCGATTCGACGGCGAACTGGCGGACGTCCGCGTCGTCGTCCGCGAGCCCGTCGGCTGCGAGCGCGTCGACGACGCCCGGCGTCCGGGACTCCTCGCCGAGCGCGAGCGCGGCGCGGCGGCGTTCGACCGCATCGCCCTCCCGGAGGTCTCGGACCTTCTCGGTGGCGTCCGCGCCGACGAGCGGCGCGACGTCGGTCGCGGCGAGCTCGCGCGGCGTCGCCTCCCCGATGGTCACGTCCCGGTCCACCTCGATGTCCTCGAGGCCCGCGGGCTCCTCGCCGAACCCCGGGCTCTCCTCGGGGTGGACGCGCGGGTCCGTCGGGCCGTCGGTCGCCTCCTCGGGGTCGCGCGTCATGCCGACACCTCCGTCGCTGCGTCGGTGGCGTCGGCGGGTTCGGCCTGTCCGAGCGAGTCGGCGTCGCTGGCGACGAGGAGCGCGCCGAGGACCACCGCTGCTGCGGCGGCGGGCGTCGCCGGAACCCCGGCGGCCGCGAGCACGAGAGCGCCGGCGGCGAGTGCGAGGGCTCCGCGGCGAACCCCGGCGACGGTCGCGGCGACGACGCCGCCGGCGGCGGTGGCGACCAGCACGTGGGGACCGCCGACGACGCCGAACCCGACGAGGAGCGCGCTCCCCGCGACGTAGGGCGCGGCCGCGGTCGCCCAGAGGACGGCGGCCCCGACGCCGATACCGGCGCCGAGCGCGACGCGGTCACCTCGGAGGCGGACGACGAGCAGCGAGAGCGCGGCGAGCGCGGCGACGCTCCCGGCCTCGCGGAGCCCAGCGGGGAGGACGCCCGTGGTGCTGCCGAGCGAGAGTGCGACGGCCGCGACGAGCACGGCGGCGACGACGCGGACGCGGGCCTCGCGGTACGTCGAGGGGACGCCGAGTGCGCCGGCGAGCGCGAGCGCGCCACCGGCCGGGACCGCGAGGGTCGCAGGGAGCGCCGCGCCGTCCGCGACCGTCCCGAGGGCGCCGAACGCGGCCGCGAACAGACAGCCGACGCGGACCGACGCGGCGTCGTGGTCGAGGCCGACGGCTGCGAGCGCGACCGCGACGGCGAACGCGCCCAGCACCGCGACGCCACGGAGGACCCCCGGTCCGACCGCGAGCGGGTCGAACGGGACGTTGTGGAGCACGCGCAGCGCGGTGACCGCGGCGGTCGCGAGCAGCGCACCGGCGGCCGCGAGCAAACGCCGGTCCCGTCGCGACGCGACGACAGCGCGGACGCCCCCAGAGCGCGTTCGCGATTGCGGGTCCGAGGTCACCTCCGGCGAGGACTCCGCGCTCACGCGCCCTCACCTCCCGCTTCGTCCGCCGTCGTCCGCCCGGCGCCGACGTCGAGCCGGTCGTCGAGGTCGTCGACGTCCGCCGAACTGAACGCGTCGAGGAACCGCGCGAGCCGACCGTAGATGCTCGTCCCCGGCTCGTCGTCGAGCGCCTCGCGGAGTCCGGAGACGAGCACGCTGAGGTGGCGGTCGTGGAAGTCCAGGCGCGCGCGCCGGGCGCCCTCGACGTCGACGGCCGCGTCGACTGTCGGTGCCGCGGCGGCGACCCGGCAGAGGTAGCCCGCGAACTCGAGTTCCAGCCGGACGTGGTCGTGGTGCCGGCGCTCGTCCTGGTCGACCTCCACGCCGAAGTACTCGTAGGCGCGAGCGAGGTCGAGGTTCACGTCGTTCCACGACACCTCCGACCGGTACGCGGACTCGTAGAGGGACACGGGCGGGCCCTCGCTGTGGACGGTGCCGTCGGTGCCGTCGACGACCTCCGAGTACCCGACGACGAACAGGTCGTTGTACCGCGCCGCGAGCGTGTCCCGGTCGTCGTCGACGGTGAGGTCCGGCGGGGCCACGTCGAGGCCGGTGCGGTCGACGAGCGCCGCGAACTCGTCGTCGAGCGACCCGTCCGCGAGCGCCGCGTACAGGTCCTCGTCGGGTTCGGTGAACGTCCGCGCGGCGAGCGCGTACACCGCGCCGCGAGCGCCCGTCTCGGTGTCGACAGCGTCGGCGAGTGCGTCCGCCTCGGCGTCGGCCTCGTGGTTCGTCGCCACGGTCAGTCACCTCGCGTTCGCCGGACGCCCTCGACCGTCACGAGCGTCGTGAACACGATAGCGACCCCCGCGACAGACCAGAGGATGGCCTCGTACGGCGGCCCGCCGGTGTCCGGACCGAGCGCGAGGTAGTACCACTCGCTCGTGGACTTCTGGCCGGAGCGTTCCATGTTCGAGCCGTTCCAGACCGCGAGCGCGACGTCGACGTCGCGGTCCGTCGGGATGGTCGTCGCGTTCGTCTGGTCGGCCGCGAGCGGCCGCGAGAACACGACGTGCCAGCGGCCGTCCGCGTGGGTCGCGTTCGCCCGCACGCTCGACTGCTCGAACTCGGTCGTCGACCCGGGGCCGCCCGCGAGCAACTCCTCGGTGTCGCCCGTGGCCGTCCAGTACCAGACGTTCACCGGGTTGCTCGAAGAGCCCATCGCGAGCGGCGGCCGCGAACTGTGGTTCACGGGTACCTGGACGGCGACGGCGTCCGCGAACTCGCGGACAGCGTCGGTGTCGCCGTCCGCGGTCGCGTCCCGCCACGACACCCGGACGTAGAGCCGGTCGTCGGTGCGTGCGACCGAGAACTTCGCCTGCTCGACGGTCACGTTGCTCGCCTGCGGGACCCCAGCGCCCGCGCTGCTCAGCGGTATCGACGCCGCCGGGACCTCGCCCCACGCGTCGCCCGTCGGCTCCTGGAGGTCGCCCGCCTCGGTCTGGTAGGTGACGGGGACCTCGTACGCCGGCCGTGCGTCGACGAGCATCGGCGCGAGCGCCGCCGATCCGACGAGCACGAGCGCGAGGACGGCGGCGAGCGTGCGCTCGCTCGGCGCGCCGGGGAGCGCGTCAGTCCTCATCGTCGAACACCTCCAGGCGGTACTGGTCGTCGTTGTTCACGGTCGAGAGGATGTCCATGAGTTCCGACTCCTCGCCGCGGCGGACGCGGTCGCGCTCGCGGTTGATGGTGTTCAGCGCCTCGTTGACCTTCGGCCCGAACAGCTCCTCGAGGTAGTTCCGCGGGATGCGCTCGGCGTCGAGCGTCTCCCCGCTCTCTGACGTCTGCGGGGGCGCGAACGGCGGGATGTAGTACACGTTCGGCTCGGTGCGGTACTCGGGGTGCAGGCGCACCGCGACCTCGTACTCGTTCACGAGCTTGTGGATGGGGCCGTCCTCGTCGTCGAGGAAGCCGACGTGCCGGAGCTGGGGCGGACAGTCAGCCGCACAGCTCGGCGGCTTCACCTCGCCGTCGGGCCCCTCGCCCTCGATGCGCGGATAACAGAAGATGCACTTCTCGCTCGTCTTCTGCTCGGCGTTGTAGAACACCTTCTTGTACGGGCAGCCCTCGACGCAGTACCGGTAGCCGCGACAGCGGTCCTGGTCGACGAGGACGATGCCGTCCTCCTCGCGCTTGTATATCGCCGAGCGCGGACACGCTTCGACGCAACTCGGGTGCGTGCAGTGATTGCAGATGCGCGGGAGGTAGAAGTAGTACGAGTTCGGGTACTCGCCGGCGCCCTCGTCCTCGTCCCAGTTCGGCCCCCAGTCCGCGTTCTCCATCGGCCGCAGGGGCTCGTCGCTGCCCTCGTACATGATTGCCTCGTGGTTGAAGTCCCACGCGCGACCGTAGTCCTCGCGCTCCGGGAGGTCGCCGGGCGACCGCTTCTTGCCGTCTTCCTGCCAGCCGCCGCCCATGTCCTCCCAGTCGCGGGGGTATCCGGAGCCGGGCTTGGTCTCGACGTTGTTCCAGTACATGTACTCGCGGCCGCCGGACTCCGTCCAGTTCGTCTTGCACGCGATCGTGCACGTCTGGCAGCCGATGCACTTGTTCAGGTCCATCACCATCGCGACCTGATGGTCGATGCCCTCCGCGACGTCGACGGTCGAATCGTCGGATTTGCTCATCAATCGTCACCTCCGAGGAGTTTCCGGACCTCCGCAAGTGGCCCGTCGGCGTCCGACTCGTCGTCGAGCGAGCGGTCCGCGAGCGCGTCCTCGCCGAGCGACGACGCGTCCTTGTTCACGACGTCCGCCGCGCTCCTGGTGTTCGACCCGCTCGCGACCTTCTCGACCTCGACGCGGACGTCGCTGTTCACGCCGGTCGGCCCCCAGTAGTTCGGGAAGAAGTACAGGTGCTCGCCCGTGTCCTCCGGGTACTGCACCAGTTGGGTGGGCTTCATGTACATCGGGACGAGCGAGTTGAAGTTCTTCCTGTCCGGGTACTGGAAGCGCTCCCAGCTGAAGTAGTGCCGCGCGGTGCCGCGTTCGCCGCTCGGGTAGATCTTCGCCTGCACCTCGACGCTGTCGAGGTCGTTGTAGACGCGGACGGTGTCGCCGTCCTCGATGCCGCGCTCCTCGGCGTCCTCCGGGTTCAGGTACACGGTGGGTTCGCCGCGCTGGAGGCGCAGCATCTTCGAGTTGTCCCGCCACGTCGAGTGGATCGACCAGCGGCTGTGGGGCGTGTTGTACCCGAGCGGGTACTCGGACTTCTCCTGCAATACCGGGGCGTCCTTGTGCGTCGGGAGCGCCTCGCCGAGTTCCAGGAACCAGTCGTGGTCGATGTAGTACTGCTGGCGGCCCGTGAACGTCGGCCACGGCTCCTTGTCCTGCACGTAGTCCTGCCAGGGCGTGTACGCCTCGCCGTCCTCGATGTCGCTCGTCCAGTGGTCGCCCGCGGTCAGGAGCCGCCGGGGCTGCTCCTCGACGTCGTCGAACGTCAACTGCTCGTCGCTGCCCTCGGGATTGCTCTCCTCGCTGTGTTCGAGGATGAACTCGGCAGCGGCCTTGTCCTCGGCGAGCGCGCCGGGTTCCTCGTCGAGCCAGTCGCGAACGTAGTCGTCGTGGACCGACTGCAGGTCGATCTCGCGGTCGAACTTCCGGTCGTCGACCGGGTCGACGCCGCGTTCCTCGGCGACCGCCTGTATCTTCGCGGCGAGCTCGCGGAAGATCTGCCAGTCCGTCTTCGACTCGCCGAGCGGTTCGACCGCGGGCGTGAACGGATGGACGTAGGTGTGCATGTCCGTCACGCTCAGGTCGTGCTTCTCGTAGTGACTCGCCGCCGGGAGCACGATGTCGCTGTTGAGCGCGGTGGAGTCCATCCGGAAGTTGACGTCGACGACGAGGTCGAGTTTCGGCCAGAGTTCCTCCTCGACGGCGACGTTCCCCTTCGCCTGGTTGAAGTAGTTCCCGCGCCAGCAGAACATGATTCGCGGGTCGGGCCGCGACCCGTCCTCGCGCTCGCTCGGGTAGAGCGGCATCCAGTCCTTCTCGATGGCCTCCTCTATCTTCGCCGCGGTCTCCGGGTCGGTGTTCTCGAGGATGCCGGCGTGATAGTACGTCCATAGCGTCGTCGGGACGCCGCGGACGCTCCCGGTCGGGAACGAGAGCGTCTTCCAGCCGTGGAACGTCCAGATCTTCTCCTGGCCGACGTAGTGGTCGAGCCCGGTGCCCTGCCGGCCGAGATTCCCGGTGAGCGTGACGAGGAGCTGGATGGCGCGGTTCCCGAGGTCGTTGTGGTACCAGTCGTTCACGCCCTTCCCGTGGATGATCTTCGCGCGGTCGACCTCGGCGAACTCGCGGGCGATCTCCTGGTGGGTCTCGCGACCGACGCCCGTGATCTCGTTGACGGTGTCGGGGTCGTAGTTCGCGAGTTCGTCCTGGAGGTTCAGCCAGACGGTCCGGGTCGACACCGTCCCGCCGTCGGCGGTGTCGACGTCGCGCTCGACCGATAGCTGCGGGTCGAAGTCGAGTTCGATGCTCGCGTCCGGGTCCTTCTTGCCGTCGCGTTCGCCGAGACTTCCGGGCGCGGTGCGGAGGTCGCCGTCGGCGTCCTGCATGACGAACACCTGGTCGGGGCGGTCCGCGTCCACCTCCAGGCCCGCGACCTCGCTCGCGCGCAGGAACTTCCCGGTGTCCTCGCGCACGAGGAGGGGCATGTCGGTCTGCTCCTTCAGGTGCGGTTCATCGTAGAGGTCCTCGTCGACGATGGTCCTGGCCATCCCCATCGCGAGCGCGGTGTCGGTGCCGGGCTCGGGCCCGATCCACTCGTCGCAGTGGATGGCGGTCTGACTGTAGTCCGTGAAGATGCCGACGCGCTTCGCGCCGTCGTACCCGGCTTCGAGGAAGTACTTCGCGTCCGGGATGCGCGTGACGTTCACGTTCGACCCCCACGCGATGATGTAGTCGGCGTTGTACCAGTCCGCGCTCTCGGCGTTGTCGGTCTGGGTCCCCCACGTGATGGGTTGGCCCGGCGGGAGGTCGCTGTACCAGTCGTAGAACGAGTGACTGACGCCACCGAGGAGGTTCACGAGTCGACTCCCGGACGCGAAGCTCACGGGACTCATCGCGGGGATGGGCGTGAACCCGCTGATTGCGTCGTACTCCTCGTCCTGGACGGTGTCGACGACCTCCTCCGCTATCTCCGTGAGCGCCTCGTCCCACGACACCCGCTTCCACTTCCCTTCGCCGCGCTCGCCGACGCGCCGGAGCGGGTGCGTGACGCGCTGGTCTGCGTTCACGTAGTCCGAGAAGCACGCGCCCTTCTGGCAGCCCCGCGGGTTCGGGTCCGGGAGGCTCTCGTCGAACCGCGGGTAGTCGCCAGCCTGCTCTTCGCGCCACACCTGGCCGTTCCTGGTGTAGACCTGCCACGAGCAGCTCCCCGTGCAGTTCACGGAGTGCGTCGACCGGGCTTTCGAATCCCAGTCCCACTCCTCGCGGTAGAGGTCCTCCCAGTCCCGATACGGATACGACCCGATGGGGTCGTCGACGACCTCCAGTCCGGTCATCTCCGCGAGGTCGTCCGCGACCCCGAGGCCGGACGCACCGACCACAGACGCGACGCCGAGGCCCTTCAGGAAGTCGCGTCGGACGAGGCCGAGGCCGTCGCTCGCCGCGTCGTCGGGCACCGCGTCGTCGGTCGTGTCGCGCACGCCGCCATCCGTGCTGGTTGCGTCGCCGGTGCGGTGGTCGTCGCTGGGTCGGTCGTTCTCGCTTTCGTTACGCTGGTCGTCGCTGGGTCGGTCGTTCTCGCTTTCGTTGCGCTGGTCGTCGCTGTGTTCGTGGTCGGTCATTGTTCGTTGACGAGTACGGTCGCTAGTCCGAGCGCGACGCCGAGCGTCGCGTACGCGATACCTGCGAGCGTGCTGCCGCCGGTCTCCAGGCCGAGCGCGACGAGCGCGACGCCCGCGAGCTTCGTGATGCGGTCGAGCCAGCGGTACCGGCGCGCCGAGAGCGCGACGGTGCGGTCGGCGGTCGCGTCAGTCATCGTCCACCTCCGCGTCCTCGGCCGCGTCTGCGTCGGTCCCTCCGTCATCTCCTTCGTCGCTTTCGTCGTCCCGGAACCCGCCGAGGGTCGCGTAGACGACCGTTCCGGCGGTCGCGGGGACGAGGACGAGCGCCGCGATGAGGTACGGTTTCAGTGCGGCGGTCGACGTGTGGAGTATCTCGGCGAGGATGACGTCCATCCCGGCGATCGAGGCCACCATCACGAACGTCACGCCCGCGATACCGACCGCGGTCGGGAACGGGCGCTCCAGGGGGTTCGCGGTGAAGTGCACGGGTTCGGGTTCGCGGTCGACGAACGGCCAGACCGCGACCGCCGCGAACACGAGCCCCGGGAGCGCGAGGCCGCCGACGAACTCCGAGCTGACGTGGACGCCGAGGACGTCGAAGCTCAGCCACGACGGCGTGAGCTTCAGGAACCCGTACCCCCACATGAGGAACCAGTCCGGCATGATGAGGCTCGGCGTCGACGCCGGATCCTGCGGGCCGTACTCCGCGATGTTGTGCACCGGGAGGAATCCCGCGAGCAGCGAGAGGGTGGCCATCGTCAGGAAGAACACGACCGCGCTCACCGCCGTCTGGTTCGGGAACGCCGGCAGCCCCACGACGACGGTGTCGTCGTCGCGGTCGACCCTGGTCGCGGTCCCGCCGTCGCTGGCGGTGGCGTCGCCGCCGGTCGCCCCGTCGCTCGCGGCGGCCGGTTCGGGCCCGACGACGTCCTCGTCGCGCTGGGCCTCCGTGTGCTTCTGTTTCAGGAGGATGAGCATGTGGACGCCGATGAGGCCCGCGATGACGACCGGGATGACGAGCACGTGCAGGAAGAACAACCGCGGGATGGTCGCGCTCGACGGGAACGACCCGCCGAAGACGATCTGCGCGAGCGGGTCGCCGACGAGCGGGATGGACTTCGCGACGTTGAAGCCGATGCCGACCGCGGTGCTCGCGAACTCGTCGAACGGGAGCGCGTACCCCGTGTACGCCGCGAACATCGACATTCCGGCCAGTCCGGTCCCGACGAGCCAGTTCGGCTCGCGGGGGTTCCGGTACGCGCCCGTGAAGAACACGCGCAGCATGTGCAGCGCCATGGAGGCGACGAACAGGTGCGCCGCCCAGTGATGCATCCGCCGGATGAGCATCCCGAACGGGACGTCGTACGTGATGTTCAGGACGCTCTTGAACGCCGCTGGGAGCTCCTCGCCCTGGTACTGCGCGACGCTGCCCTCGTACTCGACGGCGGTCGTGCTCGGCTCGAAGAAGAACCCGAGGAAGACGCCGGTGGAGACGAGGACGAGGAAGCAGAACAGCGCGACCTCGCCGAGGAGGAACGAGTCCTCGGCGGGGAACGCCTTCCCGAGGTAGTCGCTGGCGTCGTCGAGGTCGAGCCGGGAGTCCGCCCACTCGTAGGCGGCTTCGAGTCGCGACATCGCTACCCACCTCCCGCGCCGACTGGCGCGTCGAAGTCGCCGGTGGCGACCAGGTAGCCGTCGCTCGACACCGTGATGGGGAGTTGCGGGAGGCCGCGGGGCGGCGGGCCGCCGACGACGCTCGCGCCCGTGGTCGGGTCGAACCGCCCGGAGTGACACGGGCAGACGAGGACGTCGCCGTCGCGGTCCGCGACCATGCAGCCGGCGTGCGTGCACACCTTCGAGAACGCGGCGTACCCGCCGACCGTGTACTCGCCCTTGACGTCACCGCCGTAGACGTCCTCCTCGAACCGCACGAGGATGGTGGGCGCGTCCTCGATGCCCGGCCGAGCTTCGGGGAACACCGTCAGTTGCTCGCCGGGCTTCAGCCGGCCCTCCTCGATGCGGTTCCCGTCCGCGTCGACGAGCGCGATGCCGTCGGAGTACACGGGGCCCTCGTACTTGCGGTCGAACACCTGCGTCAGCCCCGAGACGGGCGCGACGAGGCTGCCGAGCGCGGTGAACCCGCCGACGGTCGCGAGGACCTTCGCGTAGTCCCGGCGGCGAAGTTCGGCGCGAGCGTCCTGCCAGAATCGCTGGTAGATGCTCGGCTGAATACTCGAACCGTCGCCGTGCGGGCACGCGTCGCAGTCGCCGCCTTCGCTCGACGCGAACGCGCTACCGTCGGCGTCCTCGCCATCCGGGCGGGGGTACGATTGGTCGAGGAGGTGTTCGCGAGTCGGTTCCGGCGCGTCCGCGTGGTTGTCTTCAGTCATCAGTGATCCCTCCGTTCTGCGACCTCGACGTGCGGCATGAACCAGGCGTAGTACGACACCGTGAGCCCGGTGAGGCTCATGAACATCCCGAAGACGTAGATGCCGAAGAACTGGGTGCGGGCGAGCGTGAGGTACTCGGCGGTGAACAGCGCCGCGAACGTGATCGCGAGCACCGTCAGGCCGCCCATCGCGACGAGGCCTTCGATGGCGTCGCTCGGCGCGTGGTACTCGACGACCCAGCGGTCGCGCGTGGCGAGCCACGGGAACGTCGTCTCGGTGCCGCCGTCGGCGGCGGCGACGTCGGTCGTCGCGGGCTCGGTGGCATCTGGCCGCGCGGCGTCGTTCATGAAGCGGTGGAAGAACGCCAGGAGGGCGACGAGCGCGAGCAGCGCCACCCACACGATGACGCCGACCTGGCTCGGCGAGAGCTTGTTCGGGGTGTCGACGAACCCCTCGAGGGGCCGTATCTCGTTCACGCTGTGGTCGATGCGTATCTCCTCGCTCGGCGGTTCGCCGTGCGCCGCGACGTACCACGTCGGCGCGAGCACGGCGAGCACCACGAGGACGATTACGAGCGTTCGTCTGTCCATAGGTCTGAGTGTGTCATTGGTGGTTGGCGAGCGGTCCGCGACCACGTCAGTGCGACGTGGTGGTCCTCGTCGCGCCGCCCTCGGACGCCCTCACACCGGACTCGTGTCCGGTCGTGACGCGTGAGGGCCGGGTGGCGCGACGTCCTGCGTGCGTTCGTACACTCGCTGCCGTCGGGTGTTGGAGATGGGACCGCACTATCGCGGTGTTTTATAAGCGCTCACGCGTGGTCGTGCGCTCGTCGGGTGCTCGAACGACTGTGCCGTCCGCGGGTTTCTCGACCACCTACGGGTAGACGTCGGGAGCGAGACCCCGTCGGTCTCTCGGCGAACATCTTCGGCGGAACGCCCGTGCTCGACGGCACACGACATGGAAGTATGTTCGGTATCGGCCGCGAGCGCGACGACGACACGTTCGACCGCGCGGACGTCTTCGAACCGGCGCACCTCCCCGACCCGGGGTCGTTCCTCGGCGACGTCGACGTCCTCGTCGGCGACGAGCACCTGGCCGTGCATCGGCTGGCAGCCGAGCTCTTCGAGGAGCGCGGCGTCTACGACGTGACGTTCGGGTACAACCTCGCGCGACTGAACCGCGACCGCCGGCATCCCGACGCCGGGTTCCGGTACGGGACCGAGGTCCGTCGCGCCGATGGCACCGCGGACGACGGCGACGAGTCCGCGGACGACGCCACCGTGAAGGGCGACGACGCGGCGCCGACGCGAGTCCTCCGCGCGGAGTTCACGCCGACGACCGAGTTCTGTCCGCAGAGCGAACAGCTCGCGACCGGCGCGTTCCGGGCGTGGAACGGCCTCGGTGAGCGCCACGAGTTCGACGTGGTCGTCGTTCGCGTCGACGGCATGCACCAGGAGAGCGCGCGCATCAACGCCGCGCTCGCCGAGTTAGACCCCCGGAGCGTCGACGCGAACGCACCGTCGACGGCGAGTGCGGACGGCGGACGCGACGGCGAGTCGTCGCCTGCAGGCGGGTTCGAGTCGCCGTTCTAACGCTAGGCAGGTTCGAGTCGCCGTTCTAACGCTAGGCAGGTTCGAGTCGCCGTTCTAACGCTAGGCAGGTTCGAGGCGGCGTTCTAACGCTAGGCAGGTTCGAGGCGGCGGTCTAACGCTAGGCAGGTTCGGGTTGCCGTTCTAGCGGTCGGTATCGACCTCGCCGCGGGTTCGTCGTGGCGCGAGCGCACCGAGGACGACGGCGTGGACGCCGCGGGCGGCGTGGTGGTGGACGACGCCGACGAGGTTGCCGGCGAACGCGAGCACGCCGACGGCGGCGAGCGTTCCGGCGAGTGCGACGAGCGCGTCGGGGACTGTGAGGACGCTGGCGGCGAGCGCGCCGAGGAGTGCGACGACGACGAGCGCGAGTTCGCTGCGCGCGACCCGCGCGTCGTAGAGGTCGTCGATGCTCGGCACGGGCTCGTACCCGAGGCGGTCGCTGTAGCGTTCGACCCAGACGAGGAACGGGACGACGTGATAGCTCGTGCCGGCGACGACGAACCCGACTGCTGCGACGAGCAGGAGCGGGCCGACGTCGGGTGCGCCGAGGAGCGCGTCGGGCGCCGTCGGGTCCGAGAGCCACGCCGGGGCGCTGGCGGCGGCCCAGGCTGCGAGCGCGAGCGCGGCGACGGCGTACCGGCGCTGGAGGGCACCGGGCTCGACGCGAGCGTGCCAGAGCCGACGCGCGAAGACGACGGCGAACGTGAACGCGCCGAGGACGACGAGGACACCGCCGATTCGGGCGACGACGACGGCGTCCGCGAATCGACCGGCGGCGAGCGCGAGCACGCCCACGGGATGTGCGACCGACTCGACGCGGCGGCAGCGGTGGTCGAGCGCGTCGAGGTCGGACTGCGTGAACATCGGCGCGAGCTGGTAGAGCGCGCCGTAGACCGTCGTGAGAATCGCACCGAACACCGCGAGGGCGACGTGCGCGCCGCGAGCGGCGGCTTGGTCGACGCCGAGCGCGGCGAGGACGCCGGTCGCGTAGTTCCCGGCCATGAGGACGCCGAGCGTCGAGAGGAGGACGAACGCCACGAGTGCGACCGCGAAGTGGCCCTCGGTCGTCCCCGGGTCGTCGACGGTCAGGAGCGTCCGCGCGAGGTTGTACGCGAACGCGAGGAACCCCAGCCACATCGCGAGCGCGCCGGCGAGTAGGAGCCACCACGAGGTCGTCGCGAACGCCACCGCGAACGTCGCCACGCCACCCCCGACGAGGACGAGTTGGAGGTTCGCGAGGCGTCGCGAGTACAGCGTCGTGCCCGCCCACACGGGGACGAACTGCGTCATCGCACCGAGGATGGTTATCGCGATCCAGCCGACGAACAGGAGGTGGACGTGCGCGAGGTGCGCTACGCCCGGAACCGCACCGGCCGCGTCCGCGGCGCCGACGAGCACGCCGGCGACGAGGAACGCGAGCGCGACGACCACGTGCCGGAGCGGTACGGCGGTCGGCGGCCCACGCGTCGCGTCCACGGACCCGAGTATCGCGCTCATGTACCACGGTACGCTCGCGACGACCCTCCCGGTACTCCCGAACGCGTTCGGCCGCAGCCGGCGATTCCACCACGAGCCCCGGTCGTCGTGGACGCCAATCGCCGCAACCGCTACCTGCCTGCGGTTCAGGTTCGAAATCGACCCATGGGTTTAACCACGTAATTGATAAGCGGCGACGGGCTAGCGGCGCACCACATGCGACACACAGGCCTGAAGGTACGGATGGCGGTCGTCGGAACGCTCCTGTTCGCGTTCTACGCCGCCGCCGGTGCAGTCGTCTACGCGATGTTCGGACAGGGCGCGATACCGCTCGTGCTCGTCGGCTCGGTGGTCCTCATCGGGTTCCAGTACAAGGTCGGGAAGTGGGCGGCGCTCCGGAGCGTCGGCGCTGAGGACATGCCCGAGAGTGGCGAGTACGCACGCATCCACCAGCAGGTCGAATCGATGAGTCGCGACATGGGCATCGACAAGCCGCGGCTGATGGTCGCGGACATGGGCGTCCCGAACGCGTTCGCGGTCGGCCGCAAGGGCGCGGGGACCGTCGTCGTCTCCCGCGAACTCCTCCACCTCCTGGAGGACGACGAGGTCGAGGGCGTGCTCGCGCACGAGCTCGCGCACATCGCGAACCGCGACGTCGTCATGATGGTGCTCGGGCAGGGCATCGCGAGCATCGTCGGGCTCGTCGCGCAGTTCGTCGTGCTGCTCGCGGGCGACAACGACCTCGCGGACTTCTTCCTCGCCATCATCGTCGGGAACGTCGTGCAGTTCATCGTGATGCTGTTCGTGCTCGCCATCTCGCGGTACCGCGAGTACGTCGCCGACGCGGACGCCCGCCGCGTCATCGGGAGCGGCGACCCGCTCGCGCGAGCGCTCTCGAAGATCAGTCGCGGCGCGGAAGGCCGCGAGTCGAAGATCGACGAGGACGTCTCCGCGCTCTGTATCTTCGGCACGGGCGGCGGGTTCCTCTCGAAGCTCGTGTCGACGCACCCGCCGATGGAGAAGCGCATCGAGCGGCTCCGTAACTGATGGTCGAACCGGGTCTCACGGAGGCGCTGTCGGCGGTCCTCGGCGTCGGGTTCGGCGCGTTCATGATCGCGAAGCCAGGGATCGTCCTCGCGGTGCAGACGGCGGGGACGCGCCCGGACCGCCAGCCTGGGCCGAGCGGCGACGCCCCGAGCGAGGGCAGCGTCTGGGAGACCCTTATCCGCGTCGCCGGCGTCGGGTTCGTCCTCGCCGGCCTCTACTTCGCGTCGCTGTTCCTCTGACGACCCACCACCCCGTCTTCGGGGAGGCCTTTCTCGGTCGGCGAGGCCCGCGTCTCACGGTCGGCGAGCGTGCCGTCCCCCGCTCGGCGAGCGTGCCGTCCCCCGCTCGGCGAGCGTGCCGTCCCCCGCTCGGCGAGCGTGCCGTCCCCCGCTGGCGCGTGCAGGGGTTGCACGCTGTGCACGGGGTGCACTGAAACGCCGTCGGTTCCTTCGTCGGGGTGCGGGCCACGAACGGGGACCCGGCCCGACGAGGGGGGAGTGTCGATTGAACGGGCTTGAAGCGCCGCGTCGGGGTTCGGGGGAGCGCCGACGCAGCGGCACTTGGTCGGTCGGCTCGGCGTCTGGTTACTCGCGGAACGAGTCTATCTTCGCTCGCGCCCAGTCGCGGACCGCGGGCGTGGTCGACTCGATGAGCGCCCGTGGTTCGCCGTCCTCGTCGACGCCGACCTGCACCACGTCGTCGAGGACGCCGACGTAGAACGGGACGTCGGCCGGCGCCCGTGACAGCGTGAACCCGTCCGCTGCCTGGAGATCCGCCGCAAGTGCGGCGTACCCGGGGGCTTCGAGGAGGGTCTCGACGACCCGTGGGCCGGCGACGAGTTCGACGGTCGCGTCGCCGTCGACGACGGACTCGTGGACGGCCTCGGTCGCGTGCAGGCCGAGGAACGGGACCGCGGCGAGGACGTCGGTGCTGCGTTGTATCGCCGCGACGTGCGCGTTCACCATCGCGAGCGGATCGCCCGGTTCCGTGACGGTGACGGTTGCCTCGTCGAGGAGTCCGAGGTCGACGTCGAACGCGTCGTCGTCGACGTGCTCGAGGAACGGCCGGAGGCGGTCCGCGATGCCGACCGTCGACTCGAGGTCGAGGAACCGGTCGACGATAGCGTCGGTGCCCGGAGTCAGCGCGTACTCGCGGTCGGTCGCGCGCACCCAGCCGCGGTCGCAGAGCGCATCGAGGTTCCGCGAGACCGTGGTGCGCGACGCCGAGAGCGCCTCGCGGAGGTCCTCGCGGGTCGCCGGCCCGCGTTCCCGGAGCGTCTCGAGCAGTCGAATGCGAGTGGTCGACCGGGCCAGGAACTCGACGTCCTCGATCCTCGCTGTCCGTTCGTCCATGGTCGTTCCAAACGTTCGGAGTGAGACCTATCAGTCCTGCGGCGTGTTGCAGCGGGTGCGACGCGGGGCGGCGAGTGCGATAGCGTCGTCCAACCCGGGAGTTATGCCGTCGCCGCGAGTAGCGCCGTGTATGCTAGTGGTATCCAACAGGTTCCACGTCCACGAGGACCACGTCGAGGAGTTCGAGGAGCGCTTCCGGAATCGCATGGGCGAGGTCGAGTCGATGGACGGGTTCGTGCGCTTCGAGTTCCATCGCCCGGTCGACCACGGCCACATCGACACGGGGACGCACGCGGCGGTGACGTACTGGGAGTCGATGGACGCGTTCGAGGCGTGGACGGAGAGCGAGGCGTTCCGGGAAGCCCACCGGAATCCGGCGCCCGAGGAGTGGTTCGAGCAGGAGGGTAACGTGGAGATACACGAGGTCGGGTTCGACGCCGGCGGCGACCGGTAAGCGGGTTCGACAGCGGACGCGAGCGCTAGCGAGGCGGTCGGTCCTCGCGGACGTCGAGTGCGGCGGCGAGGACGTCGGCGTGGTCGAACCCGAGTTCGGGCGGGTCCCGTGGGTCGAACGTCCCCACTTTCGTCGCCTCCTCGCGTGCTTCGGGGGTCGCGTCCGGGTCAACGGGCTCGCAGACGTAGGCTGCGCTCGCGGTGTGTCGCGGGTCGCGGTCGGGTGCGTCGAACAACCCGACGAACGCGGTCGGTTCGACCGCCATCCCGGTCTCCTCCTCGACCTCGCGCGCGGCGGCGGTCGCGGCGGTCTCCTCGGGTTCGACGAACCCACCGGGGAGCACCCACGAACCCTCGTCTGGCGGGTGGTTGCGTTCGAGCAGGACGACCGCGTCGTCGACGAATACGACGCCGTCCGCGGTGAGTGCGCGCACGTCGTGACTCATGCGTCGGCGTTCGCGCCGACGAGCGTAAAAGACACGTCATCGAAACCGTCTTTCCCGAGCGCCGTATCGGTCTGGTTCCATGAGCGAACGCATCAACGAGGGGTTCGTCGACAAACGGACGGGTGCGCTCCAGGAGCGGTACGGCGCGGTGGACGTCGTCGAATCGACGATGGAGGTGCCCGCGGCGAAGTTCGACGAGTGCGTCGCGAACGCCCGCGACGGCTACGTCGGCGGGGCGTACGCGTGGGTGTCCCGGGAGCCGGAACAGGCGGGCTACCCGAGCGAATCGTACGTCGGCGACGGGATAGAGCGCGAGCAAGCGCTGCTCGTCCTGCCCCGCGGCGACGACGAGTGGGGCATCCCCGGCGGTGGCGTCGAGGACGACGAGTCGTTCGAGCGCGCCGCCCGCCGCGAGACCCTCGAAGAGACCGGCGTCGGGTGCGAGATTTCTGGACTGTGGCTGCTCGACCGGAAGACGTGGCAGAGTACCGATCCAGATGAAGACCGCGAGACGGTGTCGCTGCACGCGTTCTTCGACGCGGACTACGTCGGTGGCTCCATCACCGTCCAGCCCGGCGAGGTCGACGGCGCCGCGTGGTTCGCCGAACCGCCCGCAGCGCTGATGGAGGAGACCGCGATGCGTGCCGACTCGTTCTTCTGAAGAGGGTCACGCGACCGGTATTGGTCTCCACGCACCGACGTCACTCGCCGCTACCAGCGATCAGGTGCCGGCGTCGGTCGACGGCGCACTCCACGGCATCGCAAACGGCACCGCCGCTACCGCACTCCCGCTCGACGCGGTCTACAACGAGTTCCTCGCGTAGCCGTGGTTCGGGAGACAGCCCGAAGGCTCGAAGCAGCCCGAAACAGCCAGTAAGCGCCCCGATTACGCAATATCACCTTATCCACCCAGGGCGCGACTAGAAGCAGTGAGAACCATCATGAAGCAATTCAAAATGAACGTCCTCGATTGGATCGTACTCGCCCTCGTCATCGTCGGTGCGGTCAACTGGGGGCTCGTCGGCATCGGGTACTTCGTGGACTCGGCCGCGAACTGGAACCTCGTGAACATCGCGCTCGGGTCGATTCCCGAACTCGAGTTCCTCGTGTACGCCATCGTCGGCCTCGCGGGCATCTACGGCATCTACTTCGCCACCCGCATCTCGGGCGTTCGCGTGGACGACATCGACGAGATGACCGACGAGATGACCGAGCGCGTGTCCCCGAAGTAATTCGGGCTCGAACGGTTCACGCGGATTTTTCCAACTCGACTCCGACTCCGTTTTTCGTCGGTATCAGTCCGTAGAGCGAACGCGCCCATCCAGCGGTTCGTGGCTAGTGGTTCGTGGCTAGAAGTTCTCGACGTGCGGGCGGACGTCCAGTTCGAGCGTCCACGACGACCGGTCCTGCTCGACGAGGTGCCAGTACTCGGCCGCGATGCTGTCGGGGTCGAGGTAGGTGTCGGCGTCGCCGTCGGTGTCGCGGCCGGCGACGTCCGGCGGTCGTATCTGGCCGTCGATGACGACGTGGGCGACGTGGACGCCGTCGGGGCCGAGTTCGCGCGCCATCGACTCGGCCATGCCGCGGGCGGCGAACTTCCCGGCGCTGAACCCGACTGCACCGTCGCGGCCGCGGACGGCCGACGTCGCGCCGGTGAAGATGACGGTGCCGCCGTCGCCATCGAGCATGTCGCCGACTGCCTCCTGTGAACACAGCAGCGCGCCGCGTGCTGAGACCGCGAGGGCGTCGTCGAACTCGTCGACCGAGATGTCCTCGAGTCCCTTCCACGCGCCGCCGCTGGCGTGATTCACGAGGACGTCGACGGGCCCGAACGCGTCGCGGACCGTCTCGAACCCCTCGCTGACTGCTCCGGGGTCGGTGACGTCGACCTGGACGGCGATGGCGGCGTCGCCGAGTTCGTCCGCGAGCACGTCGACGTAGTCGCTGGACCGGGCGAACAGGGCAACCTGGCAGTCCTCGTCGACGAATCGTCGAGCGAGCGACGCGCCGAGACCCGGGCCGACGCCCGCGATGACGACAGTACGTGTCATGCGTTCACGCAGGACCGCCAGCGGGAAAACGCTGTGCGTGGCTCGCACGCACCCGGTGGTGTCCGGTCTGCCCTGACCCCTGGTTCGGTCGCTGTCGGTTCCTACGTCGACGTGACGCGGTCGACGAAGTCGAGGGTGTGCTCGACGGTGCGTTCGAACCAGGGGTCGTCGGTGAAGAAGAAGTGGTCGCCGGGCGGCGTCTTCAGTTCGACGTCGACGCCCGCGCAGTTGAGGACGTCGCGATAGGCGCGAGTTTCGCGACGCGTGAGCCACTCGTCGTCGTCCGCGTGATAGAGGAGCGCGGGTGGATGCTGGCCGTCGGCCTGCTCTCGCGGCGAGGCCGCTCGGTATCGGTCGGGGACGTCGGTCGGATCACCGCCCACGAAGTCCGCGGTCTCGCTCCCGGGTTCTGCACCGAAGAGGTCGTAGGGGCCGTCGAAGCAGACGACGCCATCGACGGCGGTGGATGCCTCACCGTACGGGTCGGTGGGCGTTGGCGAGTGCGCCGGCTGTGACGCTGTCGCGGCGGTGAGGGCGGCGAGGTGCGCGCCCGCGGAGTGGCCGACGAGGACGACGGCCTCCGGGTCGAATCCGAGCGGACGTTCGCTACGAACCCACCGGACTGCGCTCCGGACGTCCTGGAGGGCGGCGGGGTACGTCGCTTCGCCGGAGAGCCTGTAGTCGACGGTGACCGCCGGGAGGCCGCGGGCGGCGAGTGCACGACAGCGGTCGTCGAAGAACTCGCGGTCGCCGCGATTCCAGACGCCGCCGTGGACGTGCACCGCGACCGCCCCACGTTCGAGGTCCTCGCTCGACGCACTCGGACGGAAGCAGTTCGCGTGGAGGTCGCGTTCGGGCGTCGACTTGAACGAGACGTCGCGGTCGACGATACCGGAGGGCATAGCCACCACGTCGAATTGACTGGTTGTAAGCACCACGAACATCGGCGATTGCGCGGGGACGGACCACGGGCCAGCGGTGGAATCGCACGGCCAGCGGTGGAATCGCACGCGTCGTTCGCTTCGACTGGTCCCGGGCTCTGGAGACATGCTTTTGGGGCCCGCGAGAGTGGTCGGCCGTGATGGCAGACGGCGACGCGACGTCGACCGACGACCGTCCCGCAGCGGGCGGTCTGGACGTCCTCGACCCGTTCCGGCAGTTCCTGTCGCTGCGCCGGGACGTGCTCGTGTTGTCGGTGGCGATGCTCGCGTTCAGTCTGGCGTTCCAGATGACGAGTCGGTACGTCCCGGAGTACATGCGCGTCCTCGGTATCAGTCCGGTCCTCATCGGCGTGTACCTGAGCGTCGGGAACCTCGTGAGTGCGGTCTACCCGTACCCGGGCGGGTGGGTGAGCGACCGCGTGGGATCGCGGACGGCGCTGACGGCGTTCGGCGTGCTGTCGACGCTCGGGTTCCTCGTGTGGTACGCCGTGGAGTCGGTGTCGGCGTGGACCCCACTCGGGTTGGCTTTGCCGGCGTTCGCCGTGATGACTGTCGGCCTGCTGTTCACGCAGGCGTGGAAGTCCTTCGGGCTGGGTGCGACGTTCGCGGTCGTCAAGCAGGCGACCGAGCCCGAGCACCTGGCCGCGGGGTTCGCGAGCACGGAGACCTTCAGGCGGATCGGGTTCCTCGTCGGGCCGCTGCTCGCGACGGCGCTGCTCGCGGCGACGACCGGGTTCGTCGAGGGGTTCCAGCGCATCCTCCTCGTCGCCGTGGCGTTCGGCGCGGTCGCGACCGTCGCCCAGCACTACCTGTACGACGCGAGCGAGGACACCGTCGGGGACTCGTTCGCGGGCGTCTCGCAGGTGCTCGCGGACCTCCGCGGCCTCCCGGACCTGCTCCGACCGCTGCTCGTCGGGGATACGTTCGTCCGGTTCGCGAACGGGATGGTGTACGGGTTCTTCGTGCTGTTCGTCACCGACGAACTCGGCGTGGGATTCCGGGCGTTCGGGGTGGCGCTGCGGCCGGACGCGTTCTTCGGTGTGCTGCTCGCGGTGGAGATGGTGGTCGCGCTCGCGTCGATGATTCCGGTGGCGACGCTCGCGGAGCGCGTGGGCCTGAAGCCCGTTGTCGCGCTCGGGTTCGTCGTGTACGCGGTCTTCCCGACGCTGCTGGCGTTCTCGCCGGCGGACCAGTGGGCGCTCGTCGCGCTGTTCGCGTTCTCGGGGCTGCGGTTCGCGGGGCTGCCGGCGCACAAGGCGCTCATCGTCGGGCCCGCGGAGGCGGACGCTGGCGGCCGCGTCACGGGGACGTACTACTTCGTGCGGAACGTGGTCGTCATTCCGAGCGCGGTGCTCGGTGGCGTGCTCTACGAGGTGTCGCCCGCGCTGGCGTTCCAGGTGGCGTCGGTCGTCGGCCTCGTCGGGACCGGATACTTCCTGCTGCGGGGCGGCGAGTTCGAGCCGTACGCCTGACCGGCCGCGCCCAGCTATGGATAATTCCCCGGCCCCTGGAGAACGTTTAGATTCCCCTATAGATACCGTTAATATGATAAAGTTTGGTTATGTAATTTATATCTATGTCGAGTATGGGGCACGTTCGCGCCGACGACGACGAGAGTCGCGTCGCCGTGTCGTCGGACGGCGTGCAGGTACGGAAGTGGGTGGCGACGAACGCGGCGGCGGTGCCGGTCGTGAAGTACGAGCTCGCGTCAGCCAGGGACGACGCGGTGGCGGTTGCGGTGAACGACGTCGTCCCGGACCACCTCGACGCGGACGACGTCGGGTTCCACGACGACCACCACGGCGACTGCTGGACGCGCCCGGGACCGGACGCCCTCCGGTTCGAGGTGACGCTGGACGGGGGCGAGGAGGTGACGACGGTGTACGGCATCCGGCGGGATTCCGTCGACGACCCGGCGCCGTACCTGGACCGACCGTCGCTCGACGTGACGGTCGATCCAGGCGTCGAGGACGCGAGCGACGATGACGCGTCGACGTCGGCGGCGTCGCCGGACGCGGTCGACGAACGACTCGAGCGGGCGCTCGAGGATGCCGCCGCCGCGTCCGAGTCGCCTGAGACTCCGGGCGGCGCGGACGACGGGTCGGCGTCGAGTGACGCTCAGGCCGAAGCATCGGGGAAGTCGGACGAGGAGCCGACGGAGACGCTCTCGCTCGCGGACCCGAAGGCGAACGAGGCGGCGGACGACAGCAGCGAGGAGGCCACGGCCACCGACTCGGGTCCGGTGTGGGAAGGTGGCGAACCGGAAGCGGCGCTAGCGACGGAAGACCCCGTCGCGCTGGCGACGAACGACGCGTCGACCACCGTTGCGGCCACCGAGGAGGACCCGGAGGACGTCGGCGAAGCGGACCCAACGGCCACGGGAACAGCTGCTCCGACGGACTCGGCCGCTGACGCGACCGGCGCGAGCGCTGACGCGACCGTCGGGTCCGAGGACGCCGCAGCCGCGGTCGGGAGCGAGAGCGAGGGCGTGGTGGCGTCGCTCGCGACCGAGTTGCAGTCGTCGGACGTGGACGCCGAGACGAAGGAGGCGCTGGCGCGCGAACTCAACCTCCAGTTGTCGGCGTCGTCCTCGCAGTTCGTCGAGCACCTCCAGTCGCGGATGAAGGAGAAGCGCGGCCAGCTCGAGGCCGACATCGAGCGGTTGGAGGACTCCATCGCGGAGCTCTACGGGCTGAAGGCGGACTCGTCGACGCTGTCGTCGGTTCGCGCGGAGAAGGCGGACGCCGAACGGGTTTCGACGCTATCGGAGTCGGTGTCGGCGCTCGAGGACGCGAAGGCGGACGCTGCGGCGGTGGCGGCGCTCGAGGAGGAGCTGGCGTCGGTGGAGTCGACGGCGGCGACGACGACGGACCTCGCGGACGCCCGGTCGTCGCTCGAGGACCGTATCGCGGCGCTCGACGCGACGCTCTCGAACGTCGACGAGCGCGCTGCGAGCGAGGCCGGCGTCGAGGAGCTCGCGCGCGGCGTGCGGGACCTGGACGACCGAACGCCGAGTACCGACGCGTTCGAGACGCTCCAATCGGACCACGAGACGCTGCGCGAGGACCACGAGCAGCTCCGCGACGCGCACGAATCGCTCGCCGAGGACGCGGCGAGGGACGCGGACCTGGCGGGCGTGGAGCGGGAGCTCGCGTCCCTCGACGAGTCGCTGTCGGCGGAACTGGAGCGCGTGACGTCGCGGCTCGAGGACCGCGTCGACGAGGAGGCGACGATGCGGGCGGACGCGGTGGCGGACGTCGAATCGGAACTGGAGCGCGTCGAGTCGACGAGTGCGACGGCCGAGCGCGTCGGGAGCGTCGAGGCGGACCTGGAGCGGCGGTACGTGACCGAGGCGGACATCACGGACGCGCTGGAGTCGCGGTTGCGGACGAGTCTGTTCGCGCGCACGCTCCTGCTGGGGGCTGGTGGCGCGGTCGGTGCCGGTGGTGCGTTGCTCGCGTCCGGAACGACCGGTGGCGTGGTGCTGGTGGTGCTCGGGCTCGCAGCGCTCGCGTACTGGTGGTGGTTGAACGACGGGGAGCTCGGCGAGGGCACCGACGAGTAGCGCACGGGAGCAGTAGCGCACGGGAACGGTCGTCCAGGCGGACGAGACGCGGATGGGTGGCGACGTTGGCTGCGAGTTCGCGGCTTCGACGGACCGGAGCACGCGTTTCGAAAGTTATCTCGCAGATTTAGTTTCGCATCTGAACGTATCGGGTATCTAATCGGCAAGATGATAACAGTGCATTCGGTAATTACCGTAGATGAGTGGGTCAGAGCACGCGTCCGTCGACGCGGACGACGACAGGGTGGCAGTCACCGCAGGTGGCGTCCACGTCTCGAAGTGGATGGCCGAGACGGGGTCCGCCGTCCCGATAGTGAAGTACGAGATCAGATCCGTTCGCGAGGACGACGTCCGGGTCGCCCTCACGGACCGCATCCCGGACGGACTCGACCTCGACGACGTCGGGTTCCACGACGAGTACCGCGGCGAACACTGGCAGCACGCCGGAGCGAACGCGCTCCGGTTCGAGACGGAGCTACCGGCGGGAGAGACGGTTACGACCGTCTACGGTGTCCGGCGAGAAGCGGTCGAGGACCCGTCGACGTTCCTCGCTCGCCCGGAGCTCTCCATCTCCTCAAGCGCCAACGTGACCGACGGCGCCGACGAGGACGCCACTGGTGGTGATGACGCGGCCGGTGCCGACGACGACGGCGAGAACGCGGCCGGGGACGACGACGACGAGAACGCGGCCGGGGCCGACGACGGCGAGAACGCGGTCGACGGCTCGGACGCGACTGCTCCGTCCGTCGACGCTGTCGTGCCCGAGGACGACAGCGAGTCCGGAGCGGAGTCCGACGAAGACGAGGACGGCTCCGGGGGCGGCGACGGCAGTCCGCGGTCGACGCTCTCGCTCGCCGACCCGACGGCCGAGGGGGCAACCGCCAGCGACGCCACGACCGATGGGGACGACGACGGCGGCGGCGACGAAGCGCTCGACGACGAGAGGGGCCCGTCGATTCTGGAGACGTCGACTGCGGACGAGGAAGAGAGCGACGACGCCGGTACGGCGGACGCAGCCGCGGACGAGCCCCCGGGCCGCGAAGGCGCTGGTGACGGCGACGCGGCGGTGGTGGAGCGGTTCGTGGCGGCGCTCGAGTCCGAGTCGGTCGACGAGGAGACGCGTGCGGCCCTCGGGCAGGCGCTGAACGTGCAGTTGTCGGCGTCGACGTCGCAGTTCGTCGAGCACCTCCAGTCGCGAGCGAAGGAGAAGCGCGGACAACTGGAATCGGACCTGGAGTCCCTCGAGGACTCGGTCGCGGAACTGTACGGAACGAAGGCGGACGCGTCGACGGTGGCGTCGCTCGACTCGCAGAAGGCTGACGCGGACACCGTGGACGCGCTCGCGTCGGACGTGACGGCGCTCGCGGACTCGAAGGCCGACGTCGAGGACGTAGAGCGGGTCCGTGACGCGCTGGAATCGTTGGACGACGCTGCGGCGATGGAGAGCGACCTCGAAGCGACCGAGGACGCGTTCGACGAGGAAGTGGACGCGCTCCGCGCGGACTTGGAGGCGCTCGAAGCGTCGGCGGCGACCGCGGACGCACTCGAGAAGCTCGGCGAGGACGTGGAGTCGCTGGACCGGCGGACGCCGGCGCTCGACGCGTTCGAGTCGCTGCGCGCGGACCACGACGACCTCGAATCGGTCGTCGACGACGTCGAAGCGACGCTGGAGGCGGACATCGAGACGGTCGCCGACGACCTCGAAGCCGAATCCGCGTCGCTCGCGGACGACCTCGAAGCCGAGTCCGAAGCGCTCCGTTCGGAGGTCGACGACCTGGAGACGCTCCTGTCCGACCGCATGGAACGCGAGCGCGCCGAGGTCGACGACGAGTTGGGGGAACTCGAGGAGTCGAAGGCGGACGCTGCGGCGTTGTCGGACACGTCGAGTCGCGTTGACGACCTCGCGGCGTCGAAGGCGGACGCGGACCGGGTCGCCGCCGTCGAGTCGACGCTCGAGGACGAGTACGTGACGGAGGCCGACATCACGGACGCGATCGAGGCGCGGATGCAGCGGTCGTTGCTCTCGCGCACGCTCCTGGTCGCGGGTGGCGCCGCAGCGGGCGGTGGGACCGCACTGGTTGCGACGGGCGTCTCGGCCGGCGGCGGTCTCGTCGTCGCCGCACTCGTCGCGTTCGCGGCCTGGTACTGGCTGCACCGCCGCGAACTCGCACCGCAACCGTCTACCGAGCCCGTTCTCGATGACCGCGACGGGGCGGAGACGGAGGAGGCACCACCGGAACTCGCCGCAGCAGAACACACCGAGACCGCTGACGCCGAGGCGACCGAATCCGACGACGCAGACGAGACCGAATCCGACGACGCAGACGAGACCGAATCCGACGACGCAGACGAGACCGAATCCGACGACGCAGACGAGACCGAATCCGACGACGCAGACGAGACCGAATCCGACGACGTCGAGGGCGACGGCGAGCCCTCCGAGGCCGTCAACGCCGACGACTGACGGCACCGACGACTCCAGGAACTCCTTCTCTGCCGAGAGCGAGCCCATCGCTGAGCGTCGAGCGATCGCGTCGCAGTCGTCCCCTGGGACCCGTCGAAAGAAAGACTGGACGTCAGCGGAAGTGGGAGGGCCGCACGTCAGCGGAAGTGGGAGGGCCGCACGTCAGCGGAAGTGGGAGGACTCCACGTCAACGGGGGCCTATCGAGGGAATCGCGGCTGTGCGCCGTCAGACGGGGTGGCGTTCGAGGGCGGGCTCGAACCCGCCCGTGACGAGGGAGGTGTCGGGGTCGACGGCGCGGGACTCCCATTCCTCTCGCTCGTGCGCGGTGAGCGTGTGCCAGCGCTCGCGGAGCCGGCGGTTCGACGTCGAGAGCGCGCCGCGTTCGTCGCGCACGAGCGCCTTCCCGAGTGCGACCGCCTCGGCGGCGGGTGTCGAGCGCGCCAGGCACGCCCGGCGGACGACCGTGTGGTTCGCGCGGCACGACGGCGCGTCCTCGATGCGGTCCGAGAGCACGTGCCGCGTCCACGCCTCGCGGCCCGTGAGCGGCAGTCGCTCCACGGCGACGCGCGGGTCGCACGTCCACGTCGGGAACTGCGGTGCCTCCCGATACGTGTCGCCGAACGTGCCGAGGTCCTCGCAGCACCGCGTGGACAGTACGTCGTAGCACGGCTCGCAGACCGCGACGAGGTTCGAGAGCGCCCACTCGGGCTCGCCCTCGGCCGCGACCGAGTGCACGTACCCGAGCGACGTCTCCTCGTCGGACTGGCGCGCGACCTTCGTCCCGCAGCGACCGCAGCGGTGGCCGTAGAACGCGAGGATGGCCTCGCGGCGCGCGGGATAGTCGACGGGAGCGTCCCTGTCGGAATCGACTGCTCCGGTGTCGCCGTTGCGGTCGGGTGCTGCCGGTCCGTGGTCGCGGTCGCGGTCCACGTCGTACTCGTGGTAGAGGTGCGACCGGTCGTCGACGAGGTACGCGACGTTGTACGGCGCTACGCTCGGGTCTGCGATGAACGCTGGCTCTGACATTGGATTGGTGACTTGCTGGTGTGCGGTCGGGCGACGCGATTCCCCTCGTGTATCCACCAGCGGGCGCGAGGGCCGAGGCTGGTGGATACAGGGTTCGCGGGTCGACGCGGGCGGGCGTCGACGGTCAGAGCTCGATGAGGATGCGTGACGTGACCGCCGGCTCGTCGCCGTGTGCGGCGTACTGGTGGTCGCCACCAGTGCGGGCCTCGTTCCGGGTGGGAGCGCGGCGGGTCATCTGTATTCTCACATTGTGAGACTGAGTACTTAATTTTTACTATTATGACCCCCGTTCGGAAGCATACGGCTGTCGATTGGTTTCATTCTCCGAGAATCGTCAGGTTCCAGGAGAGATAAGCGGAGATTCCGGTAGCAGCCTGCTACGGCGCGGAGCGGTCGATAGCGAGGGCGGCGCGGGCGGCGACAGCGGCTCAGGCGTCGGGTCACCGACTCGGTCAGGCGCCGGGTCACCGACCCGGTCAGGCGTCGGGTTTGATGCGGCCGAGCCGGAGGGCGTTCCCGGTGACGCCGAGGGTCATGCCGGCGTCGCCGACGAGGACTGCGAGCGCGAGACTGACGTTCACGTACGGGACGGCGACGCCGACGGCGAGCGCGGCCTTCACGCCGAGGCTCGCGTAGATGTTCTGGCGGATGACGCCGTTCGCGCGATGCGAGAGGTCGTAGAGGTACGGGAGCTTCGCGACGTCGTCGCTCATCAGCGCGATGTCCGCGGTCTCGATGGCGGTGTCGGTGCCGGCGGCGCCCATGGCGACGCCGACGGTCGCGGTGGCGAGCGCGGGCGCGTCGTTCACGCCGTCGCCGACCATCGCCACGCCGCCGTCGTACTTCGCGTCGAGCTCGCGGACGGCGTCGACCTTGTCCTCGGGGAGGAGACCGGCGCGGTAGTCGTCCACGCCGACCTGTTCGGCGACCGCGGCGGCGGTGCGCTCGTTGTCGCCGGTGAGCATCACGACCTCCAGGCCGAACGATTGGAGTGCGCTGACGGCCTCGCGAGCGCCGGGGCGGACCTCGTCGGCGACCGCGACCAGGCCCTCGAGTTCGTCCTCGGTCCCGACGAGGATGACGGTCTTCCCCTCGCCCTGGAGGCGCGGGATGGTCTCCTCGGCGAGGTTCAGGCACCCGTGGCGGTCGCAGAGGTCCGTGACCTCCGCGGAGACGCCCGCGCGGCCGTCGTCGCCGCTGGCGCCGGCGGTGCGTTCCGCGCCCTCGGCGCCCTCGGCGCCCTCGGCGTGCTCGCTGGCGGCGTCGACGACGTGCGCGTGCTCGAGTTCGAACCCGAGGTCGTCGAACCACGCGGGCTTGCCGGCGTAGTGCGCGGTGCCGTGGAGCGCGCCCGTCACGCCTTTCCCGGTGACGGACTGGAAGTCGTCCGCGCCGGAGCTGTCGGCGTCGACGCCGACGGTGCCGTCGGCAGCGGCGACGATGGCGTCCGCGATGGGGTGCTCGCTCTTCGCTTCCAGGCCGCGCGCGCACCGGAGGACGTCCGCTTCGGTGCGGTCGCCGAGCGGGACGACGTCCGTGACGGTGAGTTCGCCCTTCGTGAGCGTCCCGGTCTTGTCGACCGCGATCGCGTCGACGGCACCCATCGCCTCCAGGTGGTTCCCGCCCTTGACGAGCACGCCGTTCCTGGCGGCGGCGGTGACGCCGGAGACGACGCTGACGGGCGTGGAGATGACGAACGCGCACGGGCAGGCGAGGACGAGCATCGTGATGCCGTTCACGAACCATTCGGTCCACGGCGCGCCGAACGCGAGCGGCGGGACGACGGCGATACCGATGGCGAGCGCGACCATGACGGGCGTGTAGTAGTTCGCGAACCGCTCGACGAACTGCTCGCGCTCGGTCTGGTTCGCCTCCGCGTCCTCGACGAGCGAGACGATGCGCGAGAGCGTCGAGTCCTGGGCTTCGGCGCGGACCTCCACCTCGACGTAGCCGGCCTCGTTGATGGTGCCGGCGTACACCTCGTCGCCGACGGTCTTGTCGACGGGGACGCTCTCGCCGGTGACGGGCGCCTGATTGATCGCGGTGTCGCCGTCGACGACGACGCCGTCCGCGGGCACCTTCTCGCCGGGTTTCACGACGACGACGTCGCCGACCGCGAGCTCCTCGACGGGAACGGTCTCCGTCTCGCCGTCCGCGCGTTTGACCGTCGCCTCGTCGGGGGAGAGTTCGACGAGTTCCTGGAGGCTGTTCCGGGTTCGGTCCATCGCGTAGCCTTCGAGGAGTTCGCTGACGCTGAAGAGGACGGCGAGCGTCCCGGCTTCGAGGTAGTAGTGCTCGCCGAACCCGACGCTCGCGGTGATGGCGGCGACGATGGCGGCGCTCATCAGGAAGTCGATGTCGAGCTGGGTGTTCTTCGCGGAGTAGTAGCCGCCGCGGAGGATCTCCTGGCCGGCGGCCGCGGTGGCGGCGAGGAACGCGACGTCGGCGACGGTGAACGAGGCGCCGAGGACGGTCGCGACGGTGGCCAACCCGTCGAACCCGAACTGCGCGAGTAGGCCGACGGCGAGGAAGGCGGCGCCGGCGTAGGTCTTCTTCGCGCGGGTGCTCCGCCAGACGCTCCGGTCGTCGCCGCCGTGGTCGTGCGCGCCGTCGCCGGCGTCGTCCTCGGTAGCGTCGCTCCCGGTGACGTCGTAGCCGGCGGATTCGATGGCGTCGCGGAGCGCGGTTACGGCGGTGTCGTCGTCGTACTCGATGCGGACGGTCCCGGACGTGGGGCGCGTGCTCACGTCGAGGACCCCGGCGCGGCCGTCGAGTGCGGCCTCGACCTTGTCGGCGCACGACGAGCAGTCCATGTCGGGGACGTCGAACGTGACCGTCGAGACGCTCGTGGCGGCGACGTCGTAGCCTGCTCCCTCGACGCCGCTCGCGACGTCGTCTGCGGTGGCGCGCGATTCGTCGTAGGTGACGGCGACCCGGCCCTGGGTGGGACTGGTCTCGATGCGTTCGACGCCGTCGACCCCGGAGACGCCGGCTTCGACCTTGTCGGCGCACGACGAGCAGTCCATGTCGGGGACGTCGAGGTCGACGGTTCGACTGGTCGAGGGCCCGTCCTCGCGCTCGTCGGGTGGTTCGTCGGGTGGTTCCGAGGCGTCCGCACGTGTCATATGCGAGGGTAGACGACGACCGTATATTAATCCCGCTACTACGAGAGCGCCGCTGATGGCCAGATATTAACAACTCGACGCCCGTAGGTTAGTAACGTCGGGCGCAAGCGCCAAGTGAACGCGTTGCTAGTTTCGAGTATGGGAGACGCCGTCATCGTCGACGCCGTGCGGACGCCCTTCGGGGACCGCGACGGCGCGTTCAGAGACACGCACCCGCAGGACCTCGCCGCCGCACCGCTTTCCGCGCTCGAATCCCGCGTCGGCTTCGACCCCGCGACGGTCGAGGACGTCGTGTACGGCTGCGTGACGCCGAAGGGCGACCAGGGGAGCAACATCGCTCGCATCGCGCCGCTCGTCGCGGGCTGGGGCGAGGACCTCGGCGACGACCCCGAGGCCGGGGACTCTTACTCGGGGCGGCACGGCCCGCCGGGCGTCCAGCTGAACCGGATGTGCGGGAGCGGCCAGCAGGCCGTGAGCTTCGCCGCCGGCCAGGTCGCGGCCGGGTTCCAGGACGTCGTCGTCGCCGGCGGCGTCGAGCACATGACCCGCGAGCCGATGGGGAGCGACGGCGGGTCGATGGCGGACACGTACTTCGAGCACTTCGAGGAACTGATTCCGCAGGGCGAGTCCGCGGAGCGCATCGCGGAGCGCTGGGGGTTCTCGCGCACGGACCTCGACGAGCTCGCCGCGGAGTCCCAGTCGCGCTGGAAGGCGGCGTGGGACGCCGGCCGGTACGACGACCAGGTCGTGCCCGTGGACACCGACCTCGACGGCGAGGCCGTGACCGTCGAGGAGGACGGCCACCCGCGCCCCGAATCCACCGTCGACAGTCTCTCCGGGGTGCCGCTCGCGTTCCGCGAGGAGGGCGAGGGCGTCGTGCACGCCGGGAACTCGTCCGGTATCGTCGACGGCGCGAGCGCGCTCCTCGTGACGAGCGAGGCGACCGCCGAGGCGAACGACTGGGAGCCGCTGGCGCGCATCGTGGACACGCAGGTCGTGGGCGTCGACCCGACGACGATGCTCACGGGACCGATTCCGGCGACCGAGCAGCTCCTGGCGGCGAACGACCTGGGCGTGGACGACGTGGACCGCTACGAGGTGAACGAGGCGTTCGCGAGCGTGCTCGCGGCGTGGCTCGAGGAGACGGGCGCGGACTGGGACCGCGTGAACGTCGACGGCGGCGCCATCGCGCACGGCCATCCCCTCGGCGCGACCGGCGCGGCACTGATGACGAAGCTCGCGCACATGATCGACCGCGGCGACGCCGACACCGCGGTGTCCACGATGTGCATCGGGTTCGGGCAGGGCGTCGCGACGCTGCTGGAAGCGCCGTAGGCACGACCGAGCGTCCACGGCGGGTCGTCGGTCCCGGGGAACCGACGGGCCGAAGCGTACTTGCCTCGGTCCGCCTATTCAGCTGACATGAGTGACGCGTCCTGGTTCGCGTTCGGCGTCTGCCTGTTCCTCTACGGCGCGTGGCTGGTGGCGAAGCCGCGAGCCTGGGCGAACTTCAGCGAGCAGCTCGACGCGATCGGCAGCGACCGCGACGGGACCGACGTCGAGGCCACGGAGTCGCACGTGACGGCGAACCGGTACGGCGGGTACGCGTTCGCGCTCGTGGGGCTTGCGATGATTTCGAGCGTGGTGTTCTGAACGCCGCTGGGAACGCGGGGCTTTTGTCCGCCTCGGCCGTCTCGTCGCGCATGACGCTGTCGTCGCTCCCGGACCGCCCGATGACGGGCGGGGAGGTCCAGTCGCTGAACGAACAGGACAACGAGCTGTCGGTGGCGCCAGCGAACTACGTGCCAGAGCAGGACCGCGTGTTCGCGGTGTACTTCATCCGGAGTACTCGTGGGCACGCGGTCGTGTTCGACGAGGGCGAGGAGGGCTGGCGGGTGCTGGAGGCGGTGGACGACGACGTGGAGAACGCGTTCGCGGTCCTCCAGGACGCGGTTCGCGAGTGGGCTGACGACGCCGAGTTCGACGACGAGTACGTCGAGGGCGAGACGACGGTGGACTTCGACGACCCGGACGCGGTCGTCGACGACCTGGACGAACGGTAGCGCTCGCGGCCCGGTCGCGGGGTGTCACCGCTCGGACACCGAAGACGTTTCAGTGAGGCTGAACGAAGGGAGGTATGGTCTCACCGGACGGCCTCGCGTACGGGCTGGCGACGGCGGTTCTCGGCGGCGGAGTCGTCCGGTTCGCGCACGTCATCTCCATGCTAGCGGGCGTCCTCCCGGTCGTGGAACCCGAGGGCGATGCCAGGACCGCGACGGGGATGCGGACGCTCCTCCTGAAGGGCACGGGCGTGTTCGTGGCCGGGGTCGGCGTGCTCGTCACGCTCCTCTCTGTCGGGAACTGACCGGGCGAGGTCGTCGGTGGAGACCGCACGACTGCGGTCCGACGGATGCGAACGTTCAAATTCGACGACCGACTAGGGCGAGCATGAACTCGCTGCTGAGTGTCGTACTCGGGTTCGCCATGATCGTCGGCGGGCTGCTCGTCTATCGGTACGCCGACGGTATCGCCGGCGTGCGGACGCGAGCGCTGCCCGCTGGCGTCGCGGGCGCCCCCGGTGACGGACAGGAGTTGAAGGTCGCACTGAACCGCGCGTTCGCGCTCGGTGCGGTCGTCCTCGGCGCCGCGACCGTCCTCGTCTCGCTGACGTGACGCCGCGGGCGGCAACGGCCTCGTCTCGCTGACGTGACACCGCGGGCGGCAACGGCCTCGCCTCGCTGACGTGACGCCGGTACCGGTCTCGGCGGTCGCCGACGGCTTCTTGCGGGTTCGGGTTCGACGCTTCGTGCATGAGCGATAGCGACGTGGTCGCGCTCGCGGACGCGCTCCGCGACGCGCGGTCGGCGGTGGCGTTGACCGGCGCGGGGCTCTCGCGGGCGTCGGGCGTGCCGACGTTCCGCGGCGAGGACGGCCTCTACGAGGAGTTCGACGAGTCCGCGTTCGCGCTCCGTCGGTTCCGCGCGGACCCGGACGCGTTCTGGCGGGACTGGCTCGCGCTCCACGAGCACTTCTTCGACGAGACGGTCGCGCCGAACGCCGCGCACGACGCGCTCGCGGCTCTGGAGCGCGACGGATTCCTCGACGCGGTAGTGACGCAGAACGTCGACGGGCTGCACGTCGCGGCGGGCAGCGAGTCGGTCGTGCACCTGCACGGGACGGGGTCGACCGCGACCTGCGAGGGCTGCGGCGACGAGGTCGACGTCGAATCCGCGAACGCGGTCGTGGAGGCCACTGACTCTGCTCCCGAGTGCGACTGCGGTGGCGTCTACAAGCCCGACACCGTCCTGTTCGGGGAGCGACTGCCGGAGGCCGCGCTCGCCGAGGCCCGGCGACGCGCTGCACGCGCGGACGTGCTCGTCGCCGCCGGCTCGTCGCTCACCGTCGACCCCGCAGCGGGTCTCCCGGCGGTCACGCAGCGCGAGGGCGGGACGGTCGCGGTCGTGAACCTCGACGCGACGCGGTACGCCGACCGCGCCGAGTTCGTATTCCGCGACCGCGTCGAGGACGTCCTCCCCGCGGTCGTCGACGCGCTCTGAAGCACGAGCGCGCGCCGCACCGACGACCCGGACACCACCGCGTCCGCAGTAAACCACGGGCGGTGGAGCCGGGGCCGGGCTCGTCAATCGAGGACCGACTCCGTCCGCCGAACGAGCACGACGTCGTACGCCTCGTCGCTCGCGACGCTCGTCCCGACGCTCTGGAGGCTCGTGACGATGCCGCCGGCGTCCGTGCTCCCGATGAACACCATCGTCGCGTCGACGTCGCGAGCGAACGCGCGGATCTCGTGGCTTATCTTCCCCGTCGGCGCGTACCGGTCGACGGTCGTGTGCTGGAACGACACCGCGTCGCTGACGTCGTGCGCGCGCTCCTGGAGCCGCGAGACGACGAGTTCGTTCCCCCAGGACTCCCCGGGGTCGAGGAGGTCACGCTCGCGCGCCCACTCCCCGTGCTTGCGCGGGACGACGCTGAACGCGACCACGCGCACCGACCGCGGCGCCAGCTCGACCGCGCGTCGGATACCGACGCACGACTGTTCCGTACCGTCGAAGGGAACGACGAAGCTCATGGTCGACGCTTGGACACCGACCGGTAACAATCGCTCGGCCGTTCTCGAAACCGAGGAAGCGGCCGGGTTTCGCGCCGCGGTGCGACGGCACGAGAGGGACAGCCGTCAGTACGAGTACGTGTCGACGGTGGTGCCGGCGTCGTCGGTGAGCGTCGCGGTGTCGCCGCCGTTGTTCCAGACCGCGGACTCGTAGCCCCAGTAGAGGTCGGTGCTCGTGTCGGTGCCCTTCCCCGTATGGACTTTCACCGTGGAGTTTACGTCTAACGTAAACCCACTCGGGAACTGGTACGTGTAGCCGGCGGCGTCCGAGAGCGTCCACCCGCTCATGTCGACCGCGCTACTGCCGCCGTTCTCGACGACGACGTACTCGTCGTTCAGCGTCGCGCCGTCCTCGCTGACGTTCGTGATAGCCATCCCGCTCGGGGACGTGCCGCCGTCGTCGCCCGTGTCGTCGAAGCCGTCGTCCTCGTACGTCACCGAGAGGACGGTCGACCCGGCGTCGTCGACGACCGTCACCGTGTCGCCGGTGTTGTTCCAGACGCCACCGCTCTCGCCCCAGTAGACGTCAGTGCTCGTGTCGGTGCCAGAACCGGTGTGGAGCGTGACCTGCGCGCCGGCGTCGAGCGAGAACTCCGAGAAGACGTACGTGTTGTCGGCGGCGTCGCTGACCTCGTAGTTCGTCAGGTCGACCGCGGCGTCGCCGACGTTCTCGAACACGACGTACTCGTCGTTGAGGTTCTCGCTCTCCGTGCCTTCGGCGTCCGCGTGCACCTTCACGAGGTCGACGTCGCCAGTCCCGGTACTGCCGCCGCTCGTCTCGAGCGCGGAGAACAGCGGGAACGACGTGTCGAACCGCGTGGTCGTCGGAACGGTCGCGTCCGAGTTCACGTTGTTCGTCGCGTCCTCCACCTGGTCGTCGCTCAGGCGGAGGTCGCTCCCGAGCGCGCTCGCGACCTCGTGGAGGTTCGAGCGCGCGGTCGCCGTCGTCTCGCTCCCGCCGACGAGGACGACCGCGCCGCCGTTCGCGGCGAACGACGAGAGCGCGTCGAGTTCGCTCGACGTGAACGCCTGCGGCGGGGAACTGACGACGACGGCTTTCGCGTCCGCGAGGTTCGTGCTCGTGACGTCGTTCACCTGGTCGTAGTCGGTGTCGACGCCCTCGAGGAACCGCTGGAAGTACGCGGTCTCCTCCGCGGAGAGCGCGTAGCCCGCGGAGAACTGGCCGTGCCCGCCGTCGACGACGACCTTCCCGGACTTCGAGCCGAGGTAGTTCGCGAGGTTCGCGGTGAACACGAAGTTCTCGTACGTGCTCGTGTCGACCGCGTAGTCCTCGGCCTGCTCGTATGACTCGTCGACGAGGGGTGCGCCGACGAGCGCGACGTTGTTCGGTTCGTCGAGGCCGGCGAGCGGGACGTCGCTATACGTGACCGACGGACTCCCGGTCTGGGTCGCCTCGCTCTCCGCGACCACCGGGACGCGGCTCGCGTCGATGGCGCCGCTACTGGTGCGGACGCTCGCCGCGGTCGGGAAGAACAGGTCGTCCGCGTCGCGGTTCCGGATGGGGTCCGAGGCGTCCGGGTCGCTCGCGCCCCAGACGTTCACGGCGTCGGCCTGCGCCTGCGATTCCGCGCTCATGAACGCGTCGTGCTTGCTGAACGACGACGAGTACACGCGAGCGTACCCGTTCTGGACGGTGCGGAGGTTGTAGAACTCGCTCCGGGTGCCGTCGCCCGTGCCGTCGTAGTAGATGTACGCCAGAAGGCGGTCGAACTGGTCGAAGATACCGGGTTCCGCGTCGTCGAACGCGATCTCGACGGTCTTCCCGGAGAGCTCGCCTTTCGCCCAGTCGGTCGCGTTCGCGCCCCAGTCGGCGAGGTACGTGAGCGACTCGAGGCCCTCCCACTCCTGGGTGCGCTCGTACTGCTGGTACTGCTCCTTCTCGGGCGTGTCCAGCCCGAGGACGCGGATGTTCTCGCGACGGCCGCTGTCGAACTCGATGTCGACCGTGTCGCCGTCGGTGACGTCTTTCACGTCGACGACGTGGTTCGCGTTCGGGTCGATCTCCATGCCCTTTCGGTCCGCGAAGAAGTCGAACGTCGCGTCGAACCGCGTCGTCTGCACGCGGTAGGACGTCCCGTTCGTGTTCGACTCGGTGTCGAGCACCTGGTCGTCGTTGAAGCGGAACGCGAGGTCGAGACCGTTCGCGAGGTCGTTCAAGTTCTGGGTCTCGTCGAAGTTCGAGTAGTCGGCGGTGTCGTGGACGAACGCGACGCCGCCGTCGTCCACGAAGTCCTTGAGCGCCGATTGCTCGCTCGCGGTGAACGCCGCGGACGGGCTCGTTATCCAGACGGCGTCGGCGGTGGAGAGGTCGTCGGCGAGCGTCGACGTCGCCGAGACCGCGTAGCTCTCCTGGGTCTCGGCGTAGTTCGCCATGTTCGAGAACGTCGTGAGGGTGTCGTACTGGTCGTGGCCCTCGTCGTAGAGCACGGTGCCGGAACCGCCGAGGTACGCGTCCCAGACGTTCAGGAGGAACTCCTCGTTCCCGCTCTGGAAGTTCGCGCCGTCGCTGACGAGTTCCGCGCCGAACCCGACGACTGCGCCGCCGCCGCTGCGTTCGTCGACGGCGACCAGCGGGATGTCCGTGGAGCCGTAGTCGACGGCGTCGCCGTTCCCGTCGTCGTCGACGTTGAACGCGGACGCCTCCGCTTTCACGGCGACGAGCGCATCGTCCGTGAGCAGGTTCCGGTTCGCGTCCAGCAAGCTCGCCGAGGAGTCGAACTCGAGGAAGTCGACGGTGCCCGAGGCCGCCGCCGCTGGCTGACTGCCGAGTGCCCCTGTCAGCCCGAGTGTGGTTGCAGTGCCCGATAACGACGCCAGGAAGGTACGTCGTCGCATACCATCAACCGGAACGCGAGGATTAAAATTCTTGGTAATTACTTTTGGTATCCCTCCATAGCCAAGGTTCGGCCGGTTGACCAATCAGGATAAGTAAAACCACGTCGGGGCAGGGTGGGCGCCCGGACGCTCCACGCCCCGCCCTCGCACACGGAACATCCTCGCACACGCCCCGGCCTCGCTACCGCCGCGCCGACGCCGCCCGTCAGTTCCCGCGAACCACGCCCGCCGTCAGTTCCCGCGAACCACGCCCGCCGTCAGTTCCCGCGAACCACGCCCGCCGTCAGTTCCTCGACACTCCCCGTGGTCGACCACGCGGGCGTGTCGACGCGCAGTCGCGTCTCCGGGGTGACGTCGACGAACTTGCAGTGGAGCGCGAACGAGCCGTCGGCGGCGACGTTCGTCGATTCGAGCTGGTCGGAGTCGACGGGCGTCACCCACGCGTTCTCGCCGGCGTGCTTCGCGTGGACCTCGCCGCGGACGACGAACTCGCTGATACCACCGCTGTTCCCGGTGACGGGATACCCGCGGTCGGTCCACTCGAAGAACCCCTCGTCGATGACGTAGACGTTCTCGAAGCCGGCGTTGATGAGCTGGCTCGCGCGGATCGAGGAGAGGTGGTGCGGGCACCCGCAGTAGCAGATGATGCGGTCCTGCTTCCCCCACTGCTTCGTCGGGTCGTCGCTGTCGCGGAAGCGTTCGGCGGCGGAGCTGAACACGGCGCCCTCGATGTGGCTGTTCTCGTACTGGTCGGGGCCGCGCGCGTCGGCGAACCGAGCGCGCCTGTACGCCCACCAGACGTGCGCGTCGTCGACCGGCAGGAGCGGGACGTCGACGCCGTTCTCGGTGACGGTCTTCAGGTTACTCGTGTCGACCTCGCGGTCCTCCGGCTTGGACTCGACCTCGTCGGGGTAGCCATCGACGTCCGCGGGTAGGCCCGAAGCCGTCCCCGGCGACCCGCCCGAGCCGGAGGAGCCGTCGTCGTTCGACCCGCTCGTCGTCTCGCCGCCCAAGCCGAACTGGCCGCCGAGGCAGCCAGCCAAGCCCGCGAGCGACCCTGCGGCCGCCGTTGCGAACGTGCGTCGCTTCATAACTTCGCCTAGGAATCGATGTGAAAAGAGGGTTCTGGTACGGGAACCGAACGGTTCGACCGCTGACAACCGTCCACCCACCCCACCGCGTCCGGAGTTCTCGCCGCGCCGTCGCGCGCCGAGTCCGACGTCAATCCGTCCGGGCGAGCGCGCCGTCGTCGACCTCCCGAGCCGCGTCGTACCCCGTGAGCGCGAGCGAGAGGTCGAGGTCCGCGCGGACGTTCGAGACGACCGCGCGGACGCCGTCCTCGCCGTCGACGGCGAGCCCGTAACAGTACGGGCGCCCGAGGAGGACGGCGTCCGCGCCGAGCGCGAGCGCGACGAGCGCGTCGGCGCCACGACGAATCCCGGAGTCGAACAGGACCGCGGCGTCCGGGTCCGCGTCGCGCACGGCGTCGGCGACCGCGGGGAGTTGGTCGAGGGCGGCGACGGCGTCGTCGACCTGGCGGCCGCCGTGATTCGAGACGACGACGCCGTCCGCGCCGGCGTCGATGCACCGGCGGGCGTCCTCGGGGTGAAGGACGCCCTTGCAGACGACGGGGAGGTCAGTGCGGTCGAACAGCCAGTCGAGGTCGTCAAATTCGAGCGTCGGGTCCGCGAAGACGTCCACGAACTCGCGGGCGGCCTCCCTGGGGTTCTCCTCGGGGTCCGAGTCGAGTCGGTCGCGGAACGCGGGGTCGGTCGTGTAGTTCGCGATGCCCTTCCCGTCGAGGAACGGGAGGTAGCCGCCCTGGAGGTCGCGTTCGCGCCACCCGAGGTGTGGCGTGTCGAGCGTGAGGCAGATGGCGTCGTAGCCGGCGTCCTCGGCGCGGTCGACGAGCGACGCCGTCACGTCCCGGTCCTTCGACCAGTACAGCTGGAACCAGGTCGGCGGGCCATCCTCGCTCCCGGCGTCGAGTTCCGCGGCGACGTCCTCCAGTGGATAGCTCGATTGCGTCGACGTGACGTAGGGGACGCCCTCGGCGGCGGCGGCGCGGGCGCTCGCGAGGTCGCCGTCGTCGTGCATCACGCCCTGGACGCCGATGGGGGCGAGCGCGAACGGCACCGGCCACGTGTCCCCGAGGACGTCGACGCGGAGGTCGCGCTCGCTCGTGTCCCGGAGGACGCGCGGGACGAGTCGATGGTCGTCGAACGCGCGGCGGTTCGCGCGCTTCGTGGACTCGCCGCCGGCGCCGCCCGCGACGTACGCGTACGCCTCGTCGCTCATCGCGTCCTCGGCCGCGGCCTTCAGGTCCTCGTAGGCGACCGGGACGTCCGGCGTGTCGCCGGTCAGCATCCCGGTCGTGAACACCTCCGTCTGTCGGTATCGACCGTACGGCGTGGACGCCTCGAAGTCGTCGTCGCTCATGGCTGGCCTCTCACGGCCGAGCGTGTTGGTTGTTGGCATGACGGCAGCGTGCTGCGCGCAGTCGTGCCAGGGCAGCGTCGCCGGTCGTTTTCATCGAGTAGGAATCACCGCCTGGTCGTTTATATACCGGACGCGTAGGGAGGAATAGGTGAAACAGGATGTACCAGGACTCGGCCACCGGAACCCGGACGCCCCAGACCCAGCAGACGCAGTCGACCGAACGCACGGAGAGCCCGCTCCCTGACGTCCCCTTCATGGGCATCGCCGCGTTCCTCGGGTTCCTCGTGCTCGTGCTCATCGCCGCGGCCGCGTACAGCCTCTCGTCGAGCCTCCAGGGCTTCACGGTCGACCCGCAGCTCTGGGCGCCCGCGGCCTTCATGCTCCTGGTCGCAGCCCTGTTCTGGGGCATCGACCGCTACCAGCCCCGCTCGCACACCCGCTGAGAGTCCCGATCCTTCAGGCTAACACGTCATAGAGCCAGGGTCTCGAACCGTACATCACGAACCCGACTTCTCCGACAGCTATCCCCTCCACGGAGCGTCAGCAGCGGCCGCGGCGAGTCACGCGAGGACGATAGGCCAGAGCGTGTAGCCGAGCAGGAGCGCCATCGCCGTCGCGAGGACGACGACGACGACGTCGAGGAGGACGCCGGCGCGCAGCATGTGCTCGCGTTCGACGTACCCGGCGCCGTACACGATGGCGTTCGGTGGCGTGGCGACGGGGAGCGCGAACCCGTAGCTCGCGGCGACCGCGCCGGTGACCGCGAAGAGGACGGCGGCGAGGTCGTTCGTGGTGCCGAGCGCGCTCGCGTACGTCGGCCCGACCTCGACGAGGAGCGGGGCGAGGATGGCGGCCATCGCGGTGTTCGACGCGAGTTCGCCGACGAGGACGACGAGCGCGACGACGCTCAGGAGGACGACGACGATGCCGGCGTCGCCGAGCGCCACGAGGGTGACGTCCGCGAGCCACGCGGTCGCGTTCGTGTCCTTGAGGGCGTTCGCGAGCGAGATGCCGCCACCGAGGAGGAGGAGCGTCCCCCAGTCGACGTCGAGGAGGTCGTCGAACTCGTTCGCGCCCGTGACGACGAGCGCCGGGATGGCGAGGACGCCGACGAGGACGTAGAAGAGGACGCCTTCGTGACCCGTGGTGCCGAGGGCGTTCGCGCCGTCCCCGCCGAAGACGGTGACGTACCACTCGGTGGGGAGGACGCCCGCGAACGCGAAGTCGAAGCCACCGAGCAGCCACAGGCCGGCGGTCGCGACGAACACGGCCACGGTGCGTTTCGCGGCCGGTGACAGCGCGCCGAGTTCCGAGCGGCGTTCGCGCGCGGTCTCGCGGGCCGCGGAGACGTCGTAGGACTCGGGCGGGTAGACGACGTACGTGAGGAGCGCCCACGCGACGGGGAGCGTGACCGCGACCATCGGGAGGCCGATGGCGAGCCAGTCGACGAACGATATCTCGACGCCGACGAGGTCGTCGAGCTGGCCGACGACGATGGCGTTCGGTGGCGTGCCGACGAGCGTGCCGACGCCGCCGAGGCTCGCGGCGTACGCGACGCCGAGGAGCATCGCGATCTGGAGGTTCGACGCGGCCGCGTCGGAGTCGGCGGCGGCGTCGGCGCTGGTGAGGTCGGTGACGCTGTCGACGATACCGAGGACGATGGGGACCATCATCGCGACCGTTGCGGTGTTGGAGACGACCATCGAGAGGAGCGCGGTCGCGACCATGACGCCGCCGACCAGGCCGCGCGCGCTCGTGCCGAACCGGACGAGGACGACGAGCGCGACCCGGCGGTCGATGCCGTGCGCCTGGAGCGCTTCGGCGAGCACGAACCCCGCGAGCAGCAGGAAGACGACTGGGTCCGCGAACCCGGCGACGGACTGCGCGAACGACGGGTAGACGCCGAGGACGGTGAGCGAGACCGGGACGAGGAGCGCGGTGAGGGCGAGCGGGAGTGCGCCGGTGACCCAGAGCACGGCGGCGAACGTCATCGTCGCGAGCGCGTACTGCCCGGCGAGCGTCAGCCCGGCCGGCGTCGGGAGGCCGGCGACGACGACGGTCGCGAGGACGGCGCCGAGGAGCGAGAGCGTGCGAGTGCGCGAGAACGACACCAGTGAATCCTCCGAACGGGCCGTCGAACGCGTCCGCCTTCAGCGTATCCCTCCCCGAGAACGCGACCGCCTCACGCGGTGGACGACGCCAGCGGTCACACGACGAACGACGGGAGGTAGAGGAGGAAGCAGACGACGGCGGCTCGCCGGTCGATACCTCGACGCCAGTAGAAGAGGCCGAGGACGACGATGGAGACGACGAGCATGTACACGAGCGACGGCTGGAGCGCGGCGACGTCGGTGACGACGACGTCGAAGAACACCGCGCCGATACCGAGCGAGAACACGGGGTCGGTGATGTTGCTCCCGAGGATAGAACCGACGCTGATGCCGCCGCGGCCCTCGTGGGCGGCGATTCCGGCGACGACGATCTCGGGGAGCGTCGTCCCGAGCCCGGTCAGCAACCCAACGACGTACTCGGGGATGCCGGCGAGTCGGGCGAGCGCGACGCCGTTGGTCACCATCAGTTGCCCGCCGACGACGACGAGAACGAGCCCGACGACGATGAGCGGGACCGCCTCGCGCGGGGACTTCCGATCCTCGACGACCTCCTCGGCGATCTCCTCGCCGCCCTCGTTCGTGTAGAGGACGTAGACGAACTGGACGTACGCGAGCATCATCAGGAAGCCCTCCGAGCGGCCGACGACGCCGTCGTCGAGCGCGAGGAGCATGACGATCATCGCGAGCAGCATCGCGCTCCCGTAGACGAGGACGTTCCGTCTGTCGGTGACGAACGGCGCGACGAACGCGACGACGGCGATGGCGAGCGTTATCTGCGCGGTCTCCGAGCCGACGATGTTCCCGACGACGAGGTCGCCGGCGCCGTAGTACGCCGCGTAGACGCTCGTCACCATCTCCGGGACGCTCGTGCCGACGGAGATGAGCGTGACGCCGATGAAGAACTGCGAGACGCCGTAGTAGAGCGCGAGGTCCGCGGCGGCGGTGACCGCTCGGTTCGCGCCGGCGACGAGCGCTGCCAACCCTACGGCGAAGAGGATGGCTTCGAGGTACACGGTCCGTGGTTCGTCTGGTGAGCGCGTAAACCTGATGCGTGAGTGCTCCTGGCGGTTCCAGAGGTCCGAGTGCGCACGTCCACGGTCTCGGCGGGCGTGAAGCGACTAGTCGACGGTCGCGAGCGCGGTGACGGCGACGAGGTAGACGACGGTGGCGGCGTCGTACGCGGCCCCGCCGACGCCACCGGTGGCGCCGAGCGCACCGGTGAACCCGACCGTGACGCCGGTGCCGCCGAAGACCGCGAGCAGGCCGGAGACGCCCGCTGCGACGCACCCGACGCACGTCGCGGGTCCGAGGACGGCGGCGGCGAGCCCGCGGGTCGCTCGCGTGAGCGCGACGTACGTCAGGTACGCGAGCGCGGCGTAGCCAGCGACGACGAACGGGACGACGCTCGCGCCGACGGGGCCGACCATGAGCGTCACGATTGGCGCCCACCCGGGGAGGCCGCCGAAGGCGGAGAGCGAGTACATCCACTCGGGCATCACGTAGACGGTGCCCGTGAACCAGAGGAGGACGGCGAGGTACGCGAGTGCCACCGCGGCCGCCAGCGCGCGCCGGCGGCGACTCCCGGCCGCGCTCGGGGCGTGCCAGACCGCTGCGGCGCCGACCGTGAGCCACACGACGGGGTAGAACGCGTACCGTGGTTCGGTGACGGCGACCTCGGCGACGACCGCGTACCCGAGGACGACGACGAGCTGGACGACCGCGAGCGCGAGCCACGGCGTCGACGCCGCGAGCGCGCTCGCCGCGCGGTCGAGGACGGCGGCGACGCGGTCGGTCGAGTCCGTCCGGGCGTCGCTCACGACGCCCGCACCTCCGGCGTGTCCGCCGTTCCGTCCGCGACCTGTGCCGCGGTCTCGTCGCCCGCGCGGCCCGCGGTGTCGTCCCCGTCCGCGGCGCTGGACGCGTCCGCGGCTGCCTCGTCGTCGAGGCCCCAGTCGCGGCGCGTGTTCGCGACGACGAGGAGACTGCTCGCGGTCATCGCGACCGCGGCGACGAGGGGGTTCAGGAGGCCCGCGACGGCGACGGGGATGGCGACGGCGTTGTACGCGAACGCCCACGCGAGGTTCCCGCGAACCCGGCCGTGGGCCGTGGTCGCGAGGTCGAACGTCGTGCCGACGGACGCGAGGTCGTCGTCGACGACGACCGCGTCCGCGGCGTCCGCGGCGAGCGCGGTCCCGGAGCCCATCGCGACGCCGACGTCGGCCGCGGCGAGCGCGCCCGCGTCGTTCGAGCCGTCGCCGACCATCGCAACGTCACCCTCGCTCGCGAGCGCCCGGACGATCTCCGTCTTCGACTCCGGGCGGACGTCCGCGTACACGTCGCTGACGGCGTCGTGGCGTTCGAACCGCGAGGCCGCGGCGTGGTCGTCGCCCGTGAGGACGACGACGTCCCGGCCGTCGTCGGCGAGTCGCTCGCAGGCGCGCTCCCAGCCGGGTCGCGGGTCGTCGTGGACGACGACGAGCCCGTGGGCTTCGTCGCCGCGAACGACGAACACGGGGAGGGCGCCGTCGTCGCGAGCCGCGTCGGCCGCGTCGGCGAGCGCGCTCGGGAGCGCGACGTCGTGTTCGGCGAGCAGGTCGCGGTTCCCGACGAGCACGCGCTCGTCGTCGACGCGACCGGCCACGCCGCGTCCCGGGTGGCGTTCGACGCCACTCGCCGCCGGAATCCCGTCCAGGTCGGTGGCGTCGTCGGCGCGGTCGACGATGGCTTCTGCGGCGGGGTGGTCGGCGTACGTCTCCAGCGCCGCGGCCGACGCGAGCACGTCGGCTTCGGTCGCGTCGGGGGTCGCGACGACGCGTTCGGCGGTCATCTCGCCGGTCGTGAGCGTCCCGGTCTTGTCGAACACGACGGTGTCGACGTCCGGGGCGCGCTCGAAGACGCTGGCGTCGCGGACGACGACGCCGCGGTCCAGGCCACGAGAGACCGCCGAGGCGACCGCGAGCGGCGTCGCGAGCCCGAGCGCGCACGGACAGGAGACGACGAGCACGGCGAGCCCGGTGAGGAGCGCGGTGGCGACGTCGCCGGTCGCGTACAGCCAGTACGCGGTCGCGAGCACCGCCGCGGTGACGACGAGCGGGACGAACACGGCCGCGAGCTTGTCCGCGAGGCGCTGCGCGCCCGAGCGCGACGCGGCGAGGTTCCACGTCGTCTCGACGAGTCGGTCGAGCGTGCTCGCCGTATCGGGGTCCGGTTCGAGGACGACGCCGCCGTCGACGACCGTGGACCCGCCGACGACGCGGTCGCCCGGCGCCTTCGCCACCGGCTTCGATTCGCCCGTGAGCAGGGACTCGTCGACCGCTGCCTCGCCCTCGACGACCGTGCCGTCGAGGGGCACGCGGTCGCTCTGCCCGACGACGACCGCGTCGTCGGCGGCAACGGCTTCGACCGAGACCGTCTCGGTCGACCCGTCCTCGCGGCGGACCGTCGCCTCGGTGACGCGCTCCTCGGCGAGCTCGCCGACGCGGTCGGCGGCGCGCTCGGTCGCCCGCCGTTCGAGGTAGTTCCCGATGGAGACGACGAGGACGATGGCGACCGTGACGTCGAAGTACACCTCGGTCCGGCCGAGGAGGAGCGCCGCCGTCGAGTACACGTACGCGTTCACCGCCGCGATGGAGACGAGGAGGTCCATGTTCGGTTTCCCGGCGGCGAGACTGACGTACGCGCCGCGGAGGATGGGGTAGCCGGTGTACGCGAGGACGATGGTCGCCATCACCCAGACGTTCGCGAGCAGGTACGTGCCGGCGCTCCCGCCGACGTCGAGGAAGGAGACGTCCCACCCGAGGTAGTCCGGGTAGAGGAAGAGGACGTACCAGAGCATCGTCATCATCCCGAAGAACCCGCCGACGATGAGGCGGCCGCTCGAACGCTCGACGTCGTCCGCGTCGTCCATCCCGCGAGCGCGGTAGCCGTACCCGGTCAGGCGCTCCGGGAGCGCGTCGGCCGCCAGCGCGCTGGAGTCGTACGCGACGCGGACGAGCCGCGAGCCGTAGGACGCGTCCGCGGCGGCGACGCCGGGTTCGCGTTCGGCGACGCCCTCGACGAACGTCTCGCACGTCGTGCAGTGCATGCCGTCGACGCGCAGGTACGTCTCCGCGTCCGCTTCCGCATCCGCCATCGCGTCAGCCCCAGCACCCCCCACCGCGTCCGCTGTTCCGTCAGCGTCCGATTCGGGTGCAGCGGCCCCATCGAGCGCACTCGCGACGTCCCCGGAGTCGACGGGCCCGTCGACGGCGACGTCGCCGACGGTCTCGTGCACCTGCTTGCAGCCCTCGCAACAGTACGTTCCGTCCGGACCCGAAACGGGCGCGTCGGGGACGTCCAGCCCGCAGAGCGTGCAGGTCTCGTCGTCGCCGACGGGAGGCCGGGTCTCGTTCACGGCATCACCCACGGGTGGAGCGGATGCATCGGGACGTCGACGCCGAGCGCGGCGAGCCCGGACAGGAGCGGCATCGTCCCGAGCGCGACCATGAGGACGCCGAGGACGCGGTGGAGTTGCTGGCGACGGGACGCACCGATGGAGCCAAGCGCCGCGCCGTACGCGAACACGAGCGGGAACGTCCCCAGACCCAGTGCCGCGAGTGCGAGGCCGCCACGCGTCGGCGACCCCGTCGCGAACGCGTACGCGAACGCCGGGTACAGTATCGGACACGGGAGCGCCGCGTGCGCCGCACCGAGAACAGCCACCTTCGGCCCACGAACCCACTCGTCGAGCCGCTCCGCGCTCGCCCCCACGACCCGCTGGAACACGCCCGTCGACGGCACGTGCCCGCTGACCTGCCGACCGAGCACGTACCACGCGCCGACGCCGACCACGAGGACGCCCGCCAGGACGCCGACGAAACCGCGCGCCGCCTCGCCGACGACAGCGACGCCACCAGCGACCACGAACCCACCGAGGAGACCGAGGACTGCGCCGACCGCGGCGTACGCCACCGTCCGCCCGGCGTTGAACAGGAACTGCTGGCGGACCGCGAACCACGACACGTCACCGCGGTCCCCGACGCGGTCGGCGTACAACGTCACGACGGGGCCACACATCCCCAGGCAGTGCACGCTCCCGAGCACGCCGAACGCGAAGAACCCGACGAGCTCCAGCGACGGCAGCGAAGGCGCCGCCATGCAGTCAGTGCTTCGCGCCGCTCGTATCCGGTTCCGTCCCGTCGAAGAGATACCACATGAACACGCCGATGACAGCGATACACGCGAACGTCCCCAACGCGAGCCACTCGCCGTTACTCACGAACAACGCCGCCGGCAGGGCCGCCAGGAGCGCGATGGCAGTCGCCATGATTCCAGGCCGGAGATTCATACGGGTCCCTATCGGTCGAATCCTCCTTAAACCCAATCCCGTTCCCATCCCGCGAGAACGCCGGGTTACAATTATTAACCACGGCTCAAACATCGCATCCGTAATGGTATCTGGCGTCTACCTTCCAGGGAGGTTGGGGTAAGATGAGTACAGACACGGAGACTCACGACGCAGAGTCGTTCGATCCCATCGGGACTGCAACCCTCATCGGCATCTACATGGCTATCGTCGTCCTGATGTGGATCTTCACGTACTTCATCGAGTTCCTCGGTCGTGGACTGACCATCGTGGGGTGATCGAGACGTGCACATTCATCGGTTCGAGAAGGTCTGGCTCGCGCTCGCGCTCGTGTTCATCCTCGGCCTCATATCGAGTATCGTGTACGGTGCCGTCGGCCCGGGCATCGAGATGATCGACGCGGAAGGCGGCACGGTCGACCCGCAGAACCTCGACGAGACGGAGTTCGCCGACCCCGGCGTCGAGCAGGTCGGCGAGAACGAGTACGAGGTGTACGTCGTCGCGAAACAGTTCTCGTTCGACCCGGGGACGCCAGCGAACGGCGTCATCCGGGTGCCCGCGAACTCCGAGGTGACGTTCTACGTGACGAGTAGCGACGTCGTCCACGGGTTCGAGGTCGTCGGCACGAACCTGAACACGATGGCGATCCCGGGGCAGGTCAGCAAGATGACCGTCGAGTTCGGTGACCCGGCGACGTACGGCATCGTCTGCAACGAGTACTGCGGCGCCGCCCATCACGCGATGGAGGGCCGCATCGTCGTCGTCCCCGAGTCCGAGTACGACGGCCCCGGTGCGACGAACGCGACCAGTGGGAACGAGACCACGACGAACGCCTCGGTCGCAGCGACTCCCCAGATAGTCGGGAGCGCCACGGAGGTGACGGCATGAGCACCGAACGCATCGAGGGGGAACTCGGCGCGTTCCGCGACGAGTACCCCCAGACCGCGAACGTCGTCCGGAAGCTGTTCGCGGTGTCGTTCGCGGCGCTCGGCGTCGGCGGCCTCTTCGGCCTCATCCAGGCGCTCCACCGCACCGGCGTCTTCCGGTTCATCCCATCGAAGGACTACTACACGGTCCTGACGGGGCACGGCGTCCTGCTCGCGCTCGTGTTCACCATCTTCTTCCTCTGCGGGATATTCACGTGGTCGATCGTCGACAGCCTCGAACGACCGCTCGAGAGCGTGACGTTCACGAAGACGTGGGTGGCGATCATGAGCGCCGGGTCGACGATGGCGGGCGTCGCCATCCTCGCCGGGTTCGTCGGCGAGATCCCGTTCCAGGCGGACGTCCTGTTCACGTTCTACCCGCCGCTGCAAGCGCACCCCATCTTCTACATCGGCCTCGCGTTGTTCATCATCGGGACGTGGCTGGCGGGCATCGACTGGTTCCGCACGTACTGGAACTGGCGCGGCGACAACCCGAACAAGTCCCCGCCGCTGCGGACGTTCATGGTCCTGATGACGATGCTGATGTGGTACCTGAGCACGCTCGGCGTCGCCGTCGAGGTCGTGTTCTTCCTCATCCCCTGGAGCCTGGGTCTCATCCAGACCGTCGACCCGCTCCTGATGCGGACGCTGTTCTGGTACTTCGGGCATCCCGTCGTGTACTTCTGGCTGATGCCCGCGTACCTCATCTGGTACACCATCCTCCCGAAGCTCGCGGGCGGCCGCCTGTTCAGTGACCCGCTCGCACGCATCGTCTTCGTCCTCTTCCTCGTGCTGTCGACGCCGGTCGGGTTCCACCACCAGTACATGGACCCCGGCATCCCCGAGGGCTTCAAGTTCCTCGCGATGTCGAACACGATGTTCCTCCTGCTTCCGAGCCTCCTGACGGCGTTCACGGTCGTCGCGAGCATGGAGTACGGCGCCCGGAAGAACGGCGGCACCGGGTACCTGTCGTGGCTCCGGAACCTCCCGTGGGGCGAACCCGCGTTCGCGGCGATGGCGCTCGCCGGCCTGATGTTCGCCGCCGGCGGGTTCAGCGGGATGGTGAACGCCGGCATGAACGTGAACTACCTCGTGCACAACACGCTCTGGGTGCCGGGGCACTTCCACCTCACCGTCGGCACCGCGGTCGCGCTCACGTTCATGGGCGTCACGTACTGGCTGTGGCCCCAGCTCACCGGGAAGCGCCTCCAGCATCGGACGCTCGCGACCATCCAGCCGTACCTGTGGTTCGTCGGGATGACGCTGATGTCGAACGCGATGCACCGCGGCGGCCTCGCGGGCATCCCGCGTCGCACCGCGGAACCGCAGTACGAGAACTTCGAGTTCGAGGCGCTGTTCGGGACCATCGGCGAGATCCGCTGGCAGATCGCGCTCGGCGGCATCCTCTTGACGCTCTCGCTCACGCTGTTCCTGATCGTGGTCGTCGGGACGTGGCTCGTCGACCGGAGCGCCATCGCGGTCGACGGCGACCTCCCGCCGGCGCTCTCGGGCCCCGAGGAGGCGCCGAAAGCGATCAACAACCTCCGCCTGTGGCTCGTCATCGCGGTCGTCCTCGTCGCGCTCGCGTACGGCCCGCCGCTGTACACGATGATACAGGACGGCCTGTTCTACCCGGGACAGCCGCCGCAGCCGACGGCGCTCGAACCGCTCTGGGAGGTGCTGCCGTGAGCGAGGACGCGCCCGAGCGGTCGGGAGACGACGCAAGCGCCGAGCCTGGCGAAGCCGACCCTGCCTCGCGAGACGCCTGGACGGACGGCGGTCAGCCCGTGCAAGCCGGGCAGATGTCGAGCGACCGCCGGAAGTACCTGAAGTACCTGATCGCGCTCGCGGTCGGCATCCCGGTCGCGCTCGAAGCCGGGACGTTCTTCGGGCTGCTGCAGGGACAGGTCGGCGACGAGCAGGGGCTCTCCGTCGGCGAGGACCTGCTCGCGGAGACCAGTCGTCCCGAGACCGTCGACACCCTGGCAGTCGCGGGCGGGACGTTCGAGCTGTCGGTGACCGTCGAGAACACCGGCGACGTCGACTATGGCGTCTCCATCTCCGAGGTCAAGCTCTCGAACGGCGAGACGCTCAGCGGTGACGCGTCGGTCGGCCCCATCGCCCCCGGCGACACCGCGACGCTCGCCGGCGAGTGGTCGCTCCCGGACGGCGTCACGCCGACCGCGCTCGTCGTCACCGCCCGCGAGTACCGCGACGGCACCGCCGAGGTCGTCGCCGCGAGCACCGTCGACCTCGCGTTCGACGGCTAGCGACGCGGGCAGCGGCTTCTCCGAATCGTCCGGATCAGTCGTCTTCGAGGCTCGGGTGCGTCTCCTGCTCCTCGGGATGCGGCTTGGCGAACCGTTCCCGCATCACGTCGAGCGACTGCTGCTCGCGGTCGGCGCGCTCGGCGTCGTCGATCTCCTCACAGCCCGGCGGGAGGTCGCGGCCGCGGTCGGTGAAGTAGCCCTCCGGCGCGACCCAGTCGTGGTAGAACGGCCGGTCGTCGTCCTCGAGGAGCGTCACGGCGACCTCCGCGCCGTGGCCGGCGCAGACGATCGCCTGATGGGGTTTCTCGGCGAGACGCCCCGCGGCGTAGAGGCCGTCGACGCCGGTGCGGCCGCGTTCGTCCGTGTCGACGTACGCCTTCCCGCGGTCGATGACGCCGACGCCGTCGACGCCCCGGAGGTACCCGACCTCGTTCTTCGTCGCCGCGACGACGTACTGCGACCGATAGCGCTCGCCGTCACCGGCGCCCTCGCCCGCCTCGGCCTCGCCGCCCTCGGTCTCGACGGCGAACCCGTCGTCGGTCGTCTCGACGCGCTCGACGGTCGCCGTGACCTGCTCTGCGCCCGCCTCGCTCGCCTGTTCCTCCAGGAGGTCGAGCAGTTGGCGGGCGTTCACGCCCGCGGGGAATCCCGGGAAGTTCTCCAGGTGCGCGTTCCGCCGGAGGATGGACTCCCCGGCGTCGACGACCAGCGTATCGAGTCCGTGGCGCGCGGTGAACGTCGCCGCGGAGAGCCCGGCGACGCCGCCACCGACGACGACCACGTCCTTCGGGACGGTGCTCGACATCGGTCAGACCCCCTCCGTGTCGATTTCCGCCGCTCGGTCGCGGTAGCCCCCCCGGCAACGGGTGTGGGACTGGGCGCGAGTGCGGGCGTCCGTCCACGAGTCCGCCCGTGGGGCGGCGTTCCCGTCGTCGTGCGTGCGTCGTTCGATGTCGGCGTTCGATTCGCTGACGTCGTCTTCCATGGACGCTAGGCGCCCGCTAGAGCTGAAAAGCCCTTCGGAAATTAGGCGGACCTAAATATTCGGTCGCGTCGGGCGGGAACGCGCGAGCGGAGACGACCGCGCTCGACGAGACCACCACCGAAACCGCTAGCGTGATGACCCCGGCGCGAGTTCGTGCTGGTATGCTGGATGCGTTCTCGCACGCGACAGGCGCGCACTGCGGGTCGACGTCGCTGCACGACGTCGCGACGTACGGCGCGTGGGACCTCCCCGAGCCGGTGTGTTTCGGTATCGGTGGCGGGCTGGGGTTCAGTTACTACGAGCGCGACCGCTCGCCGAGCCGGGAGTTCGTCGGACGGACGCCGTGGCTGGAGACCGCGTTCTTCGACCACCTCGGGGTCGACGTGGACGAAGGACGAGGCGACGACGCGGAGACGGCGTTCGCGGACCTTCGAGCGTACGTCGACGGTGGGCGTCCCGTCGTCGCGTTCGTCGACATCTTCTATCTGCCGTACTTCGACTCGGACGTCCACTTCAGTCCGCACGTCGTCGTCGTCGTTGACGCCGACGAGGACGGCGTCTCGCTCGCGGACAGCGAGTTCGACGACCTCCAGCGGGTGTCGCGCGAGGACTTCGACGCGGCGTGGAGTAGCGACGTCGGCTTCTACGGACCGCTGGACCGCCGGCGGATGGTCGCTCGCGGTGAACCGGACGCGACGAAGGCAGCGGCGATGCGCGCCGGCATCCGCGCGACCGCCGACGGCCTGCTCTCGCCTGGCGATGCGTACGACGGCATCCCGGACGCCGGCGACGGCACGAACGGCCTCGACGGGATGCGCGCGATGGCGCGGGACCTCCCGGAGTGGCCGGCGCTCGAGGACGCCGACTGGTGTACGCGGTTCGCGTACCAGAACGTCGAGAAGCGCGGCACGGGCGGCGCGGCGTTCCGCGGGCTGTTCCGGCCGTTCCTCGAGACCGCGAGCGACGTCGTCGACGGCGTCACGGACGCAGACGTCGAGGCGATGCGCGACGTCGAGGACCGATGGCACGCCGTCGGCGAGGACCTGAAGCGCGCCGGGCTTGCCGACGACCCGAGCGATGCGCAGGCCGCGTACGAGGACGCCAGCGACGAACTCCTCGCGGTCGCCGACGAGGAGGAAGCGCTGTTCTCGGGGCTCCTCGAGCGCGTCTGAACGCGACGGAGCTACTCCTCGCCGGGCGCTTCCTCGTAGGGTTGCACGACCACGAACCCGCTGGTTCCGTCGAAGCTCATCTGGTAGGTCTCGTCGCTCGACGTTCCGATGGCGTCGCCCAGACTCGTGTTCCGCGAGATGCTCGGCGAGAGGTCGCTGCTCCAGGCGACCGTCGCCTGCGGGTCCGTGTTGACGGGCGGTGAGAGCACGAGCGGGTCACCGTGGGTCGTGATGGCGACCATCCCCGGTCCCGTGAGGTAGACGTTCGTCAGCCCGCCGGCGGCGGCGCCGCCGATGCTCCCGATGGTCTTTATCTCGTAGTCGACGGCGTTCTCCCAGGCGAGGACGTCCGGGCCGTTCACGGAGATGGACTCGCCGCCGTCGAGCTTCAGGAGCTGGACCCGTTTGCCCTGGTCGGCGACGTAGAGGTGGCCGTTGCCCTCGACCTCCATCACGGGGCTGCCTTCGCCGGTCGCCTTCTGCTTGATGAAGCCGGTGAGGCCGCCTTCGGCGTTCGACGTCCCCGTGAATTTGAGGTCGCCGTCGTACGCGACCATCGCGCCGGCTTTCGTCATCACCGACCCGTCGACGTCGATGTCCAGTAGCTTGCTGTTCTCGAGTTCGAACGTCTCTGTACTCTCCTCGGGCGCGTTCTCGTTGACGAATCGTTGAACGTCCATGGTGGTATCACGAGCCACGGTCTGGCGGCTCACTGCCTCGGTTCGCCCACCTGCAGCATAACTTTCGTCGCGAATATCTGACACTTTCTCGGAGGGCGCCGGACCGTCAGCGGGCGGTGTCGCGGTCGGTGTCACCACCGGCGTCGTCGAGTTGCGTCTCGACGAACGCTCGTGCCTGCTCGGCGTACGCCTGGACGTCCTCCAGGTCGACGCCGTCTTCGGGGTCGCGTTCCCCGGCCCCCCAGAAGTACGGTTTCGCGGGTGCGAGCTCCTCGACGAGCTTGTAGTTGAGCGCGGCTCCTACCAGGAGGGCGACCGGGAACAGCCAGTGCGGGAGGACGATGACGAGCAGGACGGTCAGGGGCGCGTACGCGAAGTACGACACGAGCTTCACGGGCGAGGACACGACCGGGAGCGCTTCGACGTAACAGTAGACGCCGTACGCGCCGAGGAGCAAGCCGACGTCGAGGTAGAGCCCCACCCAGAGCGCGCTCTCGTCCGCGAACAGGACGTGACTGAACAGCGCGAGCGCGCCGGTGATGGTCGTCAGGCGGTTGACGTACGTTCGTTCGAGGAGGACGCCGACGACGAGGAGCGAGAGCTGGAGGAGTGGCGCGCCGACCCACTGGGGCAGGTTCTCGGCGACGAATACGGGGAACATTTCGCCGTGTCAGGTCGGAACCTCGCCCGCCGACCGCTAAAGCGTTCGTTCGAACTCAGCGTTCGATACGCGGAGCGTCGACGACGCCAACCACGGTGACAGCCCCTCGACCACAAGAGGTTAATTTTATCAACACACATTACTGAATAGTGAGTAGTTATGTGTATGTCCCACCGATCCAGAATCGGCGGTGAGCGACGATGAAGTCGACGACCGTCACCGTCGAGAAGATGGACCTCCTCTTCCTGAAGTGGAACTCCCACATCAACGCGTCCGGACTCTACCGCGAAGCGATCCGCGAAGTGATGCAGGAGCACGACGTCACGCCGCACGAACTCCGCGAGCTCGTCGAGCGCGCCGAGGACGCCGGGTTCGACCTGGACGACATCGTCGAGGAGACCGACCGGTTCGACGACCTGGAACGGCTCGTCGAGGAATCGCAGGAGATTGCCTGATAAGTATACGGGCGACCGCGTGGCGCGTGGCCCGCTCGTTCCGTGGTAAGCGCCGTCTACGGGTTGTTCGGGCGTTCGTGTGAGAACGAATAACAGCACCTTTTATATTGGTCGGGAAACTATCGAACTTCAACATGAGGCGACGGCGTCTTCTGGGGGCACTCTCCGCGAGCCTCGTCGCGACCAGCGGGTGCCTCAGTACCGTGGAGACGCCGTCGTTCCGCGGCGAGGAGTCCAGGCCGCCGCTCGCTCGCGAGGACTTCGTCACCGACGACGAGAACGCACAGCGAGATGCCGTCGTGCCGAACATCTCGCTCCTTCCGGTGTCGACGGCCGCGGGCGGCCCGGACGATGAGACGGCTCGCGTCGCACCGGCGCCAGGGACGGAGACGGTCGACGAGGAACGGGCCGCGGCCACGTCGGGGAACGAGTCGACGTCGTCGACCACACCTCCGCCCACGGTCGACGCTCCGGACCGCGATCTCGGGAAGCAAGGCCTGTACGTGACCGACGACTTCTGGCGGTACCGCACCCACGTGCATCGGTACGCGCTCGACGAGGTGACGACGACGGTGTTCCCGACGGAACCGTCGACTGACACGCCGGTGAAGGTGGTCGTCGCCGCGTCGGTGTATCCGCGCGGTGGATTGGTCGATAGCGCGTCGAGCGACCCGGTCCGTCCGGAATCGTCCGCCCAGCAGGTGACGGTCCCGATGGACCTCTCCGCGGCGCCGGAGGGCGTTCCGTTACAGTACACCGCCGCGGTCGTCCCGGAGAGCGTCGACCGCACTGACGTCGAGCAGGACGACCTGTACGCGTTCATGGAGACGGACCCGTTCGTCGTCACGGACGACCACATCGAGCGAGCGGACCGACGCGGGCAACTCGACGCGGCGTCGGGGAGCGCGTTCGAGCGGGAGCCGGTCGAGGGCGGATACGTGCAGACGCTGCGTGGACGGACGAACGGTCGGTCGTGGGCGGTGAGTTACCTGGCCTTGGAGAGCGCGTACGCGGCGGCGTCGCTGCGGTCTCGAGGGCGGGCGCGAGCGGAGTACGTCTCGTTCGAACTCCTCGAGGGGGCGGCGAACGAGATCGCGGAGTTCCTCTACGAGGCCGCGGAGAACAACGGGTTCACGGGCGAGTTCGAACGCATCCAGTTCGCGTTGAGTTTCGTGCAGCGCCTGCCGTACGTGGAGGATTCGGTGTCGAGCGGGTACGACGACTACACGCAGTTCATCATGGAGACGCTCACGATGCTCTCCGGTGACTGCGAGGATACGAGCATCCTGTTCGCGTCCATCCTCGAGTCCGAGCCGTTCAACTACGACGCCGTCCTCCTGGAGCCGCCGGGGCACATGGCGGTCGGACTGCTGATGCAGAAGGACTTCGACGGGTTCGCGTACATCTACGACGAGCGCAAGTACTACTACGTGGAGACGACGACGGAGGGCTGGGGTATCGGGCAGATCCCGGACCAGTACCGCGAGTCGAAGGCGAGCGTCTACGACGTCTGACGGCGCGTCCGAGCCATCGGCCGTTCCGCGTCGCCACGACGCGTCTTCGTGTAGGGAAAGATACAACCTGTGGGGGTGTCTGTCTGCGCGTAATGAAGCCGGGTGCCTGGGTGAACGTCGATGAGTGAGACGCGGACGATCCGCGTGGGGGAGACGGTCGACGGCGACGCCGTCGAGCTACCGGTCGTGGAGCTGTTGACCGGTCGCGGGTTCGTCACCGGGAAGTCCGGGAGCGGGAAGTCGAACACGGCGAGCGTCGTCTGCGAGGAACTCCTGGACGCGGGGTTCCCGATGCTCATCATCGACTGCGAGGGCGAGTACTACGGGTTGAAGGAGGAGTACGAGCTCCTGCACGTCGGCGCGGACGAGGAGTGCGACATCCAGGTCGCGCCCGAGCACGCCGAGAAGGTCGCGGACCTCGCGCTGAACGAGAACATCCCGGTCATCCTCGACGTCTCCGGGTACCTCGACGAGGACGTCTCGAACGAACTCATCCTGCAGACCGCCAGACACCTGTTCGCGAAGGAGAAGAAGCTCAAGAAGCCGTTCCTGCTCGTCTGCGAGGAGGTCCACGAGTACATCCCGGAAGGCGGTGGGATGGACGAGACGGGGAAGATGCTCATCAAGATCGGGAAGCGCGGCCGCAAGCACGGCCTGGGCATCGTCGGCATCAGTCAGCGGCCCGCGGACGTCAAGAAGGACTTCATCACGCAGGCGAACTGGCTCGTGTGGCACCGGCTGACGTGGGAGAACGACACGAACGTCGTCGGGCGCATCATCGGGTCGGAGTACGCCGACCGCGTGACGGACCTCGACGACGGGCAGGCGTTCATGCAGACGGACTGGGCGGAAGCGGACCTGCGGACCGTGCAGTTCCGTCGGAAGCGGACGTTCGACGCGGGCGCGACGCCGGGGCTCGACGACTTCGAACGCCCGGAGTTGAAGTCGGTGAGCGACAACCTCGTCGGCGACCTCCAGTCCATCACGGAGGACAAGGAGGAGCACGAGAACCGCATCGCGGAACTCGAAGCGGAGATCGAGAAGAAAGACCAGCGGATCGCGACGCTCGAGGACGAACTCGAGGACGCCAGGGACATCTCGCAGGCGGCGAACAAGATGGCGGACGCCATCGCGGGGAACACCGGTATCACGGCGCCGAGCGACGACGACCAGCAGACGCTCGACGAGGTCGAGGGCGACAAGGAAGACCACGAGAAGTCGAACGCGGAGATCGAGCACGAGCGCAACGAGTTCCGGAAGCGAGCGCGCGAACTCGAGGAGCGACTCGACGACCTCGCGACGACGAAGGCGGACCTCGAGGACCGCGTGGAGGCGCTCGCGGCCGAGAAGAGCGAGCTCGCCGACGAACGCGACGAGTTACGCGCGGAGCGCGACGAGCTGGCGACGCGCGTGGACGAACTGGAAGCGGAGGTGGAGTCGATGCACGCGGAACTCGGGGACGAACGCCAGAAGACCGAACAGCTCGAGTCCGAGACGGACGAGGGCGAGGTCATCTCCGACCAGGCCGACCGCATCGCGTTCCTCGAGATGGCGCTCGAGCAACTCCAGCGACGGCTGTCGGACGACGACGGCGCGGGCGGCGACCTGGAGTCGGTGTCGACGATCGACCTCCTGCACGAGGACCCGATCGAGGAGAAGGTCGAGGCCGCCATCCGCGAGTCGAACTGTCGCCGCGAGCACGCGTGGGACGTCATCGCGGTGCTCGCCGACCGCGGCCCCATCCGGACGCGCGACGTCGAACCGCTCGTCGATGCAACCGGCCATCACATCTCGAGCGCCATCATCGAACTCCGGAAGGTGAACGTCCTCGAGCGCGACGAGAAGGGCCGCCACGAGATCAACCGCCGGTACGTCGAAGGCATCCTGGAGACGAAAGCCGAACGCGAAGGGCTGGCGGCGTTGAAGAACCGGTCGCGGCAGTAGTCGGTCGTGCTCGAGTGGCGTCGATACTGCGTTTCGTCAGGCGCCGCCGCTGACGCTGTGGAGGCCGACGATCCCGCAGACGATGACTGCGATGAACCCCATCCTGGCAAGCGACGCCGGTTCGTCGAAGAGGACGACGCCGAGCGTCGCGGTGCCGACGGCGCCGATACCCGTCCAGACGGCGTACGCTGTTCCGATGGGGAGGTTCTGGACTGCTTTCGCGAGGAGCACCATGCTGATGACGAGCGCGACCGCGGTCGCCGCGGTCGGGACGGGTTTCGTGAGGCCGTCGGAGTACTGGAGGCCGATTGCCCACGCGATCTCGAACAGGCCGGCGACGACGAGGAGCGTCCAGGACACGTTCGTTGGTTCGCGACCGTCGGCTTCAGTCCTGCGACGTCGCTGCTTCGGGTGACCCTCGCAGTCCAGGGGTGACTTCGCTCGTAATCGCCCGTCACCGTTATGCCCTTGCCGTCGTTCGTTCCGCTCGAATGAGACGACGTGCGTTGCTCGGGGCGCTCGCGGTGGGGGGAACGGCCGGCTGTCTCCGGCTCGAAGGGGGCAGTGGGACGACGAACGCGACGGGCACGGACGGTGCAGGAATGGGGACCGTCGAGACCGCCACGGCGACGGCGACGGCGACCGAGACCGAACCGGAGACCACGACGGAGCGCGGCGACCCGACGTATCCGTTCGGATTGAGCGACGACGGCGTCGAGTCGTACCTGTACTCGACGTGTGATTCGGCGGTCGCGGAGCTGTCCTACCGCGCGCAGTACACGAAGGTCGACGTCGAGAGCGGGAGTCAGAAGTGGCATCGCGAGTACGAGGCCGCGGACGGTATCGCGCTCGGGCACTGGAATCGGAAAGGTGGTGGACCCGTCGACGCGTTCCATACCATCGGCGGCGACATGCTGTGGCGAGAGGAGGTGGCCGACGGCGATACGTACGGGTTGAGCACGCGACCGTCGTTCGAGGAGATATTCTGGGCCGAGGAGATCCAGCCGCTCCTGAAGGGGCCGGCGTGGGGGTCGCCCGAGCGCGTGAACGACGATCGGCCGGCCGTGTGGGAGGTGCGCGCCGATTCGGTCGGGGAGACCGTGCGGTCGCCGGGCCACAGCGAGGGAGAACTGAAGTCCATCGAGGGCGCGCGGATGCGCGTCGACGAGAACGGTGTCATCCGACGAATAGAGGCGGTGTACGACTCGTCGAACTTCGAGGGTGAGGTGCGCCGGCATCGGTTCCGGTTCGAGGTGTCGGACGTCGGGGCGGTGTCGCTCTCCGCGCCGTCGTGGGTGGAGACCGCACGAGAGGAACGACCTGACTTCTCCGCGCAGTTGACCGACGACCGGAAGTACGTCCGCCTGACGATGGAGTCGGGGTCGATAGCGTCCGACTCGCGCATCTCGGTGTTCCAGCAGCCGGACGCGGCGCGAAAGTACGTCGCGCGCACCGACCGCGAGGTGTCCGCCGGTGACGAACTCTACATCCACGCGAAGACGGATTCCGGGAAGTTCAACGAGGCCGGCATCGGGTACGGGACGCGGTCGTCGGTCGGAACGCCGCCGACGCTCGACGAACGGTATCACGTGGTCGCGTTCCGCCGAGACACGAAGTACGAACCCGGCGTCGACGTCGCACCGCCGAGCTAGGTCGCTACAGCGGTCGCGGTCGTCGCGGTGGTCGTCGACGGCTCAGTACTCGTACTCGACGACGGTCGTGCCGTTCGGGGTTTCGACGTAGACGACGTCGCCGTCGTTGTTCCAGATGGGGCTGCTCGCGCCCCAGTACAGCGAGTCGGCGGTCGCGTCACCGCTGCCCGTGAACAGCGTCAGTTGCTCGCCGGGGCGCAGCGCGACGCCGTCGGGCACGGTGTACGCGTGGTTCGCGTCGTCGCGGACCGTGTACCCGGAGAGGTCGATGGTGCGGTCGCCGCGGTTCTCGAGGACGACGTACTCGTCGTTGAGGTTGTCGCCGTCCGGGCCGTCGGCGTCCGCGTGCACGGTCGCGACCGCGAGGCCGCTGTCGCCGACGGCGCCACCATCGTCGCTGGCGGCGCCCGCGCCGTCCGTGTACGCCCAGAGGCCGGCGTTCTGGGATTGCGCGCTCGCTTCGAGGCTCGCGAACCGGTCGCGTTCCGTGAACTCGCTGTCGTACATCCGCGCGTACCCCTGCTCGAGGAGTTCGGCGTTCACGTTCTCGCCGTCGACGTAGACGTAGACGAGGAGGCGCCCGTACGAACCACGGCGGTCGGCTTCGGGGTCGGTCGCGATGCGGACCTCGGCGTCGGCGACGCGCTGAATCATCCACTCGCTGGCCCTGTGCCCCCAGTCGCGGAGCCATTGGCGGCCGTCCTCGGTCTCGGGAATGCCCTCGAACTCGTCGGGCGTGACGCCCGTGTGGACCTCGGGGGTGTCGACGCCGAGCAAGCGGACGTTCTCGACGCGACCGTCCGGGAACTCGACCTTGAGGGTGTCGCCGTCGACGACCTCGACGACCTCGACCGTCCACTCGGTCGCCGTCCCGACACCGCCTCCGTTCGCGTCGTTCGAGCCGCCAGCGCTCGCGTCGATACCAGCGGAGAGACAGCCACTGAGAGCGACGAGAACGACGAGGGCGACGACGATGACGGACCGCTGATGCATGTACGGATGGTGGTCCCCTCGCGAGATGAGTGTACCGCCGACGCGACCGGTACGCGTCTTCCCGCCGACGCGGCCGAGGCGCCCATTCCCGCCGACGCGGCCGAGGCGCCCATTCCCGCCCACGTGGCCGAGGCGCGTCCGCAGTCGCGGGAAGTACTGCGGACGCGGTGGTGTGGCCGAGCCGCGATTCGCGGGGTATCCCGTCCTCTGCTGTGGGTTTTCTCCGGACGTGGCGGGGTGGTGCGTTCGCTGGGCGGCGTCGAACCGCGGACCGGGCGGTGTCGACGGGCTACTGGCGTGGAACAGCGGACGGGGTGGGGGTCGAACCCGTAACGGGCGTCCCCGTGGCGCGCGTGAAGAACCGTGTGGAACAGCGGACGGGGTGGGGGTGGGAGTGAGGGTGGGAGTGGGGGTGGGACGGGGAAGGTTCCTTGTCGCTGCACGCCCTCGGTACGCTCGTGCCTACGTGTAGCGAGGAAGACTGCGAGCGTGGTGCGGCGTTCGAACTCCACGTCCCGTGGGCCGAGAACCGTCTGGTCTGCGCGCCGCACGCTCGCGTGCTCGCTCGCCAGGACGGCGTCGTCGCGGACGCCCTCCCCGACGCGAGCGACGAGCTTCCCTGAGCGGTCGCGGCCGCCCAGCCGATGCGGTCGCTCTCGTGCAACCTCCGAAAGAAGTCGTTCGACCGTGGTCGCCCGATCGCGTCAGACGAGGTGCTTCGCCATCATGACCTCGTCGACGTACGCGTCGTCGATCTTGTAGTGGTCGTCGCGGACCGCTTCGGTCTGCCAGCCCTGGCCTTCGAGGAACTCGATCGCGCCCTCGTTCGTCGCCGGCACCGAGTTGTAGAGGCGTTCGTAGCCGCGACTCGCCGCCCACTCGACGCCTCGCTCCAGCAGGTGCGAGCCGATGCCGTGCTCGCGGTACTCCTCGAGGACGCCGACGGTGAGTTCGGCGGTGTGACTGAGTTTCTCGACCTCCGGGTGGTCGATGTGCACCCAGCCGACGACCTCGTTGTCGACGCACGCGACGAAGAACATCCGCGTCTCCAGTTCGTTGCGTCGGAGGAGGACGCCTTCCTCCTCGAGGATGTGCGCGACGGATTCCGCCTCGACGTAATCGCCGCCCTCGACGGTGCGACGCATCGCGCCGACGAGCCCCGTGAGGTCCTCCTCGCGCGCCTGCCGGATGGTGAACGCCACCTCGCCGCTCTCGTACTCCTCCTCGGCGCCGGACTCGTACGCGATACGGAGGTGGTCGCGGTCCGCCTCCTCCAGGACGCCGTTTCGCTTCAGGATGGCGATGTGGTGCCCGAACGCGCGCTCGTCGAGCCCGACGGACTTCCGGAGCTTCTCGTAGCGGACGGTGCCGTGTGACTCCACGTAGTCGTAGATCGCCTCGCGGTCCGCGTGGTCGAACTCGAGCTTGCCAGTCAGTTCCATGCCATCTGGTACCACCCCGCAGTACTTAATGGTTGTTCGGAATACTACGACGTGAAACCGGCGACAACTACTTGATGCGGGCGGGCGACGCGGCAACCATGCCCGCCGCCCCCGTATCACCACCCCGTCGGTGGTGGCAGTGGTAGACGCCGTCTTCTGGGCGCTCGTCGCGCTCGCCACCGTCACGAGCCTCGTCACCGCGTGGGCGCTCGGCGCGAACTCGAACTCGCCACCGTTCGCGCCCGCCATCGGCGCGAACGCCATCTCCACGATGCGCGCCGCGTTCCTCATCGGCATCCTCGCCGCCCTCGGCGCCCTCACGCAGGGTGGCAGTATCTCCGAGACCGTCGGCAGCGGCCTCGTCGACGGCGTCGCAATCACGAGCCTCGGCGCGACCGCCGGCCTCCTCACCGCCACCGGCTTCATGGCGTTCGGTATCTACAGCGGCTACCCGGTGCCCGCGGCGTTCGCGACCACGGGCGCGATGGTCGGCGTCGGCCTCGGGCTCGGCGGCGACCCAGCCATCTCGACGTACCAGCGCATCGCGACGTTCTGGGTGCTCGTTCCGCCCGTCTCCGGCGGGCTCGCGTACCTCACCGCGACGCTCCTCCGCCGCGACGACGTCCCCGACACCGTCGGCATCCCGCTCCTCGCGGCCGTCGTCGGCGGCATCGTCGCGAACGTCCGGCTGAGCATCATCCCCGCGCCAGGGGACGCGACCCAGGGGAGTCTCGCCGCATACGGCGCGAGCTTCGTCGACACACCGAGCGTCGAAGGCGTCGACGTCCTCGTCGTCGTCCTCACGCTCGCGTTCGCGGCCGCGAGCTTCCAGTTCATCCGCCGCCGCACGCAGGCGTCGGTCGACAAGGGCGTGAAGACGTTCCTCCTCGTGCTCGGGAGCATCGTCGCGTTCTCCAGCGGCGGCAGCCAGGTCGGGCTCGCCACCGGGCCGCTGGAGAACCTCTACGGCGTGGAACTCGGCCTCCCGAGCATCGTCCTCCTCGGGCTCGGTTCCGCCGGCATCCTCGGCGGCGCGTGGATGGGCGCGCCGCGACTCCTCCAGGCGACGAGCCGCGAGTACGCCCAGCTCGGCATCCGACGCTCCATCGCCGCGCTCGTCCCCGGTTTCATCATCGCGCAGGCCGCGATCGTCCTCGGCATCCCCATCTCGTTCAACAACATCATCATCAGCGGCGTCATCGGCGGCGGTCTCGCCGGCGGGAGCGCCGGCGTCTCACGCCGGAAGCTCCTCACGACCGTCGTGTTCTGGCTCATCACGCTGTTCTCGTCGGTCGCGGTCGGGTTCGGCGTCTACACCGCGTTCGCCACCGTCCTCGGGTAGCGTCGAACCCACCCGGACGAGACGTGCCGGCGGGTAGGCGCGCTCCAGCGTCCCGATTGCTACGCGCGCTCCAGCGTCCCGATCGCCATCTCGACGCCCGGACTGTAGTGGACGAGCGACGGCTCGCCCGCGGGGTCGATACCGGCGGCGTCGAGGAGCGAGCGTTCGGTGACCGTCGCGTCCGCGGGCTGGACCGGCCACGGTGGATGCCCGACGGACCCGACGAGCCGCGAGCCCAGCGGGCCGGTCGCGACGTACCGCTCCCGCTCCACGAGGAACGACGAGAGCGTGTCCGGAGCCGTCCGCCCCGGTTCACCCGCGGGCGTGAACGTCACCGCCAGTCGCGCCCGGTCGTCGCCGCGACGACGCGTGAGGACCTCCGTGCGGTCGCCCTCCTCGCGACGCCCGACCGACGCGTGGTGCGCTGGCAGTCGGAACAGGTTCCGCATCGCGTCCGCCACGAGCCGGTCGTTCACGTCCAGTGAGAGGAAGTGTATCGCTCGCTGTCCCGCCGGCGTGATGACGTACGTCCGGAGGATGACCGCCTCGACGTCTCGCCGCACCGGGAACCCGAACGCGTCGAACCGGTCGATAGAGACCATGATCGCCGAGACCCACGCCGAGTCGTCGAAGCGATCGGGTTCGGTCCAGTCCGGGATTCGACTGCGGATCGTCCCGGTGGACACCGGCCAGTGCGCCAGACAGGCGTCGGAGAGCGCGAGCGAGAGCGGCCGGACTGCTATCGGCATACTCCACCTATCGGGTTCCAGGGGCTTGAGGTATCGGCCGCGCGATCGGCCGGTTCCACGTTCGAGTGCGACGGTACGCGCGGTGATCGCCGGCCCTCAGTCGCGAACGACGGTGACGGTCGTCGGCGCTTCCGCGACGACGGTGGTCGCGACCGTGCCGAGGAGTCGGCTCGCGAGCCCGGAGTTCCCGCCGTGGCCGCCCATCACGACGTGGTCGATCGCGTGGTCCTCGGCGTACTCGACGATCGTCTCGGCGGGGTCGCCGGATTCGACGACGGTGTCGACGTCGCGGCCCGCTTCGGCGGCCGTGTCCCGAGCGCGTTCGACGAGACGGTCCGCTCGCTCGCGCGCCTCGACCTCGCGGTCGCTGTCGGTGACGTCCTCGAGGATGCCGCCCTCGCTCATCGGCGCGTCGATGGGGACGACGACGTTCAGGACGGTGATCTCGCAGTCGAACGTCTCCAGAGCGTGTGCGAGCGCCGCGTCCGAGAGCGGAGACCCGTCTAGCGGGACGAGCACGTTCGAGGGAGCCATTTGTTCTTCATCCGAGCGGACGCGCTAAGTAACCTCGCCCTCGCGCTCGTCGGCGACCGGTCGGGCAGCGACCCCTCGAGCGTTCCGCGACCGACCCCACGCCCGGACCAAACACCGCCCAGACCAGACACTTCCCGGATACGATTGCGAATTTCGAATCAACACCCGGTTTCTCAAAGCCATAAACCAATATACTAGGAGGTATATTTGTATAATCGAACCATCGAGGCGTTTTCAGATGAGAGACAAACCAGCCGACCACCGGCTCGACGACATCGACCGTCGCATCCTCCACGCGCTCATGGGAGACGCGCGGCACACGACCGCCGCGTCACTCGCGGACGCCCTGAGCGTCTCGGGCGCGACGGTTCGAAATCGCATCGCGAAACTCGAGGAGAGCGGCATCGTCCGCGGTTACCACGCGCAGGTCGACTTCGAGCGAGCCGGCGGCAAACTCACGAACCTCTACATCTGCAACGTCCCCATCCCCGAGCGGGAAGCGCTCGCACGCAAAGCGCGGTCGGTGGCGGGCGTCGTGAACGTCCGCGCGCTCATGACGGGACGGGGGAACCTCCACGTCCTCGCGGTCGGCGAAACGACCGCCGACCTCCAACGGATATCGCGGACGCTCTCCGGGTACGGCATCGAGATAGAAGACGAGGACCTCGTTCAGGACGAGTTCCACTCGCCGTACGAACCGTTCGGGCCGGACACCGAGCGCGCGGACGCACCGACCGACTTCATCAGTCTCACCGGCGAGGCGGATGTCCTCGAAGTGGGCGTCCACGCCGATGCCCCCATCGCAGGCCTCTCGCTCGCGGCCGCGATGGACCGCGACGTCATCGACGAGGACACCCTCGTCATCGGCATCGAGCGCGACGACAGGGAACTCACGCCCCACGGCGACACGGTCGTGTCCGCCGACGACATCGTGACGGTCCTCTCCCGGAGCGCGTCGCCCGAACCGGACCTCGACGCGTTTCGCGCACGACCAACGACGACCGGGGACGGGTGAGTTCGAGATGCGACACCTCCTGCGTCGACTCCTCGGCGCCACGCGCGACGTCGTCGTGGTCTCCGAGTGTCGGAACTGCGGAACGACCGTCGAACCGACCGTCGAACGCTGCCCGGTGTGCGGAACCCGAGATATCAGTCACTACGAGATTCACTGACCATGCCCGAATCACTCACCGGCCGCGTCGTCGTCCCGGTCGCCAACGAGGACGACGCGCGCGAGACCGCGACAGCACTCGAACCGTACGACATCGGCGACGTCACCGTCGTGCACGTCGTCGAGAAAGGCGCCGGCGTCCCGGACAAGACGCCGGTCGAGCAGTCCGAATCCGTCGCCGAGGACGCCTTCAGCGCGTTCCGGAGCGTGCATCCCGCGGCTCGCACGCGGACCGCGTACGGCCGTGACGTCGTCCAACGGATCGTCGACGTCGCGGACGACGTGGACGCCACCGCCATCGCCTTCCTCCCCCGGGGTGGGAACCGCATCGTCCAGTTCCTCGCCGGCGACCGCTCACTCAGGCTCGTCACCGAAGCCGACCACCCCGTCGTATCACTCGCCAGACCAGACGCTTCGGACGATGCATGAGCACGCCCGACTAATTTCGGTCGACGGACGCGAACGCCTCGTCCTGTCGACCACGAGCGTCGACGCGACGTTCGACGACGGACCGCACCCCCGCATCGAACTCCAGCGATGAGTGCCGCGACCGAGATCGTCGGTATCGTCGTCACGATAATGGGCGTCGGGGTGGCCGCGCAGGTCCTCGCGGACCGACTCCGAATACCGAGCGTCCTCTTCCTCATCCTCGCGGGCGTCGTCGTCGGCCCCGAGGGCCTCGGCCTCGTCGACCCCGCCGTGTTCGGCGACGCTCTCCCGGCAATCGTCGGGCTGAGCGTCGCCATCATCGTCTTCGAGGGCGCGTTCCACCTCCACGTCGACCGGCTCCGGGAAGCACCCCGCGAGACGCTTCGGCTCGTCACCGTCGGCGCCCTCCTCTCGCTGGTCGGTACAGCCGTCGTCGTCCGGTTCGCCCTGGGGACTTCGTGGGCGCTCGCATTGCTCGTCGGGGCGCTCCTCGTGGCGACCGGGCCGACGGTCATCACGCCGATCATGGACGTCGTCCCAGTCCGGGATCGGGTGGCGTCCGCCCTCGAGACCGAGGGCGTCGTCAACGACGTGACCGCGGCGATACTCGCGCTCGTGACGTTCGAGTACCTCCTCCTGGGTTCGAGCGGCCTCCCCACGCTCGTCGGGATGTTCGCGACGCGACTCGCGCTCGGGGTCGCCGTCGGGTGTCTCGTCGCAGCCGTCGTCTGGTACCTCCTCAACGACGTCGGTCTCTCCGTCGAGAACGCCCCGCAGAACGCGCGCCTCATCGTCCTCATCGCGGCGCTCGGCGCGTACGGAGTCGCGGAGATACTCGCGGCGGAGCTGGGTGTCGCCGGCGAGCTCGGGTCCGAGTCCGGGATCGCCGCAGTGGCCGCGGCGGGCTTCCTCCTCGGGAACGTCTCGCTCCCCTACCGGGAACAGATAGAGCAGTTCAAGGGCGACCTCACGCTCGTCGTCCTGACGTTCGTGTTCATCACGCTGGCGTCGCTCCTCACGCTCGACGACCTCCTCGCGCTCGGCGTCGGAGGTATCGTGGCCGTCGTCGCCATCACCGCCGTGGTTCGCCCGGCGCTCGTGATGCTATGCACGGTCGGTGACCGGTTCGCGTTCGCGGAACGACTCTACATGAGCGCCATCGGCCCGCGAGGTATCATCCCGGCGAGCGTCGCGACGCTGTTCGCGCTCGAACTACGCCCGGCGAACCCGCAGGCGGCGACGACGCTCGTCGGCGCGGTGTTCCTGGTCATCCTCGTGACCGTCGTGTTTCAAGGGGGACTGGCGCGTCACATCGCACAGGGTCTGAACGTGATTCCAATGCGAGCTATCGTCGTCGGCGGCGGGCGAGTCGGCCGCGCGCTCGGCGAGCGGCTCGAGGACCGCGGCGAGGAGGTCCTCCTCATCGAGGCCGACGGCGACGTCGTCGAGAGCCTCCGCCAGGACGGGTTCTCCGTGCACGACGGCGACGGCAGCGACAGGGACGTCCTCGACCACGCTGGGGCGGACAGCGCGAAGGTCATCGCGGCGGCGACAGGCGACGACGACGTGAACCTCCTCGTCGGACAGCTCGCGAAGAACACCTTCGGCGTGGACACCGTCGTGGCGAGGGTCAACGAACCGGACAACGTCGAGGCGTTCGAGAACCTCGACATCGAAGTGATATCCACCGGGATGTCGGTGGCGTGGTCGATGGACAACGTCATCGAGCGACCCGGTATCGCGCGTTGGATGACGGAACAAGACCGCGAGGGGGACGTCCAGGAGGTCGAGGTGACGAGCGACCGAGCGGTCGGGCAGTCGGTGGCGGAGCTCCGCGCGGCGCTCCCGAACGACTGTCACCTGGCGTTGGTCACGCGCGGCGGCGACAACCGACTCCCGGAGCCGGAGGACGTCGTCGAACGCGGCGACCACCTGACGTTCATCGGCGGGAAGGCGGCCGTGCGAGAGGCACAGGACTACTGCGACGACACCGGCGTCCTCTGAGCGTCCTCGGCTCAGTCGTCCCGCCAGGTGACGTCGACGTCCGTGAGGACGGCCGCGGTGTCGACCGCGTCGTGCGTGTCGAGCAGGGTCTCCGCTGCCGTTCGGGCGGTGACGTCGGGGTTGCAGTCGACGCCGTGGCACGCCGCGAACAGTTCGAGATACGTGTTCAGTCCGACTTCGAGCGCGTCCCAGGCGTCGGACTCGAAGTACACCCACGAATCCTCGGTGCGAGCTTCGATGTACGTCGCCGCGGCTTCGCCGACGCCGTCGCGAGCGAACGCGAGCGCGCGCTCTTCGTCCGGGGGCGCGGTGGGCGCGCTGAACTGCTCGCGCGCCGTCGTCGCGCGCTCGCGGAGCGCGACCGCGCGAGCCTCGTAGTCGCGGCGCTCACTCGACCGCGCGTCAGTCCACTCGTCTCGCGACGCGTCGGCCACGCTCGGTCACCCCTGCTTGAACTCGACGCCCTTGTTCCCCGCGGGATGATTCCAGTCGGTGTCCGCGACGACCGCGCACGTCCCGCACTCGACGCAGGGCTGCGTGTCGAGACTGACGACCCGCTCCTCGCTCCCGTTCGTCTTCACGGTCTCCGAGCGATAGCAGCCACCGCCGAAGTCCTGCGCGCTCACCGGACACGCCGACACCGCAGCGCCGCTGGCCGCGTAGGACTCGTCGAGCAGTTCGATGTGCGGGTCGCCGACGTCGTACGTGAGGTCGCCGATGCGGTCGTCGAGCGCCGGCGGCTCGATGGTGTTCTCGCCGGTGACGCGGTCGCCGAGCGTCTCCCCGATGACCGTCGGGAGCGTCACGTACGGCGTCTTCGTGTCCGGCATCAACATCGACATGAACGGCGACGAGTACGCGCGCTCGACGACGCCGAGCGAATCCGCGACCTTCAGCCCGACCTTCCCGACCGGCGACTGGAGCAGTGAATCCGTGATGTCCGTGACGGCGTCGCGCTCGCCGAGCGCGGCCGCGACCTCGTAGCGCTTCGGGCGGAGCTTCCCCATCACGCCCTCGGTCTTGAGCTTGCGCTCGTAGAGTTCGCCCGCGGTCGGCTCGGACTTCCGGCTCTTGCGAGCACGGGACTCCACGAACGCCTCCGCGGCGAGCGCGCCCGCGGTGACGGCGTGGTTCATCCCCTTGATGATGGGGCCCTGCGCCTGCATCTGCCCGGCCGCGTCACCGACGAGCACGAGTCGCCCGCGATGGGGCGAGGTGTGCGCGACCTTCTTCGAGTCCGGCACGAGCTTCGCCGAGTACTCGAGCTCGTCGTACTCGCCGTCGAAGTACTCGTCGAGCATCGGGTGCGTCAGGAGCGCGTCCAGCAACTCGTGCGGTTCCGCCTCCTCGGCGACGAGACTGTCGAGGTGGAAGACGGTGCCGACCGAGAGCGTGCTCTCGTTCGTGTACACGAACCCACCGCCGCGGACGCCCTCGAAGAGGTCGCCCGAGAACAGGTGCGCCGCACCCTCGTCCTCGCCGATACCGAACCGGTCCTCGACCGCGCCCTCGGGGAGGTCGACGACCGCCTTCACGCCCTGGAACCACTCCTCGGGCTCCTCCCAGTCCATCAGATTCGCCTCGCGCGCCAGCTCGCTGTTCACGCCGTCCGCCGCGACGACGAGGTCCGCCTCGATGGGGTCGAGCTCCTCGCACGTCACGCCCTTCACCTCGCCGTCCTCCTGGATGAGGCCGTCCACGTGCACGCCCGTGACCACGCCACCGCCGGTCTCCCGAGTCCGCTCGTGCACGCGCCGCTCGAGCCACGAATCCATCTTCCGACGCAGGACCGCGTCCGACCACTCCGTGTCGTGGTCGTGGAGGTCCGTGATGTCGTAGCTCTTGACCTTGTCCCCGGCGACGTTGTGGATGTGGTACTCCGTGATCGGTCGCTCGCTCGCGTACTCACGGAATCCCGGGTAGAGGTCGTCGATCGTGTACGGCGCCGACTCCTCCGCGTAGATGAGCCCGCCGGAGACGTTCTTCGACCCGGCTTCGACCCCGCGTTCGAGGACGAGCGTCTCGACGCCGTTGTCGGCCAGTACCGCCGCCGCCGCGGCGCCGCCGGGACCGCACCCGACGACGACCGCCTCGTAGTGTTCTCTGTCGTCAGTCATTGTAGTCAGTCGTCTCCGGCCGCTATCTCCTCAAGTCGTAACTCGCCCGATTCGACCGCTTCGGTCAACCGCGGGAGGACCTCGAAGAGGTCGCCCTGAACGTAGTAGTCCGAGAAGTCCCGGATGTCCGCGTCCGGCTCCGTGTTTATCGAGATGATGACGTCGGACTCGTCCATCCCGACCTTGTGCTGGATGGCGCCGCTGATGCCCGCAGCGATGTAGACGTCGGGTTCGACCACCTGGCCGCTCTCACCGATCTGGCGGTCCTCGCCGATGTACTGCTCGACGTGCCCGTCGAAACTGTACGAGGACGTGATGACGCCCCGCGAGAGCCCGAGTTCCGCGTCCTCGAACGCGTCACGCAGTTCGAGGCCGAGTTCGATGCCCTTCGTCGGGTCGTCGCCGATGCCGCGACCGAGCGCGACGACGACGTCGTACCCGGTCAGGTCGATGCCTTCCTCGAGCGTGTCGAAGTCCTGGACGTCCACGCGGAACCACTCGTCGGGCGCCTCCAGGTCGCTGTGCACGACCTCGCCCTCGCGCTCCGCGTCGGCCTCGGGTATCTCGAAGCTCCCGGGGATGACGCTCCCGCCCTGCGGGTGGAAGTCCCGATGCGGTTTGTCCAGACAGAGGATCGTCGAGTACTCGAACCCGGAGAAGTCCGGGCGCTTCATGTGGAGGACGCGCTCGAACTGGCGCTTGCCCTCCCCACCCGTCTTCGCGGGGTTCGAGATGACGGTGTCCTCGATGTACAGCCCCGAGCAGTCGCTCGCGAGCCCGGAATCCAGTTCCGCCTGCACCTGCGCGGACAGGTCCCGGCCGTTGTTCGTCGCCGGGAACAGCACGTACCGCGGTTCGTCGTAGTCGTGCCAGTCGCGCTCCTCGCGGTCTTCGCGGCCGAACTCGTGGCCGTCGCCGCGCGCCACGTCGCAGAACACCTCCGAGTACGCCTTGTGCTGGAAGCGCGCCATGCGTTCGTCCTCGTGAACGACCACGAGGTCCGCGCCGTACTCGATACAGGTCTCGGCGTGCCCCTCGACGTCGTCACCCATGAGGACCGCGACGACGCGCTCCTCCTCGTCGTACTGGTCGTTGTAGTCGTCCATCAGCTGGCGAGCCTTCCCGAGCATCTCCAGGCTCACGTCGACGAGGTCGCCCTGCTGGGTCTCGCAGTACACCCACATGTCGCGGTACTCGCCGTCGTCGATACCGTGGACGTACTGCTTGTCCGCCGTCGGATGGTCGAGTTCGGGGTACTTCTCCTCCGGCGGCACGTACTCCTCCTCCTCGCCGTCGTCGTCGCTCGACTCCAACTGGTCGAGACGCGACTGGATGCGGTCCTTCGCCGTCGACCGGTCCTCGCCCGCTTCCTCGCGTTCGAGCATCCCGCGGAGCGCGTCCGCGTCGTCGACGTCGCGCACGAGGTTCGCCATCTCCGCGACCGTGTACTCGCCGGGGTCGAGCGCCTCGTAGTCGATTGCGTCCTCGTCCTCGTCGTGGAGCTTGTCGATGCGGCTCTGGACGAGCGTCTTCACCGCGTCCCGGTTCTTCCCCTCCTTCTCGCGTTCGAGGACCTCCTCCAGGTCGTCGGCGTCCTCGACGTCCTTCACCTTCGGGCCGAGTTCGCTGATGTCGAAGTCGTTCGGGTCGAATACAGCCATGGTCAGTCACCTCCCGCGTACGGCGCGAGTTCCTCGACGACCTGCTCCATTCCCTGAGAGTCAGTGGGGTCGACGTCCGTCGCCTCCCGCTCGCTCGGCGCCTTCGGGATGGGGTCGACGCCGCCGACGATCGTCGGCGACCCGTCCAGCCCGATGTAGTCCGGGTCGAGATTCAGGTCCTCGTGGTCCCACACCGTCATCACGGACTCGTGGTCAGCCGCGCGCGCCTGCGTCTCCTCGCGGAGGTCCTTGTGCTTCAGGCGGTGCTCGGCGCGCCGGTACGTCGGCTCGAACTCCGGGTCCGTGACGACGAACGCCGGCAGCTCGGCCTCGACGGTCTCGATCTCCTCGACGTCGCCCTGCACGAGTCGCTTCGCGCGGACGACGCCCTCGTCCTCGTCGACGTCCAGCGAGATCACGTGCGTGAGGATCGGCCAGTCCATACACCACGCCGCCTGCGGGCCGGTGTGGCCGGTCTCCCCGTCAGCGGTCTTGAACCCCGCGAACACGAGGTCCGGTTGTTCCTCTAACTTCTGGATGCCGGTCGCGACCGTGATCGCGGTCGCCCACGTGTCAGCCGCCGCCATCTCGCGGTCCGAGAGGAGGACGCAGTCGTCGCCGTAGACGTCTTCCATCCCCTCCCGGAGGACGTCGCCGTACCCCGGCGGCCCCATGCTCATGAGTGTCACGTCGCCGCCGTGGCGGACCTTCGTCTGGAGCGCCGCGCGCGCGGCGTGCTTGTCGTTCGGGTTCATCACCGTGGGGGTCTCCCCGCGCTCGAGGTGGCCGTCCTCGTCGAACGACACCACCCCCTCGCGGAAGTCGGGGACCCCTTTCGTCAGTACGACTGAATACATGCTATCTATCACCGAGGGTGTGTTCGACTAGCAAGGCGGAGGGAGGGATTATCACTGTGTCGGTGATTATCACGTGACGCGACCGTTCCGTCGGCTACGAGAGGACACGGCTCGAAGCCGCGTCCGCTTCAGGCCCGCAGAACGTACAGCGTCCGCTTCACGACGTCAGTAGACGCACCGTTGCGACGACCGACCGGTGGTCGTGCACGCCGTCGAACCGATCGGAGAGGGCGGCAGGATAGCGTCCGTCAGCTCCGACCGGCGCGCCCGGGGTCGACGTCGATGGCGTCGACGGGGCAGACGTCGACGCAGAGCATGCAGTCGATGCACTGGCTCTCGTTCGCCGGGTCCGCCTTGATCTCGCTCTCGGGGTGATCGGGCGTGTCAACCCACTCGAAGACGTCCACCGGACAGTCCTCGACGCACGCGCCGTCGGCGATACAGATGTCGAAGTCCACGGCGACGTGCGTCCCGTGGATTCCGAGTTCCTCGGGTTCGTCCACCGGCCCCCACACGTCGTGACCGTCGTGCTGCTCCACGACGTCGCGATTCTGCTCGAAGTTCGGGTCTATGGCCATTGGTACCCTACACCACTCAGCCCTAGTACTTAAAACTTCGACCAGGAACATCCCGTGACCGCAAGCAAGCGCGGCGGCCGAATCAGTTCGGGTGGCGAATGTCGGCGGACCGTTCGTACACGTCCCTTCGCGTCCACCACCCTGAACCTCACGGTTCCACCGCCACGCACACCGTCGGCGGCGCGGACTGACACGCGAACCCCACGGACTGACACGCGAACCCCACGGACTGACACGCGAACCCCACGGACTGACACGCGAACCCCACGGACTAACACGCGAACCCCAGACCCACTGCCGAATCCGGAACGACCGTCCGCCGAGACAAGCCTTTACGGCCGTCGCACCTACGTTCGGGTATGAGCGAGACAGCGACGTTCGGCGGCGGTTGCTTCTGGTGCGTCGAGGCCGCGATGAAGGAACTCGAAGGCGTCCACGAGGTCACGTCCGGGTACGCGGGCGGGCACGTAGAGAATCCATCGTACCGCGCGGTGTGCTCGGGCGATACCGGACACGCCGAGGTCGTTCGCGTCGAGTTCGACCCCGACACCATCGCGTACGAGGACCTCCTGCGCGTCTTCTTCACCATCCACGACCCCACCCAGTTGAACAAACAGGGCCCGGACGTCGGCACCCAGTACCGCTCCATCGTCCTCTACGAGACCGACGAGCAGCGCGAACTGACCCAGACGTTCATCCAGGGGCTCGCGGACGAGGACGTCTACGACGACGACATCGTCACCGAGGTCGAGCCACTGGAGACGTTCTACGAGGCCGAAGCGAAGCACCAGGACTACTACGAGAAGAACCCGAACGACCGGTACTGCACGTTCCACGCCGACCCGAAGATCAAGAAGGTCCGCGAACAGTTCCGCGACCAGGTCAAAGCGGACTAACAACGCGGCCGCGTCGAACCGGCTGCTGTGGGCCAGCCGCTGGCAAGCGGTCACGGCGGCGAGCGTTTCTCTCAACCCGAGAACCACTCTCTCTTTATATGGGGACGGGTATCGTCTCTCTACTCGTTGAACTAATATGGCATCCATCCCCACCACCAAACAATCCGCGAACAAGTTCGAGAGCACCATCGGCGGCATCACCGTCAACGGTCAAGCCCACTCCCTGAGCGCGTGGTTCGTCCTCGCACTCCGACTCATGTTCGGCTACGCGTTCCTCAGCGCCGGCCTCAGCAAGGTCCTCGAGGGCGCCTGGACCGCACAAGGCTACCTCGCGTTCGGCGCCGCAGCGAACGGCAACCCCCTCGCGGGGATGTACGCGTGGATGGCTGACACCACCTGGTTCCTCGCGTTCATCGACATCGCCGTCCCGTTCGGCCAGATCGCGATCGGCCTCGGCCTCATCGTCGGCCTCCTCGTCCGCCTCGCGGCGTTCTTCGGGGCCTTCATGATGACGATGTTCTACTTCGGGAACTGGGCCGTCGAACACGGCTTCGTCAACAGCGACATGGCGTACGTCCTCGTGTTCCTCGCCATCGCCGCGTTCGGCGCCGGCCGCATCATCGGCCTCGACCGCTACGTCGAGACCTACGAGTTCGCGGACGGCCAGACGCTCCTCGAGAAGTACCCGCGTCTCGACTACATCCTCGGCTAAGTCGCCGAGTCTTCGTTCGGCTCTTTCGGCCCGTTTTCAGCTCGCTTCACTGACCGTCCTCGAGCGGCCGCTCTTTCACTCCGAATACAGCGAGTACGTGATGATAGCGAACCCGATGGCCGTCAACGCCGACTCGATGACGAGCGCGGTATTGCGCTCGAATCCGGTCGGGAACTGGTCGAACACGCCCGCGAGCAGCGACCCGAGCGTGATGACGCCGAACCCGAGCGCGAGATAACCGAGTGCTCGCGCGTCCGTCCGCCGGTACGCGCGATACGAGAGGTACGAGATGAGGCCTCCGAGAGCCAGCGTGATTGCTTTCAGTGCGACGACCAGAGCCGGTGTGTGACTGCTCATGTTTCCTTACGTACCTCGTTCCAGAGTTGTGCGAGTTGCTCGTCCGCCGACTGCGCGGGCCGCGAGATATCGACAGCGAACTCGCGGTCCTCGGTCAACCCGATCTCGACCGCCTCGAACGCGAGCACGTACTTCGTCGTATGGTGGCCGTCTGACCGGATCTCCGTGCGTTCGTCGAGAATCGACGCCTCCGTCAGGAGGTCGAGTTTGCGGTACGTCGTCGACAACGGGATGTCGGTCGCGTCCGACACCTCGTTCGCCGTCATCGCCCCCGACATCGCCTGGACTATCTTCCGACAGTTCGGGTCGTCGAGCGCGTCCAGGACCGCCTGCAGGTCCGGCTCGGCGTCGTCAACGAACGGGTCCCGCACCATCTGTTTCGGCCTCCTCGGGGAGTCCTCAAAAACCTGCCGACGTCCCGCCCCGAACGCGTCGGCCGAATTCACCACCTCGCGACGCCGGTTCCACGACCTTCCCGGGGTCGAATCCGAACGGGTTCGGGTCGGCACCCCGCCCGTTCCAATCTCGTGAGAACGGTTTTTCGGCGTCGAGAATCAGCGAAGCCGGGTTCAAGTAGGGGTCGATAGGTGTAGGTGTACAATGACGGAACGTATCGGCGCTCCCGGCACTGGCGTATCGCGACGCGAATTCGTAGCGGCGACCGGTGGCATGGGCGCGGTCGGCCTCGCAGGGTGCACGACCGCGTTCGAAACTGACCAGACGACGACCACGACGAACGACGTCGGCGCGACGACCGCGGACCTCCCGGAGACCAGTCCGCCAGAGGTCGTGAACGTCGACGAACAGGGCGGGGCCGTGACCATGAAGTCCCAGCCCGCCGTTCACAAGCCCCACCCCGGCGACGCCATGGGTGGCCCCGTCGAATTGCCGCGGGTGTGGGCGTTCTCCGCCGACGACGGCGACCCGAGCGTCCCCGGCCCCATCCTCCGCACTACCGAAGGCGAGGACATGGCTGTGACGCTCGACAACACGGACGGAAAGCGCCCGCACACGCTGCACTTCCACGGCGTCTCCAAGAAGTGGGAGGACGACGGCGTCCCGACGACCACGGGCATCCGCGTCGACCCCGGCGAGAAGCACACGTACACGATTCCCGCGAACGTCCCCGGCACGCACATCTATCACTGCCACTACCAGACCCAGCGGCACATCGAGATGGGGATGTGGGGGATCTTCCGCGTCGACCCGAAGGGCTACGAACCCGCTGACAAGGAGTACTTCCTCGGGTTCAAGGAGTGGGATTCGCGGCTCTCCCGCCAGATGGCGGGCGAAGACGTCCAGTACGACCCACGGAACCGTAGACCCGACGTGTTCACCGTGAACGGGAAGTGCGCACCGCGCACGCTCCACCCCGAGGACGGAAGTCCGATAATCGTCGAACAGGGCGACACCGTCCGCCTCCACCTGGCCAACGGCGGTTACATGAGTCACCCGATGCACATCCACAACCATCGGTTCACGCGCGTGGAGAAGGACGGCGGGACGATTCCGGAAGCGGCCCGACACGAGATGGACATCACGAACATCGCGCCCGCTGAACGCCACACCATCGAGTTCGAGGCCGACGCCGACCCCGGCATCTACCTGATGCACTGTCACAAGGTCAACCACGTGATGAACGGGAACTTCTACCCCGGCGGGATGCTCGGCGGCCTCGTCTACAAGGAGGCGATGGGGACGGACATCTTCAAGCAACTGATGGAGTACGCCGGCTACGACGGCTGAACGCGCGTCGTCCGCGACGCTCCACGCACACCTTCGAATCACGGAACGGGACGCCCACCACGGACCAAAGAAACGGACCAGAACTCAACTGATGACCGACGAATTCACTGGCCGCGCAGCGCGGTACGACAGACGCACCGTCATGAAAGCAGGGCTTGCAGCGGCCTCGACAGCTGCCGTCGGCGCCGCCCCGGCTGCCGCGAGCGGCGGATCCGCGAGTGCGAGCGCGGACGCCTCGCTCGAGGATTGGCTGAAGAACGTCGGGAACTTCGACGGTATCGTCGACGAACGCGGGAAGTCGACGGTCACCGTCGAGGTCGGTGCGAAGGGGAACAACGGCTCGTACGCGTTCGGACCGGCCGTCGTCCGCGTCGACCCGGGGACGACCGTCGTCTTCGAGTGGACCGGGAAGGGCGGGTCGCACAACGTCGTCGCGGAGGACGGCAGCTACGAGTCCAAGATGCAGGGCAACGACGGTGATACGTTCGAGCAGACATTCGAGGAAGCCGGCGCCAGTCGGTACTACTGTGGGCCGCACAAGCCGATGGGGATGAAGGGCGCCGTCGTCGTCGGTGACGTCGAGGTCGCGGTTCCGTCCACGGGCGGCGCTGCGAGCGACGCCGAGAACGGTTCCGGTGCTGGGGACGACAGCATCGACTACGACGGGTGGTTCGAGAACGTCGCGAACTTCGACGGGACGGTCGACCGTACCGGCGAGAGCGAGGTCACGATAACGGTCGGTGCGGAGGGGAACAACGGTGCGTACGCGTTCGGGCCCGCGGCAGTCCAGGTCGACCCCGGAACGACGGTGACCTGGGAGTGGACCGGCGCCGGCGGGTCGCACAACGTCGTCGCGGAGGACGGCAGCTACGAGTCCAAGATGCAGGGCAGCGAGGGCACTACGTTCGAGCGGACGTTCGACGCCGCTGGCATCTCGAAGTACTACTGTGGGCCACACAAACCGATGGGGATGAAAGGCGCTGTCGTCGTCGGCTCCCCGAACGCCGCCGGGGGACAGGAGAGCGACGGTGCTACAGACGGCGGTGACGACCTCTGGCTGTACGGTCTCGTCGCTGGGTTAGTAGGCGCACTCCTCTCCCCGCTCCTCTTCGGTGCGTTCCTGCACGCGAAAGACGACGTCACGGAGACGTCCGAACCACCCCGGGGCCACAGGTCGCACTGACGTCCAAGACTACTGACCGCACTGACGTATGAGCTCTTCGAGGGACCGTATGAGTCCGTCGTGGGACCGTATGAGTCCGTCGAGGGACCGTATGAGTCCGTCGGGGAACCTGTGAAATCGTCTGATGAATCGCGATCGCGCGCGGTTCGCGGGCCGTGGTTCCGGAGCGGTCGAACCACCGGCGGACGTCGAAGTAGTTGCTAGCTACTCGATTATTTCGATTCCCGGTCATTCGAACGACGGTGAAAGAGGACCACCTGCTGGTCGGTTCCTCGCCGACCGCGTCTCGCGTTCTTCGACGGTCCGAGCTAACCGTACAACGCGAGCTCGCTCCGCTGTACAGCACGAGCGAGGTCGTTCAATGTGGGCTCGTATACCGTGTCCGAGAGAGCACAGATGGCGATTCCGTGACAACTGTCCTGGATTCCTCCTCAGTCGTCGGTATCCAGCCAGTATGAGGTACTTACTCACGTAGGTAGAGCAACAATCGAGGGACATGGCCGACCAATCGTTCGTGAAGCAGTGGGAGCCGCTCTCCCGTCCAGCCATCCCGTTCGTCGTCGCGTTCGTCGTCCTGGCGATCCGCTACCTCGCCGGTGCAATCACTGGCAGCCCCGCGCACGGCGTCACCATCGTCGGAATCGTCGCTGGGACCGTGGGCGCAGTCATCGCATCGGGCTTCTTCAAGCACCAGTACCCCGATGGAGTGTCACCGACCGAACGGTTGGTCGCTCGCTACGTCGGCGGTGTCTGGAACGACGCTCGCGGGAACGTCAGTTACGCGGTTGCGCTCGTCGCCGGCGCGCTCGCTGGCGGCGTCTTCCCGACGCTCTTCCACGGCGTCTTGGGACTCGAGAGTCAGTACATCACGCATCTGTACTACGCCCACCTGACCGCTGTTCTCTGGGGAATTGGACTCTTCTTCGTCACGTACGAAGTCTACGAAGCCCTGGGGGCGTTCCCGAGAGAAGACGCGGCATCGATCGGTGTGTTCGCCAAGCGAGTCGCGGTCTTCACCGTCGCGTTCGCGGTCATCGTCGGCTTCTCCCAGTTGCTCTGGCTCCCCTTACTGGGGTACTGAGGCACTGCCTGCTCGATTGTTTCCTGTCGCTGTCGAGTCGCGCTTCGACCATCACCTGTCGAGTTCCCATCCAACCACCACCCCCCACCGCGTCCGCTGTTCCACGTTGGCTGGCGGTGTAGGAACAACGGACATCGTGGGGTGTCGGCTGGGATCGCACAGCGATAACTGCGGACGTCGTGGTGTTATTGCGGATATCGTGGTGTTATTCGATCGTTGGTGCAACCGGTCGTGCCGGATGGATCGCGTTCGCGTCCGGCGGAAGCTCCGGCCGCGACGGAAGGTTCCGCCTGCATCAGCGAGAAGGAGAGCGGATTCTGGAGCGTAGAACGATATCGAGCAGCGCTGAGAGGACGGTTCTGCCGTTCACTCGCCAACGCCCGTTCGTAGCGGGTCACCGTTCGTCCGACCCCGAGGTCGACCGGGTGACGACAGCTGACGTCCACCTGGAGTCACATCGCGGGCGACTGGATTGTCGACGAACGACTTCTGACACACCCACCCCACCATGTCCGCAGTTCTCGGTGAGTGGAGTGGGGGTGGGGTGCTGACGTTGCGTTCGTACAGGACGACAGCAACGAAACAGGACGGGGACGTGAAAACAGAAAGACACTTCCTGCCGTTAGCTGCTAGCTCTCTTACCATAACTTCTTATCATAAAACTGGATTTGGAGAGGCTACGGACCAATAGCCTAGCAGGGGTAATAAACTTTACCGTCATTCAGAGTTCCTCTATGACCCCTCCCCCCACCTCTCCCACCGACAACAGCGGACACAGTGGGGGGAGTGTGTTCGCGGGGCTGACTTAAAGAAACGAGAACAGCGGAAACCGCGGACACTCCGGACACGGTGGTTTTATGGTATCCCCTCACATCCTTCCGTGTAAGATGGCGCTGTTCGAGCGAGACACGAACATCTACACCGACCGGGATGCGCTCCGGGAGGACTACCAGCCCGAGGAACTGGTCGGACGGAGCGACGAACTCGACACGTATCAGGCAGCCCTCCAACCCGTCATCAACGGAGAACAACCTGACAACATCTTCCTCTACGGGAAGACCGGCGTCGGGAAGACCGCCGCGTCCCGATACCTCCTCGCGCACCTCCGAGAGGACGCCGCCCAGTTCGACGACATCGACCTCACCGTCGCGATGCTGAACTGCGACGGCCTCACCTCGTCGTACCAGGTCGCAACTCGACTCGTCAACGAGTTCCGCGACGAGACGAACCAGATCTCGACGACCGGGTATCCGCGAGCGTCCGTCTACGAGATGCTGTGGAGCGAGTTCGAAGAAGCCGCCGGCACCATCCTCGTGGTCCTGGACGAGGTCGACCACCTCGAGGACGACTCCATCCTCTACCAGCTCCCGAGAGCGAGAGCGAACGGGAACCTGGAGACCGCGAAGATCGGTATCATCGGTATCTCGAACGACTTCTCGTTCCGCGACGACCTGTCACCGAAGGTCCGCTCGTCGCTGTGCGAACAGGAGATCCACTTCCCGGCGTACGACGCGAACGACCTCAGACAGATCCTCTCGCAGCGCGCGAACGTCGCGTTCCACGACGACGTCCTCGCGGACGAGGTCATCCCGCTCTGTGCAGCTTATGGTGCGAAGGACGCCGGGGACGCTCGCCAGAGCCTCGACCTCCTGATGAGCGCGGGCGACATGGCGCGCGAAGCAGGGACGGAGACCGTCACCGCGGATCACGTGGAGGCTGGACGGGACGAACTGGAACGCGGCCGCATCCAGGAGGGTATCGGTGGCCTCACCGAGCACGGGCATCTCGTCCTGTACGCGCTCGTCACGCTCGACCTCGAGGGCGATACGCCGGTGCGGTCGAGAGACGTCCGCCCGCGGTACACGCGGTTCGCCGAGCTGGCGAACCGCGATCCGCTCGTTCCACGCCGGATGCGCGATCACCTGAGCGAGCTCGCGATGCTCGGCATCATCAGCGTCACGGAGCGGAACGAGGGGCGTCGCGGCGGGACGTACCGCGAGTACGCGCTCGACCTCGACCCCGCACTCGTCCTCTCGGCGCTCGAGGAGACCGTCGAATCGGTCGGTATCCACGACTCAGTGATGGACTTCGTCGACATCGACCCGCGCGAGGTCGTGACCGACGGCGAGAACGCGACGCTCACCGAGTACTGAACGGGCTCTCGAGAGAACCGCGGTGTTCTGGATGCGAGGGCGTCACCGGAGGATGCGAGGGCGTCACCGGATGGTGTTCGGCGGGCGACGATACGTGTCGTCGAGGTCGGCGCCGCCGAGTGCGGTGTAGAGGTCGACGAGGTCGGCGACGTCGCTCCGACAGTAGTCTTCGAGAAGGCGAGTGAGTTCCCTGTGGACGCTGGTCGCTTCGATGCCGGCGGTGACGTTGTCGACGTAGCGTTCACCTATGACTCGACCGATGTGTTTCCCCTGCATGGCGTTGCCGTCGATCTCGTCGAGGTACGTGTCGGGGAACTCGTAGTCGTCGTACCAGACGCTGTCGTTGTCGATGCCTGCGAGGTCGTATGCTTTCCAGTCGGGGAGGATGTGTTGGTCGTCCCAGAGTTCGTCGGCGTACTCGTCGGCGGCGGCGAGTGCGACGTCGACGTGATTCTCGAAGAGGCGCTCGGTTCGGGCGTGTATCTCGTTGTCGGAGGTCGCGTCGAGGTCTGCGGCCCAGTTGAGGAGGTGCTTGGCGTCGAACCACGCACCGTTGTACGTGAGGACTCGGTCGACGGTTCGCTGTTCGCAGTAGTCGAACAGTCGTTCGAAGAGGTCGGTCGTGTGGGTGTCAGCCCAGTCGCCGCGGCGGAACAGGACTGCGGTCTCCGGGGTGTCGTCGAGGTCGTCGACGTACGCGAGTGCGACGGCGAACCATTCGAAGTACCGCGTCTCGTTCGCGTTCTCGGGTGGTTCTTCGAACGGGCTCGCGGTCTCGATGTCAAGTACCAGTGTTCCCATTGGCGGTTCAGTCCTACGCTGTCGTTCGGTTCGGGCGTAGATGTGACTTTGCATCCGGTCCGTCGTAGCAACCGGGGGACCAATCCCGTTGTTCCGGTCGAATCGGGAACGGGGTGTCTACTCCTTCGAATCCGTCGGCGTGGTGTCGCGGTCGAGCACGACGTCGGCGAGTTCGGCCCCGCTGACCGCTCTTAGTGCCTGGTCGAGCCGATGGAGACCGTCTGCACGCGCATGTGGGTCGGCCGTTCGGAGCGTGTTCGCGGCTCGCGAGAACGTCCGCACCGCTGAGTCGTCACCCCGAACTGAGTCGTCACCTCGATCTGAGTCGTCACCTCGATCTGAGTCGTCACCCCGAACTGAGTCGTCACCTCGATCTGAGTCGTCACCTCGAACGAGTCCGTCGGCACGCGCCGTCTCGAGGGACTCACGCACGGCGTCGACGCACGCGGAAACCGTGGAATGACGCTGCGCGTGCGTGGTTCGTTCGACCACCACGTCGGCGTACGTGGCTTCGAGGAACTCGCCGGGTTCATCGAGGTCCGCTCGTTCGGCGTACGTGTGGAGTTCGGCGTCGAGACGTCGACGCCACGCGTCGTTGCTGTCGTCGACCGCGTCCCCGTAGGCACGTGCGATGACGTTCGCGACGAACGCAGCCGGGTCCTCTGGTCGCTCGCGGCTCGCGGTCGCTACGAGGCGCTCGACGACGACGTCCAACCATTCGGCGACGTTCACGTGCTCGCTGTTGGTGCGACCGACGACCACGAGTGCCCGTGCGTACACTCGCTCGAGAGCGTCCACGCTGTCGTCGGTGAGGCGCTCCATGGTGTCTTGGTCCTCGAGGCTATCGAGGACTGCTGTGACGCCGAACCTGACCGATTCGGCGTTCGTTTCGACCGCGAGCGCGAGCGCGGTTCCGAAGACGGTACTGACGTACGCGACGGGATGTGGAGGGTTGTCCACGGCGATCGCCGCCGTCCGAACCAGTTCCAGGACGCGTCGTCTCAGTCGGTCGGCAGTCCGTTCGCCGACGTCGGTTCGCGCCAGTACCGCTCGGAGGACGGCTGCGTCGGTCTCGGCGAAGGCGTCGAACCACGCCACCTTCGAGGGCCCGTCGATCCGCCAGCGGCACTCGCGGAACGCGGCGACGAGGGAGTCGACCCACTCCTGAGTCCGACTCGACGCCCCGTCGCCCGCCCAGTTCGCTGCCGCACCGCCGAAGACGTCACCGAGGAACGTCACGGGATCCCCGACCGCGGTGGTCGAGACGGCGGTGGATTCGATGCAGTCGGTGAGTGCGTCGAACCAGACGCGCTCGCCGCGCGGCGAGATGCCCGTCGTGGAATCGTCGTCGAACCCACTGACGTGCGTCGACAGCGCCCCGCGATAGACGGCGGCCAGGGCACGGGTGGCCGGCTGCGTACGGGTGGCCGGCCGCGTACGGATGGCTGTGGTACTGGTTCCACGCTCCGGACTCGCACCGGTATCCACCGACCGTCGTAGCGCTCGGTCGTACGCCTCGATCCAGTCCTCGACTCCCGGGGCGTCGGGGAACGGCAGTGCGCCCGAGCCGAACGCGCTCTCGCCGGCGCCGTCCGGGTCGTCCCGTTCGACGCGAGCGAACGCCGCGAACGCCGCTGCGTGCAAGCGCACTCGAGCGTCCTCCTCCGGCTCGAACGGTCGAGATTCGTCCGCTGTCTCGACGAGTCCCGAAGCCGCGAACGCGTCCGCGAGTCGCTCGGCCGCGTCGAACAACGACTCCGCGCGGTCGCGCTCTCGGGAGTCGACGACGCGACGGATCGCCTCCTCGTGGACGTCGACGACGAACGAGGCGGGGTCCTCCGGGGCAGCGGTCGACGCAGAACGGCAGAGGTCCGAACCGACCGCCTCCAGCCACGGTTCGAGGCGGTCGCCGGGACCGTCGTACTCGAATGCCCAGCCCCCGATAGCGTCCGCGTAGGCGGTTCGGAGGAGTCTCGTTCGGTCCTCCTGTCGCTGCACGAACGCGACCGATTCCCTGATTCGCGCGCCCACCGCGTCCACCCACGTCGACAGGTCCTCGGGGTTCGCGGACGACCCGGCAACGGCGCCGAGCGTCGAGCCGAGACTGGTCCCGATGACGAACGCCGCGAACCGGTCGTCGTTGGTCGCAGCTGCCTGCTGCACGAGCGCCGCGACCGGTGCGAGCGCGCGCTCCGCGGTCGACGCGTCCCCCACGTCATCGACGACCTGTCGTGTCAACTCGCCGTAGACCCTCGCGAGCAGCGTCAAATCCGGCTCCTCCGTGAGTGCGCCAGCGTCGACCGTTCGATGCAGGACGTGGTCGACGCACGCGAGCGCACCGTGCTTCGGTCCCGTTCCGTCCGTCGGCCGTGCGAGCGTCCGCAAGGCGAGCGCGAACGCGTGCACGAACGGCTCGCGGTCCCCGCCGACGGCGTCGCGGCCGTGCGGGGTCGCCGTCTCGTTCGTCAGCGCGACCGCGCGGTCGGCGACTGCTCGAACCCACTCGTCGGTCGTCGCGTCCGCCGCCGCCACGGCCGCCATCGCAGTCCCGTAGACCGACCCTCGGTACGTGATGGCGCCGTCGGAATCGCACCGGTTCCGTCCGACGTCCGCGACGAGGTCATCGACCAGTTCGAGCCACGTCGCTGCGGCGGTCGGTCGAGCCGTGCGCGCGACGACGCGGATGGCGTCGGCGACCACTCGACCCACGAACGACGGGTCGAGAGACGCGTCCGGGATGCCGACGATCGCCGCGAACGTACTCTGCGCGGCAACGCCGTCGACGTCGACCGTGTGGCGAGACGGGTGCGTGGTCGTCGGCCAGTCCATCGCCGACAGCAGGTCGTCCGCGACGGACCGAGGAGTCCGCGCGGCGTCACCCGCAAGCTGGGCCAGCGCGAACTCGCTTCGGTCGCGCCAGCTCGCGACGTCACCACAGTCGGTGCGTTCGACGGCAGCGGCGAGCTGCTCGCGGTACTCGTCGTCACAGATGAGTAGCGCGCCGGAGCACGTTCCGTCGGTCACCCAGTCCGCTAGCGCTCGAACGCCCGCCTGGTTCACGATCTTCGCTGGTTCGGCGCCGTACGTTGCGACCACGACCGCGTCGGGCGTCGCATCGACGGCAAGCGCGATACGGTCGGGCTGGCGGAGGTCGGGGAGTCTGACCGTCGAACCCCTTGCAGCGAGTGCCGTGGTGACGCGCGCCGCGAGGCGCCGCTTCCCGCTCGCGTTCGGCCCAGAGACGACGACCAATCCGCCATCGAGGGCGTCGACTACCTCGTCGACGGTCACCCCTCCCACGCCGTCTTCATCCGGGTCGTCGACGTCAGGGTCAGGGAAGGCTCGGGCTTCGGCAGCCGCGTGTAGCGCGTCGGGGTCGTCCCAGTGCCAGGCGGCAACGAGCGGCCACGAGCCGTACTCGTCGGGGCCTATCGCACTCTCGTCGAGCGTGGCACCGACCGCTCGCATCGCCGCTCGAACCGCGCCGACCGCTTCACTCGCATCTGCGAGCGCGCTCTCGCTGTCGTCGGGGGGACACTCGCTGGTTGCGTGGGCGGCGAGTCGCGCTTCGATACTCGCCCGCGTCGATTCGGCGCCGAAGGCGCGGAGCGCCGCGACCGTTCCCGGTGCCAGGCCGACGGCGTCCTCGATCGCTTCGGCAGCCCCGGCCAACGGTCGATGTCGAACGAACGCGTCGAGCCACGCGGTATCGTCCGCGAGTATCGAACTCGCGACGAGCGCGAGCGCTGTGGCGTCCGCCGACCACCGTCCACTCCCCGGGCGTCGCTCGCCGTCGGAACGCGGATCGAGCGCGGAGAGGGCGTGGAACGTCGCTTCGTCGACCGGGTCGACGGTGACGTCGTGGTCGTCGACCGCTGCTCTGATGTCCGACCCGACGAGGACCGTCTCCGACCCGTGCTTCGAGAGCGACAGGAACGCCGCGGGGACGACCGTCTCCTCGACGACGCCGACGCCTTCACGGAGTTGCTCGTCGACGAACGCGTACCTGGGGTACGTGGCCCGTTCGACGAGTGCGGACCGCTCCGCCGGCGTCAGTCCAGGAGGGCTTCGCTCGCTGAGACGGTCCCGGATCTCGTCGACCGCCTCGTCGCTGTCAGCGGGCGGCGTCCGCACGACGAGCACCGTGTCGAGGGACTCGAGCAGGGCGCTGGAGTCGATGAGTCCCCGCTGGCACAGCCAGTCGAGGCTCCGGGGGCGCGTCACGAGCACGACGCCTCCCGGGTGAGCGAACGCGGTCCGCAGCTCGGACCGCGCTTCGTCGACCGACCACGGGACGTCGCGGGGACGCATCACTGCGGAGGCGAGGTCGTCGACGATACCGAGTTCGTCGTCGTCCACGGCAGTCAACGCATCGAAGCGCTCGACTGACGCGCCGAGACCCCGCAATCGATACGACTTCCCGACCCGCGGCGCCCCGAGGACGAGCGTCGCCTCGCCGGGGGTGACCGCCTCGCACAGTTCCGCAGGTGTAACCGTCTGTATGATGCCTTCCATGACTCCTCCGCGACCGACTCCGTCACGCGCGCCGACCGGACGGAGCCCGCCGAGTATATCCTTCGACATCTCCGCCACCGAATATAACTGTTCGCTGTTCCGCGTCTCCGCAACTCGGATTGGACCGAACCGGGTCGAATGGTGGCGAACCGGATCGAAGGGTGGCGAACCGGATCGAAGGGTGGCGAGCGGGGCCGAACCGGGTCGCGAACGGGAGGGCGTCCGCGTCTCGATGTCGTTGCCGGCGATAGCTTATGTCGGTGGAGGCCAGTACTGCCGACATGACGTGGTGGCGCAATCCCGCGACCCGGACCACCGTGTCCGGGTCGTTCACGCGAGGCGATGGTCGCTGTGAGTGACCGGCTTCCCGCTGAGTACCTGCCGCCGCTCCCGGCGGAGGTCGACGCGGTCCTCGCAGCCGTCGGCTACGAGCTGGCGACGGCCATCGATGCGATCGACGACGCGGTCCCCGGATACGGTGGGTTGTTCGACCCGGGGACCTCGCACAGCGAGCTTCGGGACGCCCTCGACGACTTGCAATCGACGGACCTCGCGCGACCGGCGGTTCCCGAAGCGACGGGTGACGCGTTCGTCCTGTACGTCGACGGGAGTTCGCGTGGGAACCCGGGGCCGGCGGGAGCGGGTGCCGTCATATTGGACGCCGAAGGCGCGGAACTCGCGCGACTCGGCCGACCTGTCGGGTCGCGAACGGGGAACAACACCGCCGAGTACGTCGCACTCCAGCTCGGCCTCACGGAGCTCATCACGCGCTACGACCCGCGGAGCGTGGAGGTCCGCATCGACTCGATGACGGTCATCCGCGACGTCTGGGGCGGCGACGACCCGACCGAACCCGGCGTGGATGCGTACAGCGACGCCGTCACCGAACTGCTCGCGGGCATCCCCGACCACCACTATACGCATCTCGCGGATAGCGACCCGAACCCCGCTGACGCGCTCGCAACGGTCGGCGCCGACATCGCAGGTCTCGGCCCGCAGTGAGGCGAGTGCGGGCAGTGTTGAGTGGGAGTCGGTTCGACCGACCGCATTCGGAACCTCGTCGAGGGGGCGTCCGCGAGGACTGCTTCAACGTCGGACCCCCACCGCGTCCGGAGTTCTTCTCGTCGCCGTCACTCGTCGCTCCGATACGGGAGTGCGACGCCCGCGACGCTCGCGAAGCCGGTTGGAATGACGCTGAACGGGCCGAGGGCTGCCGCCGACGAAATGGGCCGAGGGCCGACGACGACGCAGGCTCTGGCGCTCGTGACGAGGACGAGAAACGCCACGAGTGCGGTCGCCGTGCGGGAGCCGTTCGTGGCTCTACGCCACCCGTCTTGGGGACGCCCTCGGTCGGTGAGAGGGGTACAGCGAGATCGGCGAGGGGCCGGTGAGGGGCCGGTGAGGGGCCGGTGAGCGGACGGTGAGGAGACGGCCGCGAGTCGGCCGAAAATTCGGCACGGTTCCTGGAGCAACCGCACTCGCGTTTCTGCGGACGCGGTGGTGTTCGACTCCAGCGCCGGCTGGGGTCGTGCCGGTCAGACGACGCCGGTCGCGTCGTCGGCGTCGACCTTGTCGCCGTCTGCGTCCCTGACGAACGAGACGGTCTGGGAGCCGTAGACGTCGTCGACGTACTTCAGGTAGCCGCTGGTGGAGACGTAGACCACCTCGCTGGACGCGTCGCCGTCGACGTCCGCGATGGTGACGGGTGCCTTCGCCGCGTCGACGCTCGGGATGGTCGTCTTGCCCTCGCCGCCCTGTGCGGTGGGTTCGCCGACGACCTTGAGGTCGTTGCTGCCGTCGATGGTGACGACGGTGACGACGCCGTCGTCGTCGAAGTCGGCGACGGAGCCGGAGCCGATGCCGTTGTTCGACCCGGTCTGGCCGTTGTCGACCTTCTCGACGCCACCGCTCGGTTCGACGTACCGGAGCTGTTGGCTGCCGTCCGCGAACAGCAGTTCGCGGTCGCCGTCGCCGTCGACGTCGCCGGGGCCGAGCACTGCTTGTGCGCCGTCGCTGGGGCTGGCGACGACGGTCGGGCTCTCGCCGGGGGCGACGCGGTAGATGGTGTCGTGGTTCTCGTCGACGAAGTAGACGCTCGGGGTGTTCCCGTTCCACGCGGCTGCGGTGACGCGCGTCTTCGCGCCCTCGATGGTGCCCGAGATGTCGCTGCTGGTCGCGAGCGTCGTCGTCTCGTTCGTACCGTTCGTGATGGCGATGGCGTCGCCGGTGGTCACGTACGGGACGTCCGAGCGGCCGTCGCCCGTGACGTCGACGTCCGCGGTGCCGAGCGCGTCCAGGCTGGACGTGGCGCTCAGCTCGATGGGGTTCTCGCCGGGTCGGAGGACGGTGATGTGACCGCTGGCGTCGCTCGTGAGGACGGTCCCGCTCGTGCACGCCCACCCGCTGGTGACGCTCGGGTCGACCTCGAACGTCCGGAGGACGTGGTCGGTGTCGCCGTCGGGTGCACTCCAGACGACGCGGACGGTCGATTCGGTGGGGTCGACGGCGACGGCGTCCTCGGCGGCGAGGCGTTCGCCGGCGAGCGCGTCCGGGTCGTCGAGCCCCTGGACGGTGATGCGGTCGCCGTCGAGGCGGTCGCCGCCGCGGTGCGTGAGTTCGAACTGGCAGGACCCTGTCGGTTCGAGCCGGAGTCGTGCGGTCGGCGCGGGCGGTTCGTCGTCGGCGATACCGAAGACGATGGCGCCCGTGACGGTCGCGAGGAGGACGACTATCGCGACGAGCAGCGCTCCGCCGACGACGGGAGAGATGGCACGCTCGCGAGAGAAGAGACCAAGGCGACGCGACATATCAGCAAGCAACTGATTCGTGCGGGTATGTCTTACGGGCGAGGACGAGTTCGGGCGACCAGTAGGGCCGCCGAGACCCGGTTTGAGAGTGTGCGGGACGCGTGCCGCCCGTCGACCTGTTCGATACCAGTAGCGTCGTGGGTGTCCCGCTCGTAGGTGGCGGGGAGGTGGTGTGACGACACCATCGCGGTGACACCACCATGTCCGCGGAAGCCCCGAAGGGTTATGGTCGACGAGCGAGCACGACGGCACATGGTCCACTGTCCGGAATGCGACACGACGCTCGACTCGATGGACGACGTCGCGTTCGACGACACGGAGTCACGGATCGGGATCGTTCGCGCGTCGAAGCGGTTCTACGTCGTCGAGTGCGCGCATTGTGGGTACTCGCTCGGGAGCGGCGTCGCCGGTGCGGGCGGCGGTGGCGGCGGGGCGGCGGGCGCGCACTGACGACAAAGCATTTGTATCAGGTGCTGGAACGGTTTCCTATGGTTCACTGTCCGGAGTGCGACGCGACGCTGGAACGACAGGAGGACGTCGAGTTCGCGGACATGGGTGCAGAGACCGGGTTCTTCAAGGCCTCGAAGCGGTTCTACCTCGTCGCCTGCGGCGACTGCGGCGCGGCCATCGGGAGCGGCGTCGCGGGCGCGCGCTGACGTCCACGATTCGATCGTCGACGGACCAACCCGACCGTCGGAAGACTCGACCCGACCGTCGAGGTACTCGATTCTGAATTGCGTACGTTCAAGAGTGGGGCGCGTGCACTCGGAGGTATGCCTCGCGTCTCGCTCCCGGACATCGAGGCGGCGCGCGCCCGCGTCCGGGACACGCACATCGTCGAGGAGACGCCCATCGAGTACTCGCGGAGCCTCTCGGAGCGCGCGGACGCGGACGTCCACCTGAAGATGGAGCACCTCCAGCGGACGGGGTCGTTCAAGACGCGCGGTGCGCACAACAAGATCAGTCTCCTCGCCGATGACGACGCGTTCTCGGGGCGCGTGGTCGCGGCGAGCGCGGGGAATCACGCGCAGGGCGTCGCGTTAGCAGCAACTACTAACGACATCGAGTCCACGATCGTGATGCCGGAGACGGCGCCGCAGGCGAAGGTGGACGCGACGCGGAGTTACGGAGCGGACGTCGAACTGGTCGGGCAGACGTTCCAGGAGGCCGTCTCGCACGCACGAGACCTCGAGACCGAGCACGGCTGGGAGTTCGTGCACGCGTACGACGACCCCGCCATCGTCGCGGGCCAGGGGACGCTCGGTCTCGAACTCTACGAGCAGTTCCCGGACGTCGACACGGTCGTTGCACCCATCGGCGGGGGTGGTCTCATCTCCGGGGTCGCCACCGCGATCAAGGAGCGTGACCCGAGCGTCCGCATCGTGGGCGTGCAGGCCGAGGACGCGGCGACCGTCCCACAGAGCCTGTTGAAGGGTGAACCGGTCGGGAACGACGACCCGCAGACGATCGCGGACGGCATCGCGACCGGCGGCATCTGCGACTTGACCTTCGAGCACATCGACGCGTACGTCGACGAGGTGGTGACGGTGAGCGACGACCGCATCGCGCAAGCCATCCTCCTCTTGCTTGAGCGCGCGAAGCAACTAGTCGAGGGCGCGGGCGCGGTGAGTACCGCCGCGTTGCTCTCCGACGACCTCGACGTCGCGGGCGAGACGGTGATACCGCTCCTCTGCGGGGGGAACATCGACGTGTCGGCGCTCCAGGGAGTCCTCACGCACGCGCAGGCCGCACGCCACCAGCTCCTGCATCTCCGCGTCCGCATCCAGGACCGCCCGGGGAAGATGGCGGAGGTGTCGCGGGTGCTCGCTGACCAGGGCGCGAACATCCGCTCGGTCCGCCACGAACGCGCCGTCGACGACCTCAACGTCGGCGAGGCGTACCTGATGTTCCGCGTCGAAGCGGCCGGCCGCGAGCACGCCGACCAACTCCTCGCGGGCATCCGCGACGCCGGGTACGACGTCGAACGCCTCGCGCATCCGGAGTGAGGGGCGGGACGACTCGCGACCCGGTGGGTCGTCGTGGCTTCGTCCCTCGGTTCGTTTAACCGGTCGCCCGTCCTCGGTGGTTGTATGCGTTCGTCTCCGGGGTCGCGGCTGGCTGTCGTCGGGCTGCTCGCCGGGAACGCGATCCCGCTGGTCGGCGTCGCTTTCTTCGGGTGGGGGGTGCCGGCATTGATGCTCGTGTACTGGCTGGAGAGCGCGGTCGTCGGTGTCGGATCGGTCGCGAAGATACTCCGCGCAGCGGGCGAGGACGACCCGGCGGAGTTGCCCGAGATGAGCTTCAACGACCGGTCGGTCGCGTCGTTCGTCGGACGGTCGAAGCGGTCGGTCGCGGGGTTCTTCGTGCAGCATTACGGCGTGTTCTGGCTCGTCCACGGCGTGTTCGTGCTCACGGTCTTCAGGGGGTTCGCGCCGCTCGTCGACGGCGAGTGGGCGTCGGTGGTGATTCCCACGGTCGGGTTCGTCGGGTATCACGCGCTCTCGTATCGGTTGAACTTCGTCGGGTACGGCGAGTTCGAACGAAGTGGTCCGGTGACGTTGATGGTGGAGCCGTACCGGCGCGTACTGGTCCTCCATCTGACCATCGTCCTCGGCGCGTTCGCAGTCGGCGGGGTGGGCGCCCCGGTGGGCGCCGTCGCCGTGATGGTGCTCGTGAAGACCGTGCTCGACCTCCGCGGGCACTGGCGGGCGCACGACCGGGCGAACCGGCGCTCGAGTTCGACGACGGCGACGGGCGTCGAGTGACGTTCTCGACGATGTCCGTCGTGTCGCTCCGCGCGGCGGACGCTCGCTGGGTCGACGACCCGGTGGCGCCCTGGGTCGATGGGCCGCAGACGGAGTCGGCTGGCTGCGGGGGAAGTCGGCTGGCTGCGGACGGAGTCGCGGGGCCGCGGACGCGTCGTTCACGTGCGCGGGCTGGCGGTGCGGGCGTTCCCGACCCGTTCAAATAGGCCTCTAGTTATAAATCACCGCCGGGTGAAGGTGGCTTTATGCATCGTGTACTCCTTCCGGTTCATCTGAACGTCGAACGGGCACTCAGTCAGGCGAACTTCGTCGCGTCTCTCGCTGACGACGGTATGGACGTGGAAGCGTACGTGCTGTTCGTGTTCACGGGCCGCGAGCGCTCGCCGGATACGCCCGACGAGATGAAGCGGTTCGATTCGCCGACGCGCATCGACGCGGTTCGACGCGTGATGGAGGTCCTCGACGAGGCGGGCGTCGACTATCACATCCAGGAGGACAGTGGCGAGGTCGCCCAGGACATCATCGACGTCGCGGACTCGGTGGACGCGGACCAGATAGTTCTCGGTGGACGGAAGCGGTCGCCGGCGGGGAAGATCCTGTTCGGGAGCGTCACGCAGGAGGTCCTCCTGAACACGGACCGGCCGGTGACGGTGACGACGGCCGAGGAAGAGGAGGAGTAACGCGCGGAGCCGTTCCGCGGGGGGCTGTCGGCGGTCGCGCATCAGCGGGTGCGTCGGCGGTAGAATTCGCGGGTACGTCGGGGGTAGAGGACGACGAGCACGGCGTCTGACCGGTCAGGGGTCGCTGTCGGGCGCGCTTCTCTTCTAGATCGACTCGGGCGAAGCTCCGTGGCTGTCCCTGGGACGTTCCGGGGGAGCGTTTTTGAGGGCTCCGGGAGTTGGGGGAGTCATGTTCACACGACGCACGCGATGCGGTGGTGGGTGGCGGTGACGCGGACGACGGACGTCGTCGTCGAGGCGTTCGAGGCGGCGGGCGTGGAGACGGTGTTCGGATTCCCGTGCGAGCAGATGGACCCGTACTACGCGAGTCTCGCCGAGAGCGACCTCCGGCACGTCCTCGCGCGCAGCGAGGCGAGCGCGGCGCTGATGGCGGACGGGTACGCGCGGGCGGCGCGGACGCTCGGCGTCGTCGACGGCGTGAGCGGGCCGGGCGCGGCGTACATCGGCGCCGGGCTCTCCGAGGCGTCGGGCGCGTCGTCGCCGGTGCTCGCGCTCACGGGCGGGAACGACCGGGCGACGCGCGGGAACGGCGTCATCCAGGACGCGGACAACGAGGCGGTCCTGGAGCCGTGGACGACCTCGACCGCGGACCCGGAATCCCCGACGCGAGCGGTCGAAGCCGTCCAGCGCGCCGTCCGCACCGCGACCGCGACCGTCCCGTCGCCGGCGCACGTGAACCTCTCCGAGGACGTCCTCGGTGGGGACGTCGCATCGAACGAAGCGGCGGACGACGCGAGCGACGAGCCGGCAGCGAGTTCGTTCCTGCGCGGTGACGTCGACGCGTCGTATCCGCGCGAGCGCCCCGAGCCGAGCGCTGACGCGGTCGTGGACGTCCTCGACCTGCTCGCTGGCGCGGAGCGTCCGGTCGTGGTCGCGGGCGAGGGCGTCGTTCGCGCCGACGCGACGGCGGCACTCGCGCGGTTCGCGAGGACCGCGGACGTGCCGGTGGTGACGTCGATGAACGGGAAGGGCGCGGTCGCGGAGACGGAGCCGCACGCCCTCGGTGTGGTCGGCCGCTGGGGGTTCTGTCGGGTGGCGAACGACGCGCTCGCCGACGCGGACCTCGTGCTCGGGTTCGGGACGCGATTCGGCGAGCTGACGTCGGTCGGGTGGTCGCTCGTCCCCGAGGACGCGCCGCTCGTGCACGTCGACCTCGACCCGGAGTGGCTCGGCCGGAACTACGAGCCCGCGGTCGGTATCCGCGCGGACCTGCGGGCGACGCTCGACGCGCTCGCGGACGCGGTCGACGCGGACGCCCCGGCTGGCGCCGACGCTCGCGCGGACCGGGTCGCGTCGCTCGCCGCGGACCGCGAAGCGTGGCGCGAGGAGCACCGCGACGACCTGACGAGCGACCGCTCGCCGATCCAGCCCCAGCGCGTCGTCCACGAGTTGAACGAACGGATCCCCGCCGAGGGCGTGCTGGTGAGCGCGACGAGTTTCCCCGGGTTCTTCTCGGGGGCGTTCTACGAGACCGAGGAGCCGGGACTGCGGTACCTGCAGGCGCGCGGGAGCGACGGCATCAACGCCGCGCTGCCCCAGGGCCTCGGGGTGCAGGCGGCGCGCCCGGACGCCCCGGTGGTCGTGCTCTCCGGGGACGGCGGCATCGGCTACCACATTGCGGACCTCGAGACGGCGGCGCGCGAGGACCTGCCCGTGACCGTCGTCGTGACGAACAACGAGTCGCTGGGGTCGTCGAAGATGAGTCAGATGGCGACGCACAGCGTCGACCAGTCCACGGACTTCGACCCGAGCGTCGACTACGCGCAGGTCGCGCGCGGGTTCGGCTGCGAGGGCGAACGCATCGAGGACGCCGAGCGCGTCGGGCCAGCCATCGAGGACGCCATCGCGTCCGAGGAACCGACGCTGCTCGACGTCCACGTCGACCCGTTCGCCGCGCCGCCGCTGCTCGTCGATTGAGCCCCGCGGCGTCGTGGCACCTCAGAATACGGCGTCGTACACGGCCGCCTCCGTTTCCTCGTATCGGGCGTCGAGGACGTCGCGGAGGTAGTCGGCGCCGAACGTCGCTTCCAGATCGAACGGGCCGACGTCGCCCCCGCTGCCGCGCTTGAGGACGTCGTTCACGGTGTCGCGGTCGCCGACGCCGTCGTCGACGAGGCGGTGCGCTTCGTTGACGAGCGCGGCGAGCACGGGCGTGACGTCGTGCGGGTCGTCGACCTCGGGGAGGAGGCACGTCTCGCCGTCCCACTCGAAGAACCCATGGCCGCTCTTCTTGCCGAGGTCGTCGCGGTCGACCATCGCGTCCATGCGTTCGCGGACGGATTCGGGCGGCGCGTACCGGTCGCCGTACGCGTCGGCGAGGTTCTCGACGGTGTGCAGGTGGACGTCGACGCCGATGAGGTCGACGAACTCGATGGGGCCGCGGTCGAACCCGACGTTGCGCGCGCCGCGGTCGACGGCGGCGGGGTCGGCGTCGAGCAGCTCCCACGTGCCGGCGCACTTGATGCTGGCGGAGAGCCTGCTGAGGCAGTTCGCGCGGTACTCGGCGCCGAGGACGACGGGATGGCGGTCGATGGCGTCGGCGACGGCGCGGGCGACAGCGATGGCGCGGTCGGTGGCGTCGTCGCCGGCGATCTCGACGAGGTCGCGGGAGAGTGCGGGGTTCGCGAAGTGGAAGAGGACGACGCGCTCGGGGTGGGTGGCGTCGGCGGCTATCTCGCCGGGCGTGAGCGAGGACGTGTTCGTGCCGACGACGGCGTCCGCGTCGAGGACGCGTTCGAGGTCGGCGAGCACCGCGCGCTTGAGGTCGAGTGTCTCGGGGACCGCCTCGACGACGAACCCGCAGTCGGCGAGTGCGTCGACGTCGGTCGCGTACTCGATGCGGGCCGTGAGGTCGTCGTCGGGGTCGAAGCCGCCGGCGCGGAGCGCGTCCGCGAGCGCGGTCTCGTGGTAGTCGCGGGCGGCGTCGAGGGCGTCGGAGTCGACGTCGACGAGCGTGACGTCGAACCCGGCGTTCGCGAGGAGGCCGGCGACGTCGCGGCCCATGAGGCCCGCGCCGACGACGCCTGTTCGTTCGAGGTCGAGTGCGTCGGTGTGTCTCTGTTGTGTCATCGGTGTCGTGTGGTGTCAGTCCGCGTCTGGGTCGGTCGTGAGTTCGGTGCGACTCGTGCTGGCCGTCCGGGTGCGGACGAGGTAGTACCCGCCGAGGACGGCGAGTGCGGCGAGCCACGCGACGAACAACGTGGGCGATTGCGTGGCGAGGAGGGCGAGCAGGAGGCAGTTGAGTGGGACGGCGAGCGCGGCCATGGCGGCGAGTGCACGGCCGGGGAGGGGGAGGGTGTCGGCGACGTCCTCCGGGTGGTCGCGGACGGCGACGATGGCGGCGAGCATGACGGGGACGACGAGGGCGGCACCGCCGAACCCGAGGAGGGCGCCGAGGTCGGCGATGGGGAGCGGGGAGACGAGCGCGGCCGCAGAGCACGCGTAGACGAGCGCGGTCGCCCAGTGTGGGGTGCCGAAGCGGTCGTTGGTCGCGGCGAGCGCGTTCGGGGCGAGGCCGTCGGCGGCGAGCGCTTCGAGGTACTTCGGGGTGATGATGTAGACGGCGTTGATGCTGGTCGCGATGGCGAACAGCGCGCCGCCGACGACGAACAACTCCTCGAAGCCGCGGGGGAGGATGGCTTCGGCGGGGACGGCGAGCGTCGCGCCGGCCATGGCGTCCGCGCCGACGGTCCCGACGGCGACGAGCCCGATGCCGGCGTACGTGACGAGGACGAGTGGGACGGACACCGCGAACGACTTCGGGATGGTGACGGTGGCGTCGCGGACGTCGCCGCCGACGTCGACGACGAAGTTCGCGCCGAGGCAGACGAAGTAGAGGACGCCGGCGGCGGTGAGGACGCCGACGGTGCCGCCGGGGAACGCGGGCGTCAGGTTCGCGGGGTCGACGGCGGGGATGCCGAACGCGACGAACGAGGCGAGGGCGGCGACGAGTCCGACGAACATGACGAGCTGGGCGGTGGCGGCGGGACGGAGCCCGAGGAGGTTCACGGCGAAGAACAGCGTGAGGAGCGCGAACCCGACTGCGGTGGGGCTGACGGGGAGGAGGGCGTCGACGTACTGGCCGGCGGTGAGCGCGTACAGCGGGAGCCCGCCGGTGAACATGCTGACGCCCAGTCCCATGGCGGCGAGGAACGCGAGCGGCCGGGAGACCAGGGCGGCTGGGTAGCGGTAGTTCCCGCCCGTGGTGGGGTAGGCGGCGCCGAGCATCGCGGTGGGGAGGAGGCCGAGGATGGCGATGCCGAACGCGACGCAGAACGCGAGCACGACTCCGGGGCCGGCGAGACCGACGGCGACGCCCGTGAGACTGAAGAGTGCGCCGCCGACGATGAGGCCGACCTCGATGCTCACCGCGTGCAGCAGGCCGATGTCACCGTCCCCACCCTCGGTTCGAGCCATTCGGTATCACGTCTCATGCGGGTGCGGGTGAAAGTAGTTTTCCCGCGACGAGCGTCTCGCCGGGGGGCATCGAGCGGAGCGTCGAACCGGGGCGTCGGCGTGGTCGTTCGTACTCGGGCGCGGGGCCTGGTCGGACGCGCTCAGGCGCGTGCCTGCTCGACCGTGTCGGTTCGGTTGTCGGCGTCCCCGCTGCGGCCGTCGAGGACGACCGCGTTGTAGGTCGCGCCGAGGAGGAGGACGACGCCGGTGAAGTACAGCCACGTGACGAAGAGGAGGATGCTCGCGATGAGGTTGCTCTCCTCGCCGCCGAGCGAGGCGTACACCTGGAACCCGATCTGGAGGAGCGTCCACCCGACGGCCGCGATGACCGTCCCGGGGAGGGCGTCGCGTGGTTCGTGGTCGACGTCCGGGAAGAGGTAGTACATCGGGAGGAACGCGAGGACGAGCGCGCCGAGGAGGACGAACGGGACGAGGAGCCCGAGGAACGGGATGGTGGAGATGAACGAGACGACGCTGGTTGCGCCGACCATCGCGACGACGCCGAGCGTGAGCGTGGCGAGGACGAGCAGGCTCTTCTTGATCTGGTCGAGGAACGTGTCCTCGGCGGTCGTCTCGTAGATCGTGGAGAACGCGGTGTCGAGCCCGCGGAACACCTTGATGGCGCCCCAGACGAGGACGAGCGCGCCGATGACGGTCGCACCGAGCGTGGACCCGGTGCTGGCGTCGCGCTGCGAGTCGATCATCACCTCGATGACGCCGCCGACCGCTGGCGAGACGCTCTGCGTTGCGACCTCGACGATGCGAGCCTGGAGCTCGGGCGCGCCCAGGACGGAGACGACGAGGAAGAGGAAGAGCAGGAGTGGGACGAGGGAGACGAACGCGCTGTACGCGATGCTGCCGGCGAGAAACGTGACGTTCTTCTCGCCGAAGACGGTCTTCACCTCCTTTGCGCGTGAGACGACCAGGTCGAGGTCCATGGGTACAGTATGGTCGCGAGGCGCCGTAATGCCATGGCTTCAGTGGGGTGGTCGCGACTCAGGGGGTGGCGTACTCGCTGAGGGTGCGGTTCTCGTAGTTCCGGTTGGCTTTCCCGATGGCGAGGAGTTCGAAGTCGTGGACGTCGACGCCGCTTCGGTCGCGGATGTCTGCTTTCGCGGTGTCGGGGAGCGAGACGGTGTCGACGACGGTGAGCGCGTGGCCGTGGAGGAAGTAGGAACTCGCCATACTGGTCGCCCGGAGCCCGAGGACGGCGTCGCTGGGCGTCGATTCGAGGATTCGTTTCGCGTCACGGCGCTGGTAGACGTCGCACGGGAGGTCCTCGACGGGGAAGACGCTGGACGCGGCGCCGTGTGGAATGCGCGTCCCGACCAACTTCTGATGCTTCTCACTCATACAAGGAAACAATAGTATGCTTCCTGCTTATTTCTTCTGGTGGGTGGTCGTCCGCGACGCGGCCGCCGTTCCCGCGAGCGTCCAGGCTCGGGCTCGGATGGCGGATTGCGAAGGAAGGAGCGCGGGGCAGTGACCGCTCAGTTCGACTGGTCGCTCGCCGCATCGAGGGACGCGAAGAACCCGTAGTGAGCGACGACGCCACCGGCGAGCGTCAGGTGGTAGACCCACCGCGGGCCCTGCAGCACGTCGAACAGGAGCGTGACGACGGCGACCCAGACGACCGCGAACGCGAGGTCCGCGAGCACCGTCTCCCGGTTCTCGACGACGTGGTCGCGGACGCGGTCGAGGCGGGACGTCGCGGTCATTCGCCGTCGCCTCCGCGGTCCTCGGCGTCCTCGCCGGCGTGCCCGGTGTCGACGACGAGCACCGACTTGTGGGTCTCCCGAAGGACGTGCTCGGTGACGCTCCCGAGGACGACCCGGGAGAGGCCGCTTCGGCCGTGGCTCCCCATCACGATCAGGTCGACGTCCGCGTCGTCCGCGAAGTCCGCGATGACCGACGCGGGCCGCCCGGCGCGTGCATGCTCTTCGACGTCGACGCCGCGTTCGCGAGCGCGCTCCGCGACGTACGCGGTCGCGTCGCTCGCTCGCGCCTCGAGGTCGTCCATCTCGCCGAACCGCCCCTGGCGGATGCGGTCGACCTGCTCCGCGCCGAGACTGATACCGACGGAGTCCGTGTCGACGACGTACAGCGCCGACACCGTCGCGTCGAACCGCGAGGCAACCTCCAACGCTTCGTCGACCGCGTGTTCGGACGTCTCGCTACCGTCGGTCGGGATGAGTACGTGCTCGTACATCGGTCACACCTCCTCCGTCGCCGCGTCGTCGTCGGTGGCCGCGTCACGACTGCCGTCGGTCGCGGCGTCGCGGCCACCGTCGGTCGCCACACCACCGTTTCCGCTGTTCCCGACGACGTCCTCGGCGGACTGCTGTTGCCCCATCGGTTCGGGGCTGTGGCACTGCCGGACGATGCGCTTTATCTCCTCGCTCGGTTCCTCCGTCGCGTACGACACCGCGATGGTGACCGCGAACACGACGGGCGTTCCGGCGAGCGCGGCGCCGATGGCGGGGAACACGTCCGCGTAGACCGGGACGATTGCGCCGGCGTCTCCGGCGGCGTCGCCGAGGAACCCGACGTAGTTCGGGAGCACCTCGTTGATGATCGCGGTGAACCAGATGAGGAGGCCCGTGGTCATCCCGGCGAGCGCCCCCTGCCGGTTCGTGTTCTCCCACCAGAGCCCGAGGAAGAACATCGGGAACAGCACGAGGCCGGCGAGCGAGAACGCGTACGCGACGAGTTCGCCGACGAGCGCGGGCGGGTCGAGCGCGGTGACGGTGACGACGGCGCCGAGCGCGACGATGGTCGCGCGACCGACGAGGAGCTGCTGGCGCTGGGTCGCGTCGGGATTCACGATGTTCGTGTAGATGTCGTGCGCGGCGGCGGAGGACGCGGCGATGAACAATCCGGCGGTGGTCGCGATGGCGGCGGCGATGCCGCCGGCGGCGACGAGACCGACGAACCACGTCGGGAGGTTCGCGAGCTGGCTCGCGATGACGACGATGACGTCGCCTTCGGCACCGCTCATGCCGTTCGCGCCGTAGACGGCGCCGACGTTCTTCGCGTAGAGGTCGGTGCCGAACGCGGCGAACGCGGGCGCGGAGAGGTACAGCAGGCAGATGAAGAACAGCCCCCAGACGGTCGACCAGCGCGCGGTCCGCTCGCTCTCGACGGTGTAGAACCGCACGAGCACGTGCGGGAGCCCGCACGTCCCGACGATGAGCGAGAAGGCGGTCGCGATCCAGAGGTAGTAGCTACCGGAGGTGAACGGTTCGGTGAACTCGCGGCCGAGCTGGTCGAGGAGCATCCCGTACTCGACCTGCGGGAGCACCGTCGAGTACCCTTGCGTGAACCCGACGGCGTAGAGGCCGGCGAGGAACGCGACGATGAGGATGACGTACTGGACGGCCATGTTCTTCGTCGCGCCGAGCATCCCCGACAGGGCGAGGTACCCGACCGTGATGGCCATCAGGAGGACGACCATCGTCGCGTAGTCGCCGCCGAAGACGTAGATGCCGACGAGCCCCATCCCGCGTGCTTGCCCGACGGCGTACACGAACCCGATGAGGATGGTGGTGAGGGCGGCGATGGCGCGGGCGGTGTCGGAGTCGAAGCGGTCGCCGACGAAGTCCGGCGCGGTGTACTTCCCGAACCGCCGCATCTGTGCGGCGAGGAAGATGAGGAGGATGAAGTACCCCGTCGACCAGCCGACGACGAACGCGAGCCCGTAGTACCCCGAGAGGGCGATGAGCGCCGCCATCCCGAGGTACGACGCGGCGGACATCCAGTTCGCGCCGATGGCCATGCCGTTCTCGACGTTCCCGATGGAGCGCCCGGCGACCCAGAGGTCGTCGGTGTCGGCGACCCGGAACGCGTACCCGATGCCGAGGAACAGCAGGAGCATCCCCGTCACCATGATGGCGGGGACGAGCTTGAACGAGCCGTTCAGGGCGTCCGGGAGGAGCTGGAGCGGCGTCGCGGTCGCGTCGAGCGCGAGGCTGGCAGCCGCGGCGGTCGGTGCGGTGGCGAGCGTCATTGTTCGACCCCACCGTCGGCGGCGGTCGGTTCGGCGGGTGCGTCCTCCTCGCTCTCACCGGCGGCGTCCGTGCCGTGGTCGATGCCGTACTCGTCGTCGAGCTGGTCGCGCTTGCGAGCGTAGACGAACGAGAGCACGAGCGCGCCGGTGGGCGCGCCGATCGCAGTGGTGATGTAATGCAGCGGGAACCCGATGACCGTGATGCTCGTCATCGCGTCCGGCGCGAGCGCGGTCGCCGTCACGGGCCCGAAGACGACGACCGCCCACGCGGCGAACATCGCCCAGACCACGCGGAGGTGGTCGCGCATGAACGGCGTCGACGGCTTGAAGATGTTCACCTCGCGTTCGAGGTAGTCGACGTCCTCGCCGCTGTCTGTGGCGGGTGTGTCGGTGGTGACGGTGCCGCCGTCGGTCCGCGGGTGCGGTGCGGCCGGGTCGTGGGGGTGTTCGGTCGGCGCGTCGGTGGCTGCGGCGTCGCCATCTTCGGTGGCTGCGCCGTCGCGTTCTCCGCTCGATGCGTCGGTCGTAGTCGAGCCGCGACCCGTGGTCCGGTCGCGGGCCGTGGTCGACTCGCGTTGTGAGTCAGTGTCTCTCATGCTGTGTGCGTTGTCTGGTCGGTGGTCGGTCTGCGGTCGTCGCGGAAAGCGTCGGGGGTCGGCTGTCGATTCTCCTGGGGCTGCGGCGCGTGACGGGGCGAGCGTGCGCTCCTCGGTCAGTCACCTCCCGCGTCCACGGCGGCCTGGATGTCCTCGACGATGCCGGGGTTCCGGAGCGTCGAGGTGTTCCCGAGGTCGTCGCCGTTCGCGATGTCCTCCAGCAGGCGCCGCATGATCTTCCCGGAGCGCGTCTTCGGGAGTTCGGGCGTGAAGACGACGCTTTCGGGGCGGGCGATGGGGCCGATGGCGTCCTCGACGCCCTCGATTATCTTCCCGCGGAGTTCGCTCCCGCCCTCGGCGTCGTCCTCGGTGATGACGTACGCGTGCACGGCCTCGCCCTTCACCGGGTGGTTCCCGCCGACGACGGCGGCTTCGGCGACGCCTTCGACGCCGACGATGGCGCTCTCGATCTCCATGGTGCCGAGGCGGTGCCCGGAGACGTTGATGACGTCGTCGACCCTACCGAGGACGGTGATGTAGCCGTCGTCGTCTATCTTCGCGCCGTCCTCGGGGAAGTACGTCCAGTCGTCGGGGTCGTCGCTGTCGGTGTCCGAGTACTCCGCCCAGTACTCCTGGACGTAGCGTTCGTCGTTCTGGTAGAGCGTGCGGAGCATCCCCGGCCACGGCTTGTCGACGGTGAGGTAGCCGGCCTCGCCGGCGTCGACCTCGTCGCCGACGGCGTCGACGACGTTCACGTCCATTCCCGGCAGTGGCGGGCCCGCCGCTCCCGGCTTCATGTTCTTCACGCCGGGGAGCGTGGTTATCATCATCCCGCCGGTCTCGGTCTGCCACCACGTGTCTACGACGGGACAGGATTCGTCGCCGACGTGCTCGTAGTACCACTTCCACGCCCGCGGGTTGATGGGTTCGCCGACGGTCCCGAGCAGGCGGAGGCTGGAGAGGTCGTGCTCGGCGGGATAGCGCTCGCCCCACTTCATGAACGCGCGGATGGCCGTCGGCGCGGTGTACAGCTGCGTGGTCTCGTACTCCTCGACGATGTCCCACATCCGGTCCTTCTCGGGGTAGTCGGGCGTCCCCTCGTACATCACCGTCGTCGTCCCGAGCGAGAGGGGCCCGTAGACGATGTAGGAGTGCCCCGTGATCCACCCGATGTCCGCCGAGCACCAGTACGTGTCCTCGGGCTTGACGTCGAGCACGGCCTGGCTCGTCCACGTGACCCACGACAGGTACCCGCCCGTGGTGTGCTTCACGCCCTTCGGCTGGCCGGTCGTCCCGGACGTGTACATGAGGAAGAGCATGTCCTCGGCGTCCCGACTCACGGGGTCGACCTCGGCGCCCGCGTGGTCGTCGACGAGCGCGTCGTAGTCGTGGTCGCTACCGGTCGCACCCCCGTTCCCGCCGTCGCGCATCGGGTGGTCGTACGCGTCGCCGAGGCGGTCGACGACGACGCCCGTCACGTCGTGGTCGACGCCGCCGAGCCCGTCGTCGGCCTTCGCCTTGTGCTCCAGGGCGTCGCCGCGACGGTAGTAGCCGTCGCACGTCACGAGGTACTCGCTGTCCGCGCTGTTCATCCGCGTCGCGAGCGCGTCCGCGGAGAACCCCGCGAACACGACGCTATGGGGGGCGCCGATGCGAGCGCACGCCAGCATCGCGACCGGGAGTTCGGGCACCATCGGCATGTACATCGTGACGACGTCGTCTTCGCCGACGCCGAGGTCCCGGAGCGCGGCCGCGAACTCGTTGACCTCGCGGTGGAGTTCGCGGTACGTGTACGTGCGGTTCGCCTCGTCAGTCGGCTCGCCGATCCACTCGATGGCGGCCTCGTCGCCGCGCTCGTCGAGGTGGCGGTCGAGCGCGTTGTAGCTCGCGTTCAACTCGCCGCCGGTGAACCACTCGAAGAACGGCGGGTTCGAGTCGTCGAGCACCGTGTCGTACTCGGTGTCCCAGTCGAGGAGGTCGGCAGCCTGCTCCCAGCACTCGGGCCACTCCGATTCGAAGTCGTCGTATATCTCCGGGTCGGTGACGTTCGCCTGCTCGACGAACGACGCCGGTGGTTCGAACTCGTCGGCGTCCGCGATGCGCGCCTCGATGCTATGTTCGGTCTCGCCCGACATACCTCGCACCGCGACACCCGACGTAAAAAGGACGGTAACTAATCCGAGGAACGACCGTGATGGAATCCCGGAAGCCGCGAGAAACGCAACGAAACGGGCTCGACGTTGGGGAACGTGCGTTCTCGATGGCGACCATGGTCGGCCGGCGTGGTCGACGGGACGCGACGGCCGCGCCTAAACAGATAGTCACTCGTTCGCGGCGGTCGCCGGTGGCGTCCCGCGAGCGCTCAGGATTCGAAGAACGCGTCCAGGAGCTTGCGTTGGGCGACCCGGAGGTGGTTGTGGAGCGTCGGCGCGGCGACGTCCAGCGAATCGGCGAGTTCCTCGCCCGTGGACTCGCGAGGCCACTGGAAGTACCCGCCGTGGTACGCGGACTGGAGAACCGCGAGCTGGCGGTCGGTGAGGTCCTCGCGGAGTCGGTCCTGGAACCCGCGGGCGTGCTCGACGGTTCGTTCGACGGTCTCCTGGCCGACGAGCGCCGAGTCCGGCCACGCGTCCCGGACGCGGTCGCGGACGGCTCTGACGTCGGCGTCCGCGGGCACGACGGCGGTCAGTCGACCGCCGTCGGCGTCGACGCGGTAGGACTGGACGCGTGCGTCGAGTTCGACGAGCGTCCGCGCCGGCGAGTCCTGCACGACGAACTCGAAGACCGGGCCGTCGTCGCCGTCGTCGACGTACCGGACGCGAGCCACGCCGGCCGCGTCCTCGTCGTCGGCCGCGTCGACGACGTCCTTCGGTGCGACGTCGGCCACCTCCGCGTACAGCACGAGCCCGGGGCCGCCCGGGACGACGCCGGTGACCTCGACCGTGGTGTCGAGCGAGTCGGCGAGCGCGACCAGGACCGCGTCCCGGTCGTGGACGTCGAACCGGAGTTCCGTGACGACGTCCGCGACGAGCCGCCGGCGGCGACGGGTCGCCTCGAACGCGCGAGCGACGAGCGCGCCGAGCGCATCGTGGAGCGCGGCGACCGTCCCGGCCGCGTCGGGGACGTGCTCGACGCCGAGGCCGAGCGCGTACGCGACGCCCTCGAACTCGCCGAGAGGGAGCGTGAGGACGCCCCCGCGGTCGCGGTCGAAGCTGCGGACGCCACCGCGCTCGCCACCGGCCGGTTCACCGTCCTTCGCGGTGCTATCGCCACCGCCGGCGTCCCGGATTTCGGCTGCTGCGACGGCGGCGTCGACACCGGCGTTCGCGACGACCTCGGCGGTCGCGTCGTCGTCGGTCCACCGGCCGACCCACGCGTACCGGTAGCCGTCCGTGCTCGCGACCCGTTCGACGACCGCGTCGAACAGCGCCTTCGGTGACTCCTGGTCGCCGAGTGCGTCGCCGACGGCGGCCAGCAGGCTCGCGGCCTGCCTGACGGGCTCGGGCGTCCCGTCGTCGGCCGCGACTGCCGCGGCGTCGTCGACCGCGGCCGCGACCTCCGCGGGGCTCGGGTCGTCGAGGTACGGTGCGAGGCCGGCGACGCTCTCGAACCCAGCGACCGCGGCGACGACGCGAACGTCGACGCCCTGCCGGAGGAGTGAGACGACGAAGTGCTCGCGGAGCGACCGCGAGTCGACGTCGGCGAAGCGGTCGTCGCCGGTCGCGGCCGCGGCGCGGTCGGCGACCTCGCGGACGAGCATCTGGACGCGCCGCGCGGAGACGTCGACGAGCGATTCGCTCTCACCGACGTCGTTCGACGCGGCGTACTTCTCGACGTCGTGCGCGACCGCTGGCGGGAGCACCGTCGCGTGGTCGTCGACCGACGCCACCGTCGTTCCATCCACCGAACCGACGTCGCCGGGGCTGAGGGACGCGATCTCGGCGGGCCGCAGGCCCGCCTCGCCGCAGAGGCGGACGACGAGGTCCTCGCGGTGCGTGCGGGCGTGCCGGCGGAGCCGCGCGTAGTCGGCGTCCGAGAGCGGGTCGACCACGTTTCGCGCTAGCAGACGAAGCGCAATAGTTCTAGGGTTCAAAAACTGCTATCCTGGCGTTCGAGAGCGGGACTGCTCGAATAGATGCGCCGATTTGTTTCGCTTCTCTGTTGACCACGAAACGATGGGTGGGGGGCGGGGGGTCGGCTCGCTGGTCGTCGAGAAACGTGTCCGAAGCGAGGAGGCCGGCCGTGAGAACGTGGTTCTCGGCGTCGACCGTCGTCAGTCGTCGTGGCGCGCTTCCAGTTCCCCGACGACCTCGGGGTTCCGGAGCGCGCTCGTGTCGCCGTAGGACTCGCCGTTCGCGATGTCCTCGAGGAGGCGACGCATGATCTTCCCGGAGCGCGTCTTCGGGAGGTCCGGCGTGAACACGACCTGGTCGAGGCGCACGCCCGCGCCGATGGCGGCCGCGACCGCGTCGTCGAGCGCGTCCCGGAGCGTCGACACGTCGGTGCGGTCGTCGTCGGTCGTGACGTACGCGACGAGCGCGTTCCCCGAGTCCGGGTCGTCGCGCGCGATGACCGCCGCCTCCGCGACGCCGTCGACCTCGACGAGCGCGTGCTCGATCTCGCCCGTACTGAACCGACGCCCGTCGACGTTCACCACGTCGTCCGCGCGACCCAGCACCGTCACGTACCCCGCGTCGTCCACGACCGCTTCGTCGCCGACCCGATACCACCACCCGTCGGCCGCGCCGCCGCCACCGTCCTCCTCGGAGCCCGCGTCCCCGTCGTCGAGCGCGCCCGACTCCACCGCCACGCGCTCGCCCCACGCCGTCCCGGTCGCGAGCTCGCGCGCCATCGCGGGCCACGGCCGGTCCACGGTCAACCAGCCGCGAACGCCCGGCTCGACCGGGTCGCCCGCACCGTCGCGGACGGAGACCGACACGCCCGCGAGCGGCCGCCCCACGGACCCCGGTTTCGCGTCGTCGACGCCCGGGAGCGTCGACAGGAGGACCGCGCCCGTCTCCGTCTGCCACCACGTGTCCACGACCGGACAGTCGCCGCCGCCGACGTGCTGGAAGTACCACGCCCACGTCTCCGCGTCGAACGGCTCGCCGACGCTCCCCAGGACGCGGAGACTCGAGAGGTCGTGCCGCTCAGGGTACTCCGCGCCCCACTTCGCGAACGACCGGACGACCGTCGGCGCGGTGTAGAACACCTCCACGTCGAGGGCCTCGACGAGCGCCCACGGGCGGTCGCGGTCGACCGCGTCCGGACTCCACTCCGTCAGCACCGTCGTCGCGCCGAGCGCGAGCGGCCCGTACACGCCGTAGGAGTGCCCCGTGATCCACCCCGGGTCCGCCGTCGACCACACCGTCGTGTCCGCAGTAACGTCGAGGACGCGCCCGGTCGACCACGCCACCTGCGCGAGGTACCCGCCCGTCGTGTGCGTGACGCTCTTCGGCTCGCCGGTCGTCCCCGACGTGTAGATGCGGAACAGCGGGTCCGTCGCCGCGCGCGCCACCGGCGCCACGGTCGCGTCGCGGTTCGCGTCCACGAGCGCGTCGTACGCGTACCGGTTCTCGCGGTCGACGTCCGGGTCGGTCCCGAGGCGGTCGACGACGACCGTCGCGTCCAGGTCGTACGACAGCGACATCGTCGCGTTGTCAGCGCGACGGCGCTGGTCGACCGCCTCCCCGCGCCGATAGTAGCCGTCGCTCGTCACGAGGTACCGCGAGTCCGCGCGCTCCATCCGCGTCGCGAGCGCGTCCGCGGAGAACCCCGCGAACACGACGTTGTGGACCGCGCCGAGGCGAGCGCACGCCAGCATCGTCACGACGACCGCGGGCACCGCCGGGAGGTACGTCGTCACCACGTCGTCCTCGCCGACACCGAGGTCGCGGAGTCCGGCGGCGACCGCGTTCACCTCGCGGTGGAGCTCGCGGTACGTGTACGTCCGGGACTCCCCCAGGTGACCGTTCCACTCCAGCGCGACCGCTTCACCGCGGTCGTCGAGGTGGCGGTCGACGCAGTTCGCACACGCGTTCAACTCACCGCCCTGGAACCACTCGAACGGCGGGCCGCCGTCGGCGGCCGAGGAGAGAACGCGCTCGTAATCGACGGTCCAGTCGAGCGCGTTCGCGGCCGTCGCCCACGCGTCCGGCCAGTCCGCGTCGAACGACGCCCTGTCGTCCGAGGTCGGCGTTACACGCCCCTCGAACGCCGCCGGTGGCGGAACGAGCGTCCGGTCGTCGGGCGAAGAGCCGTCGGATGCCGTCATCACTCCTGCTTACTCGCTCGCTCGCTTAAGGATTGGCCTCCCTCTGGCGATACGGCTCGCGTTCGGCCGCGAGACCCGCGGGTATCGACGACGGGTAACGACGAAGAGTGCGGTCGCGTCGACGCGGCGGGCAGGGCAAGTGCGCCGCGTCGACGCGGTGTGTCAGACAGGCTGGTGCTCCGTCTGGCCGAGGCGTCCTGGCAGGCGCCCCAGCCGCTTCCCCCGGAGTCGATGGGCGGTCGACTCGGGCGTGCGGCCGGCAGCGATGGGCTGTCGCGCCGGCGATTCGGTCAGGCGGACCGAAGCACCACCTGATGCTACCACGGCATCTCACTTCAAGGACACGTTCACTCAAACGGTCGTTTGAGTCCGCTCGTCCCGACGGACGGCGGGAACGGGTGTCGAACGAACGACCGCCTCGTGGCGGTCACGTCATCGCGTCGTTCCCGACGTGCGGATGCCGTCGGACGTAGTCGACGAGCCGGGGCGCGTACTCGCGGAAGTCCGGGCACTCGATGCCCTCGTCGGCGAGGACCGCGCTCGCTTCGGTCGTGTCGTAGCGCGTCGGATGCGTGAAGTAGTCGACGATAGCGGGGTCGATACCCGTCCAGTCCCGGAACGCGTCGACCTCGCGGAGCAACCACTGGAACGCGGCCTTCGAGAAGCGGACGTCGACGGTCCACGTGTTCGCCGCCGCGGCGAACGCGGCCTGCATCTCCGCGACCGAGGGCGGGTCGGGGTCCGCGAGCTGATAGACCTCTCCGCGGGTGTCCTCGCGCGCGCTGATGGCGTCGATGGCGTCGACGACGAAGTCCCGGGGGACGACGTTCACCTCGACCGCACCGGGGTCACCGAACTCGGGGACGACCGCGACCCCGGGCTGGTCGAGGAAGTACCTGATGACGTGATAGGGGCCGTCGTACTTCTGGGTCTCGCCGGTCTCGCTGTCGCCGACCGCGATACTCGGCCGGTACACCGTCGCCGGGAGGCCGTCGTCCATCGCGTCCTGTACGCGGACCTCCGCGAGGAACTTCGTGGACTCGTAGTGGTTGTTGAACGATTGCCCTTCGACGAGCATGTCCTCGGTGAACTCACCGGGATAGCGGCCGCTGACGTAGCACGTGGAGACGTAGTGGAGTCGGTCGAAGGGGTCGCAGGCGCGACAGAAGTCGAGGACGCGCTCGGTGCCGTCGACGTTCACGGCCATCGCGAAGTCGCGGTCGACGCCGAGGTCGTAGACGGCCGCGAGATGATACACCTCGGTCGTCCGGTCCGCGAGCGCGTCCCGGGCGAACTCGCCGTCGTCGGGGAGTCCGAGGTCGGGCTCGGTGATGTCGCCTTCGACGAGCGCGATGGCGTCGTCGACGCCGTGCTCGCGTTCGAGGTCGTCGCGGCGGTCCTCGGCGAGGTCGCGGAACTTCGACTGGACGAGGCAGGTGACGTGCTCGCCGCGAGAGAGGAGACGGTCGACGAGCGCGCTCCCGAGGAATCCCGGGAAACCGGTGAGGAAGACCGTATCGTCTGACATGGCCGTGTCGTCGGCCGCCCGTGTGAAGGGTCTGTCGCCGGAACCGCGTCGACGCCGCCGACCGCGGAGGTGCTGTCGCCGGAACCGCGTCGACGTTACTGCGCGGACCGGAACGAACCGAGCGCCTTCAGGGCCGTCCCCTGCGTGGTCGCTGCCGTACTGTACTTCGGCCCACCCCAGTTGTACATGACGAGGCTCACCGGCCACGAACCGTCGTCGCGCTGCGTCTCGAGGAGGTAGTTCACGCCGTGCTGGACCGCGTCCGAGTTCGGTGACACGCCCGCGGCGAACAACGCCTGGAGCGCCCACGCAGTCTGCTCCGGCGTCGACTCGTCCGGCTCGTACGGGACGTCCATCGGGTCGTCCTGTTCCGCCGCGTAACTGCTCTCCTCGCCCCATCCACCGTCGTCGTTCTGCTTCTCTCGGAGGACCGAGACGGCGTCCTGTACGACGTCGCGGTCCATGTCGACGCCGACCTCGCGGAACCCGCGGAGCACGCGCGCCGTCCCGTACGTGAACGCCTGCCCCCAGATGGCGACCCACATCCCGTTGTCCGAACGCGCGTCCTCCAGCCACGAGACCGCGTCGCGGACCGCCTGCGAGTTCCCGACCGTGTACCCGAGTTTCCCGAGCGCCGAGAGCGCACCGCCCGTGACGTCCGTCGCTCGGTTCCGACCGAAGAACCGCCGGAAGACCGCGGGATGCAACCGGTCGCGGACCGCGTCCTCCACGGCGTCGTCGAGCGGGTCGAAGTCCTTCGCGAACGTCGACCAGCTCCCGTCGCTGTTCTGGACGTCAAGCAGGAACTCCGCGTCAGCGCCCATCTGGGGCGCCATGAACGGCGCGAGCGCCTCCATGCACATCGACGTCGTGTCCCAGTCGCTGTAGATGTTCTCCCGGTACCCCCAGCCGTCGCCCTGGTGATTCCTGTACGTCGCCATCGGCCGGTCGAGCTTCGCGTTTATCGGTTTGGCGGCGTGTTCGGGGACGCGAGCGTTGTACAGCCACTGTGCGGCCTCGCGGACGCGCTCGTCGTCCGTGTCCAGTCCGGACGCGAGGAGCGCGTCGATGACCTTCGCGGTGTCCCACGTCGGGAGGTTCCATATCTCCACGCGGCCCGCGTCGGTCACGCGGTTCCGCGCGATCCAGTCGACGGGATACCGGACGGCGTCCTCGCCGGCAGGCGACACGCCGGTCTCGCGGAGCGCGAGGATCGCGAGAACCGACACCATCGACGTCGCCCACACGCCGCTACTGAGGCGGCGACTGATGAGCACGCGCTTCAGGAGCGGGCGGAGCTTCCGGTCGCGTTCGCTCAACGACCGCTTCTTCTCCGAGGCGATGAGGAAGTGCGCGCAGATGGCGGCGACGAACGACTGCCGGAAGCTCTGACCGGTCGCAGAGATGGTGTCACCGTCGAACGCCTCCGTGTACGCCATGAGTCGACCGATCTCGAGGGGTGCGTCGAGCGGAAACAGCTCCTCGTAGCTGTACGCGTCGGAGAGCGCCGCGTACATCACTCGCATGTCGTAGGTGAGTCCGGTGTCGACGTCGTCGCCGTCGGACACCGTCGGCGCGAACTCGAACCCTTCGCGTTCGTTCTCCGCTTCGATGTCCGCGACCACGTCGTCGTACCGCGAATCGTCGGCGAGGTCGAACAGGAGCAGCGCGCCGTAGTTCGTCGTGACGTCCCCCCAGCCACCGCCGTCCTCGCGAGCGTCGAGCAGGAACGAGATGCAGCGTTCCTTCACGTCCTCGCGGCGGTCGAGATGCTCGAGCAGTATCGCGTAGTACAGCGTCTGTCTGTACTTGCCGTTCTCGTTGAGGCCGAGGATGTGGGTCTCCCAGTGGCGGAACGTCCGTCCGCCCAGCTGGTTCGTGCCGCGACGGTTCGAGAACAGGTACTCGTGCGAGGCTTCGATGGCGTCCGCGACGTCGCCGTCGGAGACGTCGACCGACCCGGTCGGTCCTCCATCGGCGGTCGTGTCGTCGTCGGTCCCCTCTCCTTCGAACGTCGCGACGTCGACGTTCGGGATCGTGGTCGCGACCCCGCCGAGGAACGCTCGCCGGGGGATGCGAGGTGCGTAGTGCATGCCGCGAACATTTCATAACGCAGCAAATAACCTTACGATTACGCTCTGCACTATGAATAAAAACTCAGAGGGGGCGCGTTGGCGGTCAGACGTCGGGTCCGAGGTCGTCGAGGACGGCGTCCACCAGCTTCGCCTCCGCACGCTGGAGGTGGTCGCTGGCGGCCGCCGGCGAACAGTCGAGCTCGGCCGCGACGTCCTCGTGGGTCGCGCCGCGTGGCTGCCCGTAGTACTCCAGGCGATGCGCGGCCCGGACGGCCTCGAGCTGGCGGTCGCTCAGCGCGTTCCGCGGGTCGTCGAGCACTCCACGGAACGACCCGACCTCGTCGATGCGGACCTCGAACGCGTCGGGCGCGACGTCCAGTGCAGCTTGCAGCGGCGCCGGGTCGCCGACCGCGCGACACTGGACCTCGCCGTCGCGGTACACTATCGGCGTCCGGATGACGAGCCCGGCCTGTGGACCGAGTCGCTGGAGCGCGCCGAACAGCGGCGTCTCGGCCGGCCGCATGACGACGAGCGCGTACGCCCACTCGCCGTCGCTCGAAGCGACCTCCACGGACTCGATGCCCGGCGAGTCGGTGGCCTCGCGCTCGAACGTCGACGTGTCCCCGTCGATGGCGAACAGGAGCGTCTCCACGCCGTCCATCGTCGTGTTCACGTCCAGAAGCCGTGCCTCGTCGACGTCCCGCGAGTTCGCGAGGAGGTTGTAGAACTTCGGTGCGTCCTCGGCAGCCATCCGGGCGGTTGCTCGCAGGCGCTTCATCGCTGCCACCCACGAGAGACGTCCTTAAAAAACCGGTTTCTATGCCTCGCAGAACGTTCTCGTATCCCGAACCGATACATTATTCCAACAGATGGCCGACCAAGAATTAATGACTGGGACGAACGACACCGACCGCCCGACCGACGAGGCACCTGCCATCGACGTCGAAGACCTCACCTTCCGGTACGCCGACGGCACGACCGCCGTCGACGACATCACGTTCTCCATCCCGGAAGGCGAGTTCTTCGGGTTCCTCGGCCCGAACGGCGCCGGGAAGACGACGACGATAAAGATACTCGCGACGCTACTGGAACCGACCACGGGCACCGTCCGCGTGAACGGCTACGACGCGACCGAGCAACGGACGGCGGTACGAGGGTCCATCGGGTACATGGCCCAAGCGGTCAGCGTCGACGAGGAACTGACCGCCCGCGAGAACCTCCGGTTCGCGTGCGAGGCGTACGGCGTCCCGAGCGAGCACCGCGACGACCGCATCGACGAACTCCTCGCGCTCGCCGACCTCGCGGACGTCGCCGACCGGCCAGCCGAACAGTTCTCCGGCGGCATGAAGAAACGTCTCGACGCGGCGACGGCACTCGTCCACGACCCCGAACTCGTGTTCCTCGACGAACCGACCACCGGCTTGGACCCGAAGGCCCGCAACCGCCTCTGGGACTACTTCCGGCGGATCAACGACCAGGGGACGACCGTGTTCCTCACCACGCAGTACCTCGAGGAGGCGGACTCGCTGTGCGACCGGCTCTCGGTCATCAAGGACGGGGAACTCGTCGAGGACGGGTCGCCGGAGTCGCTCAAGCGCCGCGTCGGCGGGCAGGTGCTCCGCGTCGACCTGGCTGGTGACGAGTCATCGGTCACGGCCGCGGCGGACGTCGCCCGCGACTGCGACGTCCTGGACGCCGACTCGACCGTCGAGTGCGGTTCGGGGAGCGTTCGCGTGACGACCCAGCGCGCGAACGAGGTCGGGACCGAACTCCTCGTCGAACTCCGCGACGCCGGCCATACGGTCACCGGGTTCGACATCGAGGAGGCGACGCTCGACGACGTGTTCCTCGCCATCGCGGACGAGGACGTCGCCGACCTCGACGCGGACGCCGAGCCGGCGGAGGCGAGTCGATGAGTACGCCCGACGCAGACGTCGTCGGCCCGAACACGGGGAACTCGGTCCTCGGCGATGCCTGGGTGAACTTCAAGCGCTGGAACCGGAAGACGGTCCGGAACCCGACGGCGTTCGTCCTCGAGATCGTCGTCGCGGTGTTCTCGCTACTCCTGTTCACCGCGGTGTTCGGCGACGTCGGCGGGTTCGCGCTGGAACGTGCGGGGTTCGCGGGCGTGGAGTACGTCACGTTCCTGCTGCCCGCGGTCCTCCTGCAGGCGACGATGGGGTCCGCGTTCACGTCCGGGATGGGGCTCGTGAGCGACCTGGAGAGCGGGATGTTCGAGAAGGTCGTGGTGACGCCGATGACGTGGACGGCCGTGTTCGCGGGGAAGGCCGCGTCCGAGCTCGCGCGTATCGTCCTCCAGTTGCTCGCCGTCCTCGGCCTGGGGGTGCTGATGGGTGCGGACGTGACGACCGGCGTGCCGGGGGTGCTCGGCATCGTCGTCGTGTGCCTCCTCGTCGGGCTGCTGTTCATGTCCATCTCGAACGTCATCGGGCTCGTCACGCGCGACGAGGAGGTTTTGAACGCTGCTTCGATGCTGTTCATGTTCCCGCTGTTGTTCCTCTCGCCGGCGTTCATCCCGATGTCGTCGGAGGTCGAACTGATAGCGACGTTCAATCCGGTGACGTACGCGGTGGACGCGGTCCGCGCGTTCGTCCTCGGCGAGGACGTCATGACCGTGGTCACCGTCTCCCGGTTCGGCGGGATGTACGACACGCTCGTCCCGGCGTTCGCGGTACTCGTCGGGTTGAACGTCGTGTTCGGTGCTATCACGGTGTCGTTGCTCTCGCGAGCGAGCAGCGCCGAAGCGGAGTGAGGGCCATCGAACGCGACCACGGCATCGAGCGCCAGACTGGCGCCATCTGGAACGCACCACTGGGACGAAAACTTCTTATTTGAGAAGTAAAATAACTTGAAATATAATGGGGAGAAAATTCGCATATAGTCGCCTGCGCTGCGGCCGTGCTCGCCAGGAGCGAGCGCGACGCCGACCGACACCAGCGACGCACCGACCAGACGGACAGTCCGACGCGACCGTGACGAACCAGGTGAGTACCGGCCATCGATGTCGACGATAGACAGACTCGCGTCGGTGGCCACCGACCATCCGGCCATCGTCGTCGCCGTCATGCTCGTCCTGACCGGGGTCTTCGGCGCCGGCCTCGCCGACGTCGAGGAGTCCTCGTCGATAAGCGGGTTATCCGGCGACTCACCCGCCAGAGAAGCGTACGACGAGGTCGAACAGCGGTTCTCCGACCAGGGGTCGAACACGACCGTCACGATGGTCGCGGTCCGCAACGACACCGGGAACGCGTTGTCGAGAGGGTCGTTGCTCTCGACGCTCCGTTACCAGCGGTCACTCCACCAGAACCGAACGCTGAACCGGACGCTCGCTGGCGATCAGGCGACCGCGAGCGTGGCGAACGTCGTCGCTCGGGCAGCGGTCGCAGCGGAGCGCGAGCGAACGCTCCCAGACCCCGTCCTCACGGACTGGACGGACTCCGAGCGCACGGACATCGACGCGAGCGAGAACGCGTCTGCTCGCCCGGAGCCGCCGACGCTCGACGAACAGATAACGCAACTCGAATCGATGAACGCGTCCCAGGTGTCGACGGTCGTGGAGCGCGTCCTCGACCCGGACCGGTCGTCGCCGGGGAAACGCGCGGCACTGCGCTTGCTCCCGCAGTCCTACGAGCCCGGGTCGACGACCGCGGATACGCACCTCGTGGTCGTCGTCCAGGAGACCGGCGGTGACGTCGCCGTCGAGGTCGCCCTCCCCGAGCGCGTGACCGACGGGCAGGTCGCGGCGAGAGAACTCGCGAAGGACCGGTCGGACGGCCAGCAGTACTACCTCTACAGCGGCGGCCTGATGAGCGGTCAGCAGTCGACGGCCATCTCGGATAGTCTCGCGATACTCGGCCCGCTCGCACTGCTGTTCGTCCTGGTCGTGCTCTCGATAGCCTACCGTGACCCCGTCGACATCGTCCTCGGCCTCCTCGGCATCGGCGTCGTCCTCGCGTGGACGATGGGGCTCATGGGGTGGCTCGGTATCGCGTTCGGACAGACGATGATCGCGGTGCCGATACTCCTCATCGGGCTGTCGGTCGACTACGCGCTCCACGTGGTGATGCGGTACCGCGAGGAGCGAGCGGACGAGGCGGCGTCGCCGGCCACGGCGATGCGTCGGTCGCTCGTCGGGGTCGGGCCCGCGCTCGCGCTCGTGACGGCGACGACCGCCATCGGATTCCTCGCGAACCTCACGAGTCAGATGGGGGACATCCGGATGTTCGGCGTGGTTTCGGCGATCGGTATCCTGGCGACGCTCTGCGTGTTCGGCCTGCTCGTGCCGGCACTGAAGGTCGGCGTGGATTCGCTGCTTGCACGCGTCGGACTGGACCGGCGGCCGTCCTCGCTCGGGTCGAACGAGACCGTCAGCGGACTCCTGCGTGGCGGCGCGTCGGCGGCAACGCGGGCGCCGGTCGCGGTGTTGGTGCTGGTCGCGCTCGTGACGGCCGGCGGTGCGGTCGGCGCGACCCAGGTCGACATCGCGACGCCGGAGACGTCGTTCATGGCGGACGACCCGCCGGCGTGGACGGAGGACCTCCCGGAGGCGGTCCAGCCGAGCGAGTACTTCCTGAAGGAGAACCGCCGGTTCATCTACGGGAACTTCCAGACGCCGGACAAGCAGGGGTACGTGTACGTCGAGGGGAACGTGACGTCGGCGGCGGTCCTCGACGACGTGACGCGTGCGACCGACGTCGCGGAGTCGTCAGACGCCGTGTTGACGGGGCCTGACGGCGACCCGGTGGTCGTGACGCCGGTGACGGCGATGCGGACTGCGGCCTCCCAGAACGATTCGTTCAACGCGACGTTCCACGCGGCGGACACGGACGGGAACGGCGTTCCGGACCGGAACGTCGCGTCGGTCTACGACGCGTTCTACGAGACGACTCCGCGCCTCGCCGCGCGGACGCTCCACCGGAGCGACGACGGCACCTACGACGGCTTGCTCGTCCGTATCGCGGTGAACGGGAACCTCGACCGGGATGCGGCGGTGGCGCCGCTGTACGGTGCTGCGGAGACGATGGAGGACGCGGACGGCGTGTCGGTCATCGCGACCGGGTCGCCGGTCACGTCGAAGAACCTGAACGACGGACTGGCGACGACTGTCATCGAGAGTCTGACGTTGACGCTCGGTGTCGTGCTCGTGTTGCTGACCGTCATCTTCCACGTCCGTGAGGGGGCGGCGTCGCTCGGTCTGGTCACGCTCCTCCCCATCTTCTGTAGTGTGACGTGGTTGCTCGGGACGATGTGGTTGTTGTCCATCCCGATCGGACTCACGACGGCGCTGGTCGGAAGCATCTCGGTCGGGTTGGGCGTGGACTACGCCATCCACGTCAGCGAGCGGTTCGCCGAGGAGTTCGAGGGGGAGACTGATTCCGAGACGGCGTTGCAGCGGACGAGTACTGGGACCGGCAGTGCGTTGTTCAGTAGTGCGATGACGACCGCGGCCGGGTTCGGCGTGCTCTCGTTCGCGCTGCTGCCGGCACTCCGGCAGTTCGGTATCGTGCTCGCCATCGGTATCGTGTACTCGTTCGTCGCGAGCGTGTACGTGCAGCCGAGCCTCCTCGAACTCTGGTCGCGGTACCGGTCGGAGACCACTCTCCCGGCGAAGGCGACGCCTTCGGCTTCGGACGACTGACAGTATCTTCTCGGTATATATTTTTACATACTAGTATTAATTTATTTAATAACTAGCCTACTATCCAACAGATACAAATAGTGATTGTTATTACTAGCTCTCGCTGTGAAATTAAAAGGGTGCGGGTGTGCGAACTCGTGGGGGATAGAACCGAAAGAGGGCTCTGGGGCTGCTTCGCCGAACTGGCCGACGGCCGACGGCGAACCGGGGGGCACGGAACGATGAGGGGGCCGAAGTACACCGTGAGCGATATCTACGACCTCGTCGTCAGTTGCAGCCTGTACCTGAACGTCAACTCGGTGCTGATACTCGTCATCTCGGCGGTGTACCTCGGCGGCGGGTACTTCGCGGCAGGCGAGGGGTTCGTGACCGCCACCGCCGTGATGACGCTCATCTACGTCGTCGACAGGCTCGACGTGACCGAGGAGGACGAGATAAACAACCCGGGGCGAACAGCACTCGTCCGAAAGTACCACGCGGAACTCGTCGGGCTCGGAGTGGTGACGTTCCTCCTGTTCGAACTATCGCTGTTCGCGACAGTGTTCTCCCCGGACGTGACCGGCGTCGCGACGGTCGCGCTCGCGCACGTCCCCCTCGTCGTCCTCGCGCTCTACGACGAGATAAAGACGGTCCCGCTCCCCCTCGACTCGCTCGCGGTCGCGTTCACGTGGGGGTACATGCTCGTGTTCATCTTCGTGTTCATTTCGCCGCTGTCGGTCTCCGTAGCCGACGCCGCCGGACTGTTCAGTGGGTGGTTCCTCATCGTCTTCGCCGGTCTCGAAGCGCGGAACGCGAAGGACGTCGAGGGCGACCGGGAGGCGGGGAAGGTCACGCTCGCCTCGCGGTTCGGGTGTCGACGGACCAAGCAGGCCGAGGTGGCGCTCAAGTCCCTCGGCACGCTCGTCCTCGTGGTGCTCTCGGGGAGTCCCGTCGTCCTCGCGCTGCTGGCCTGCCACCTCGGGTCGCTCTGGTTCTTCGGAACGCTCGAGACGAACTTCCGAGGGGAACGGGACGGCTCGGGAACGGCGTCGACGTGACCGAAGACCCGACACGAACATAATTTCAACGCTCCTATATCAGTAGTAATATACGGTTCCGTCCGGTAGCCCGTTCCATGTCAGACGCGCAGTCCCCGCCGAAGCCCGAGGGCACGCCGTTCTTGGGGCACGCCCTGGAGTACGCACGGGACCCTATCGACGCGATAGAGACGTTCGGAAACAAGGGCGACATCGTCGAGGTGGACACGCCCATACAGTCGTTCTACCTCGTCACCGGCCCGGACATGATTCAGGAGATCCTCGTGAAGAAGCACGGGAGCTTCACCATCGGTCCCGCTCAACAGGAGAGCTTCGCTGGCATCACGGACAACGCCGTGAACATGTCCACGGGCGAGGACTGGCGGCGACGCCGGAAAGCGATGGGACCGGCGTTCACGGGGGACACCGTGGAGGCGTACCGACAGCGGATGATCGACGAAGCCGTCGAGTCGGTCCGCGCGTGGTCCGACGGCGAGACGTTCGACCTCCACAAGGAGATGCGCGTGTTCACGATGCGGATGCTCACCGATACGCTCCTCGGCATCGACATCCGCGGGGACGAGGACGTCGTCATCTCCGCGTCGGACGCACTCATCGACCGCGCGAACCTCCGGCGGATCGGTCGCTACCTCCCGGACTGGGTGCCGACGCCGACCGACCGCCGGTTCGAGCAGTCCGTCCGCACTCTCGACGAGTACGTCGAGGAGTGCATCCAGGAACGACGAGGGGAATCCGAGGGTGAAGACGTCTGCTCGCTCCTTCTGAAAGCAGCAGACAGGGGCGTGCTCTCGACGGTCGAGGTGCGACACAACCTCGTCGGACTCCTCCTCGCCGGAACCTCTTCCCCGGGCGGGTCGCTCATGCACGCCTGGCGGTTGCTCGACGAGCACCCGTCGGTCCTCGAGTCGCTCCGCGACGAGTACGACCGCGTCGTCGACGGGGACGCCCTCGAACCCGCAGACGTCGACGAACTGGAGCTCGCCCAGCACGTGCTCTCGGAGACGCTCCGGCTCTACCCGCCGACCGTCGGCGTCAACCGGATGGCGACCGAGTCGGTGACCGTCGGCGGCTACGAGTTCGACGAGGGAACGCAGTTCATCCTTCCGCAGTGGGTCCCCCATCGCGACGAGCGCTTCTGGACGGACCCGGAGTCGTTCGATCCGTCGCGATGGCAGGGCGACTTCGACAGACCGCAGTTCTCGTACTTCCCGTTCAGTGGCGGCCCGCGGTTCTGTCCGGGGAAGAAGGTGGCGCGTCAGGAGATGGTCATCGCACTCGCGGAGATGGTCGGTCGCGTCGACCTGGACGTGTCCGTCGACGGCGACATCGAGTTCACGCCGTCGATGACGCTTCGGCCCGCGACCGAACACGTGGCGACCGTCCAGCGGCGATGACCTCCATTCGAGGACGCGGCTGGGGACCCGCGAACCGAGCTCGCGAGGACGACTGGCCTGCGACGGGGGTGGTCGCGCGGTGAGTTCGCCGCGTGCGGACGCGTCGGAGTCCGAGACCGTGGGTGGTTGCGAGCGGTCACTGCGGCGGGACGTGGTCGCGAACTTCCGCCGGTGGAACGTGAAGACGATGCGGAGTCCGTTCGTCATCATCGTCTCGCTCGTCCAACCGATACTGACGCTCTTGATGTTCGGATTGGTCTTCGGCGGTGCCGCGTCGATCGTCCTCGCTGACACCGGGTTCGAGGGCGTGAACTACGTGACGTTCATCGTGCCGGCGGTCGTCATGCAGGTGTCGCTCGCGTCTGCGTTGACGTCCGGTATCGGACTGGTGACGGACATCGAGAGCGGGATGTTCGAGAAGGTACTCGCCAGTCCGATGCGGACGACGGCGGTGTTCGCGGGGAAGGGCATGTCCGAGTTCCTCCGTATCGTCGTGCAGGTGCTCGTCGTGCTCGCGCTCGCGGTTGCGGTCGGTGGAGAGGTCGCGACGGGTGCGTTCGGTGTCGTCGCCGTTCTCGTCATCTGTCTGCTGGTCGCGCTCTGGTTCATGATCGTCTCGAACGCGCTCGGGGTGGTGACGACCGACGAGGAGTCGATCAGTGCGGGGACGAACCTCCTCCAGTTCCCGTTGTTGTTCCTCTCCTCGGCGTTCCTCCCGCTGTCGGCGCTGCCGGGATGGATTCGCGCGTTCGCGACGGTGAATCCGGTGACGTACGCGGTGGACGCCCTTCGCGCGCTCGTCCTCGGTCGTCGCGTGCCGATGGTGGTCGAGGTGTCGTGGTTCGGTGGCATCCTCGATCCGGTCTTGGTCGCGGTTGTTGTCCTGGTCGGACTGAACGTCGCGTTCGGCGGGCTCCTCGTGGCGTACGTCGACCGGGTCGACGCGTCGACGTTCGTCTGAGCGCAGTCGCCCTCGGGGGGTGTCGAGCGCGTCAGATTGGACCGTAACCGTTGTATGATTACGGAGGAAAGAGGTGTGTAGAAAAGAAGATGGACGTGTTCAGGCTGGCCGATCTGGCGACGCAACCGCGGTTCCTGCTCCCGATGCTGTTCCCGGTGATGGCGTACCTCGGGTGGCGATGGGGGGGCGGCGGTCGCTTACGGAATCATCTCCTCGCGGTGCTGGGCATCGACGTGGCCGGCTTCCTGCTGGCGATGGCGCTCGAAGCGCAACCGATCGACGGGGACCTGGTGAACGTTCTCCAGGGCGTGGCGTTGCTCGCGGTCGCCGTACTCATGTACGCGGTCTGGCGCTGGTTCGACTGGTCGTCGCTCGTTCAGGGATGGGCGCTCGTTGCCGCGGTGAGTGTGCTCGTGTGGCTCCCGGCACGGACGGTTTTCACGCTCTCCGGTGGCGTCATCATCCCCACCGCAACGTTACTGTATCTCGCGACGCAGCGTCGGGTGCTCGCGGTTCTCCTGCCGATACCGGCGTTCAGGGTCGTGGTCGCCGTGACCCGGGAGGGATTCGGCGCGGTGGACGTCCTGGTTGCGCTGTCGCTGGCGGCTGGGGCGGTCGCGTTCGTGTTGCTCGGCTGGGACTCGGATGCGGACAGTCCGTTCGCGGTCTCGCTCGAGAACTGACGCCGGACTACTTCCGAGCTGCGGGACGCCAACTAGGTATTTTTCGAAGGGTCTTAACGGGAAGAATACGTGTTTGTCGACGATGTTGAAGCTTGGGGACGTGAATCCGGAACAGGAACGGGGACGGGAACGCTCGACGCGACCGACCGAGAGCGAGGTCACCGGGCGACCATGAGCGGGACTGCGGCGACAGCTGGCGACGACGGCCCTGCACCACGGGACGGGAACTCGTTCGTCGGCGACGCGTGGGCGAACTGCAAGCGATGGCATCGGAAGGCGCTCCGGAACCCGTTCGTCATCGTCGTCGTCCTCGTGCAACCCATCGTGGCTCTCCTCTTGTTCACGGAGGTGTTCCGCGCGGTCGGTGCTGCAGCACTCGCGGAGACGGGGCTCGAATCCGTCGAGTACGTCACGTTCCTGCTGCCGGCGGTCGTCGTGCAGGCGGCGCTGGCGGCGGCTATCTCGTCTGGGGTCGGGACGTTCGACGACATCCGGTCGGGGATGTTCGAGAAGGTGCTCGTGTCGCCGATGAGTACCGGGGCGGTGTTCGCCGGGAAGGCCGCGGCGGAACTCGCTCGGATCGTCGTCCAGGTGCTCGTCGTCGTCGCGCTCGGCGTCGCTATCGGCGCGCGGATCGAGACGGGGTTGCTGGGCGTCGTCGGCATCGTCCTCGTCGCCGTGCTATTCGCGCTCTGGTTCATGGCGGTCTCGAACGCCATCGCGCTCGTCGTGGAGACCGAGGAAGTCATCATCGCGGTCGCGAACCTCCTCCAGTTCCCGTTACTGTTCCTCTCCTCCGGGTTGCTGCCACTCGGAGCGTTCCCGGATTGGGTTCGAGCGGTCGCCGCCGTGAATCCGGTGTCGTACGCGGTCGACGCGGTTCGCGCGCTCGTTCTGGGCGGGGACGCAGTGACGGTCGTCTCTGTGTCCGGCCTCGGGCCGATTCTGGGCGCGTTCGTTCCCGCGGTGTGTCTCCTTGCGGCGCTGACGTTCGTCTGTGGTGCGTTCACCGCGTCACTGATGGCTCGTTTCGGCGACGACGCTGGCGCGTAACGACCGAGTGCGAGGATTGTGCGTGCCCCGGGTTCTTCGTTGGGAGTTAGCGTGAGGCGTGCGCTGTCGTTTCGGGCGTGGGTTCGACCGCTTCAGTGTCGTCCTTGACGTCGGTCGTGTCCATCGGAGAGCGAACGGGGACGGTCGTCTGGAAGACGTGCGTGGCAGCTCCACGATGGGCAGCGGCGTGGATCTCAAACGGATCCCATAGACGGCTGTCTTGTTCGAGCGGCCGTCCGGGACCGTCAGTGATTTCGACGGCGACGCCGTCCTCGTCGGCGCTGGCTCTCCGCGTGCCCGCGAAGGTGTCGAGCATGACGTCGTCTGCGTCGACCTGGTCGAGCGCCCACGTAGCAGCGTGGACCGTCTCGTTCGTGGTTGGGTTGGTCGCGCCCCCGTCCTTGCGGACGGCGGTGACAACGGTCCTGGGCGGCGAGTATTGGGGTTCCAGCGCGCAGAAGAGCGCGACTGCGGCACCGTTCGTTGCTGCGTCTGGATGGGTGACGCCGCTGTCGCGATGACAGTGATATCTGGTGAACGCGTGCCGGTCGGGGACGTACTGTGTGGCGTCGACGACGAGTGTGTCGTGCTTGTTGCAGCGGTATTTGTCCACTGTGACCGTTCTCATCGATGGCCTCCGTCGTCGGTAGCGAGGAAGAAGGCTGTCCGCGTTCGGGGTGGCGTCGGCTCGGGGCGACCGACACGAAAACCAGTCGTCCAAGACATTGATTCAAATACAATTAGCACGAAACAAAAGCGTTCGGTTCCTGTCATGCCTCCTGGCCGGGTGAATGCTTCCTCGTCGTGCTGGGCGAGCTTTGGGGGGATGGACCCCGGAGCGAAGGAATTTTATAATTGGGTCACACCGGCTGTGGTGTAAAGCATACTTTACGACAAACGAGCTTTCCACTACCGCCATGTTCGAACGCGAACTCGACCACGACCCGCTCGTCGCCCGGAAGCGCAACAGGCGCGTCATCTGGGGGCTCGTCGCCCTCGGGTGCGTCGCGTACCTCGCCGGCCTCGCGCTCGACTACCCGCTCGTCAGCGTGGGCCTCTACTGGTTGTGCTACCTCGGGTTCATCGCGTACGGGTCACTCACCGACGCGGACTCGTACGACGAACGAGACCACGAGATCATGGCGAAGGGCGCTGGCACGACGCTCACCGTCGCCGCGTTCGCACTCATCGCCGGTGCACCGGGGATGGCTGCACTCCAGGCCGCGGACGTCGCGGCCGCTCCCGAGGCGTTCTGGGGGGCGATGTCCGCGCTCGCCGGCGTCTTCGGCGTCTACATAATCGCCGTGCAGTACCACCAACGACTGATATGACGAACTCACTCACTTCCATGCTCGGAGACGACGACTCGGACCCGCTCGCGAACCGCCGCCGCGACAGACGCCTGTTCGCCGCTCTCGTCGCCGCCGCGATGACCTCGTTCCTCACGCTCGACCTCCTCGGACATCACGTGGTCGCCGTCGCGACGTACTGGACGCTCTCCGTCGTCGCGTTCGCCGTTCTCTACCGGAGCGACGTCGTCGTTGACGAGCGCGACGTGGCCCTCGAACAACTCGCGAGCCACCACACGATACTCGCCGTCGTCGCTGCACTCGTCGTCCTCGGCCCCGGCCTCAGCGCGCTCGCGGATGCCGGCATCTACGACGCACCGCCGCTCGTCGACGGCGCCCTCCTCGGCTGGGTGGCCGTCCTGGCAGCCTGGGGGCTCGCGTACGGGGTGACGCGACTCCGCCGATGAAGAACCACGTCCGCGAGCACCGGACCGACGCCGACATGAGTCAGGCCGACCTGGCCGCCGCCGTCGACGTCAGCCGGCAGACCATCAACAGCATCGAACGCGATCGCTACGACCCGTCGCTCGAACTCGCACTGAAGCTCGCCGCGTACTTCGACTGCCTCGTCGAAGACCTCTTCGAGCTCGAGGCGGACGCCGAGACCGCCTGATCACCGACCCGCCCGAGAAACGAACGCAAACGGACCGCCAGAGAAACCATCGCTCGCTCGACAGCGAGTCGTCGAATAACGGAGACGCTCACCAGCCACGCGACCGCCTCGCTCGACACGCCACGACACGGATTCACCCACCGATGACCGACGCACACACCACCACGTCCGGAGTTGCATCGCCCACCAATTCGACCGGTCCGTCCCCGCCCTCAGCACCCTCCTCTGGGTGGTCGGCAAGTTCCCCATCCGCCGCGGCCTCATCGCGCCGCTCGTCGCGTACGTCTTCGTGACTATCCACACCCGCACCCCTCTTTCTCCCCGCACCCCTCTTTCTCCCCGCACCCCTCTTTCTCCCCGCACCCCTCTTTCTCCCCGCACCCTCCCCGCACCGCCCCATGACGCCCTCGCGCCGCGCCGCCCGTTGCGTCCCGGGCGTCGCGAGCCCGTGGTCGAGGGCTCGGCCGCGGTGCGGTGCGCACTAGCCCTGGGGGGTGCCCAAACGATTTGTGCGATGGGTTGGTGGTGGGTGGTATGAGTGCGCGGACGCGGGTGACGAGCGTGGAGGCGGTGCACGAGTCGGGGTCGTACCTGTTCGCGGTTCGGGATTCGTACGGTGACGATGGTGAGGTGGTGGTGGTGCCGTGCGAGGATGGGGTGGCGGCGTTCCGGAACTTCTGCGTGCACGAGCCCGATCAGCGGCTGGCGCGGGAGGGTGTTGGGGCGGTGGTGCGGGATGGGGAGATGATCTGTCCGCGGCATGGGTCGACGTTCGATACGTGTTCGGGGGACTGTGATAGCGGGAAGGCGGAGGGGATGACGCTCGCGGACGTGGACGTGGTGGTGGAGGACGGGCAGGTGTACTTGGTGGACGAGGAGTTGACGTATCTCTACGAGGGGCCGGTGCAGGGTGACGACGACGATGACGACATGCCGTCGTCGACGTCGCACATCAACCTGTAGGGGGGTATTGAGGCGTTAATCGGGCGCTGTCGCTCGGGTATCTACTCAGTGTAACTGGTCAGTGTGACTCGTATTCGCGGTGTGGGTGCCGGTCTGGTCGCCCGTCCTCGATGTATCTCGTGGCGTGCTAACAGCTACCGGGCGGTGTATATACGAGTGGTGCTAACCCGAGGTTAGTTCGGCGGCGACGACGAGGTGCGTGGTCGTCGGCGACCCCTACCACATGGACGAGGAAACCACGTACGCGGCGCTGTATCGGGAGACGATTCCGTCGGTTGTGTCGGTGTACCTGACCGCCGACGCCGACGACCCCCGGTCGAGCGGTGGTGCCGGGTCCGGGTTCGTGTTCGACGAACGCGGGTTCGTCGTGACGAACGCGCACGTCGTCCGGGACGCTGACGCAGTCGACGTGCGATTCAGTGGCGGCGAGTGGCGGACGGCGACCGTCGACGGCGTGGACCCGTACACGGACCTGGCGGTCCTGTACGTCGACGACCTGCCCGTGGAGGCGGTGCCGCTCCCGGTCGCTCGCGAGAACCCAGTGCCGGGGACGGCGGTCGCGGCGTTCGGGAACCCGATGGGGTTGGATGGGACGATGACGCGCGGTATCGTCTCCGGGACGAGTCGGTCGTCGCCGTCGGGGAACGGGTTCGCTATCCCGGACAGCATCCAGACCGACGCGGCGATCAATCCGGGGAACAGCGGCGGGCCGCTCGTCGACCTCGACGGGCGCGTCGTCGGTGTGAATCGCGCGAGGAGCGGGGACAACATCGGGTTCGCGATCAGTGCCCCTATTCTGCGTCGGGTCGCGCCGTCGCTCGTCGAGTACGGCGAGGTCGGGCACTCGTACGCGCGCATCCGGACGCTCGACGTGTCGCCGACGGTCGCGGCGGGGAACGACCTCGACGAACCGGGTGGGGTGCTCGTCGTCGACGTCGGTGACGGGCCGGCGGCGGGCGTCCTCGTGCCTGCGAGTGGAACGCGGACGGTCCGGGGGCGCGAGGTTCCGGTCGGTGGGGACGTGGTCGTCGGTATCGACGGGCGGCCGGTGAACTCCCACGAGGAGCTCACGCGGTACCTCGTGACGGAGACCGAGCCCGGGCAGGTCGTCTCGGTCGAGGTGCTCCGGGACGGTGAGCGCGTCACCGAGCGGTTCGCGCTCGACGAACGGCCAGCGCCTGGTGAGCGGTCGCGGTGGCGTGGGCGCCGCCGGAGGGGCGCGAGCGGGTGAGGTGGTCGCGGTGGTGTCGACGACGACAGACCGCCGCGAGGGCCTGGCGCGGTAGCGAGTAGCTCGAGCGGGTTCGGTCAGTGTCGGGTCTGCATGCGGCCGTGTTCGCGGACGGTGGCAGCGAGTTCGCGGTAGAGGTGCGCGCAGGAGTCCTCGGGGGTTCGGTGTGGGGCGACGGTGCCGAGGGTGTCGAAGTCGCCGACGAGGACGAGGCGTTTCCGGGCGCGTGTGAGGGCGACGTTGAGACGGCGTGGCCCGACGGTCGGCGTCTCGAGGAAGCCACTGTTCCCGGTGTCGTTGCTGCGGACGAACGAGACGACGATGGCCTCGCGTTCGCCGCCCTGGAAGGAGTCGACGGTGTCGACGGTGACGAGGCGGCCGCCGGGGACGTCGCCGTTCGCGAGTCGCGAGCGGATGCGGTCGGCCTGCGCGGCGTACATCGAGATGACGCCGACGTCGGCCGGGTCGAGTGCGCCGTCGACGAGCGCCGTGACCTCGTCGGCGACCGCGTCGACCTCGGTCGGGTTGTAGTAGGAGTCGCCGCCGTCCTCCTGGCGCTCGGGGCCGTGGACGTCGACGGCCACGAGCGGCTCGCGGTCGTCGACGCGCCAGTCGGCGTTCCTCGCGGCGGTCTCGAGCCGGCCGTCGTAGAACGCGTCGTTCGGGAACGCGGCGATGGCGTCGTGCATCCGGTACTGGCGGCCGAGGAGGACGGCGACGTCGTCGCCGTACGCGTCGAGGACGTCCTCGAACCACGACCGTCGGAGGTCGGGGTCAGTACCGGCGTCGGTTTCGTCGGCGTCGGCGTCGACGGCGGCGTACGGCGGGAGTTGTCGGTGGTCGCCGGCGAGCACGACGCGCTCGGTGGCGTCGAGGACGATGGCGGTCGCGGCGCGACTGGCTTGGGTCGCTTCGTCGACGACGCCGACGTCGAACGCGTCCGCGTCGAAGCGCGCGGCGCCGTTCGTGGTGGCGGCGACGACGTCGGCGGTGGCGACGGACGCGCTCGCGTACTCGCGGTTCACGACGTCGTTCGTGGACTGCCGGCCGACGCGCGCGACGTCGACGTCGATGTCGCCCTGTGCGCCTGTCGCGAACGCGTGGAGCGTCCCGGCTTCGGGCGAGTCGAGCGTGCTGTCGCCGACGAGGAGGTTGTCGACGGCCTGGTTCGAGTGCGCGGTGACGAGCACGCGTTCGCCGCGGCTCGCGGCGTGCAGGACGAACGCGGTGAGCGTCCGGGTCTTCCCCGTTCCGGGTGGGCCGTGAACGAGCGCGACGTCCTGGGCGTCCGCGGCCCACTTGAGTGCGCGTTCCTGGTACTCGTTCAGGTCGAGTGGCGTGCTCGGCGTCGACATGGTGTCGCCGTCGAAGCGGATCGGGCGTGTCGTCGCGAACAGCGCGCGTTTCGCGTCGCGTTCGGCGACGGCGTCGAGCGCGTCCGTCCGGCGTTCGAACGGGACGGGGTTCAGGAGCGGGGCGAGGTAGAAGTCGCGGTCGCGGTCCGTGAGGAGGTCCTCGAATCGCTCCAGTGGAACGTCCCCGGCGCGTGCGGGTTTGACGCGGACGACCGGGTCGTCGACGCGGGTCGTGCGCACGGCGAGTGGCAGGTCGGGGTCGTGGTCGTCGCTGTCGACGAGCAGGACGCTGTCGCGATGCAGCGTCGGTCCCGTTCGCCCGTCGTGCGCGCCGGTCGTGGTTCCCTCGGGGCGTTGGAGGACGAACTCGCCGATGTGGTCCTCGCGGTTCGCGCGCCCGAGCGACACGAACGGCCCGGCTGCGACGCCTTCGTTCGCGAGCGCGCGCAGGGTCGCGTTCCGGTGCCGGGCGCGATTCGCGCGTCTGGCTGCGGCGCGCTCGGCGGTCACGGTCGCCCGGAGGTCGTCGAAGAACGCGTCCACGTCGTCGGGCGACCGCGACGCGTCGGGGTCGACGACCGTCGGCGGCACCGCGCCCGCATCCTCGTCGGCGTCGTCGCTATCGCTGGCCTCGCTCGACGTGGGTTCCACGTCGCCCTGCTCGTCGGGATGCCACAACCGCAAGCGGTCACAGACCGTCGTTCGCGCGGCGTCGGCGACGTCGACGAACCGGACCGTGCCGTCGATACCGAACCCGGTGTCGTACCACCCGAACTGCTCGGATTCGGGCCGCCAGAGCACGTACTCGTCGGTGACGCGCGGGCCGTCGGCGTCGTGGAGCGGGACCGCGTATCCCTTCGCGTCCGGCGGGGATTCCCGAACCGTCTCCGCGGCGCGGTCCAGCGCCGTCGCGAGCGCGCTCGCCCCCATCGTTCCCCCGAATCGCTCCGGGTCGCCAGGGTCGTCGTCGGCGCGGTACAGCGACGCGCCCGCGACGCTCCACGCGTCGTCGAGGTCGTCGACCCGGTCGTCGCTCGGGCCGTGGTCTCCTTCCGTCATGGCGAGTCGTCTCGTCCGTGCGGAATCGACCGTTCGGTATAGGCGCTCCGTTCGCGGCCGGCGACTCGCCCGGCGCGTGCGAAGATCCTCGCTCGCGGTGCGTGCGAAGAACCCACTCGCGGTGCGTGCGACGACCTCACTCGGTGCGGGCGCCGTGGATGGAGAAGCGCGCGCCGCCTGCGTCGCTCTCGTCGACGCTGACGGTCCAGCCGTGCTCGCTGGCGACGTCGGTGACGATGGCGAGCCCCAGTCCGGTTCCGGTCTCTGAGGTCGTGTGGCCGGTGTCGAAGACGCGCTCGCGGTCGGCTTCGGGGATGCCGGGGCCGTCGTCGGCGACGTAGAATCCGTCGTCGAGCGCGCCGACCGTGATCGTCACGTCGCCGCTGGCCGCGGTGTCCTCGACGGCGCTCCGAGCGTCCGAGTCCCCCGTCGCGTCGCGGTCGGTGGTCGTTGCTTCGTGCTCGACGGCGTCATCGGCCCCCGGCCGATTGCTCGTGGAACCATGTTCCACGGCGTTCCCGGACTCCGTCCGGGAGCAGGGAGAGCCGTGCTCGACCGCGTTCCGGAGGAGGTTCTCGAGGAGTTGACTGAGTCGTCGTTCGTCGGCCCAGAGCGTCGTGTTCTCGCCGAAGTGCACGGTCGCGTCGCCGAGGTCGAGCGTTCGGAGGGAGCGGTGGACGGTCTCGTGGAGGTCGACCGGTGCCGTGTCGAGGTGGTCTTCGCCGTGGCGCGCGACCGCGAGGACGTCCTCGATGATGGCGTCCATCCTGTCGAGCGCGTCGGATGCTCTGTCCAGATGCGGGTCGTCGCAGTCCATCGCGACGAGGTCGATGGCGCCGACGGCGACCGCGAGCGGGTTCCGGAGGTCGTGGCTCACGACGCTCGCGAACCGCTCGAGGCGTTCGTTCGTCGCTTCGAGCTCGCGCTGTCGCTGGTGCCGTTCGGTCACGTCCCGGTTCACGGCGAGGATGCCTTCGACGTCGGGGTCCTCGAGGAGGTTCACGGCGCGGTTCTCCATCCACCGCCAGTCGCCGTCCTGGTTACGGTAGCGGTACTCGGTCGTCACCGCTTCGGTCGGGTTCGCGAGGAGGTACTCGAAGTCCGCGAGGACGTCCTGGCGGTCGTCCGGGTGGATGTACTGGAGGACGCTCTCGCCCTCGAGGTCTCGCCGTTCGTACCCGAGGACGTCCGCGGACGGATGACTCTGGAACGTTATCTCGCCGGCTGCGTCGGTGACGTAGAACGCGTCCGGGCTGTTCTCGAGGAGTGCCTCCTGGCGGTGCAGGCGGCGTTCGCGAACGCGGCGCTCGGTGACGTCGCGCGCGAACCCCTGGACGATGTGGACGTCGTCGCCGCGGTACACGGGGCTGGCGCTGACCTCGGTGTCGATACGGACGCCGTCTTCGCGTCGCAGGACGACGGGGAGGTCGTGGACGACGTCGCCGTCGAGGACGCGCTGGAACCCCGAGACGGCCGTCTCGAGGCTGTCCGCGTCGACGAGCATTTGGAATTGCTCGTCGACGAGGTCGTCCGGCGCGTACCCGAGCAGGCTCTCGACGGCGGGTGAGACGTACCGGATGGTGCCGTCCGCTTCGATGCGGAATATCGCGTCGGGACTCAGTTCGCTTATCTCGCGGAACCGACGTTCGCTCTCGCGACGACTCGACGGGTCGAGCGAGACGCGGTCGGTTCGGATGCTCGTGGTCTGCGTTCGTTCGACGGCTTCGCGGACGCGCCGTGCGAGTTCCCTGGCGGTGCGGCGACCTGGCGGGGACGGGACGTAGTCGGTGACGCCCCGGCGGACGGCCTCGCTCGCGACCGCTTCGCTGCCCTCGTCGGTCGCGAGCACGAACGGAAGGACGGGATGGTGGTCGCGGACGGCGGCGAGGAACTCCGGGCCGGTGGCGTCGGGGAGTGGGTGGTCGGCGAGCACGCAGTCGTACACGTCCGCGTCGAGTCGCGCGAGCGCCTCCTCGGCGGTCGCCGCGACGTCGACCTTGAGGAAGTCCGATTCGCGTTCCAGGGCGGCGCGCAGTCGCGCTGCGCTCTCGCTTGCTGCCGGCACGAGCAGCACGCGGACGGGTAGTGTCATGGAAGACGTACGACGCCGTTCGTCAAAAGCAGTGGGCCTGTATTGCCGGAATCGGCCGCGAGGGCGACAGGTTACGTCGTTCTGCTGGCCGGCGTCGGTAGCGTGCCTCCGGTAACTCGTTCTGCTGGCCGGCGTCGGTAGCGTGCCTCCGGTGACTCGTTCACTCGCCGGCGTCTTCGTGGTCGGTGCCGGAGTCCATGCCGGACTGCATGAACTGCGCGAGGATGCCGCCGATGCGGGAGTCGGCGGTCCACATCGCTTCCTCGCCGAGCGGGTCGTCGTCGGTCTCGACCGCGAGCAGGACGGTGCTGTCGTCGACCATGAGCGCGCGTCCGGCGAAGTCCGCGGGGTTGTCCTCGGACATGACGACGACCTGCACGGGATCGTCGGCGAACCGGTCGTTCACCGACCGGTCTGCGGTGAGGACCGTGACGCGTCGGCCGCGGGCGGCGGCGTCCCGGAGCGACGCGGTGACGCGCTCACTCAGGGAATCGCCTTCGGGGGCGACGAGGACGACGAACGCGTCGGCGTCCTCGACGAGGGAGACGATGCGGTCGTCGATGGGTTGGCGACCGCGGAGCGTGGAGACGTCCTGGCCCTTCGAGTGGTCGCTGCCGGTCGCCTGGATGGCTTCGAGGTTCTCGAACGCGCGCGAGCGCTCCCGGTCGAGGCGCTCGGTGAGGAGGTCGCGTGCGGTCGCCAGGTCGACCGGCCGGTACTCCTTCGGGCTGGATTCGACGACCTCGACGAGTCCGCGTTCGGCGAGTTCGTCCGCGGCGCCGTACACCTGCGAGCGCGGGACGTCGGAGCGGTCGCTGACGGCCTGTGCGGTCCCGGCGCCGAGTTCCTGGAGGGCGACGAACACGCGCGCCTCGTAGTTCGGCAGGCCGAGTCGTTTCAGTGCGGCGACGGCGTCCTGTGCGCTCATGGTGAGTGGCGGAGTCTGTGTCGGGTGGCGTCGCGAATCGCGTTCGGTCGCGTATCGCGTTCGGTCGCGACGATGCGACCGCGTGCTCGGTCGTCGAACGCGGTCGCGTCCGGTGGTATCGGGTCTACGGGGAGGGGTCGTATCAGTCCCCCGGTCCCGAATCCAGTGTTTGTTGTAGGATTCTACAATACTTATTTGCTCCGGCGTCGTAGGGACGCCCAGATGACACTCCCGGCACGCTACGCGGCCTTCGTCACCACCTACAGCAAGACGGTGGTCGCGCTCATGCTCGTCGCGACGCTCCTCGTCGGCGCGGGCGCCGCGAACCTCGACGGTGGCCTCTCCATCACGAGCTTCGAGAGCGACTCCGCGGCCGCACAGAAACTCGACTACGCCGAGGCGAACTTCACGACCGACGGCGAGAACAGCACCGTCGTCCAGGTCGTCGTCCGCGGCGACGACGTCCTCACGAAGGAATCGCTCCTCTCGACGCTCCGATTCCAGCGCGCGATACGCGACGACTCCGACGTGAACGCGACGCTCCGCGCCGACCAGCCGGTCGTCGGCCTGTCGAACGTCGTCGCGACCGCCGCCATCAGGGCGGAGGCCGCCCGGAACGGGAGCGGCGGCGGACCCCCCGGGGGTTCTGACGGGTCGTCAGGTGGTGCCGCTGGCCCGCCGAGTCAGCCGACGCTCGACGAGCAGATCGCGCAACTCGAGTCGATGTCGCCCGCAGAGGTCGAGTCCGTCGTCGCGGACGTCCTCGACCCGGAGCGCGAGGACCGCGGGCCCGTCGACCCGTACACGCTCCTCGCGACCGACTACGAGGCCGGGTCGACGTCCGCGAGCGGCCGCATCATGTTCGTCTTCCAGGACACGAGCGGGGCCGCGTCCGACGACCTCCCCGCGGCCGTGACCGACGGGCAACTCGCTATCCAGGAATACGCCGAGGACGTCATCGAACCCGAGGCGTTCGCGTTCGGGCTCGGTATCGTCGACGAGGAGGCCGGGACCGCGACCGGCGAGAGCTTCGCGTTCATCTCGCCCGTCGCGCTCCTCCTCATCGTCGCCCTCCTCGGGGTCGCGTACCGGGACGTCCTCGACGTCGCGCTCGGCCTGCTCGGCGTCGTCCTCGTCCTCGTCTGGATGGGCGGCGCGATGGGGTGGCTCGGCATCGGCGTCACGCAACTCATCATCGCCGTCCCGTTCCTCCTCATCGGGTTGAGTATCGACTACGCGCTCCACGTCGTCATGCGGTACCGCGAGGCGAAACTCGACGACTCCGACCGCGACGTCCGGCAGGCGATGACGCGCGGGCTCACCGGCGTCGTCGTCGCGATCGGCGCGGCGACGTTCTCGACCGCGGTCGGGTTCGGGTCGAACCTCGTCAGTCCTATCGTCTCCATCCAGCAGTTCGGGACCGTCGCCGCGGTCGGTATCGTCTCCGCGTTCCTCGTGTTCGGCGTCCTCCTCCCACCGCTGAAGGTCGAACTCGAGGAGGTCGCGGAGCGTATCGGGTTCGCTCGCAAGAAGCGCCCGTTCGGCCGCGGTGGCGTCGCCGGCCGCGCGCTCTCGACGGGCGCGACGGTCGCACGGCGGGCGCCCGTGGTCGTCGTCGCGCTCGCGCTCGTCCTCAGCGCCGGTGGCGGCGTCGCCGCGACCGACATCGACACGAGCATCGACCAGGTGGACTTCCTCCCGCGGGACACTCCCGACTGGATGAGTTCGCTCCCCGAGCCGTTCGCGCCGAGCGACTACTCGCTCCGGTCGAACGCGGTCTACATCAACGAGCAGTTCGTGCAGTCACGCGACCAATCCAGGGCGATATTCCTCGTCGAGGGCGACGTCACCGCGCCCGACACGCTCGAACGGCTCGCCGCCGCCGAAGGCGACCTCGAGGGCACCGAGACCGCGGTCACGCTCGCCGACGGCAGCCTCCGCGTCGACGGCCCGCTCGAGGTCGTCCAACGGACGGCCGCCGCGAACGAGACGGTCGCGGACGTCGTCGCCCGCAACGACGCGGACGGCGACGGCGTCCCGGACGGGAACCTCACTGCGGTGTACGACGCGGTCTACCGCGCGAACCCAGACGCCGCGGAAGCCGCGTTCTACCGCGAGGGCGGCGAGTACCGCGCGCTCCGCGTGAGCGTCGCGCTCGTCGGCGGCGCCGACACCGGCACCGTCACCGCGGAGATGCGCGACGTCGCCACCGCGATGGAGTCCGGGAGCGACCTCACCGTCACCGCCACCGGGACGCCCATCGTCCAAGAGCTCGTCCAGCGCGGGCTCCTGGAGACGCTCGTCACCGGGTTCGCGATAACGTTCGGCGTCATCATCGTCTTCCTGACGGGGGTCTTCTGGCGGCGGTACGACACGCTCTCGCTCGGCGCGGTCGTCATGACGCCGGTCGTGTTCGCGCTCGCGTGGCTGTTCGGGACGATGTACCTCGCAGGCATCTCGTTCAACACCGAGACCGCCATCATCGCGAGCATCGCCATCGGTATCGGCGTCGACTACGCCATCCACATCGGCGAACGCTTCGTCGAGGAACTCGGCGAGCAAGGCGACGCCGTTCCGGCGCTCGAACGCACCCTCCAGGGGACCGGCGGGGCGCTGCTCGCGAGCGCCGTCTCCACCGCGGGCGGGTTCGGCGTCCTCATGCTCGCGCTCGTCCCGAGCCTCCAGCGGTTCGGGTTCGTCACCGCGACCGCCATCATCTACGCGTTCCTCGCGAGCGTCTTCGTCCTCCCGAGCCTCCTCGTGCTCTGGACGCGCTACGCCGACGTGGACATCGAACCAGCCGCTCGCCCCGCGCCGGGCGACGACTGACCGACATCGCCACTCGCAAGGCGACGACTGACCCACGTCGCCACTCGCCCACGGACGTCCGTCGACCGGTCGACCCTCACGCGGCGGAAGCGGGATCGCGTGGCGGAAGCGGGATCGCGTGGCGGAAGCGGGATTGGACGGAGGAAGCGAGAGTAGGGGAGTGTGCCGACCTGCGAGCGAGGGGCGCGAGTCTCGGGCCGGTCGAACGACTGGTGGGACGAAGAACCTGCTAGCGTGGCGCGAGGCCGACTGGTCGTCGGCGGCCGCGTCCGGGGACTGACGCCATCACGTCACCGTGTCAGTTACTGACCGAGACCGAGCCGCCGGCCGCGACGTACACGGTGTACCCGAGGTACTCGAAGGACATCTCGAGGCTCGGTTCGTCCGCGTTGGTCTCGTTGGACGAGACCAGCGCGTTCAGGAGGTCGCCGTCGAGGACGTCGAACAACGGCGGGTCGAGGTCCACTGGCTCCACGCCCTCCGCGTCGGCGATGGCCTGTACGATGCGCTGCGTCGGTTCCGCCCACGTTCTCGTCTCCACATTCATCGAACCAGATACGTGAGGGGTTAGCATAAACATTCGCGAACTTCTATGCGGGATCCCCGTGCACGAAACGCGTTCACCGCCAGAATACGTCGACGCGGGCCGGAGTGCGTCGATTCAGGGCGTTCCGACGTCGTCCGGCAGACCGGGAGCATCGACTCGTTTCGAGCGGGCGAGCGTCTCGTCGCCGACGCGGAGACCGAGCGCTCGCAGCCCCTGGGCGGTCTCGGTGAGTGCGTCGGTCGACCGCGCCACGGTCTCGACGTGAACGTTGTCCGCTCCACGCACGAGTTCGAGGACGTTCACGACGCCCGGAACGTCGAGCGCCGTGGACCTGGAGGGCCTACAGGATACGGCGGTCGGTCTCGTCGAGGGCGCCCGCTGTCATGCGAGGACTACGTCCGCTGTGCGACGAGCGTGTGACGGTTATGCACGGTGGGCTCCTGCGGCCGTCAGACGTGGTCGACGAGTGCGCCGACGACCTTCTCCTCGGCGAGCCGGAGGTGTTCCTCGAACGTGCGGCGGTCGACGCCCATCGCGGCGGCGAGTTCGGTGGTGGTCGTGCGACGCGGCACGTCGTAGTAGCCGTCGGCCCACGCGGCGCGGATGGCTTCCGTCTGGCGGTCGGAGAGGTCGGGTGCGGCCGACGCGATGCTCGCACCTGCTTGCGGGACGGCGTCGACCTCGCGTTTCTCGCGTACCGTCACGTCGAACGACGCGCGGACGTCCTCGTAGAACGCCGCGAGGTTCCCGGCGTCGAGCGTGAGGACGCGCACGAGTTTCCCGCCGTCCTCGTACCGGAGTGGCGGGAGGAGCAGGCAGTCGTGGCGCTCGAGGTAGCCCTCGACGTTCCCTTCGGTGTGCGGGCGCAGGCAGTCCTCCGTGACGACGACCGCTTCGGTGCCGCGTTCGACGACGTCCGCGACGCCGACCGCGGCGTCGACCGCCTCGCGCACCGCGTCGGTCGCGTCACCGCGGACGTGCAGGAGGTCGCAGTGCTCGTTGCACCAGAGTTCGACGCGTGCAGCGCCGTCCGCGGTCGCGTCCGCGTAGGGGACGTCACCGCGGATGTGGAACGTCGCCTCGTACATCTCGTCGACGATGACGCCCCGGCCGTACTTTAACCCCACTCCGTGTGGAGGTGAACGCGGCGGGTACCTACTATCGACTGGACATATCGGAATCCGTAATCGAGTGACGGCGGGTAGGCTCGCACGATGCCGAACTCGAATCTCTGGATGGCCGTGGCACTGCTGGGATTGACGTCCATCGGCTTCGGCGTGGTCCTGGCGTTGAACGTCATCTCGGGCGGTGTCGGCGTCGGATTCGTCGCCGTCGGTCTCGCGCTCCTCCTCGTCTCGCAGGGCGCGCTCTCGGTGTACGTCGTCGTCGCGAACGACCCGAAGACGCGGGGCGGTGCGCTGGACGGCCAGTAGCCGTCCCGTCTGCGGTTCGCTCGTCCACAGCGACGTCTGCGTGGACCTGTTCGCCGCGAGCGTTTATGTCGACCGCCGCCGACGTTCGTGGTATGACAACACCACTCAAGACGGCGCGGCGCGAGGTCGCGCTGGACGCCGGCAACCCCGGCCGCCTGCCGACCACGCGCGACAGTCCGAACCCCGGACAGAACACCGCTGTCGTCGACATCGACGCCAACGACGACTGAAGAACGCAAGGACGATGCCAGCCACGAACGACGGCGCGTACGCCGAACGTGCTCGCGGCGACGACTGCGTGCTGATAGCCGACGAGACGGGCGTCATCCGCTGGGCGTCGCCGACCGTCGAACGCGTCCTCGGGCGACCGCGGAGCGACCTCTCGACGGAGACCACCGTCGCGGACCTCCTCGGTGCCACGTTCGTCGACCGCCTCGACCCCGGTGACCCGGACGACGACGCACCGACGCGGCGAGAGACGACCGTCTCTGGCCCCGACGGTCGCGACATCCCCGTTACTGTCACCGTAGAGGACGTCGACCCGTCGAGTTCGCTGGTGGCGTACCACTGCCGTCGTGCAGGCCCCGAATCTCCGGACGTGGCGACGGTCCTGTCGCGCGTCACCGACGGCGTCGTCGAACTCGACGCCGACTGGCGGTACACGTTCGTGAACGACAAAGCCGCGGCACTCGTCGACGAACCACGCGAGTCCCTCCTCGGTCGCTCCATCTGGGACGTCTTCGAGGTGGTCGCGGGCACGCGGATGCAGGCCGCGTTCGAGCGAGCGATGACGCGACAGGAACCGGTGACGATGGAGTGGTACGCCGACACCCTCGACACGTGGTTCGAGATCCGCGCGTTCCCGTCACCGACCGGGCTCTCGATATACTTCACGGACGTCGCCGAGCGCATCGAGCGCGTGCGCGCGCTCCGACACGAACGCGACGTCTTCGACGAACTCCTCGAACTGGCGCCGATGGGTATCGCCGTGCACGACGCCGACGGACGGTTCGTTCGCGTCAACCAGCGCGGCGCCGAGATACTCGGTCTCCCGCCCGAGGCCCTCGTCGGATCGACGCTCACCGACCGCGCGTGGAACGCGCTCGACGCCGACGGCGACCCGCTGCCCGTCGAGTCGTTCCCGCTGAATCACGTGCTCGAGACGGGTGACGCGGTACGGAACGTCGAACTCTCCCTCGGTCATCCCGACGAGTCACGTCTCTGGTTGGTCGTCGGCGCCGCGCCCGTCTTCGACGACGACGGTGACGTCTCCAGGGTCGTCGTGACGTTCGAGGACGTCACCGACCGCAAGCGCGCGGAGACGAAGCTCAGAGAACGCGAGCGCCTGTTCAGCGGCGTGTTCGAGGGCACGCTCGACGCGCTCGTTCTCGCCGACGACGACGGAAACTACGTCGCCGTCAACGAAGCGGCGTGCGACCTCTACGGGCTCCCCGAATCGGAACTCCTCGGACGACACCCGCGCGACTTCGCGCCGCCCGAGATGGACGTCGACGCGGTCTGGGAGACGTTCCTCGAGGACGGGTCGATGCGCGGCGAGTTCACGCTCGTCAGACCGGACGGCGACGTCCGCATCACGGACTTCGCGGCGACGGCGAACGTCCGCCCCGGCCAGCACCTCTCCGCGCTCAGGGACATCACCGAACGGCGGGAAGCGACGGCGCGACTGGAAGCCCAGCGCGACGAGCTCGACAGACTGAACCGCGTGAACGAGATCATCCGGGACGTCAACCGAGCGATCATCGCTGCGACGGACCGCGACGCGGTCGAGGAGGCGGTCTGTCGGACGCTCGGCGCGACGGACACGTACCCGCTCGCGGTCTCCGCTCGCGTGACGTTCGGCGACGAGATCCAGTTCGAGCACGCCGCCGGTGCGACGCCAGCGGAGATGAACGCCCTCCAGGCGTCGACAGCCGGCACGCTCAAGGACGCGATCGTGGAGGCCGTGGAGACGGTGACGCCGACCGTCGTCGACGTCGAGCGCGACGACCGACTCTCGCAGGCCTTCGACGAGTACGCTGCGACCGAAGCCGTCCGTGCTATCGCGAACGTCCCGCTGTCGTACGAGGGCGTCGTTCACGGCGTCCTCACGATCGGCGCGGCCGACGAGGACGCGTTCGCGTCGGAGGAACTGGCCGTCCTCGCGGAACTCGGGCAACTGCTCGGCACCGCGATCGACTCGATACGCACGAAGCACCTGCTTCACGCGACCGTCCTCGAGGAACTGGAGCTCGACGTCTCCGGCGACCCGGCGCCGTTACCGACGCTGAACGAACGCGTCGGTGGGACGTGGACGCTGGAGGGCGTGGTTCCGGTCGAGGACCACGAGTACTTGCTCTACCTCACCGCCGTCGATACCGACGACGACGCGCTCGAGCGCGCCGCCGCCGACCTCGACGTCGTCGAATCCGTTCGTGTCGTGGGCGCGGACGGTGACCGGTTCGCGTTCGAACTCCGGGTCAGCGAGGCGTCACCGGTCAGCGCGCTCCTGGACGCCGGCGGCTGGATCCGCGGTGGGACGATCGAGGGCGGCCGCGCCCGGTTCGTGGTGGACGTGACCGCGGGGTCCGACGTCCGAGCGTACCTGGACCGCGTCGAACACCGCGGCGTCGACGCGAACCTCGTCGCGAAGCGAGAGGTGGAGCGAACCGTCCCGGGCGCGCTGTTCGACACGATGACCGAATCGGAACTCACGGACCGCCAGCGGAGCGTCCTCGAGGCAGCGTACCTCTCGGGGTACTTCGAGTGGCCGCGTCGACGCACGACCGGCGAGGAACTGGCGGTCGCACTAGATATCTCGTCGTCGACGCTCCACCAGCACCTGCGGATCGCCATGGCGAAGGTGCTCTCGCAGTACCTCGGGCTCGACTCGGTCGAATCGTCGACGGACGACCCGACCTGACGTGGCGGTGACAAACCGGCTTGTTCCGGTAGGACGCTCTTGAGCGTGAGGCGTGTTCACGCTAGTGATGACAGTGGAGTACGGGGTTCGACGGGCGCCGGAACGTGTCGCGTGGTCGGTGCTGGCGAGACCGCTCACACGGTCTGTGCTCGCGATCCTCACGACAGCGAACGAACCGCTCGACCGCTCGACGCTCGCCGAGACCATCGCGGAGCGAGCAGCGGCCGGGAGGGCCCCGGACAGCCCGCGCGACGACAGGGACGTCGAGGTGTACCTCCATCACTCCGTCCTCCCGAAACTCGACGCTAACGCCCTCCTCGAGTACGACCCAGTGAACGGCATCGTCGTGTGCGAGGACCTACCAATCACGGGCGACGAGTGGCTCGAACCGACGGTCCTCGACGACTTCGCCGACTTCGAGACCCGGTCCTGAGTACGCCGCCGTCGTCGCGACTCGCGTCGAGCGCGAACGACGCGACTCGAGAGAACAGACCGCACGAGCCTTCTTCAGAAACTACAACCGGCCAAGCAGAGTTCGACGACGCCGGAGCTCCCGTCGGTGAAGTAGAACGTCACCCTGAGGTCCGCGCCCTTCATTTCCGCGTTCTTCCCGCTACTATCTCTGAAACGGTCGAACTCGAAGGACTTCGTCTGGCCGGCGTTCAGCGGAACGGACTGGTCGAAGTCGACCCGCGTATCGCTGCTCGGGTCACTGCTATCGACGGGTATCTCGTTGGAGACGACCGACCCTCCCGGTGCGATGAGGATGCCGCCCCCGTCGACCTGGGTGGCGTTCGGGTTCGTGGTCTCGTTCACGCCCACGCCGACGAGACTCACGTCGACGTTGCCCGTGTTCTCGAGTTCGAACTCGTACTTCCCGCTGTTCCCGGCGGCCTTGGCGCTCCCCGCTATCTCCTGGACGACGTTCGACTGCGGGACGTCGATGACGCGCTGGAGCTCGATGCGCCCCGTCGTGGTGCCGTTCGCGGAGCGTACCGCCGTGATGTCCGCGGTCACCTCGTCAGCGCCCTTGACAGCCAACTCGGTCGACGACCCGCTCCCCAGCGTGAACGTGACCGGGTCGGTGACGTAGGTACCGTCGTCGCCGAGGTCCCACTCGATACCGGTCTCGACGGCGTCCAGCGTGACGTCCATCGTCGCCGAGGACCGGTTCGTGAACGTCGGCGTGACGCTCGTATCAGTCAACCCCTCCATGCCGAGGACGGCGTTCGGGTCGTCGGTGACCGCCGCGTTCGCCCCGCGACCGAGGACTGCGGACGTGTACGCTTCGGGTTTGAGGACGTTCAGGCCGATTCCGATGCCGGCGACGCCGGTGGCGACCGCTGCGAGCAGGTTCCGGCGGCCCGTGCCCCCGTTGCGGCGAGGGTGTCGTCGTGGCATCCGTGACTCACCTCGTCGTCAGTCGCTCGGTCGTTCCCGGTTCTCGGCGGCTTCGAAGTTCTCGAAGTTCGGGAACTCGGTCTCCTCTAAGTCCTCCTTGCGGAGCCCGAACAGTTCCGTGCTTCCGGCGTCCTCGCCGACGTCCGGCGTGAACTTGTACATCACGTCGTTCTCGACGACGATGTACTCCTCGACGGGACGGTGGAAGAGCACGCGGCGGTTCGTGTCGATGGCGAGGTTCACGAGGTCGTTCAGGTTCGTGACCTCGACCGTGTTCACGTCGCCCTGGGGCGTGTACGACTCGACTTCGGTCACCCAGTCCCGGAACCGCTGCCACTGTATCTCGCGAGCGACCTCGTCGGCGTCGATGAACCGACCGCTCACGACGGTCGCGACCCCGAACACGACCGAGGACAACAGGGCGATGATGGCGAGCCAGTTCACGAACGGCGACACGCCACCGCTCGCGTCCGGATTCGCCCCGGTGCGGTGGGTCGCGCGGTCGCTCCCGGTCGGGAGCGCGTACAGCTGGCCGACCGGCTCGATGCCGCCGCCGGTCTGGATGGTGCGCGTGACCGTCCGCCCGGTCGGCGTCTCGTAGGAGTACGTCGCCGTCGCCGCGATGGACACCGACACGGACACGCCGTCGCCGAACTCCGCTTCCAGGTCGTCACGCATCTCGAAGACGTCCTCGATGGGGATGTCGGCGGTGACGTTCGCCGAACTCCGGGGTCGGTCGACCGCGGCGACGACGACGTCCTTCTCGTAGAACCCGCTCCCGTCTCCCGCGGCTCGCGTCGCGGTGTACGTGAGCGTGACGTTGAGGGCATCGAGCGACCCGCGGTCGACGGTCGCGGTCGCGTTCACGGTCGGGTCGCTCGCGTTCCGGCGCGGGTACAGCGACGCGTCCCGGAGCGTCTCGCCCTTCTCGTACGCGTCGGTGTCGTTGCGGACGGTGACGGTCGCGTGCTGTTCGACGCTCGCCGCGTGGAACGACGTCGCCTCGTCGTCGTCGGCGAGCGGGCTGAGTGCGCTCGCCTCCGTCACGAACCCCGTCGTGAGCATCGTCGTGGTGAAGAGCGCGACGACGACGCACGCGACGACGATCGCTTTCGTGTTCGTGGCGAGCGCGTGCTTGAACCGGAGCCACGAGTACGATTCCATCATCGTGGGTCACCGTTCCGTGTCGGGGTCCGCGTCGACCGCGACGGGAACTCGCGACCGAACGTCGCGGACGTGGAGGGGCTTGGATGAGTCATGTCAGTCGAGGTGGGGCGTGTCGGTTCGCTTGCGGCGCCGGCGTCGCTGGATGGCTTTCCGACTCGCTCGAAGCGGGAGTCGCGGGTCGATGAACAGGAGTGCGGCGACGAGGACGGTCCCGCCGATGGGGAGCGCGGCAGCGAACCCGGCGACGAACGGATGCACGTCGACGAGCGTGGCGAGCACCGGCTTGGGGAGCGTCGCCGGGAACGAGTAGACGGTGATGGTGCCCCGCTGCACCTGCGGGTCGTCGACGGGGTCGTTCACCACGGTTACCTCGCGCGTTCCGCCGCTTGCAGCGCTGACGGAGCGGATTCGGAGGTCGCCGTCGACCTCGGCGGTCGTCTCTAGCCCCCAGATGACGGGCGAGGACACCTCGATGGTGCGCTCGCCGACCTCGCCGGGCGCGACGATACCGGGGTTCTCGCCGGTCGCGGTGGTCGTCGTCAGTATCTCCGCGTCGACGCTCGCCGGCGCCGCCACCGTCGCCGCCGGGACGACGACGAGGATGGCGACGGCGAGCACGACGACGTGCACGCGGACGGGGACGGCCGCGACGGTCTCGCGGACCGCCTGCCCGCCCGTCGTCGTGTACAGGAGCGACGCGCCCAGGAGCGCCCAGACGCCGAACGCGAACACCGGATTCGTCAAGACGAGCCCGGCGTAGGGTATCACGAGCGGCTGGCCGAATATCGTCGGGACGGTCCCATAGACCTGGTCGGGCGACACCGGCGGGTCGCCCGCCGCCTGGTCGCTCGCGGCGTTCGCGTCGCCCTGCGTGACGAACGCCTCGCCGTCCGCGGTCCGATCGACGAGCCGATGCAGGACCGCGCGGTCCCGCGTCGGCGTCTCGAACAGCGCGATCTCGCCGACCGTCGGCTCCGTGTCGAGCACGACGACGAGCGAGTGCGTCTCCGCCGTCGGCACCATGCTCCCCGACTCCGGCGTCGCGACCACGACCGGCGCGATACCCGGCGCTATCGCGCCGAGCGTGAGCAGCATCCCCAACGCCATCACGGCGAGTACCGCACCTCGGTTCATGAAGAATGTCTACTGTTAGGCGGTGAACTTCATCGCCCCGGTGATGTCGGAGTTCGACGTCGGGGTCTGGATCTCGATGACGGCGTAGGCCTCGTCGGTGGTCTCGCCGCTCGCGTCGAGCGGGATGTCGAGGGACGACCCGGGCGACGCGGTGCCGACCTTGTTCGAGGAGGACGTGTGGACGTGGATGTTGAAGACGGCGTTGGTGGGGAGGTTCATCGCGCTGCTGGAACCGTCGGTCAGCGCGAGCGTGATGGTCTCGGAGGAGTCAGAGTTGTTCGAGATTTTGAACGCGTACGTCGAGGTCGGTGAGCTGTCGTCGCCGTACCAGAACGTCGAGTCGACGTTGAGTCCGCTGGAACTCGCGTCCGTGTTGATCTGGAGTTTGCCATTGGTCTTGCTGACGGCACCGACGCCGCCGTCTACGAGACCGATGATCGCGCTCGCGTCCGCAGCGACGCTCGAGGTCACGTCACGTTCGACCGTCGCGCTTGTGTACGCTATCGAGCCGACTGTGCTGGCGCCGACGATGCCGGTGGCGCTGAGCAGGAATTCTCTCCTGTGCATTGTCGAACCATATTATCTCTCTTACTGACTTAATCATGTTGGCCAAATCGTGGATTTCTCCTCGATTTAGGCAAATTACAGACGACGTGGCATGGGATACCATGGTCTGCAAAACGGGAAAATTGGGGGTTCAGCCGCTCTCAACGGGAATCACCGTTAAGGACGCAGCTCGAACCGAACGCTCGATACAGTCGGCAAAAATTGCTGACACGCTAAAACGTCGAGAGTCCGGCCTCGAGTCGGTCCAGTCCTTCGCGGAGTCGGGCCCTCGAGTTCGCGAACGACAGCCGGAGGTGGCCGCGGCCGGCGTCGCCGAATCCGCTCCCCGGGGCGAGGACGACGCCGTGCTCGCGCAGCAGGTGCTTGGCGAGCGCGAGCGAGTCGTCGACGCCCGGGTCGAGGAACGCGTAGAACGCGCCCTCGGGGCGCGGTGCGGTCACACCAGGTATCTCTGCGAGGCGGTCGTGGACGAGGTCGCGGCGCTCCTCGAACGCCGCGTACATCTCCTCGAAGGGTTCCTGGGGCCCGGTCAGTGCGGCTTCGGCGGCGGCCTGCGCGACGCTCGACGGGCACGCGGTCGTGGACTCGCGAACCGTCACGACGCGTTCGAGGACGTCCGCGTCGCCGGCGAGCCACCCGAGGCGCCACCCCGTCATCGCGTACGCCTTCGAGCACGAGCCGACCGTGAGGACGTGGTCGGGCTGGCCCGCGTACTCCGCGACGGCGCGAGCGTCGCGGTCGTAGCACAGCGAGAGGTACACCTCGTCCGCGACGACGAACGCGTCGTGGTCGCGGGCGGCGTCGACGACGCGCTGGCAGTCAGCGGGGTCGTAGACGCGCCCCGTCGGGTTGTTCGGCGTCGTCAACACGACGGCGGCGGTGTCGTCGCTCATCGCGTCGACGACCAGGTCCGGGTCGAGGTCGTACCCGGTCTCCGCGGGGAGTTCGACCTCGGTGAACGTGCCGTCGGCGAGCGCGGCCTGCGTCTCGTAGTTCGGCCACGTCGGCCCCGGCGCTAGCAGTTCCTCGCCGGGACCGACAGTGGCGAGAACGGCGAGGAGGAGCGCCTCCATCCCGCCGACGGTGACGCAGAGCTCGTCGACGCCGTAATCGAGGTCGTATCGGTCGGCGAGCACGGTCGAGATGGCGTCGCGGCACGCGACGGTGCCGGCGTTGGGCGTGTAGTGCGTGTCGCCGTCGCGCGCCGCTCGCATCGCGGCGTCGACGACGTGCTCGGGCGTGTCGAAGTCGGGTTCGCCGACCTCGAGGCGGACGAGGTCGCCGTCGTGGGCCTCGGCGAGGTCGTACATGACGCGGATCGAGGAGCGCTCCGGTGCGCGGACGCGCGCCGTCAGCGGTGGCATACGCGCAGCGTCGACCGCTCGCGTGAAAGCCGTTCGCATGGCTCACGGGATTCGCCGGATTCCGACCGCGTTCGGTCCAGACCGCGGATTCAGCGGTTCGAACCGGTCGCGAAGTACGCCGCGCTCGCGTCGTCGAGCGTCGACGTCACGTCGTCGAACGCGGCCGCTCCGCGACGACCGCATCGCCCGCACTCGCCTGGCGGGTCGACGTCGGCGTGCACGGCGTCACAGCGCTCGCAGACGTAGTATCTGAGGGCCAGCACGACCGACTGAACGCGCTGGAGGGGGAAGACGGCACCGGCGACGCGGTCACTTTTGGCGCTGCACGTCGTCGCATTCGGTATGCAACCCGACTTCGCCGACCGACTCCGCGACGGCGACGCGCTCGTCGGCGCGTGGTGTACCGTCGGCCACCCGGTCGTCGCCGAGGTGCTCGCTGCCGAACCCGTCGACTTCGTCGTGCTCGACGGCGAGCACTCCGAGAACGCCATCGGTGACCTCGCGGACTGCGTTCGCGCGGTCGACGCCGCGAACCACCGCGCCAGCCAGCGGAACCCAGATGCGACCGCCACCGCGACCGTCGTGCGCGCGAGCGGCCCTGACCGCGCGGAGATCAAGCGCCTCCTCGACCTCGGCCCTGACGGCATCCTCGTCCCACAGGTCGAGTCGGTCGCCGACGCCCGCGAAGCGGTTCGAGGAAGCCAGTACCCGCCAGAGGGCGTCCGCGGCGTCGCCGGTGGCCGCGCGGCTGACTACGGCCGGACGCTCGACGACGCGGTCGAGACCGCGAACGACGACGTCGCGACCATCCTCCAGATGGAGACCACCGGCGCCATCGACGACGCGGACGCCATCGCCGCGCTCGACGGCCTCGACGCCCTGTTCGTCGGGCCCGCGGACCTCTCCGCGCGCCTCGGCGACTTCGGCGCGTTCGACAGCGACGCGTTCCGCGCCAGCATCGACACCGTCGTCGACGCCGCAAGCACGGCTCCAGGGTCGGTCGCGGTCGGCACGCTCGCGACGAGCCACGAGAACGCGACGCCGCGCCGCGACGACTGGGGGATGGACTTCGTCGTCGCCGGCGTCGACGTCGCGTACCTCCGCGACGGCCTCGCCGGCTACCTCGACGCGCTCGCTAGCGGGGACGAGGCGCCCGATGGAGGTGACGACTGAGTGGTCGACGAGTCGTCGACGGCCGACGACGCTGCGGTGCCTGCGAACCGCGAGCGAGTCGAGCGCGTGCAGGTGTCGACAGCGTACGGGTCGGGGCCGGAGGGCGGGAATAGCGCGTGGGTGCTTCCAGACGCGGGCATCGTCGTCGATCCGGGACCGCCGGGTGATTCGGCGTTCGATAGCCTCCGCGATGGACTCGCTGACGTCGGCCTCCCGGTCGCGGACGTCGAGGACGTGCTCGTGACGCACTGGCACGTCGACCACGCGGGGCTCGCGCCGCGGCTCGCGGACGCGGCGGATGCTACCCTCCGCCTCCACGAGCGTGACGCGCCAATTATCGCGGACTACGCGACTGAGCGAGCGCGACGCGTGGACCGCGACGCGGCGGCGCTCTCGCGGTGGGGCGTCCCCGAGGAGGACGTCGCGTCGCTCCGCAACGCGGACTCGCCGTCGCCGCTGCCCGACGAGACGCCGGTCGAGGCGCTCGCCGCCGGTGACGCCGTGGGGCCGCTCTCCGTCGTCGAGACGCCCGGCCACACCGCCGGACACGTCGCGTTCTCCCTCGACGCCGCGGTCGACGGGGGCAGGGCGGACTCGCGCGTGCTCGTCGGCGACGCGGTCCTGCGGACGGTGACGCCGAACGTCGGCGGCGGCGACACCCGCCAGACGGAACCGCTCGCGGACTACCGGCGCGCGCTCGACCGGCTCGCTGGCGCGGGCTGGCGCGCGCTCCCCGGGCACGGCACCGCGTTCGACCTCGCGCCGCGCCTCGCGGAACTGCGCGCGCATCACCGCGAGCGCGCCGGTCTCGTCGCGGACTCGCTCGCCGAACTCGCCACTGCCGGGGACGACACGGCCGGCGACGCCCCCGGTGTCACCCCGTGGACGGTCGCCCGGGACCGCTTCGGCGACATGAGCGGCTACCACGTCAAGTTCGGTGCGGGCGAAGCGTTCGCGCACCTCCAGGACCTCACGGACCTCGGCGTCGCCGAACGCGTCGCGGACGACCCGTTACGGTTCCAGGCCCGGGACGTCGCCGACGTGAGCGGTCGGATCGACGACGTCTGGCGACGCGAGCACTGACCGGGGTCGCGTCTGGACGCCGCCTCACTTCTCGGCGACGACGAGCAGTCGCTCGGCCTCGTGGTCGTACGCGTCGGCGTCGAGCGTCCCGTACGCGTTCACCGTCTCGAATCCGACTCGTTCGAGGAGCGACGTGAGTTCGTACGCCGAGTAGAGGCGGTGGGAGACGTCGTACTCGCGGACGTCGCCGTCGACGACGAGCCGCCAGGAGTTCTCCATCCACGACCAGTCGTCGGTCACCGTTCGCTCCTCGAGGACGTACCCGTCCTCGAATTCGTCCCACGTGCGGGCTCGGAAGTCGCGAGCGAGCGTCTCCTTGGACGCGAGGTCCATGACGAGCGTGCCGCCGGGGGCGAGCGACGCGTGGAGGTGCTCGGCGACGCGTTCGTCGTCCGCGCGTTCGTCGAAGTATCCGAACGACGTGAAGAGGTTCAGCGCGAGGTCGAACGCGCCGGGTCGCGTGAACTCGCGCATGTCCGCGTCGACGAACGAGACGCGGTCGGCGACGTCCGCGTCGCTGGCGCGCGTTCGGGCTTCGTCGAGGTACGCGGGGGTCGCGTCGACGCCGGTGACGTCGAACCCGCGCTCGGCGAGCGCGACGCTATGCCGCCCCGGTCCGCACGGGAGGTCGAGAACGGAATCGCCCGCGGTCACGTCGACGCCGGGGAGCGCGAGGATGCTGTCGAGTTCCTCGCCGGCGCGCTCGAACTTCTCCTCGGGGAACATCGCGTCCCGGAACGCCTCCCAGAATCTGTCGTCCTCGTGCCACGGTCGGGTGTCGCTCATACCGATAGCGAGGGCGCCCACCGTCCTCCCCTTTTCCACCGTGCAGGTGACTGGTGTCGGACGTGCAGAGCCGGAGCTTTACCGTGCCGTGCCACGGTTGGTCGTCCATCATGGTCGACCAGACGACCGTTCTGACCGTACGCTCGTGATGGTGCAGGTCGGGGTGCTGGACGGGAATCGACGAACGCTACGTGACTGAGAGAACGTCTCCGTTCCCGTCTAGGGTCACCGTGAGCGCGTCGTCGTCGATCTCCAGTTGGACCTCGAGTTCGAACGGGTCCTCGGTGACGACGGTCTGGGCGGCGATGGTCTCCGTCGCGACGCGGAGCCACTCGGGGCCGAACGGGTCGTAGCCGTGGTCGTGGTAGAACGCGGTGACGGTCGGATGCACGACGAAGTGTCGGTCGAGGAATATCCTGGGTGAGAACCCGCAGACTGCACATCGGTGGCGGTACCAGACGAAGAAGATGGTTTGACAGCTCTCGCAGACGGTTCCGTCACCGGGGTCGTGGTCGTCGCAGACCTGTGGTTCGGCGGTCATCCGTCCAGCGCAGTGCGGACAGACGCCGTCGACGATGGTCCGGAACTGATTCCCGACGAAGCTGAACGTGGCGAGGTAGGTCTCGATGGGGTCTCGCGTCTGCATCCCGATTGGTGGCATGGCGTCGGTCAACGAGAGCATCCCTGGTGGTCGTCCGGTACCTGACATGACGCCTTCGCAGTTGGTGCAGCGGACGACGAGGTAGTCCAGGTACGGTTCGACGTTGTAGTCGAGGACGACGTCGCCACCACAGATGGCACAGGGCGTAGGAATCGGTTCTGCGTCGTAGACGACGGCGTCGGCGTATTCGCCCGCGAGGACTGCGGTGACGATGCGTTCGCCTGCTCGCCGGAGCACGTACCCGTCCTCCGTCTGGGTGACGAAGGGGCCGACGAGCTGCTTGAGGTGGTAGTTGAACTGCGAACCGTCCGCCATCCCGACGCGTTTTCGGAGTTCGCTGAAGGGAGTCGGGCGAACGTCCGGGTGTCGGTCGGTGTCTCGCGCCAGGTAGAGCGCTTCGAGGATGCGAAGCCGGGTCTCGTCACCGACCGCGGCGAGAGCCGCTTTCGAGAGAGTTCTGTCGCTATCGACGTCGGGGTGCTGGGTTGCTCTCTCGTTCGGGTTCATCTCTTGGTGTACGTCGCCGTGGAACATAACTCTCGTCGACCGTTCGGGCGGGTAGCATGAAGTGCGCGTTCGGTACTGAGGAGTTACGCCCCGTTCGTGGTACGTATTCGACCTGTCGGTCAGCGAAGGGACGAGAATTTCCGTCCAAATCCCTATAGAAGTTATTTTCAGCTGACACTTATCCTGTTGCGTGCCCTACCCCCACACGAGCATCCATGAGCTATCACGACACCAAACGAATCACGCTCGCACTCGGACTCGCGCTCCTCCTCGCACTCGGAGCAGGCATCGCGAACGACGCCCTCGGAACGAGTTCGGATCACGTCCCGCTCCGTCTCGTCGAACCCCCGGACGTTGACGACCCAACTGGCCGCAACAGCGCCAACTCGACTGATACCGAGGCAGTCCCTGCCGACCCGGCCCGGTCAACGTCGAACGGCGCGCTCGGCAGGTCCACCGAACCCGGCGCAGACGATGCGGGAACGAACGAACCGATCGCGCACGACACGCAATCGAACGACTCGTACACGAATACGGTCTCGTTCACGCACGCTCACGCGACGGTCACGCTGGACTGTGAGGTGCTCGTGGTCGCGGTCTCTCCAGCGAACGTCTCCTACGACCTCGCGCTGACGTACGTCGACAGGACGACCGGGACGCCCATCTGGATGGCTGTCGGGCCACTCAACGGCACCATCGTCGACCCCTTCGGTGAGACCGACTTCCGTCTCCTCGAGGTGAACGTCCAGATGTACGGCGACCCCTGGGCCGGTGTCCAGACGGCAACGGTCGTCGGACCGGACGACTGCGAATCCGTCCGAGGCTCGTCGACGAACGACTCCACCTGAACCCCCCTCTCATTCACCCTCCGCTCGGAGCCGCCGTTTATCCCGACCGCCCCATCCTTCACCGAATACCGCCGGACCGGCCGCGACCGGTCCACGCTCGAAACCGTGACCCGGGACTCGTCGACCGCCGTCGACGCCGACCCCGGACTGGCGACGATGACCAGCATCCCGACGTCGTACTCCCGTCAGGAATGACTCCCGACCCGAGCGGTGACGGCACCGACACGGCCGAGAACGCCCTCGGAGCGGCGATCGAGTACTCGCGAACGCTCGACCGTGAGTGGCCTGCGGTCGCCGTCGCGAGTATCGTCACGTTCATCGTGCAGTTCAGCGTACCCGTCCCGTATTGACCACGCGATGACGGCCGACGAAGACGCCACGTCGTCGGCGCGGTCGACCGTTCGACGGGTAGCACCAGGGGTGGCGTTCCTCGCCGTCCTCGCCGGGGTCGCTCGCGCGGCAGCGGGCGTCGTTCCGGTCGCGAGCGAGCTCGTCGTCGCGGTCGCGCTCGGGCTCGTCGTCGCGAACACGGTCGGCGTCCCCGAGTCGCTCGCGGCGGGCGTGGAGACGCACACGCGCTGGCTCGAGCTCGGTATCGTCCTCATGGGCGCCAGGGTGTCGCTATCGACGCTGCTCTCGACGGGGCCGACGCTCGCCGTGCTGGTCGTCGGCGTCGTCCTCCTCACGCTCGTCCTCGTCGAGGCGCTCGCGAACGGCGTCTTCGGTGTCCGCGGGAAGCTCGGGTCGCTGCTCGCTGCGGGGGCGAGCGTCTGCGGCGTCTCCGCCGCCGTCGGCGTCGCCGGGAGCATCGGCGCGAACGAGGACGACCTCGCGTACGCCGCCGGCACCATCCTCCTCTTCGACGTCGTCACCCTGTTCGCGTACCCCGTCGTCGGCAGTGCGCTCGGGCTCACCGAGCGCGTCTTCGGCGTCTGGGCGGGCCTCACGATGTTCTCGACGGGCCCCGTCACCGCGGCCGGGTTCGCGTTCGGCGACGTCGCGGGGCGCTGGGCGACCGTCACGAAACTCACGCGGAACCTCCTCCTGGGCGTCCTCGTCGTCGGGTACTCGCTGTGGTACGCGAACGCCGATACCGCAGGGAGCGAACGCGACGACGACACCGAGACCGGGCGCGACGACGCCACGACGTCGTCGTCGTCCAGCTTCGCGGGCTCGCTGCGCGCGATCGCGTCGTCGTTCCCGACGTTCGTCCTCGGGTTCTTCGCGGTGGTCGTCCTCACGTCCAGCGCGGTCGTCCCCGACGCCGCGACCGCGAGCATGGAGCGCGCATACCAGGGGCTCTTCCTCGTCGCGTTCGCCGGACTCGGCCTCAGCGTGGACGTCGACGACCTCCGCAGTACCGGCGGCGCACCCATCGCGCTCGTCCTCACCGCCCTCCTCGCGACGAGCGCGGTCGCCCTCGTCGCCGTCCAGACGCTCCTCGGCCCGTGAGCGAATGCGTGCGCGCCCTCGGCCGGAGTCGCCCCTCTCGGTCTTGCTGGACGACGACGTCCTCGGCACGCGGGCCCTCCAGAGAATCGAGCACCACCCGATGGCGGTCGCTGGCGCAGTTCCCGCTGATTGCTCGGCATCACGCTGGACGCCGGGCTCGCACTCCCTCGTCGCGCCGGTCAGCGCTTGTGCGTGAAGATGACGGTCTTGTCGTCGACGTTCCCGACGCAGAGGTCGAGTTGTCGCGAGATGTTGAGGCTCGTCGGGTTCTCCTTGCAGACGACGAGGTCGTCGAAGGGGTCGTCGCACGCGGGGCAGACGACCGAGACGGTGTTCTGGTAGCTCTTCAGGGCGGTGTTCTCCTCGCGGAGCGTGAGCGAGGCCACGAGTTCGTCGAAGTCGACGTCGTCCATACCGGCCTTTCCTGTTGCGTCGACATAAATCCGGGCGGGAACGCCTGGCGTTGCGGGTGCGGGGAGCGCGCTCGTCGCCGCGATCCCATCAACGGAGCGCCTGGGTGCTGCTCGGTCACCTCGGCGGTCCCCGGCCCTGCGTGTAGCTGGCCGGGAACTCGTACTGTTCTCCCGCGACCGTGAGGTCCCGGTAGTACGCGTCGAGCTTCGAGGGCCCGTAGTAGGGGTCGCCGCGACTGATGCCCACGCCGACGACGAGCGCGTCCTCGTACGTCGTCGCGACGCTCGAGTCGAGTCGTTCGAACCGTCTGCCCTCCAGGTCCAGTTGCTTCCACCCGGATGCGTCGAACTCGGCGGTCACGTCGCGCGTGTTCCACTCGCCGAGCTCCCAGTCCTCGGTGAACCCGCCAGAGTCGTCGTTCCGGTCCGCGTACAGCGTCCTGAACACCGCCTGGGTGTCCCTGAACTGCGGCCACGCCCCCTGGGCGTTCGACCCGCTGTTGTCGGGGTCAGTGTCGAGGAACAACCATACGTCGTCGGGCGAGCCGACGCCCTCGTGGTCGGTGTCGACGCCGACGACGTCGGCCTCGGTCGTCCCCCAGTCGTACGCGAATCCCGACGGCGAACCCCCGTCGTCCGCGATATCGGACACGGTCAGCTCGCGCTCGCTGACGTCCACGAGCGACAGCCCGATGTCGAACGTCACCTCGGGCTCCGACGCGCCGCGCCCCTGTCCCGGGGCCGAGGAAACGTGCAGGACGTCGTTCCCCGGAGGAGCGTTGCCGTCGTTGCCCTGTCCGTCGCCGTTGCCCTGTCCGTCGCCGTCGCTGTTCCCCGGCTGCCAGGGGTCCCGGACGCGTTCGAGTGTGGCGGTTCGACTGAGTCCTCTGAACTCCCGGTCGTCGTTGACGGCGATGGCGACGCCGACGCTGTTCGACGAACTATCCTCGACGAGGTTCCATCCGAATTGCCAGAAGCGGTCGCCAAGCGCTGCCAGTCCGGCCGTCCCGACCAGTACCGACCGACGGGTCAAATCCATGGACTGGCTTCGCCGGCCACATTGATTGTTATACTCTTGATAGATGACTCGGACGAGGGGTAAGCACCGCCTCAGTCACATCGCGGACGCGTCGCGACGCGTCGATGACGATTGGTTGTCGAATGTGCCGCGAGAGCGTACTGAGAACCTCCGAACCGTTCACGCCGTCGACACCGGTACGAGTCTCATACGACTCCCCCCGCGGCAACTGAACTCTCGCAAAAGTTCCCGAAAACCTATACTTACATCGGGATACCGACGAGTAGCCATACCACCCCACCCCGCTCGGTTCCGACCGGTCTCCAACACTCGAGGTTCGACCGTGACGAACCGTCACGTGGACGGGGACTCGCCGCACGACGCACCACCGAATGTCGTCACTCCGAAGCTATGACCGTCCGTGCGTTCGCTCCGGGGCGGTGACCGTCCGCACGTGTGCTTCGGCCGCGACGAGCAACCCGGGTGCGAGCACGCTCTGGCCCGAACGACCAGCCGTACTACTTGAATGCCCCTCCTCTTGGTGGGTGAAGGACCAACGGGTTCCCGGTCGAAGTCGAGAGCATGGCTGACAATTCCGGCGGCGGGAACCTGGACGTCGGCGACGTGAGCGAGCAGTACCGCGAGTACGAGGGCGCACCGACCGGGACCGACATCGAGTGCGAGGGCTGGCGGCAGGAAGCCGCGCTTCGCATGCTGAACAACAACCTCGACCCAGAGGTCGCCGAGCGACCCGAGGACCTCGTCGTCTACGGCGGGACGGGTCGTGCGGCGCGGAGCTGGGACGCGTACGACGCCATCATGGCCGAGTTGCGCGACCTCCCCGACGACGAGACGCTGCTCGTGCAGTCCGGGAAACCCGTCGGGCGGTTCGAGACGCACGAACGAGCGCCCCGAGTCCTCATCGCGAACTCGAACCTCGTCGGCGCGTGGGACGACTGGGAGCACTTCCACGAACTCGAGGCCGAAGGGAAGATCATGTACGGCCAGATGACCGCGGGGTCGTGGGCGTACATCGGCACGCAGGGCATCATCCAGGGGACGTTCGAGACGCTCGCGGAAGCGGCGCGACAGCACTTCCCCGAGACGGAGGGCCTCCGGGGAACCATCACCGTCACCGCCGGGCTCGGGGGGATGGGTGGCGCGCAGCCGCTCGCGGTGACGATGAATCACGGCGTCTGCATCGCCGCGGAGGTCGACGACGCCCGCATCGATCGCCGCATCGAGACCGACTACTGCATGACGAAGACCGGCGACCTCGACGAGGCCATCGCGATGGCCGAGGACGCCGCGGAGAGCGGCGACCCGCTCAGTATCGGGCTGCACATGAACGCCGCGGACATGTTCGAGGGGATGCTCGAACGCGGGTTCGTCCCGGACGTCGTCACCGACCAGACGAGCGCGCACGACGAACTCGAAGGGTACTATCCGAGCGGGTACACCGTCGAGGAGGCCGACGCGCTCCGCAGCGAGGACCCCGACGCGTACGTCGAGGAGAGCCTCGACACGATGGAGCGCCACGTGCAAGGCATCCTCGACATGCAGGACGCCGGCGCGATAGCGTTCGAGTACGGGAACAACATCCGCGGGCAGGTCCAGACCCACCGCGGGTTCGAGGAGGCGTTCGACTTCCCCGGGTTCGTGCCGGCGTACATCCGCCCGCTGTTCTGTCGCGGGAAGGGTCCGTTCCGCTGGGCGGCCCTGTCGGGGAACGAGGCCGACATCGCGCGCACCGACGAGGCGGTCCTGGAACTGTTCCCGGAGAAGGACGACCTCGCACGCTGGATCGACCTCGCCCGCGACCAGGTGTCGTTCCAGGGGCTCCCGAGTCGGGTCTGCTGGCTGGGGTACGAGACGACGCCCGTGAGCGAGACGCCGCTGGACGCGACGCACGTCGACGCGGACGCGGAACTCACCGAGCGCGCGCTGTTCGCGCTCCGCATCAACGAACTCGTCGCGAGCGGCGAGATAGCGGCGCCGGTCGTCGTCACGCGCGACCACCTCGACGCGGGCTCGGTCGCGAGCCCGAACCGCGAGACGGAAGCGATGAAGGACGGAACGGACGCGGTCGCGGACTGGCCGATACTGAACGCGCTCGTGAACACCGCCGCTGGTGCGGACATCGTGAGCGTGCACGACGGCGGCGGCGTCGGCATCGGGAACTCGCTGCACACGAACAACCACGTCGTCCTCGACGGGACCGACCTCGCCGCGGAGAAGGCCCGGCGCGTGTTCACGACCGACCCCGGGATGGGCGTCATCCGGCACGCCGACGCTGGCTACGAGGACGCTATCGACGAGGCCGACCGGAGCGGCGTCGCGGTCCCGATGCGCGACCGGAACGAGTCGCCACGCGACTCGGAACGCGCGAGCGGCGGCGCCGCGAGCGAGAGCGGGGGGTCGGACTGATGCCGGGCGGTGAACTCCAGACGGTCGTCCACGACGCTTCGGAGGTCGTCGTCGGGAAACGCGACGGCGCGTGGCCCGGCGAGGGCAGCGAACTCCTCGAGACGTACGAGGACGCAGCGGTCGCGGTCGTCGACGGCGAGATCGCGGCCGTCGGTCCGACCGACGAGGTCCTGCGCGAGTACCCCGCGGAGAACGCCGAGGAGGCGTACGACGCGACCGGGCAGGCGGTCGTCCCGGGGTTCGTGGACCCGCACACGCACGCCGTGTTCGCCGGTGACCGGAGCGACGAGTTCGAGGCGAAGCTGAAGGGGAAGACGTACCAGGAGATACTCGCGGACGGCGGCGGCATCCTCCGCACCGTCCGCGCGGTCCGGGAGGCGACCGAGCGCGAGCTCGCCGCGAACCTCCGCGAGCACCTGGACGCGATGCTCGCGTACGGCACGACGACCGTCGAGGTGAAGTCCGGGTACGGGCTCGACGCCGAGAGCGAACTGAAGCTCCTCTCGGCGGTCGAGACGGTCGCCGCGGACCACGTCGTCGACGTCGTCCCGACGTTCATGGGCGCGCACGCAGTCCCGGAAGGCCAGGATACCGACGACTACGTCGACGACGTCGTCGACGAGCAGATTCCGGCCGCCGCCGAGCAGGGCGTTGCCGAGTACTGCGACGTCTTCTGCGAGGAGGGCGTGTTCTCCGTCGAGCAATCCCGGCGGGTCCTCGAAGCGGGCCGCGACCACGGGCTCACGCCGAAGGTGCACGCCGAGGAGCTCGCGCACATCGGCGGGACGAAGCTCGCGGCTGACGTCGCGGCGACGAGCGCGGACCACCTCCTGCATTCGACGCGCGAGGACGTCGACGCGCTCGTCGACGCCGACGTCGTCCCGGTCGTCCTCCCCGGGACCGCGTTCGGGCTCGGCGCGGAGTACGCGGACGCCGCGGAGATGCTCGACGCGGGCGCTCCGGTCGCGGTCGCGACCGACTTCAACCCGAACTGTCACAGTCGCTCGATGGGGTTCGCGCAGTCGCTCTGTTGCGTCGAGATGGGGATGACGCCCGCGCAGGCGCTCGTCGCCGCCACCGAGCACGCCGCCATGGCGCTCGACCGCCCCACGAAAGGTCGACTCGACGAGGGCGCGCCAGCCGACATGGCGATAGTGGACGCGCCCAGTCACGTCCACGTCCCCTACCAGTTCGGCGAGAACGTCGTCGACGCCGTGTTCAAGGACGGCGCGCGCGTCGCCTGACCCCGGGATTTCTCTTCGCTCCGGGATTCTCGACGGACTCTAGACGGAGTTTGATAAATCGCTTTCATATCAGGTGGCGTCCGAACGGGTATGAAACGACGGACGCTCCTCGGCGCGGTCGGTGGTGTGACTCTCCTCGGCGGCGGGTACCTCGGGTGGGAACTGTTCGCGCCCGAGCGGGCGACCGTGGTCGACGAGGACCGCGTCGCGGGGAAGAGCGACGACCAACCGCAGGAATCGATGAACGACACGACCACGACTGGCGACGGCGGCAGCGAGGCGGTGGTGCGACGGTCCTGAAGCGCGGCGAGTTCGCGGGGAAGGACGGCCACGAGTGCTCGGGGACGGTCGAACTCGCCGAGGACGCCGAGGGGCGATTCCTCCAGTTCCGCGACTTCCAGATGACGCAGGGCCCGGACGTCTACTGTTACCTCACCCCCGACGCGGACCCGGACACGAAGGCCCAGATAGCGGCCGGGAGGAGAGTCCGCATCGACGGTGGCGCGGACGGTGGCGAACTGACGAAGACCGGGACGTTCGCGCAGTCCCTCCCCGCTGGCGTCGACGGCGACGACGCCAACGGCGTCGCCGCGTGGTGCGACGACTTCTCGGTTCCCTTCGGCGCCGCGACGCTCGAATCCGTCTGAGCGCGCCGCGCTATCGGTGCTCCCGGCTGCCGTCGCGGTCGCCGGAACGCTATAGACGGCTGCCCGCCTCACTCGAGGTATGTCGCCGGACCTCCCCCGCCAGCGGTTCGTCCTCGACACGTCGCTGTTCATCACCGAGGCGATACGGCGAGACGGCGAATCGATGGAGGACGCCGTCCTCCGACTCCTCGACCTCGTCGCGACCGCACGACTGGAGCTCAACATCTCCTGTTACGTGCCGCCCTCGATCCACGACGAACTCTCCGCGATGCTCCGCGAGCGCGACGTCGCGGACGAGGTGTTCGAACGCCTCGACACGTGGGTCGTCAGGAAGAGCCCTGACCGCTACGGCGTCACCATCCCGGCGGACATCGTCTACGAGTTCATCGACGAGATGAGCGATCGCGTCGACCGCGGCCTCCGCGTCAGCGAGGAGGCCTTGCGCGAGGTCGAGCAACTCGACCCGGAGGCGCTCGCGGCCGACGAGAACAGTGGGGATTACATGACGGAAGCCGACCGCATCCTGTCGTCGATGCGGGACAAGTACCGGCGTGCGCTCCGCAAGGGCGTCCTGGATTCGCGCGAGGACTTCGACCTGCTCGTGCTCGCCCGCGAACTCGACGCGGGCGTCGTCACCGAGGACCGCGGCATCATCTCGTGGGCCGACGAGTTCGGTCTCCGGTACGTCCGCGGCGGACAGTTCCCGACGCTCCTCGAGGAGTACCTCCGCGCGACCGGCGTCGACGGCTACGACGACGCCTGACGCCGGTTCTCAGACCGCCGGGTACGTGCCGTTCCGGTACTCGCCGACGACCTGCCGGATGCGGTCCGCGAGCAGGTCGAACTGCGCCGCGCCACCGCTCTTCTGGAGGTACGCACTCACGCCGTGGTCGGACGCCTTGAGCCGCGTCTCCTCGGTTCCCTTCCCGGTGTAGATGACGAACGGCACGGTCTCGTCGACGCGACGGATGGCCTTCAGGAAGTCGAGCCCGCTCGACCCCGGCATGTCGTAGTCGCTCACGATGCAATCGAACACGGTCGACTCCAGGGCGTCGAGCGCGCTCTCGGGGTTCGACGCGGTCGTCACCGAGATGTCGTCGTGGTCGGACGCGAACTGGTCGACGAGTACCTCGCGGAGCGGTTCGTAGTCCTCGACGAACAGGACCTCGATGCCTTCGGCGTCGCCCAGTACCGCGACGTCGTTCGTCCCGGTCGCGCCGTGAACGCTCTCGGCGAACGAGAGCTCGAGCCAGTCGTCGAGCCGGTCGGGCTCCGCGCGTAGCACGACGTCGTTCGTGTCGCGGTTCCAGTCGACGACGCCGAGCAGCTGGAGTTTCGGGAGATGGAGGTGAAAGAGCGCGTTCTCGACGGTCGACCGGACGTCGTCTGCGTTCGTTCGGTTTCGCGGCGGGACCGTGGCGACGACGACGTCGACGAGGTCGTCGAAGGAGGCTGTTCGGTGACGTTTGAGGTGGAAGAGGACGTTTCGACGACTCGGGTCGCCGAGGGCGACCCCGAAGTTCTCGGCGGAGACCGTCTCCCGTCCACCGGTCTCGTTGTCTTCGGGCTGTTCGTGTGCCATAACTGCGTGAGATAGGGTTTCTGGTCGCTTAGCTGTACCGTTGGGGTCGTCGATGGGCGAGGTGAACGCCTCCGGTCGCTTCTCGCGAAATATCAACGCTAAAGGTGGCCGACCGGCGTTCTCTACCAGATGCTCGTCCTCGGCGACGCACACGCGGTCGAACCGGACCGGCGACGAGCGCTTCGCTCGGCGTACGAGGCGTCGGGCGCGGCGACGGCGCTCCAGCTCGGCGACCTCATGTACTACGATCTGCCGGTCCCGACGTGGTTCATCGCGGGGAACAACGAGGACCTGGACGTCATCGAGGCGCTCCGCGCCGGCGAGCACCCGCCGGGGACGGAGAACGCGAACCTCCTCGCCAGCACGACCGTCGACCTCGAGGGCGTCCGGTTCGCGGGGCTCTCCGGGAACTTCGCGCCGACGCAGTACCACAAGTCGCGAGCGAACCTGCACGGCGACCGCCGCCGACATTTCGTCCGCGACGACGTCGACGCGGCGAAACGCCTCGAGGACGTCGACGTCCTCCTCTCGCACGAGGCGCCGAACGGCCTCCTCCAGTACGAGCACTACGACCCCGGCTGCGACCAGGTCGACGACATCCTGGACGCGCTCGACCCCGACCTCTGTCTCGTCGGGCACCACCACGAGCACCTCGAGATGACGTACGGTGACACGCGCGTCGTCGGCCTCGACGCCGCCTGGCGGAGCTACTACGACCTCGACACGTCGAACCTGACGCTCGAACGGTTCGAGACGCCCGACGCCTGAATCGTCGCCGACCGGTGCGTCGACGTTCGCCGAGAGCGCTGCCGAACCCGCAGACGCCGCGAACGAGGACGACGAGGGTCCGCGGCTTCCGTCCCCGGACCACCGGCCGAACACGCACCACCACCTGTCCTGTCGGTATCCAGTTAGAGACTCCCCGCCAGTGAGAATCATGCCCGTCGCTTTCGACCACTGATACCCCTCATCAGGTATGGGAGAACTCGAAACGGAAGAACAGAAGACGCGTGCGGAGGTCGCGTCGTCCCTCCGAGACCTGGCCGAGCAACTCGACGGTGACGGCGGCGTGACGCTCGACCTCGGCGGAACGACGGTGCAGTTTCGGCCGACGGACCCCGTCACGTTCAAGCTCGAAGGAGAATCGGACTGGTCGCAGGGAGACACGGAAGCCAAACAGAGCATCGAGCTCGAACTCGTCTGGTGGCGAGCGGCCGCTTCCGCCGAGGAGGGGGCACTCGACGTCCGCGAGTGACCGGTGGCCATCGGTCGTGTTCCGGGCGAAACTCGGATGCACGACCGACTCGCTCTTCGTCTGCAGTATCGTCGTCGAGATGACTCTCAGCGGCGGATTTCGACGACGGCAAAGAAGCCGAACGCGGCGTGGTTGGGGTGGACTCAGCCGCCGAGGTAGAGCCGCGACACCTCGGGGTTGTCGAGCAGGCCGTCGGCGTCGTCGGCGTACGCGACCGTCCCCTGGTCGAGCACGAAGCCCTTGTCGCTGATGGCGAGGCCCTTCCGGGCGTTCTGTTCGACCATCAGGATGGCGGTGCCGAGTTCGTTCACCGCCTGCACGTCCGCGAACACCTCGTCCGCGGTGTTCGGTGCCAGGCCCGCCGAGGGTTCGTCGATGAGGAGGACGTCCGGCTCCATCACGAGCGCTCGCGCGAACGCGAGCACCTGCCGCTGACCGCCCGAGAGCGTCCGCGCCTTCGCGGACTGCTTCTCGGTGAGCAGCGGGAAGCGGTCGTAGAGCTGGTCGATGATCGGGTCGAGGTCGTCGCTGCGCGCGACCCCGCCCATGCGGAGGTTCTCCTCGATGGTGAGGTTCCCGAACACGTTCTCCGTCTGGGGAACGTACCCGATGCCGGTGCGGACGATGTCCTCGGGCGCCATCCCGCCGATGTCGTCACCGTGGTACTTCACGTGGCCTTCCCACGGCGTCAGCATCCCGAAGACGGTCTTCAGGACCGTGGACTTCCCCGCGCCGTTCGGGCCGACGAGGCACGCGATCTCGTCCTCGGCGAGCGTCATCGACAGGTCGTCGAGGACCTGGACGTCGCCGTACCCGGAGTCGACGTTCTCGACGGAGAGGACGACGTCCTCGTCCGCGTCGCGTTCGATGACGCCAGTGCTTGCGCTCATGCGGACGCACCTCCCGTCCCGGCTGGGTGCGTGAGCCCGGTCATTCGCCCGGTCCTCCGAGGTACGCGTCGATGACGCGGTCGTCGTTCCTCACTGCGTCCGGCGTCCCTTCGACGAGGACGCTCCCCTGGTCGAGGACGATGATGGGGTCTGCGAGGTTCATGATGAAGTCCATGTCGTGTTCGATGATACAGAACGTCACGCCCTCTTCGTTCAGGCGCGCGATCTGGTCGCGGAGCTTGTTCGCGAGCGTCGGGTTGACGCCGGCGACGGGTTCGTCGAGCAGGAGCACTTCGGGTTCGGCGAGCATCGCGCGAGCGAGCTCGACGAGCTTCATCTGCCCGCCGGAGAGGTCGGTCGCGGCCTGCGTCGCCAGGTGCCCGATCTCGAACTCTTCGAGGATGCGCTGGGCGTCCTCGAGGTTCTGCTTCTCCTGGTCGTGGACCTTCCCGGGGTTCGTGAACAGCGAGATGAACGACTCGCCGTCCTGCGCTTGCGGGCCGACGAGCATCGCCTCGCGGACCGTCATCCCTTCGAGCTTCCGGGGCGTCTGGAACGTCCGGATGAGGCCGTGTTCGGCGACCTCGTGCGGTTCCGCGTTCGTGACGTCCGCGCCGTTCACCCGGACCGCGCCGGAGTCCTGCTCGTAGAACCCCGTGATGAGGTTGAACAGCGTGGACTTCCCGGCGCCGTTCGGGCCGATGAGGCCCGTGATGGTGCCGCGCTCCACCTGGAACGAGGCGTTGTCGGTCGCGACGAGGCCACCGAACGTCTTCCGGAGGGTGTCGACCTCGAGGACGACGTCCTCCTTCTCCATGTTCGGGCCGTCGAGCAGCCGTTCCTGGGGCTGTTGTTCACTCATCGCGACCACCTCCGTTGGCTTGCACGTCGTCGCCGGACGAGGGCGCGTCCCCGCCGGAGTCGTCGGTCGCGTCCTCGGTCACGTCGTCGCTCGCGTCGTCGAGCGATTCGGGGTCGTGGACCGACCCGGTCTCGTTGTTGTTGTCCGTGACCTTCGCTTCGCGAGCGGCTTCGCGACCCGGGACGTCCGCGTCGGCGAGCGCGCTCGGCCAGATGAGTTCGCGCTGGGGCGGCAGGACGCCTTCCGGCCGCCAGCGCATCACGAGGATGATGATGACGCCGACCGCGAGCAGGCGCGTGCTCGCGAAGTTCCCGACGATGGTCGCGTACGTCGACTCGATGACGCCAAGGAGCGCCGGTAAGTCCACGGGTAACGTGTCGGGGAGTGCGCCACCGAGGAAGCGCGTGCCCTCCTGGATGGCGATGATGACGAACCCGCCGAACATCGCACCGCGGTTCGACCCGCTCCCGCCGAGGATCACCGCGATCCAGACGTAGAACGTGTTGATGGGTTCGAGGTCGCCCGGGCTCACGAACAGGTTCAGGTGCGCGTAGAACACGCCCGCGAGCGCCATGATGACGCTCCCGAGCACGAACGACTGCATCTTGAACGCGTACGTGTTCTTCCCGAGCGCCTCCGCGAGGTCGTCGTCGCTCCGGATGGTCCGGAGGACGCGCCCCCACGGGCTCTGGTGGACGTGCCGGAGCAGCAGGTAGACGACGCCGACGAACACGGCCACGACGAACACGTTCAGGAGCGCCTGCCAGAACGACTGCCCGATGGTGAACCCGAGGATGCGGACCGTGAAGATGCCCGGGATACCGACCTCCAGTTGCTGGAAGCGTAGCCCCGGCATCGTCTGCGGGAACGTCGCGAGGAACGGCCACCCCTCGAAGAACCCGGGGATGCCGCGGAGTCCCGCGCTCCCGTTCGTCAGCCAGCGTTCGTTCAGCATGAGCAGCCGAACGACCTCTGCAAGACCGAGGCTCGCGATGGCGAGATAGTCCGTGCGCAGTCGTAGCGTCGGGATGCCGATGATGACCGCGAGTACCGCCGCGAGCACGAGCCCGAGCACGAGCCCGACGAGCGGATTGAAGCCGCCCGCGAGCGGCGAGGAGTCCGCGGTCAGGAGCGCGGTCCCGTACGCGCCGAGGCCGAAGAACGCGGCGACGGAGAAGTTGATGAGGCCCGTGTACCCCCACTGGACGTTCAGTCCGAAGCTCAGCAGGATGTACATGCCGACGAGCCCGACGAGGTACAGGAAGTACGCCGGGCCGAGGCCACCCGTGATGAGGCCGTAGAACAGCAGCGCCATGAGGGTGACGACGAAGCCGGCGACCCCTTTCTCCGCGCGCGTCATCTCCGCGACGTACCCCCGCGGGTCGCCGAGGAACGTCGCTCGTTCGGTCATGACGCGGCCTCCCCCACGATACCCGTGGGGCGTGCGAGGAGCACGACGACCATGATGACGAACGCGACGGCGTTCGCGTACTCGATACCGATCGGGATGCCGATGTCACTGAGCAGTGGCGTCATCTGGTTGATCATCCCGATGAGGAACCCGCCGAGCATCGCGCCGTAGACGCTCCCGATACCGCCGAGGATGACGGCTGCGAACACGACGAGCAGGATGTCGAACCCCATGCGTGGCGACAGCTGGTTGAAGAGGCCGAGGAAGCCGCCGCCGGCGCCGGCGAGTCCGGCGCCGATGATCCACGTCCAGATCTCGATGCGGTTCGTGCGGATGCCCGAGATGCGTGCGAGGTCCGGGTTGTCCGCGGTTGCGCGCATCTTCCGGCCGAGGTCCGTGTACTGCAGGAGCGTGTGGAGGCCGGCGACGAGCACGACCGCGGACCCGACGATGGCGACGTCGTGCAGCGTCACGCGGACGCCGTACGGAATCAGCCACTCGATGGGTCGCAGGACCTGGATGCCGAACTCGGTGAAGTCGGCGCCGAACCCGAGCCTGATCGTGGCGCGGTAGACGAACGCGACCCCGATGCTCGTGATGAGCAGGCCGATGGAGTCCAGGTCGATGGGCTCGTAGATGATCTTGTGCGTGACGACCGCGACGAGTGCCGCGACGACGACGCCGACGAGTAACGCGACGAAGAACCCGTACGGGATGCCGAGGACGACGCCGCCGAGGGTGCCGACGGTGCCGAACGTGACGAGCGTCGCGTACGCGCCGACGGTCATCGTGTCGCCGTGCGCGAAGTTCGCGAAGTTCGCGATACTGTACACGAGCGACAGCCCGATACTTGCCAGTACGATGATGCTACTGAACACCAACCCGTTCGCTGCGTATTCGAGAACGGACATTGTCGGAGGGTGTTACTCCGAGGAGATGGTGCCCGTCGTGACGTACTCGTGATCTTCGACCGTGAAGATCTGGAGGAAGCCAGCGGGGTCGCCGTTCTCGTCGAAGTCGATGGGGCCGGACACGCCCTGGTAGTCGATGTCCGACGCGGAGCCGTCCTCGCCGAGGACCTCGACCGCTTCCGCGTACGTCGAGACCTGTTCGCCGTCCGGACGCGTGACGTCGCGGACGGTGTCCTGGAGCGCGCTCGGGCTGAAGTCGTCCGCGGTGTGGATGGCGAGCGCTGCCGTGATGACGCAGTCGTACGCGTACGCGGACCACGCCGTCGGCGCGCTCCCGTGCTCCTCCTCGAAGCGGGACGCGAACTGCTGGTAGTTGTCCTGGTCGATCGCCGCGCTCGGCGCGACGACCTTCATGCCGTCGAGGCTGCCCTCGGGCGTGTTGTTCAGGACTTCGGGACCCTTCACGGAGTCGGCGCCGTAGAACTGCGCCTCGTACCCGCTGGAGTACGCTTCCTGGGCCATCGTCGTGAACTCGGGCTGGTACGTGATGAACAGCCACGCGTCCGCGCCGGAGTTCGCCATCCCGGAGACGACGCTCGAGTACGACGACTGTCCCTGGTCGTGGCTCTGGTTGTACGCGACCTCGCCGTCCCACGCGCTCGTGAAGGCGTCAGTGATGCCCTGGCCGTAGTCGTTGTTGATCCACGTGATCGCGACGGAGTCGTGGCCGTCGTCGGCCATGATGTCCGCGAGCGCACCGGACTGGACGCGCCCGGTCGGGCTCATCCGGAGGAGGCCGGGGAAGTCGCTGAGCGCCGGGCTCGTGGAGTTCTGACTGAGCTGGACGACGTCCGTGTTCTGGATGACGGACTGGTAGATCGCCAGCGAGACGCCGGAGCCGACGGCGCCGATGACGAACGGAACCTCGTCCTGGTTGACGAGCTTCTGTGCGGCGGACACGCCCGCCTGACTCTGTGATTGGGAGTCCTCGACGACGATGTCGAGGTCGCCGCCCTTGATGCCTTCCGCGTTGACGTCCGCGAGCGCGAGGTCCTTCCCGCGCTGGTTGCGTTGCCCGAACGCGGACAGCGAGCCGGTGACGGAGTCAACCATCCCGATCTGGTAGCTGTCCATTCCGCTGCCGCCGTCGCCGCCGTCGCCGCCGTCGCTCCCGTCGCCGCCGTCGCCGCCGTCGCCCCCACTGCCGCCGTCGCCGCCGTCGCCTTCGGTCTCGGTCTCGTCTGTCGAGGTGACACAGCCGGCGAGCAGTCCGATACTGCCAACGCCCACGCCTTTCAGTACGTCTCTGCGAACCTTTCCGCGCTTGTCATCAGGTGCCATAGCGGTGTGCAGAATCAATAATGAACTACAGGCCTATAGTACCGCCCGACCATGGTCGGAATGCAGCCAAAATCGCCTGAGGACGGCGATAAACCGCCGTAAACGTTATTTGCTGACCATTCGGCCGTGAAACGGCTGGTCGGGTGCCCCTATACCACGACACAGCTATGGACTACACGCATGATTCCGCCGATAGCGAGTAACTTCGTCGCGGGGAAGACGCCCGCGACCGCACTCGACCACGCGGCCGAGACGAACCGGGACGACGTCGCCGTCATCCTGAACCTCCTCGGCGAGCACTATCACGACCGCGAGCCGGCCGACGCGGACGCGGACGCCTACGTCTCGCTCGCGAAGGACCTCGCGGCGAGCGACGTCGAGGGCTGTATCTCGGTGAAACCCAGTCAGATCGGGTTGGGTATCCGCGACGAGGTGTTCGAGGAGAACCTCGCTCGGATCGTCGACGCTGCCACTGACCGTGGCGTCTTCGTGTGGATAGACATGGAGGACCACGAGACGACCGACGTGACGCTCGACGCGTTCGAACGGCACGCCCGGGAGACCGACGGGAACGTCGGCGTCTGCATCCAGGCGAACCTCAAGCGCACGAGCGACGACCTGGAGCGCCTCGCACCGCTCCCGGGGAAGGTCCGCCTCGTGAAGGGCGCGTACGACGAGCCGAAGTCGATCGCGTACAAGGACAAGGCTCGCGTGGACGAGTCCTACCGGGAGCTCATCGCGTACGCGTTCGAGCACTTCGAGGACGGGGTCGCCGTCGGGAGTCACGACCCGGCGATGATCGAGCACGCTCGCGAGCTCCACGAGGAGTACGGGACGCCGTACGAGATCCAGATGCTGATGGGCGTCCGCGAGGACGCGCAGCGCGACCTCGCCGCCGAGGACGTCGACGTCTACCAGTACGTGCCGTACGGGAGCAAGTGGATGCAGTACTTCTACCGGCGGGTCCGCGAGCGCAAGGAGAACCTCCTGTTCGCTGCACGTGCCGTGTTATCATGAGTGCCGCGGGGCTCTGGCGGTCGGCTGGTGACCGGTCCGCAGAAGGGACGGGCGCCACCCGGTGGTACCGCGGACGGGCGGTTTCCTCCCTAGAAAAACCGGTTAACAGTTCAAAGTTGCAGTCTCTAAGTAGTCCCGAACCCTGTAACCGACAATGAATCCGATAGTCGACATCGTCAGTACCGTCGCGGAGGCCACGGGTGAGTCCCACACGGACCTCCCACCGCTCCTGGAGACCATCGACCCGGACGCGATCGTCGCGTTCGTCGACTCGGCCGCCGACGACGCCAGTCTCGCGTTCGACTATCACGGGCACCGCATCACCGTCGACGGAAGCGGTGCCGTCGAGACGGCGCGCCTCAGCGAAGCGGCACTGGACTGACCGCACCGGGCAGACCGCCGTCGCTGACTCTTCTCGCGTCGTTCGACCGTTTTACTCGGTCGTGCTCGTCGCTTCGGCCCGTGTTACTGTCCGGTCTTCTTTGGGGCGCTTGCCCGGTTCCGTCGGCCGCCAGATGGTGCAGCGAGTGTCCCCGAGCCACGAACCGGTGGATTTAGGTCTGCCTAACTTAGAGTCGTAGTCGACGGTTCCCGGACCGACCGATGGACCCGGCGTCGGACGACCATCTGGCTGCGTGGCCAGGCGTCGAACGACGACCCGTCGAGTGCCCCGGCGTCGGTTCGGCCCTCGCTCGTTCGCGTTCGCGTTCCTGCCTCCGACCCATCGACGCCCCATACGACACCGAACACCTGATTTAGGCCGGCCTAAAAATCGAAAGCCATTTAGTTGTTTAGGGTTGCCTAAATCGTATGAGCGACGAAGACGGTGCACGTCACACACGACGCGCGTATCTCCTCGGCGGGAGCACACTGCTCGCGAGCACGCTCGCCGCAGGCTGCATGAGCACGGGCGACCAGGGCGCGACCGACGACGAGAGCGACGCCACCGCCACCACCGAACCGACCACCACCGGTGAAACGACGACCCAGGACGACGGCCTCGACACCCCCTACAGCGTCTCCATCGAGCCCGTCGGCGAGGTCGAGTTCGACAGCGTCCCCGAGACGTGGGTCGCGAACAACGGCTCGTGGGCGGACATGGGGGTCGCGCTCGGCCTCGAACCCCCGAAGGCGCTCTGGCTCACGTCGCGCTACCACACCCAGTACTACGACGACGTCGACGGCGTCAGCGTCGACGCGAGCGACATGGTCTCGCTCTACCAGGACGGCGTCAGCAAGGAGCTGTTCTACGAGCTCGACGCCGACGTCCACGTCATGGACCCGAACTTCCTCCAGAACCGGTTCCAGGGATGGGACCAGAGCGACGTCGACGAGGTCGTCGAGAACGTCGGCCCCGTGTTCGGGAACTGCATCTACGCCCAGCACTACCCGTGGCACGAGGACTACCGGTACTACTCGCTGTACGAGGGCTTCGAGAAGCTCGCGCAGGTCTTCGGGCGCGTCGACCGCTACGAGGCGTTCGAGGCGCTCCACGACGACTTCCAGGCGAACCTCGCACCGGCGGTCCCCGGGAGCAGCGAGCGGCCGTCCGTCGCCGTGCTCTGGGGCGTCGGCGACCAACCCGAGCAGTACTATCCGTACATCATCGGCGACGGCACCGGGTTCAAGCACCTCCGCGACCTCGGCGTCCGCGACGCGCTCGCCGAGACGAGCATCAAGGACTTCCACGGGAGTCGCGCCGCCATCGACCTGGAGACGCTCCTCGACGTCGACCCCGAGGTCCTCATGCTCCGCGGCTACGAGTCGAAGACCCGGAGCGAGTTCGAGGACACCGTCGTCTCGTTCCTGGAATCCCACGACACCGCGAGCGCGCTCACCGCCGTCGAGAACGACGACGTCTACCGCGCCGGCGGCCTCTACCAGGGCCCCATCACGAACATGGTCCTGACCGAACGCACCGCCGAACAGCTCTACGGCGTCGAGAAGCAGCTGTTCGACCGCGACCGCGTCGCCGACATCGTCGCGGGGGACGTCTGAGATGGCAGCGACCGACGACACGGGAGACGACCGACCGACCGACGGTGTCGCCGACAGTGAGGCGACGAGAGTCGTCCAGGACGGCGCGGGAGCCGCGGACGCGGCCGCAGCGGTCCGGGAGGCGCGAGAGACGATTGCCGACCTCGCGGCCGACGACGGCGAGTTCGTCGTCGTCGGGAAGGACACCGGCGTCAGCCCGGACCCGGTGTCGTCGGTCACGTTCGACGCGTACGAGGCCGCGGAGCGAGCGCGCGACGCGGCGGCGCGGTATCGCGCCGCGATGCGCGACGTCGACCCGGACCTCCCGACGTACGACCTCGTCGTCTGCGAGCGCCAGACCGAGGCGGTGGAGCTCGCGACCGTCCGCGAGTCGACGGACGAACGCCGCAAGAACGGCGTCCCGCGCGCTCGCCAGACCGTCACGGTGACCGGTGACAGACGCGACGAGTGGCTGCGCGTCGAGAACGCACCGCTCGTCCATCTCTCGGGGCCCGAGTCGCTGCTCGACGACGAGTTCGTGACCAGACAACTGCAGTCGAAGCTCTGAGCATGACCGACGAGCACGCGAACGGCACGGGCGACGGGTCGGGGACGGAGCCCGACGCGGGCACCGTCGACGGCGCCGAAGTGGACGAGACGACGGTCGACGTGGTCGTCGTCGGCGGTGGCCCGGCAGGCTCTTCGGCGACCGTGTTCGCGGCCCGGTACGGCCTGGAGACGGTCGTCTTCGACCGCGGGAACTCCGCGCTTCGACGGTGCGCGTACCTCGAGAACTACCTCGGCTTCCCGGGGGGCGTCGACGTCGACGTCTTCCACGACCTCGTGCACGCGCACGTCGCCGAGATGGGCGCGCGCCGCGTCGAGGAACTCGTCGACGCCGTCGAACGGCTGGGGCGATCCGAGGACGACCAGGCGGTCGACGGCGCCGGCGATGCGAACGACCGCGACGACGCGCGCTTCCGCGTTCGGACCCAGGAGGGGACGACCGTCCTGGCGACCGACGTGGTCGCGGCCGCGTGGTACGACGGGTCGTACCTCCGGCCGCTCGAGGCGACGGCGCCCGACGGCGGCGGCGACCTGTTCGTCGAGCACGAGCACCACGGCGAGGTCGAGGAGCGATTCGACCCCGAGTACGCCGACGACGGCGGCCGCACGCCCATCGACGGCCTGTACGTCGCGAGCCCGTCGGGTGCGCGGAGCGCGCAGGCGGTGGTCGCGGCGGGGAACGGGGCGCACGTCGCCCGGTCACTCATCGAGGACCGGCGGCGCGCCCGCGGGCTCTCCGGCGAGGTCGCGCCGGAGTACGATTGGCTCCGGCAGGCGAGCGAGTTCAGCGGCGAGTGGGCCGACCGCGACCGCTGGCGCGAGTGGTTCGAGAACGAGCTCGGGGACGACCACGACCTCGACGACGACGAACTCGCCGACCTCCGGGACGACTACGTCGAGGAGGCCTTCGAGACGCGCGTCGACGACGCTACGGTCGACGAACGTGCCGAACGCGGGCTCGCGGCGTTCGTCGACGTCGTCGGCCTCGAACGCATCACGGACGCGGTCGGTGCGGAGGCGGTCGTCGACGCGGTCGGTGCGGAGGCGGTCGTCGACGCGGTCGGCGCCGACGCGGTGCTCGACGCGGTCGACGACGAGGCGATACGCGAGCGCGCCGCCGTAGACGATGCGATCACGGAGGCGAGCGACTAGTCATGGCGAGCGAGACCCAAGAGGCGCGGAGACGCTCCGAACAGAGCAAGGGCTACTTCGGGTTCGTCGACGCGTCGCTCGTCTCGCTGTGCATCGCGAGCGTCGGCGTGGTCGTGCTCGGCGGGCTCGTCCAGGTGAGCTTCGGTGCGTTCTCGATGACGCTCGTCGAAGCCTGGCAGGCCGTCTTCAACCCACAGGTCGTGTTCGATCTCGACGCGTGGAACGCGTTCGTCTTCGGTGGGGAACTCCCCGAGATGAACAAGCGCAGCCTCATCGTGTGGAACATCCGGCTGCCGCGCGTGTTCGTCGCCGTCCTCGTCGGCATGAACCTCGCGATATCGGGCGCTATCTTCCAGGCGGTCACGCGCAACGAGCTCGCGAGCCCGTTCATCCTCGGCGTCTCCTCGGGGGCGGGCCTGATGATCCTCGTCACGCTCGTCCTGCTCGCTGGCGCGAGCGTCACCGTCCCGTTGCTGTTCCTCGGCGAGTTCGTCCTCACCCCGTCGGCGTTCCTCCCCATCATCGCGTCGGTCGGTGGTATCGTCGCGTTCCTCGTCGTGTACGCGATCGCGTGGAAGAACGGGACGAGTCCCGTGAGACTCGTGCTGGCGGGCGTCATCGTCGGCACCATCTGTCAGTCGCTGCAGACGGGCCTGTTCTTCTTCGCGGACGACCTCGGCGTCGTCCAGTCCGCGATTGCGTGGACGACCGGGTCCTTGACAGGCACGGACTGGGAGCAGGTGCGGATGGCGCTCCCGTGGACGCTGTTCGCGGTCACCGCGGCGTTGTTCGGTGCGCGCCAGCTGAACGTCCTCTTGCTCGGCGAGCGCACCGCGAACGCGCTCGGGATGAACGTCGAGCGCGTCCGGTTCGCGCTCTCGGGCGTCGCGGTCCTCGCCGCGGCGGCGAGCATCGCCGTGGCGGGTATCGTCGGGTTCGTCGGGCTCATCGTCCCGCACATGGTCCGGAACGTCGTCGGGAGCGACTACAAGAAGCTCGTCGTCGGCTGCCTGTTCGCCGGCCCGGCGCTCATGGTCGCCGCCGACGTCGGTGCGCGCCTCGCGCTCAACCCCGTCCAGATCCCGGTCGGTATCGTCACCGGGCTCGTCGGCGGGCCGTACTTCCTCTACCTGATGCGGAAACAGGAGGCGATGGGGGAGATATGACGCGCGAACGAGACCACGCCGACGGCGGCGAGCGGACGCAGGCTGCGGACGGCGGACGCGAGCGGACGGACGGTGGGCCCGGAGCCGCCGCGCGACCGTCGGCCGCCGACGGCGAGCACGAGTCCCGGGACGAGACCGCAGCGTCCGGTCGCGACGCGACCGCTGACGCGAGCGAGCTCGTCGGCGAGCAACTGGAACTCGGGTATCCGACGACCGAGGAGCCCGTCGTCGAGTGCGAGCACGTCGTCCTGCCAGCCGGGGAGGTGACGGCGCTCGTCGGCCCGAACGGGAGCGGGAAGTCGACGCTCCTGAAGTCGATGTCGAACCAACTGGACCCGTGGGCGGGCGGCGTCGTCCTCGACGGCGAGCGCGTCCGGTCGTTCGACGCGAAGGACCTCGCGCGCAAGCTCGGGTTGCTCTCGCAGCACAACAACGCGCCCGAGAGCATCACGGTCGAGGACCTCGCGTACCACGGCCGGTACCCGCACCGCGGGTTCTTCGAGTCGGTGTCGGAGACCGACCACGAGGCGGTCGACCGCGCCATCGACCTGGCGGGCGTCGAGCACCTCCGCCACAGCGAGATGAGTAACCTGAGTGGTGGCCAGAAGCAGCTCGCGTGGATCGCGATGGTGCTCGCGCAGGAGACGGACGTCCTCCTGCTGGACGAGCCGACGAACCACCTCGACCTCCACCACCAGCTTCGCGTGATGGAGGTCCTGAACTCGCTGAACGAGGACCACGGCGTCACCATCGGCATCGTCCTGCACGACGTCGGGCAGGCGGCGCGGTTCGCGGACAACCTCATCGCGATGGCCGACGGCGAGCTCTACGACTGGGGGCCGCCGCGGGAGGTCCTGACCGAGGAGTTGCTCGCGGACGTCTTCCACGTGGACGCGACCGTCGACCACGAGAGTCCGACGGGCCCGCACATCTCGCCGCACGCCGCGCTCGAGAACGGTTGAACTGCTCAGTTTCACATTCACTCCGGTTTCCCTAGTATTACACCAGTTCGCAACTAAGTCCGTACCAAGTACGCCCCGGTTGCGTTCCCGGTCAAGCCATCTGTCGCATGCCGGCAGCTGGAATATACAAAGATCGCAGCCCGCACAGGTTGTCGCAAGGCAATCAGACCTCGCTTGCCGAATGGCAATGAGCCCACTCTCGGGGGCAATAGGAGGCTGACAAAGTACACCGAAGTGTGCGGCCCAGCATCCGTCTTGCTGGAGTCGACGGCGCGAGCCCTCGGCTGTTCGCGATGCTCAGGCAACCAGGTCTAGCCATGCGTATCCCTCTCCGTTGGCTACGGTCCCAGACCGAAACGGTTGATGCGGTGTTGTAGCGGTGCGGGATGCGGTGGTGAAGCGGTCCGAATTGTGGTGGAGTAGTAGTGCGAGTGCTGTGTGGTAGGTTGATCGTAGTGATGCGCAGAGTTGGTTTCTCGAATCTTCGTGGTTCGAAAAGTAGCTCCGTCTGTCATGTTTGGTTTCGCGGTCTGTCGCGCAGGACGCACTTAAACCGCATCGGTTGCGTCTCTCGACGGACCGAGTGGGAATAAGCGCGTCCTGCGGCGACGGTCGACCTGCGAAACATGACAGACGAAGTTCGTTATCTGTCCGGTAGTGGTAACGCTGACGACCAATCTAGTGGTGAGGACCGAGAGCTCGATACTCTCAAGGAGGTGTTCCTGATCTTGATTGGGGACGTGGAGCTTATCGCGGCCGATTCGCTTCCGTTACTGCTGATGCTGTTCGGGTATCTTGCACTCGTCGTGTATCGGTATCGTGTACGCCAGTCGGTCACTGAATCGGATACTCACTAACATTTCACTCCAAACGACAATGTCATCAACAGCGACAGCTACGTCCAGTTCCGAGACGAAGACAGTCTACATCCTTGCCCTGGCCGACGACACGTACTACGTCGGGGCAACGAACCAGCTCGCCCGCCGACTCCGGCAGCACCGAGACGGTCACGGTGCAAAGTGGACGCAGCGACACGAGGTCGTTGAACTCGCCGCGTTCAACGCGAACCTATCCCGCTGGCAGGCAGTCGAGAAGGAGACCACTTTACGCATGATGGCAGCGTACGGTTGGCGGAACGTCCGGGGCGGTCCCTGGACACAGCGCGATCTCTCGTCTCCGCCAGCGGCGCTCGACCAGTAGTCGGCGGGAGTCCCGTTGGATTCTCCGAGTCACGACTCAACTACCGTTGCTTCGGAATGCTCGCGTATTTACGGACTTTTAGCAGCGAAGCATCGGCTAACCGCTATTGAGAACGTGGGCTATGACGCTCTCCTTCGAAGATTGGTTCGGGTTCGGTCTCCTCGCTCGCGTCACAGATACGGATTCGACCGTCGTAACTCACGAAGATGTTCCACTTGTCTATCAGCAGCCCCAGGAGCAGTTCACCGTCTGAATGGTCACTATACCTCTGCATTAATTGCGTAATCGCGTCGAAGTCGACTGATTCGTACAATGGCGGCAAGTCCAGTGGGGCAACGCCTTCGGCTTCGGCGACTGCATCCACGAACGCTTCCGTGAACGTTCGCTCCCCGTCTTTCTTGAACGTCGTATCGCTGACCACTGTGCAAGTGCGATACAACGCCATCTCCGGTTCTCTTGCCATGACATAGTTACGCTCGGTGAATATATACTCCTTTGTTACTTTCTGAGTGACTGAGAACTGTGTGTGACTGGGGACGATGGGCGACAGGATCACACCGGAAACGTGCGATAACGGGGTTCTGATTGACGAAATCACCTATTCGTGTGGACGCCGGCCGAACGCTCACCTTGCGGCACGAATCAGCCGACTCGTCAAGAAGCCGTCGTCGTCGACCTGGGAGTCACTTGGTCGAAGCGTCCCGTCAGTAGCGACGTCACGCAGCGTGAACTGAACTCAGAGATCCTGTGGGTCGAGGAGCTTCGATTCGGCCTTCCGGAGGTGCTCGAGGAGCGTCGTCTTCGAGACGTCGAGGTCGTCGGCGAGGTCGCGCGTCGAGCAGCCGCGAGGCCACTGGTAGTAGCCGGCTTCGCGAGCGTGCTCGAACACCTTCCGTTGCGTGGGGGTGAGCGAGTCGAGGCGGCGTTCGCGTTCGCTGCGCGGGCTCCCGCTGTCCGGGCCGGTGATGGCGGCGATGGTGACCTCGGCGCCGGCGTCCTCGCGGACGCCGTCGAGCGCGTCCTCGATGTCCTCGCGTTCGCCCGTGAAGCACACCTGCCACTCCTCGCCGCCGTCCTCGATGCGGACGGGCGCGCTGTGGACGAACCCGTGCTCGAGTAGCGTCGGACACACCATGTCCGCGGGGTCGTACTCGAGGAAGAACTCGCGGACGACGTTCCCGGGGGCGTCCCGGGCGCGCCCGAATCGCTCCTGGAGTTCCAGGAGTTCGCCGGCGTACTCGGACTCCTGAATGGTCTCGAGGAGCGTGTCGACCTCTTCTTGGGTGTCGCCGAACGCGGTGAACAGTCCGTTCACCGATTCGGGCGCCGTCATCGGGGTGTTGTAGATGGCGTGTGCGAGGACGCCACCGTCTACCTGTTCGGTGGCCTCGATGGCCCAACAGTTCGGGTGCCAGAGCGAGAGCGTGAGCCGCGTCCCGGCGTTCGCCGCTTGACTCATCCTCGTATCGTACATGCTCAGCGAATATGTTTGTGACGGCCTGACAACCCGGGCGACCATGGTCGGCCTTCGGCAAGTATTGCTAGCCTGGGTTTCCATCCCGGTGGCGGCAACTACCGGGGCGGACCCCACGTGGTCTCCCACATATTCAAGCACCCGGGCGTTCCAGAGACGGTGACCGTGCGCCGCACGCCTCTCGAATCGATGCGGTCGTCGCTGTTCGCGCTCCTGCCACTCGGAGCGAGCGCGCTCTGGGGCGGCATGTACGTCGTCTCCAAGTGGGGGTTCGACGCCATCCCGCCGGTGACGCTCGCCGCACTCCGCGTGGCCGTCGGCGCCACCACGCTCCTCGTCGCCGTCGCGATCACGTACCCGGCCCGCGACTTCTCGCGGCGCGACTGGCGCGGGTTCACCGTACTCGCGGTCTGGGTGTCCGTGACGCTCGTCACGCAGTTCGTCGGCACGGACCTGACGACGGCGAGCGAAGGGTCGCTCGTCACCGTTCTCACGCCGGTTGCGACGCTCGCACTCGGCGTGCTCGCCCTCGGCGAGCGGTTGACTCGCCGGAAGACCGGCGGGATGCTCCTCGCGCTCGTGGGAACCGGTGTCGTCCTCGCGAGCAGGTACGGCCTCGATTCCCTCGGCGCCGGCGCCGCCTCCGGTATCGTCCTCCTCGTCCTGGCAAGCGTCGGCTGGGCCGCCTACACCGTCTGGGGGAAGCGACTCGTCCGCGAGTACTCCGCGCTGGAGACCGCGACGTACTCGTCGCTCCTCGCGACGCCACTGCTCGCGGCCGCCGCGGCCGTCGAACTCGCGGTCACCGACACCGCCCTCGCGAGCATCCCGATCACGGCGGGGACCGTCGGCGCGGTCCTCTACCTCGGCGTCGGCGCGACCGCCGTCGCGTGGTACGCGTGGTACAAGGGCGTCGAGTACGTCGACACCGGAACGGTCGCCGTCTACTTCTTCGCGCAACCCGTCGTCGGCGCCGTCCTCGGCGCGGTCTTCCTCCGGGAGACTCTCGGACTCGGATTCGTCGCCGGCGGCGTCGTCATGGCGGTCGGTATCTACGTGGTCACCACCGCGAACGCGCAGTCGGCTGGAACTAACGAGCCGCAGCGGACCGTCGACTGAGCGAAACGGGAACGCGGGCGAGGACGCAGCCACCGCGGCGGGGAGTCCTTCACTCCGCTATCGCTGGCGCCTCGGCTTCCTCGTCCTCACCGCGCTCGCCGCTGTCGGTAGCTTCGTCGCGCTCGCCGCTGTCGGTAGCTTCGTCGCGCTCGCCGCTGTCGGTGGCCTCGCCGCGCTCGCCGCTGTCGGTGGCCTCGCCGCGGTCGTCGGGGTCCTCGTGGTCGTCGGCGTCGTCGAGACCCATGGTGTCCCGGTACTGGTCGCGGGTCACCGTGTACCGGTGGACGTCCTTCGGGCCGTCGTCGGTCGGCAGTCGGTTCCGGATGACGCCGTCGTACTGGCCGCCGAACGCCTCGACGCCGTTCTGGAAGATGCTCCGCGCTCGCGCGTTCCCCTCGACGGCGTCCGCGATCATGAGCTCGATTCCGAGTTCGGTGAACGCGACGTCGAGGAGCTCGTAACTGCTCTCGGCGAACAGGCCCTGGCCGTAGAACGGCCGGCGGAGGAAGATGATCTGTTCACCGGCCTTGCGCTCCCAGTACGTCTCGAGGGAGGTGATACCGACGAGCGTGCCCGCGTCGACGTCCATCGACTCTCGGGCGCGCATGAGGTACGTCGCGCCGTCGCACTCGCGCCAGCGCCGTTCCTGCTCGTCGACCCACTGTTTCGTGTCGTACACGGTCTCGTGTGGCTCCCACGGCAGGTACTCGAACTCGTCCGCGGCGCCTTCGCGGTCCGCGTCGAACACCTCGAAGAGCCGCCGGAGGTCGACGTTCGCGTGCGTACAGCGCTCCAGTTCCAATCTCGCCGTCGTGATCGATTCGTCGTACACGCTCTCATCGATATATTCTAAATGCAACGACTTAAATTTTAATAGACTGAACTCAAATCGACATGCGAGCGTGTTCTTCCCGGTCTTGGTGGCGGGAACGACGCGACCCACGCCAAGCCAATTACTTGGTGGTACCACCAGTTAGTAACGCTTTTCTTCGACTGGGTGGTTGACTCAGCCGATGTCATTCACCGCCGACCTCGAACCCGAGGCAGACGCCTACTGGGACGCCATCGTCGACCACCCGATGGTGCAGGCGCTCGGCGCCGGCACGCTCGACGACGACCCGTTCCGGTACTGGGTCCGACAGGACTACGTCTACCTCGTCGACTACGCTCGCGTGTTCGCCCACGGCGCCGCCACCGCCCCGGACCTCGACCGGATGCGGACGTTCGCCGACCTCCTCGAATCGACCGTCGAGACCGAGATGGACCTCCACCGCGAGTACGCCGCCGAGTTCGGCATCGGCGAGGCCGCACTCGAGGCGACCGACCCTTCGCCGACGACGCGCGCCTACACCGACTTCCTCGTCCGCACCGCCACCGACGGCGACTTCGGCGACCTCGTCGCCGCCGTCCTCCCCTGCATGTGGGGGTTCAACGAGACCGGGAAGCGCCTCGCCGCGGACGGCCTCCCCGACGACGACCGGTACGCCGAGTGGATTCGGACGTACGCCGGCGACGAGTTCACCGAACTCACCGAGTGGTGCAAGGACCTCGCGGACGACGTCGCCGCCGAGCGCACCGCCGCGGACCGCGAGCGCTACTGCGACCTGTTTCGGACGTCCGCGCGCTACGAGTACCGGTTCTGGGACGCCGCGTGGCGCCAGGAGGACTGGACGCTATGACCGACGGCCCCGAATCGTTCGCTGCGTGGGCGACAGGCCGCGAGAACCCTCGCTTCTCGAACTGGCTGCGCGCGCGGAGCCAGCCCGCGTGGGAGGACGCCACCCGCCACCGGTTCGTCACCGAACTCGGCGCTGACACGATCGACGACGCGGTCTTCCGCCGGTACCTCGTACAGGACTACGCGTTCGTCGACGCGCTCGCTGGCGCGTTCGGGCACGCGGTCGGCGACGCACCGTCGATGGCGGCCCGCGGCCGCCTCGTCGACTTCCTCGCGACCCTGACGAGCGACGAGAACGACTACTTCGAGCGGGCGTTCGACGCGCTCGACGTCCCACCCGAGGACCGCGAGCGGCCCGCGCTCGCCGAACCGACGCGCGCGTTCCGGGACTGCATCGGTCGCGCGACCACGGGCGGCTACCCCGAACTGCTCGCCGTTCTCGTCCCCGCGGAGTGGGTGTACCTCGACTGGGCGACCCACGTCGCCGACCGCTCGCCGGACCGCGCGTACCTCGACGAGTGGATTCGACTGCACGCGAACCCCGAGTTCGAGTCGTTCGTGTCGTGGCTCCGCGCGGAACTCGACCGCGAGGGCGCCGCCGTCTCGCCGCGTCGGCAACGCGAACTCGCCGCCATCTTCGAGCGCGCCGTCGACCTCGAGGTCGCGTTCTTCGACGCCGCCTACGACGCCACCGCGACCGACACCGAAAGCACCGCGACCGAAAGCGACGCCGAAAGCACCGCGACCGACAGCACCGCCGAGCCGACGGCTGGAGGTGACGGCGCGTGGTGACGACCACGGTCGCGCTCGCACTCGCGGTCGTCGTCCTCGTCGGGTTCGCCGCGCTCGGTGTCTGGGGGTCGCGGGGCCAGGTCCGGTCCGTCGAGGACCTCGTGAGCGCGCGGAACGCCACGGGCCGGCGGCGGACGACAGCGTCGCTCGTCGCGAGCGTGATGGGCGTCTGGATACTGTTCTCCGCGCCCGAGGCCGGTGCCGGGTTCGGTATCGCCGCCGTCATCGGGTACGGGGTCGGCGAGGCCGTGCCGATGCTCGCGTACGCGAAGCTCGGGCCGCGCATCCGCGAACTCGTCCCGGACGGCCACTCGCTGACGGAGTACGCGCACGCTCGCTACGGCACCGCGTTCTACGCGTTCGTCGTCGCCGTCAGCGCGCTCTACATGTTCGTGTTCCTCGCCGCCGAACTCACCGGCATCGCGAGCGCGCTCTCGCTCGTCGCGGGCGTCCCACAGTACCAGACCGCGGTCCTCGTCGGCGGGTTCGTGCTCGCGTACACGACGTACGGCGGCCTCCGCGCGAGCCTGTTCACGGACGCCGTCCAGGCCGTCTTCGTCCTCCCGCTGCTCGCGCTCACCGTCGTCGCCGCCGTCCTCGTACTCGGCGGCCCTCTCGCGGTCGTCGACGGCGTGCAGACGACCGCGCCCACGCTCCTCGACCCCGGATTCCTCCCCGGCCTCCAGTTCGGGTTCGGGCTCGCGTTCGCCATCCTCGGCGCGGAACTCGTGAACCAGACGTGGTGGCAGCGCGTGTACGCCGCCGACGGCGACGACACCGTCGTCGCGAGCTTCAGGCGAGCGGCGGGACTCAACGGCCTGCTCGTCGTCGCCGCCGCGCTCTTCGGCGTCGTCGCGGTCGGGCACGCCGACGTCGTCGCGGACGTCACGAGCAGCGCGTACAACGCGGACGTCGCGTTCTTCGTCCTCCTGGAGGCGACGTTCCCCGAGTGGGCGGTCCTCGCGGTCGTCCTCCTCGCGCTCCTGCTCGTGATGAGTAGCGTCGACACGCTGTTCAACGCGCTCGCGAGCCTCGTCACCGTCGACCTCGCACGCCTCCGACCGAGGACGTCGGACCGTCGACTCGCGCTCGCCGCGCGAGCGGTCACGGTCGTCGTCGCGCTCGCCGCCATCTACGTCAGCCTCCGCGCTCGGAGCGTGCTCCGACTGTTCTTCCTCGCGGACCTGCTCGGCGCCGCCGTCGGCTTCCCGCTCGTCTACGGGCTCTACTCGCGCTCGCTCACCGGCCGCGGCGCGCTCGCCGCGAGCGCGTCCGGGCTCGCCGTCGGCCTCGCGTACTTCCCCGACCTCCGCGGGTACGTCACCGCCATTCCGGTCGTCGGCGACGCCCTCCCCGCGGCCGACCCGCTCTACCTCACGTCGTTCGCGGGCGCGTTCCTCGTCTCCACCCTCCTCGCGCTCGCCGCCGCTCGCGTCTCGGACGCGACCATCGACCTGGACGCGCTCGCCGACCGCGTCACCCGCCTCGACGACGTCGCTACCGACGGCGGCAGCAGGTCCGACGAGGTGCCGGCGGCGCGCGACCGAAGGTAGGGCACGGCCGCGGGCGACTCAGTCGAGGCGTTTCCGCTCGCCGTCCTCGGCGGCCCGGTGGATCGCGTCGATGGCCTGGAGGTCGACGAGGCCGTGGGCGCCGTCGAGCGAAACCGGTTCGTCGGTCAGGACGGCGTGCGCGAAGTAGTCGAAGAGCTCGCGCATCTGGTCGCGCTGGCGCCCTTCGACGGCGACCGTCGACCCGTCGACGGTCAGTGAGAGGTCGGTCTCCATGTGGAACGCGGGGTCGAGTCGGAGCGTGCCCTCGGTGCCCGTTATCTCGAGGAACGTGTTCGAGTGCGCGTTCTGGCTCGCCGTGCACGTCGCGTACGTCCCGTCGTCGAACTCGACGATGAACGCGGCGTGCTCGTCCGGGACGTCGTCGAACGCGTCGTGGTTCGACTGCATCGACGCCTGCACCGCGACCGGGTCGGCGTCCAGGAGGAATCGAGCGGTGTTGATGGGGTAGACCCCGAGGTCCATCACGCTCGTCCCGTACCCCGTCAGGTCCGGGTCGAGCCGCCACTGGTCGGGAGAATCGAAGATGTCGAGCAACCGCTGGGTGTTCGCGCCGTGGACGAACCGCGGGTCGCCGATGGCGCCCTCCCGTACGAGTTCGCGCGCTCGCCGGACCGCGGGCTCGGTCTGCATCCGGTACCCGACCGCGAGCCGGACGTCGTGCTCGTCGCACGCCGCGACCATGCGCTCGGCGCGTTCGACCGACGCCTCCATCGGTTTCTCGCAGAGCACGTGCTTCCCGTGCTCGGCCGCCGCCTCGACGTACTCCAGGTGGAGGGCGTTCGGCGTGCAGACGTAGACCGCGTCGTACTCGCCACGCGCGTCGCCCTCGCGGAACTCGTCGTACGAGAGGCCGCGCGGGCGGTCCGCGACGACGCCGTCGCCCCCTCCTTCGCCGCCCTCTCCAGCGACGTCGGCGGCGACGCGCTCGGCCTTCGCCGTCGAGCTACTGACGAGAACGGCGGTCTCGCAGTGGTCCGAGGCCGCGATCGCCGGGATCGCCTTCTCGATGGTCCACCACCCGAGGCCGACGAGCGCGAGTCGAAGGGTTCCGTCGCGCGTCGTCTGCCAGTCTCGCTCGTGGAAGTCGGTCAGGGCGTCGTGGACTGTCATCGTCGAACGTCCGTCCAGCAGCGGCAAAAACACACCGCCACGGGCAGGTGTCGCGAACCCCAGGCTGGCTGGGTGGACGAGCCCGCGGGCTCAGGGTCTCGCGGTCAGGTAGCCGCCGACGCCGACGAGGACGATTCCGAGTGCTGCGGCGCCGAACCGGAGCACGGCCGGCTGACTCGTCACCCCCGGCTTCGTCGTCCGGGTCTGCATCACGTCGTAGCGCGCGACCTGTCGGCGTATCTCGGCCTCGGACCGGGTCGTCCGCGACGCGGTGCTGGTCGTCCTCCCCTCGCCCTCTCGGTCTTCACGGGCTTGCTGGCGCTCCTTCACGATCTCGACCGCGTGCTCGACGTCCTCGTCGGCCGGCGGGAGGCTCGCGTTCTCGGGTCGCTCGATGACGACGTGAGACAGTTCGACGCGGGCCTCGTAGCTCCCCTGGGCGTCGACCTCGGCCTCGGTCGGATACCGGAAGTCGGACGCCCCCTCGCCGGTCGGAACGGTGTACGTACCCTCGTTCTGGAGGGTCTGCACGTACAGCGCCTTCCCGCGCTCGGAGAGGGCTTCGTACTCGACGACGCGGTACCCCTCCTCCTCGAGGACGGATTCGTTCTCGAAGGTTCCCCGACGCGTGTCGTGTTCGAGCACCGGCTGGAGCGGCGCGAACGCGGGCGCGACGAGCAGGAGGAGGCCGACCGCGAGCAGTGCGTGCGAGCGAGTCAGACGCGAGGTCATAGCGGGCATGGGTCGTGTTCGATGGGGCTCGATTGGCGAGTGATCATTGGAGGTCAGCGCGAACGAACCGCCAGTACCCGACCGCGAGCGGGACGACGATCCACGCGGCGAGGACGACGAGCGCGACCTCGTCCCGGAGGTACGCGGGGAGGTCGCCGGCCGCGTCGCCGTAGCGACGGAACACCGTCGTCTGGCGGTCGGGCGGCAGCAGGAGGTTCGTCGCCTTCCGGTAGGCGACGTACGGACTCGTGAACGTGATGGCGTTGTAGAGGTCGACGTTCGGGTCGAACCCCAGGAGCTGGGTGTGGAGCCAGCGGACGATCGCGGTGATGCGGACGCCGGGCACGACGTACAGGAGGACGAGCAGGAAGTAGCTCCCGATGGCGGCCGCGATGGCGCGACTCCGCGTGGCGAACGTCGCCGAGAGCGAGATGGCGATGCTCACGAACGCACCGCCGTACGCGAGCGAGAGCGCGAGCTGGCCGAGGACGAGGTCGGCGTGCACGACCCCGTGCTTCGCTGCGGCGACCGTCGTCGCGGCGAGGAACGGCACGGACAGGCCGGCGGCGACGACGAGGAATCGGCTTGCGAGCTTCCCGAGGAAGACGTCGCGGCGGGTGTTCGGGAACCCGAGGAGGAACTTCACGCCGCCGCTCTCGCGCTCCCCGGCGATCGCCATGTACGCGGCGACGAGCGCGACGATGGGGAGGAGGAAGGCCATCAGCATCCCGAGGACCTCGAACAGCGCGACGACGGTCTCGCTCGCGGAGAGCGCGTACCCGCTGAACCCGTACGCGATGGCGGCGAACAGGAGCGCGAGCAGGGTCCCGAGCACCCAGAGCCCCCTGGAGCGACTGGTGACCGCGAGGTCCTTCGTGGCGACCGCCCGGACCGTCATCGCGACACCTCCACGTTCCGCGCGTCCGCCTCCGAGCCGGACGAGTGCGCGCTCTCGCCGCGTTCGTCCGCGGTCTCGTCCCGGCCGCCCTCGGTGAGCTCCCTGAACAGCGACTGGAGGGAGGCGGCCTCTGAGCGGATGTCGTCGATGTTCGCCCGCGCCGCCAGGTGCGTCACGACGTCCTCCTTCACGCCCGGACCCGTACACGTCACCTCGACGGTGTCGTCCGCGACCGCGACGTCGACGACGCCGTCGACGGTCTCGAGGGCGTGGTCGGCCGGCAGGACGCTGCACTCGAGCGTGATGCTCGCGCGGCCACCGAGGTTCGCCTGGAGGCCCTCGATGGTGTCGACCGCGACGAGCCGACCGTCGTTCATGACGCCGACGCGGTCGCACACCGACTGGACCTCCGAGAGGATGTGACTCGAGAAGAAGACGGTCGTCCCGTTCGCGGCGCGCTCGCGGACGACCTCCCGCATCGTCGTCATCCCGTTCGGGTCCAGGCCCGTCGACGGCTCGTCGAGCACGAGGAGGTCCGGGTCGTCGACGAGCGCCATCGCGAACGCGAGCCGCTGCTGCATGCCCTTGGAGTACTCGGTCGCGTACCGGTCGGCGTCGTCCGCGAGACCGACGAGGTCGAGCAACTCGTCGGGGTCGTCGTCCGCGTCCTTCGTCTCGATCGCCCATTCGAGGTACTCCCGACCCAGCAGCGGGTCGAACCCGTAGCCTTCGGGGAGGACGCCCACGCGCTCGCGGACCGCGAGCGGGTCTTCCTGCACGTCCGTCCCGAACACCTCGATGCGCCCGTCGGTCGGCCGGATGAAGTCCAGGAGTAGATTGATCGTGGTGGACTTCCCCGCGCCGTTCGGCCCGAGGAACCCGAACACCTCGCCCTCCTCGACGGTGAGGTCGACGTCGTCGACCGCCACCGTGTCCGCGCCGAACTCCTTCCGTAACCCCTCAATCTCGATAGCGGCCATTCACGACCGATTCACCGACCGCCTGCGGTAAGTGTCTTCCAGTAGGTACGACGCCGCTTTCAGCTACCAGCCCCTTCGGTCTCGCGCTCTTCGTCACCGCCCTCGTCGTCGCTCGTGTCGATGGCGGGGTCGTGCCCGCGGAACCACTCGGTGACGGTCTCGAGGCGGTGCGTCGCGGTCTCCGGTGGCCCGTACGCGTGCGGGAGTTCGGGGTACACGACGAGTTTCGCGTCCACGCCCTGTTTCTTGACGCCGAGATACATCTGCTCGGCCTGCGTCGGCGGGCACCGCCAGTCGTTCTCGCCCGCGGTGAGGAGCAAGGGGTCCTCGATCTGGTCGACCTTCGTGACGCTCGAGAGGTCGTAGTAACTCTGGGGGTCGTCCCAGGGTTCGCCGAACTCCTCGTCCCACCAGACGTGGCAGTCGTCGGTTCCGTAGCTCGAGTAGAAGTCGTAGATGCCGTGCTCGGCCGCGCCAGCGGTGGCGACGTCGGTGTACGCGAGCACGAACGCGGTGTTGATGCCGCCCTGGCTGAAGCCGGTGACGAACACGCGCTCGGGGTCGACCCACCCGCGGTCGACGAGGTGCTCGACGCCCGCTTCGACGTCGCGAGCCTCTCGCGGCCCCCAGTCGCCGCTGATGGCTTCGGCGAACTCGTGCCCGAAGCTCGTACTTCCGCGGTAGTTCACGGTGAGGACGACGTACCCCTTCGACACCCAGTACGCGTAGTTGAACCGGAACCACGGCTGGTCGTACACCGTCGGGCCGCCGTGGATGTCCACGATGACGGGATACTTCGCGTCGTCGAGGTCCGCGTCCCCGGCGTGGTACGCGAGGCCGTCTATCTCGACGCCCTCGTCGCTCTCGAACGAGAGCCGCTCGCACTCGACGTCCACGCGGTCGCGGAACGCCTCGGTCGCGCTCGTGAGGCGCGTGAGCGGCCCCGTGGACTCGGCGCTCGCGGCGTCGCGGTCGCTCGCCACCGGCGCGTCTGCTGTTGCGGCGTCGAGGTCGAGCGCGTGCACGTTCCGCTCGTCCGCTCGCGTCAGCACGAACGCGGCCGTCGAGCCGTCGGCGGCCACGTCGACGCCCATGAACAACGCGCTCGTCATGCCGTCGTCGCTCGCGGGGAACAATCGCGTCCGTTCGCCGGTCGTCGCGTCGACGCGATGCAGGACGGTCTGGCCGCCGTCGCCCGTCGGCACGACGAGCGAGTCCTCGCCTACCCAGTGCGCGCCCCACTCGGGGAGTTCGAGGTCGTCCGAGAGGACGTTCGGGTCGGCGTTCGGGTCGTCCGCGCCGACGACGAGGTCCGCGGTCGTGTAGTTGTTCCTCGGGTCGCCGACGCTGTACGCGAGATGGTCGCCGTCAGGATGCCACGCCGCCACGCTCGCGCGAACCGAGCCGTCCGTGAGCACGCGGTGGTCGGTTCCGTCGGGCGCGACCGTGTGGACGTCCATCGCCCACGTCTCGTCGGCGTCCTCGCGCTGGTAGCTCGCGAACGCGATGCGGTCACCGCTCCCCCAGTGTGGGTCCATGGAATCCCCGCTCAGCGCGCTCGCCGCCCCACTCGCGTACGCCTCGTCCAGTCGCTCCGCTTCGCGGGAGTCGACGTCGACGACGAACAGGTACGTCCGCGCCTCGTTCGTCCACCCGTGCCCGTTCGCCTTGTGCTGCGTGCGCTCGATCTCGATGGGGCCGCCGTCCTCGCGCTCCTCGAGGTACTCCGCCTGGTCGTCCGTCGGGTCGAGTGCGGCGACGACGACGCGCTCGCCCTCGGGACCCCAGTCGAACGCCGAAACGCCGTGCTCGCGGGTCGTCACCTGCCTGGCGTCCCCGCCGAGCGCCAGGTCGAACACGAACACCTGCGACTGCTCCTCGCCGAGCGACGGCTCCTCGTCCTCGTCGTCACCGTCGCCGTCGCTGTCATCCGTCTCGTCGCCCTCTGCGTCGTCCGCTCCCTCGTCGTCTCCGTCCGCCTCCTCGTCCTCCTCGTCCTCCTCTTTCTTCTCGCGCGCTGCGCGCAGTTCCGGGTCGGGGTCCCGCGCCGCCAGGAACGCGAGTTTGTCGCCGTCTGGACTCCACGATGGCGAGCTCGCGTCGCTCGCTCGCGACAACCGATGCGGGTCGCGGCTGCCGTCCGCGGGCGCGACGAACAGCGACGTCACCGACTCCTCCTCCGCGCCGTCGAACTCGGTCGCCGTGAACGCCACCCGGTCGCCGCTCGGCGACACTGCGACGTCACCCACCTGCTGCTGGTCGTAGTAGTCAGCGAGCGACAGGCCTCGGTCCTCGTCGCTGCCTGCTGGTTCCGTCATGTACCAGACAGTGAAGGCACTCGACAAGAAGCTTCGGAAGGAAGCGACCCACTCACTGGCGGCGAACCCGGCGAAGTCGAAGGACTGATATCGCGTTCGACGCGAAAGCCTCGGGTATGTCCGTCGACTTGGACGCCGTCTCGCACGTGACGAAGGTCGACCCCGCCGAACCGCTCCCCGGGGACCTCTCCATCCTCGAACGCACGGACCTCGTCATCGTCGGCGGGTCGGACGGCGTCACCGAGTCGAACTCGCTTTCCGCCATCGAACGCATCAACGACGAGGTCGCTGGCGTCCCCGTCTTCCAGGAACCGTACAGCTCCAGTCACGTCTCCCGCGAGACCGTCGACGCCGCGGACCGCCTCGCGGTGCCCGCGGTGTTCAACGGGGACCGCGAGAACTTCGTCGCGAAGCACGTCGACTTCTTCGCCGAAGCCGCCGCGAAGCCAGCCGAGGCGATGGCGTCGAAGGTCCCGCTGCTCGGCGGCGTCGTCGAATCGAAGGGTCGCGAGGCCGTCGCGGAGATGGCCGCGGACGTCATCGGCGAGGGGTACGTCGTCCAGAACCTCGACTCGAAGGCTGCCGGCGAGTCCGGCGTCACCCGCACGTACAGCACCGACGAGGTCGCGGGCGCGGCGCTGGCGACCGAGTCCTTCTACGGGTTCCCGATCTTCTACGTCGAGTACTCGGGGACGTACGGCGGGCCCGCGGACGTCGAAGCGGCTGCGCAGTACCTCGACGACACGACGCTCTTCTACGGCGGCGGCATCCGGTCCGCGGAGCAGACCGCGGAGATACTGGACGCGGGCGCGGACGCGGTCGTCGTCGGCGATTGCTTCCACGACGACCCCGAGGGCTTCCGCGACACCATCCCCGAGTGACGCGATTGGGTTCTGCGACGCCATTACGGAGTGACGCGAGTGGCTCCGCCGCGGAGGACTCGCTCGGTCAGGCGTCGAACGCGACGAGGTAGCCGTCGTCGGTGACGGCGTAGCCGCGGCCGTCGTGCGCGAGCGCGGCGAGCAGGCCGCCGCGGGCGTCGTGCCCGAACCGCTCGCCGCCGTCGTGGTCGTAGCCGCGGACGCGGTACGCGTCGTCGCCGCCGGCGCGACCGCTCGCCGCGAGCACGACCACGCCGTCGCGGGTCGCGTCGAGCGCGCGACTCGGGAGTCGGAGGTCGACCGCCCACGCGCGTTCGCCGGTCGCCGCGTCGAGCGCGTGCAGCCGCCCCTGGGTGTCGGTGGCGTACACGCGGCCGCCGGCGACGACCGGGCCGTCGACGACGCGACCCGACAGCGTCGTCCGCCAGCGCGCCGCACCGCGAGCGACCGCCCAGAGCGCGCCGCTCGTCCCCGCCACGTACACCACCGCGTCCGCAGTTCCGTCGTCGTCGTCGCCAGACTCTCGGGTCGCGGACACCGGCGTGAACGCTTCGTCACCACTCCCTGCGAACGTCCACCGCTCGCGGCCCGTCGCCGCCGACAGCGCGACCAGCGGGTGCCCGCCCGCGCCGGTCCGTCGGTTCCGCGCGACGAACACCACGTCGCCCTGCACGCGCGGCGTCCACGTCGGCGGCGTCCCGCGATACGACCACACCGTCTCGCCCGTGCGGACGTCCAGACACCGCGTCTCGCGGGTCCCGACGGTCAGGTACGCGCGCCCGCCGCTGCCGACGCCAGCGAGCACGTCGCCGCTCTCCACGCGCCACCGGAAGCCACCACTGGGGGACCGCGCGGTCAACCGCTCGCCGGTCAACGCCACGCGCTCGTCGCGCGTCCCCGTCACCACCGCGTCCGCCGTACTCGCGGCGAGGAACCGGTTCGCGTCCGTCGTCGCGTCCGCCCACCGCGGCACGCCCCGCGTCACGCGCACCAGCCGATGGTCGACCCCACCCGGCCCACCGTACCACCCGAGGACCGCGTACGCACCCAGTCCCGCCGCGCGAGCGCCCGCCGTCCCGCCCGCACTCTTGCCTGCGTCGTCGCCGGCGACCGGCGCCACGTCCAGCACCGGCGCCGGCGCCGCGTACTCGAAGCGGCGCTCGCCATCAAGGCCGACGGCGTGCACGTACCCGGGGAACAGCGGCCGGAGTTCGTCGTCTCGCGCTGGCCGCTCGGCGGCGTCGTGCTCGCCCGTCCCAAGGAACATCGCGTCCCCGGCCACGACCGGCCGCGCCGTCACTGGTACTCCAACCGGTATCGACCACGCGACCGCGTCACCGGACGGCGGGTCGCCCGACGGCGACGCGTTCGGCTCCGAGCGCGTCGTCTCCACGCCACCGTACTGCGGGTCCGGCCCGAACGCGTCGTACGCCGTCGTCGACGTCCCCGCAGCGCCGTCGCCACCGTCGCCATCGCCGCCACCCGTCAGCACGCCACAGCCGGCCAGCGCGACCGCTCCGAGCGTCGACCCCGCGACCGCCAGGAACCGCCGTCTCGACGTCACTACCGCCGCTAGCGACTCACCGAGCGAAAACCTTCCGGCGACCGTGGTCGAGCGCGGTCAGCCTTCACGCGGGAGGTACGGCAGTGCGCTCGTCGGGCAGCACTGCGGGGTCTCCGCGAGGAGGTGCCGCAGCACGTGGACGTGTCCCGACCCGACGATGAACAGCACGCGCTCGTCACCGTCGTCGATCGCCTTCCAGACGTTGTGAACCATCCGGAGGTTTCGTCGGTACCACTTCGCGAGCGCGTCCGGCCCGGCGTAGTTCTCGCCGTCGCCGTACCTGACGTAACGGTCGAACATGCCGTCGTTCGCGTGCAGTGCCGCTTCCTCGTTCAGGTAGCGGTGGAACTCGGTGAGCGTCGACTCGGCGAGCCGCTCGTCCATCGCTTCCTGTAGTGCGGTCGGGTCGATGCGGGGGACGTCGACCTTCGTCGTCGGCTCGTAGCCAGCCGATTCGAGGTCGTCGAACGCGTCGTCGTCGCCGAGGGACTGCGGGACGTCGACGGGGACGACTTTCTCGTGGCCGAGTCGCTTCGCCAACCTGAATCCGACCTGGACGACCTCGCTCCGGCACGCCAGCTCCTCGTCGTCGCGCTCGGGGTGTGCCGGGTCGAACGCGTGTTCCTCGTCGAACGCCACCTCGTCGTCGCGATAGCGAGCGTACACCTCGTTGACGGCGTCGTCGCGTGCCGCTGGTCGTTCGACGGCGACGTGGTCGGGGTCGACGGCCTCGAGGTACGTGGCGAGCGTGGCGAGTTCGGCTTGCCGGGACGGTTCGAGGACGTCGCCGATGTCGAGGCTCACCTCGTCGAGTTCCGGGCGGTCCATGTGGTAGGTGCCGAGGAGGACGACCTCGACCTGTTCTGGGGTCGGGGTCGGCCACGTCGGCGTCTTTCGTGCGGTTGCCTTCGGTCGAAGCATGGTGGGCGGGTCGACGACCGCCGCCCGGTTAACTATTCGTAGAAATACACTTCTATCGGGTGGGTGATTGAAATCGATTCCAACGCCTACGCCCTCGCACACTACCGTGGTTTCAGTCGTGGTCGACGTCGACGAGCGCGAAGTCGCCGTCGAACGTGAACGTCCGCGCGTCGCCGTCCAGCGTCAACGCCACGTCCACTCGCCGCGGGTCGTCGGTGACCGGACACTCGCCGAGCGGCAGGTGGTCGAGCGTCCACCACGGTCGCTCCCGGAGGTCGATACCGTGCTCGTGGTGGAACCCCACGACCGCCGGTTCCGACAGCGCCGCGATCGGGGCGCTCGCGTGCCACCAGAACCCACACCCGCGGCACGCCGTCACGACGAGCGCGTCGGCGTCCTCGCCCTCGAACCACGCCGGTGCCGCAGGCCGCCCCGCCGCCGCTGGCTCGTTCGGACGTCGAACCCCACGGTCGACGCGGCCCTCGCAGTTCGGACAGAACCCGTGACTCGCTGCTAGCTCCCAGAGGCGGACGTACCGTCCAACGACCCTCGGAATCTCGTCCCGAGGCCACCCCGCGAGCACCCCTGCCGGGACGTCGGGATTCGTCTGCACGAACCCGCACTCGACGCACTCGATGGCGACACCGCCCTCGCGGAGTCGAGCCATCAGGTCACCCGAGCACTCAGAGCACGTCCCAGCCGCCGGAACGGACGCCGACTCCAGCGAATTCGTCAACCCACCCGAGACGATGGCGCCGACGAGCCGCCACCCGGCGGGCGACAGCACGTACCCGTCCTCGGTCCTCCGGACGAACCGACCGACGAGCCTGTCCACGTGATAGTGGCACTGTCCGGGGTCCTCGACGCCGACCGCGGTCCGTATCTCACCGAACGACAGCGGACCGCCGTCGGCCTCGCGGAGCGCGTCCAGCACGCCGATGCGCGTCTCGTGCGCCACGAGTTCGAACGCGGACGCCGCCGAGACCGCCTCCGTCACGACGCCGTCCCCTGCCTCCGTCTCGCGCTCGATCCCGTCTTCGCTCATGACGCACGATCGGTCGCGTACCGAGAAAAGTCCCCGCTTCCTCGCGACGATACCACACCGTCACCGACGGGAACCGTTCGAAGCACGCACCGTCGAGGAGGTGGTCGGACGAGTGCATCCTCGCCTGGGACGACCGGAAACTGCACCCGGTCTCCGGATGCTTGAGCACCTAGCGTCCGCGTTACGAAACCGAACGAGGCGGCTCGTTCCGGCGGTAACCCCCGCTTCATTCGCGGTAGGTGCCTCATTGTAACGACACCAGCAAGCGAACCGCATCGTATGCGAACCGTACCAGTCGTCGCCGTCCTCGGCATCGCGCTCCTCGCCGCGTCGATGGGTGGCGTCTCGCAGGTCGAACCGCCCGACGAAGGCACCGTCCTCGGGAGTCCGAGTCTGAGCGTCGCCGCACAGGACAACTCGTTCGAGTGGGGCGACAGACGCGACCTCGCCGTCACCATCGCGAACGCCGGCGACCTCGTCCGCGGCGGGCCCGAACGGTTCGAAGACCGCGTCACCACTGCGAGGAGCGTCGAGGTTTCCGTCGCGACGGACAGACTCCCGCCGGCGCTCGCGGGCCGCCTCCAGGTGGAATCCGGGCGCGTTCTCCTCGGTGAGCTCCCCGAAGCCGGCGCGAGGACGGTGAACTTCAGCGTCGGCGTCTCGCAGTCCGTCCCGCCGGGCACGTACCAGCTCCCGGTCCGAATCAGCTACGAGTACACGTCCTTCGTGCGGTACGGCCCGAACGAACCACAGTACAACGACGCCGACCGAGAGGTCGTCGAGCGCGTCACGATCGTCGTCGTCGACCGCCCTCGGCTCTCGCTGTCGGCCGTCCGGAGCACCGACGTCGAACCCGGAACGACGGGCTCGTTCCGGTTCACGGTGGCGAACACGGGCACGCGGGTCGCGCGTGACGTCGGCCTCACGCTCGCAACCGAAGGCACCGCCGTTGGATTCGGCGCCGAGTCGTTCAGGCGGTCCACGGTCGGCGTGTTCGTCGGGGACCTCGAACCGGGGGAGTCCGCGAACGTCACGGTGACCGCGAGCGCCGCGGAAGCGACGGCACCGGGAACGTACCTCGTCGAGACGACCGCTCGGTACACCGCTGTCGGGGGATTCCAGCGCGTTCAGACGGATCTCCGCAGCGGTCTCCGGGTCGCGGACCCGAACGTGACGACCCCCGACGAACGGCCGGCAGGCGATACGCCGTGGATCGACGGTGGCGTGGTCGTCGCGGCGGTCGGATCGGCCGGGGCTTCCCACCAGTCGGTCCTGTGCGGCCGGGACCCCGGCCCATCGGGGCGACTCGTCGACCGAACGACCGCCCCCTCGAGTTCTCGGAGAACACTCTCGTCTACTTCGAGGTTACCTGAGCACGACCGGACCTACTTCACCGTCGACGGCCGGTAGGACTCTTCGATACTCATCGCCCTCGGGATTACGGGACGTTACCTCCCTTCTATTCCGGTCGAAAGCCCGGATTTCGAGCGTCTCGGTGCGTTGTTACTGGTTGCCAATCGAAGCGAAGCGACGACCGCTCGGCAATCCAGCCAACTGGTCGCCGGTCGATTAGAGTAACGGACCGACCGTTGACGGATAACTTACGCCCTCTAATTTTCCCGGTTCTCGGGGGGAGTAGACAACGCCGCATTACGAACTGTCGTCTCATCATAACAATCCCTGTTCGAAACAAACTCATGGCCACCCCACACGGGGGTGAGAAGTAACCAAGGAAACCACGACACTCAGACGCGATGACGAGAACGTACACACAACGTTAAAGAAAATTAACACGAGAAAACCACTCCAATATGACAACCAACGCTGACCAATCATCACGGAAACTCGGCGCCATCACGATGGTGCTCCTGCTCGTCGCAGCCCCAGCTGTGGCGGGCCTCGCCTTCGGGTTGACCGTCCAGCGCGGCGGAAGCGCGGGGAACTTCAACCCAGGCGTCGGCGGACCGAACGACGTCCAGATCGCCACCGAGAAACCAGTCGTCTTCCAGGGCGAAGAGGACATCAACTTCCTCGGTGAAGACGGCACACCGATCGACTCGTCACAACTGACCGGTGTCTCGGGTGACGCGGAGGGCATCCCGCTCGAATCACCCATCCCGCAGGATCAGGAACGCGGGCAATATACGCTCACCGGGTCGGGTGACGCCGCCGGCGTCGTCGTCCAGACGCCCCGCGTCACCGAACTGGAAGTACTGAACGAACGCGGCGTGGACGTTGAAGGCTCCACGGTCCAGGAGGACGAGACGCTCCTCGTGCGCGCCGAATGGAACTTCGAAGAGGCAGAGGACCTCGAACTCGTCATCCGGGACTCCAACGGCGACGAGGTCACCGGCGAGGTGCTCGCTGACGCCGATGCACTCTCCGAACAGCAGAGAAACGAACTCTCCGGCCCGTACGCGGCGAACCCACAGAAGGTGACGAACCCCGGCCAGCGCGGCACCGGAACCGGTATCGTCTACCTGCAAGGCATCGGGCAGTTCGAGGAGGGTGAACTCGGCAACTCCTCGGTCGATGCAGCGTACTGGGCGCTCGACGTCAGCGACGTGGACGTCAACGACATCTCGATCACGGTCGAAGGCTGGGACGACCTCGACTTCGGTCCCGCCAGCCAGTCCACGTCCGTCAGCGTCCAGAGCGACGACGACGTGAACCTCGACCTCGAGGCTGACAGCGTCACTCGCGGCGAGAACGTGCGGTACGCCATCCGCGGATCCACCGCAGGTGCGAACCACTACGTCGTCATCGAGGACAGCGAGTTCCGGAACGACGTCGTCGACGCGGACGTCTTCCGTGACGTCCAGGACGTCGTCGACAAAGGCACGTTCGACACCGACGGCGACGGGACCGCCGACTTCGCGTGGGCGCAGATCGAGATCGACGAGGACACCGGTGTCGGCGTCGGTCAGATCGACACCAGACTCCTCGACGACGCATCGATCAGTATCGACCTCTTCCAGGCGGACCGGTCCCTCGAGGACGTCGCAGCGGACCTCGGAGACACCGAGGACGACAGGACGCTCGACGTCGACCAGGGCGACCTGAACTTCGACAGTCCACCCGGCGTCTACGTCGCCGGTAGCGACGAGGACGTGCGCGGCACCGCCGCGCTTGGCGTGGACGAAGTCGTGATCTACGCGCGCGACCAGGGCGACTGGGAGCTCCTCGACATCAACGAGGACGGCTCGCTGAACGCGGACGACACCCTCAGCGTGGACTCGACCGGCGAATGGGAGCGCGAAGACGTCGTGCTCTCGCAGGCCAGTGACATCTTCTCGATCCCCGGCCGGTACCGGATCGGCGTGGTCGAGGCGGACGACGTCATCTCGGACGGCGAGATCGCGACGACGCTGAGCACGTCCGACTTCTCGAGCGCCACGAGCTCGCAGATGTCGCTCGTCGTGCAGGAACCCGGGCTCGACGAAGCGCGGACGTTCCAGACGATTAACGCACAGGTCGCCGTCGAAGACGGGACCGTCGACGTGATCGGCACGGCGTCGGGTCTCGATGCCGTGCTCGCCGTGATGATCGACTCGAGAGGTCGCGTCGCGACCGAGCGGATCACGGTCGACGACGACGACACGTTCGACGAGGACGACATCTCGCTGACGACGATCGACGGACGGCAGCTCAACGAGGGCCAGATCCGCGCCTTCGTCATCGGCCTCGGTCGGGACGGCGTCGCCGGTGACGGCGTGCTGCCCGGTCAGCCGAACGCGGAACTCGCCTCGCTCGAGAACTACGTCCAGAGCTTCGGTGCTGGATTGACCCAGTCACAGATCGTCGCACGCCTCAAAGACGAGACCACGAACGAGGTCGCGAGCGACGACCTCGCCATCGAGGAGGCGTTCCGGCTCACCGACGGCGCGACGTCGATCGAGACCGTCGGGCCCGCAGGGAGCGTCTCGGATGGTGACATCCAGGATGTCCCCGTCGGCGACCAGATGATCGTCGCCGGGCTGACGAACCGGAAGCCGGACGATAACTCCATCTCCGTCGAGGTCATCAGTGGCCCAAGTGCGAACGACTTCGAGACGAACTCGACCGACGAGTGGGGTCTCACCGGTCGCTGGACGCTCGCGCTCTCCACGGACGGCGTGGAGCCCGGCACCTACACCATCGAGGTGGACGACGGCGACAACACCGACACCGTCCAGGTCGAGATCGTCGCGGCAGATGGAGACAACGGTAACGAGACGACTGAACCACCGGCGACGACGACGGAAGCGCCGGCCACGACTGCAGTGAACGAGACCGAGGGGAACGAGAGCGCGGCCGTCCAGCCCGCGGGTGACGCGAGTCCCGCTCAGAGTGGCCTGTCCGGTCTCGTCCTGCTCGCTCTCGCGCCGATATCGCTCGGCTACATGGTCGTCCGTCGCAGGAACCGGAGCTGACGACCAGCGCATCGTCTCCTTCTTCTTTCAGGCGCCCGGCGACGGAAGGTCGTCGTCGACGACCTCGTACACGCGACTGCGACTGGAACCGCTCGCGAGGAGGAGGTCGTACTGCTGCATCTTCGAGAGGTACGAGCGCACCGAGCGCTCGCTCTTGGGGTCGTCGACGCGCTCGCAGTACGCGTCGTAGATGTCGCCGGGGCTGACGGGGCCGTGATCGCGGACGACCTCGAACACCGCGACCTGGTCGGGCGTCAGGTTCGCGACGTCGGCGTGGCGCATCTCCGTCTCCGCGGTCGGCACCGCCTCTTCGATGATGGCGTCGGTTATCTCGTCGGCGTCCTCGCGTTCCGCGGCGCGCGCCGCGCTCCGAAGGATGCCGATGGCGAGCCTGGCGTCGCCCGCTGCCGCGTCCGCGATGCGCTCCAACTGGTCGGTGGTGACGACGTCGCGCTCCAGGCCGTTCTCGACGCGCGACCCCAGGATGGAGACGAGCTGGTCGGCGCCGTACGTGTCCATGCGGACGTGCTCGCTCGCCTGCAATCGCGACCGGAGGCGGTTCCCCTCGGGCGCGTACAGGTCCTGTTCGCGGTTCGCGACCACCACGACCGCGTACTGCGGGAGCCCGTGGAGGTCGTAGACGATACCGGGGTCCTCCAGTTGGTCCGCTTCGTCGAGGACGACGACCGCGCGCTGGTCCGCGTTCTCCACGCGGTCGACGAGGACGTCCGTCGGCGTCGACTGTCGATGCACGTCCACGGTCCGCCCGACGTGCTCGAGGACGCTGTAGAGCGCTCGATACCGCGTGTAGTTCCGCCAGCAGTTCACGTACACCGTCTCCACGTCGAGCGTCGCCTCCCGGAGCTTCCCGGCGACGAACCGCGTCAGGCACGTCTTCCCCGCACCAGAGGGCCCGGTGACGACCGCGGTATCGGCGGACTCGCCCCTCGTGAGCGGGTCGAGCACCGACGAGAGGTGATTCACCTCGCCGTCCCGATGCTCGACCTCGCTCGGCACGAAGTCCGTCCGCAGCACGCGCGCATCCCGAATCACGCCACGGCCTTCGAACGGGCCGGACGTAACTCTTCGCCCGTCGAACCGTCAGGCGCCACCGGGAACCACCGAAGGGAAGCCCCTGGGAGTCCACGTGTCCGACGAGATGACCCCGGACGCTCCCGTCGACGGAACCGACCCCGCGAACCGACGCATCGACGCGGTGATATTCGACATGGACGGCGTGCTCGTCGAGTCAGAGTCGTACTGGACCGAGGAGATGCACGACATCATCGACGCCGCGTACCCAGAGGGGGCGGACGTGACGCCCGCGGACCTCACCGGCGTCAGCATCTACGACCAGTACGACACGTTCGGCGCGGACCACGAGATGCTGGTGAGTCGCGAGGAGTACTTCGAGCTGTACGACGACGTCGCGGAGTCCATCTACCTGGAGCGCGCGAGCGTCACCGACGGGGCGGCCGACCTCGTGCGCGAGGTGAAGGACGCCGGGCTGCCGGTCGGGCTGGCGACGTCGTCGTTCCCGCAGTGGGTCGCGTGGACGCTCTCGCGCCTGGACCTCGAAGGCGTCTTCGACGTCGAAGTGCTCGCGCCCGAACTCGACGAACCCGGGAAGCCCGAGCCGTTCATCTACGAGGAAGCGGCGCGACGACTCGGCGTCGACCCCGTGCGCTGTCTCGTCGTCGAGGATTCGGCGAGTGGCATCGAGGCTGCGTCTCGCGCCGGCGCGTACGTCCTCGCGTACCGGTCGCCGGACTCGGACGGCGAGCAGGACGTCTCGCGCGCAGATGCGGTGGCGGACGGGCCCGCGGAACTCCGCGAACGCGTTCGCTCGCTCGCGCTCGACGCGTAGGACTCGGCGCGCGCACCGATTCAATTCGACCGCGAACCAGATGCATGGAAAGAACTAAATCCCCAGCGTGCGAAAATGTAAGCGGAGAAGACTGTAAATCGAAATAACAATTCTTTTCCGTAGCGACTGCTTCGATTCTACCGCACCAACCCGACCGCCACCAGCGCCACGGTCACCGACCGCGGCCACCTGTCGAGCCCCCGACGCATCGCGCGCCGACCGCACCACCAACCCATCATGACAGACGATAACGACGCCCAACAGGCCACGACGCGCCGCGCAGGAAGCGACGACGACACACTCGAGGCTCTCGCGTCCCTCCCCGAGTTCTACCATCCGACGGTGAGTCCCGACGGCGACCGGATCGCGTTCTACCACGACGAGACCGGACGGAACGAGCTCTACGTCCTCGACGTCGAATCGGGCGAGCGCACGCAGGTCAGCGACGGGAACGTCCCCGAGAACGCGATGTACCCCATCGCGTGGGACGCCGACGGCGACCGCGTGTTCTTCCACCGCGACCAGGACGACGGCGACGAGCAGAACGATATCTACGCCATCACGCTCGACGGGGACGTCGACCTCGTCGTCGAGACCGACGGCCAGACCAACCTCCAGGACGTCTCCCCGGACGGTTCGCGGCTCCTCTACTCGACGACCGCGACCGGCCAGATGAACCTTCACGTTCACGACGTCGCGACCGGCGAGTCGACGCAACTCACCGCGTACGACCGCCCGGCCTCCTTCGGCCAGTTCTCGCCCGACGGTGACCGCGTCGCCTACCGGACGAACGAGCGGGACGACCTCGACAACGAGGACCCGTACGTCGCCTCCCTCGCGGCCCTCGACGCCGACCGCGACGAGGGCGTCGCCCCGGCTGGCGGCGAGGACGCGGGCGCGTCCGGCGACGGTGACGCCGCCGTCGACGCGCACCGTCTCGACGTCGGCGACGTCGGCGCGGAGACGACTATCGCCGACTGGTTCCCGAGCGGCGACGCCGTCCTGCTCTCGGACGACAGCGAGGACACCACGCGCCCCGGCGTCTACGACCTCGAATCCGGGTCGGTGACGTGGTACGGCTCGCCCGACCGCGAGGAGGTGCCCGCGTTCGTCCTCCCCGACGGCGACGGGTTCCTCGCGCGTCGAGCGCGCGACTGCGCGGAGGTCGCCGTCCACTACGAGCGCGACGACACCGACGCCGCCACCGAACTCGACCTCCTCGAGGGCGTCGCCCGGTTCCCCGGGTCGAGCGCCGACGACGGCGTCCTCGCCGACGGCCGCGTGCTCGTCACGCACGAAACCCCGACCACGCGCCAGCGCCTGCTCGCGCACGACCTCGACGCCGACGCCTCCGACTCCCTCGTCGACGCCGAGTACGGACGGTTCGACCCCGACGACTTCGCGCCCTGCGACGTCGTCACGTACGAGTCCACCGACGGCCTCGACATCGAGGCACTCGTCTACGACTCGGGCGAGCGGCCGTCACCCGCCATCGTGATGGTCCACGGCGGCCCGAGCGCGGCCGAGTCCCGGCGGTTCAACGCGCGCGTCCAGTTCCTCGTCGACGAGGGCTACACCGTGATGCTCCCGAACTACCGCGGGTCCACGGGCCGCGGCCGCGAGTTCAAGCACCGCATCAACGGCGACTGGGGTGGCATGGAACAGGTCGACGTCGCGGAAGCCGGCCGCTGGCTGAAGCGCCGAGACTGGGTGGACGCCGAGCGCGTCGCCGTCTACGGCGGCTCCTACGGCGGGTACTCGACGTACATGCAGCTCGTGCAGCGTCCCGGGTTCTGGAGCGCGGGCGCGGCGTTCGTCGGGATGACCGACCTGGAACTGCTGTACGAGAAGTCGATGCCGCACTTCCAGTCGTACCTCGAACAGCTCGTCGGCGACCCCGACGAGGACGCCGACCTCTACCGCGACCGCTCGGCGATCACGCACGTCGACGACATGGAGGACCCGCTCCTGATGGTCCACGGCGTGAACGACCCGCGCTGTCCGATATCGCAGGCGCGGACGTTCCGCGACGCGCTCCTCGAACGCGGGTGGGAGGAGGGCGAGGAGTTCGAGTACGTGGAACTCGGCGAGGAGGGCCACACGTCGACGGACGCCGACCACAAGATCCGGACGTTCCGGCTGACGGCGGACTTCTTCGACCGACGACTCTAGGCGCTCGCGTCCCACGTCCGCGGCCGCGTTCGCAGCGCTCACCGCGCTTCTCGAACGCTTCCAGTTCCTCCCGTGACACCTTCGCCCGGTCAGTGCGAGACTCTGACCGTTCGACACCGACGGAATCGGGGACTCGGGCCGGATTCGGGTCGGATTCGGGCCGTCGTTACCCCGGAGGCTTTTTGCCGCGGGGCCCTTTTGGTCGGGTATATCTGATGAGCGGGCGTGAGTGTTATCGTGGTGATGTCGACGAGGCGTGGTGTCACGAGGCCGTACAGGGCGTGTCGCGGACGTTCGCCCTGACAGTCGACGTACTGGAGGAACCGATGTCGACCCACATCTGTCTGGGGTATCTCCTCTGTCGAGTCGCTGACACGGTCGAGGACGCGGGGCATCTCCCGCCCGAGGAGCAGGCGGCGCTCCTCCGGACGTACCGGGACGCGGTCGACCCCGACGCGGACGCGACCATCGAGGAGTTCCGCGCGGACGTCGACGCGTACGTGCCCGCCGAGGGCGAACGGAACGACGACTGGGAGGTCGTCGCGCGGTCGCCGACCGTCCTCGCGACGTTCGCGGCGCTCCCCGAGGACGTCCAGTCGGCGGTCGTCGGCCCGGTCGTCGAGATGGTCGACGGGATGGCGGCGTTCGTCGAACGGTACAGCAACGAGGGCGGGCTCCGCATCGGCGACGCCGAGGAACTCGAGGAGTACTGTCACTACGCCGCCGGGACGGTCGGCGAACTCGTCACGAACCTCCTGACGCGCACGGACGTCGACCAGGACCGCGCCCGCCGCATGCAGGGGACCGCCGAGGAGTTCGGGCAACTCCTCCAGTTGACGAACGTCTCGAAGGACGTCTACGACGACTACGTCGACGAGAACAACGTCTACCTCCCGAACGAGTGGCTCGAGGCCGAGGGCGTCCCCCAGGAGGAGGTCGTCGAACCCGAGCACCGCGGTGCCGCGGCCCGGGTCGTCCAGCGGACCGCCGACCACGCTCGCGGCTTCCTCGACGACGCGCAGACGTACCTGGAGTCGATGCCGCTCGTGCACGGGAACACGCTTGAGGCGTGGAGCGTCCCGTTCCTGCTCGCGGTCGGTACCCTCCGCGAACTCGGGGCGCGACCCGAGGACGCGCTCACCGAGCGCGGCGTGAAGATCTCTCGCGAGGAGGTGTTCGCGGTCACGCACGCCGCCTCGACGACGGGGCGGGAGGCGCTCGCGGACCTCCGCGAGACCATCTCGCGGGAGCCCTACGAGGGCGTCGAGCAGCACGCCGACTGACCCGCTGTCGTGGTCCGCGGCGACCCGGCCGCAGACGACCGGAACTAATCGTGTTCTGACACGCCCGGGATTGGGCGTTATCTGGGCTTTCGGCTCCTTTACTCTTGCTTAGCGTGGGGTGTGCTTCTCGACGACGCCGAGCTCTCGAAACACGAATGTTTATCACCAAGTGGTATCACCTAGTGGTGAATGGTTCGAACGCAACTGCAGCGCGCACGAGACGGCGAGATAACGGACGCGATGGAACGCGTCGCCGAACGAGAACAGGTCGACCCGCGATACGTCCGCGAACAGGTCGCCGACGGCCAGGCTGTCATTCCGGCGAACGTCCACCACGACGCGCTCGACCCGATGGTCATCGGGCGCGAGTTCGCGACGAAGGTGAACGCGAACATCGGGAACTCCGAGACGACGAGCGACCGCTCGGGCGAACTCGAGAAGCTCCACGCCGCCGTCCACCACGGCGCCGACACCGTCATGGACCTCTCCACGGGCGACGACCTCGACGCCATCCGCGAGGCGAACGTCGCGCACTCGCCGGTCCCCGTCGGCACCGTCCCCATCTACGAGGCACTCACGCGCGTCGACGGCCCCGCCGACCTCACGCACGAACGCCTCCTCTCCGTCGTCGAGAAGCAAGCCGAGCAGGGCGTGGACTACGTGACGCTGCACGCCGGCGTCCGCATGGAGCACCTGCCGCTCACGGACGACCGCACCACCGGCATCGTCTCCCGGGGCGGCTCCATCCTCGCGCAGTGGATGGAGGAGAACGCGATGGAGAACCCGCTGTACGCGAACTTCGACGACTACTGCGACGTCCTCGTCGAGCACGACGTCACCGTCAGTCTCGGCGACGGCCTCCGACCGGGGAGTCTCGCGGACGCGAGCGACGCCGCGCAGTACGCGGAACTGGAGACGCTCGGCGAACTCACCGCGCACGCCCAGGACCGCGGCGTCCAGGTGATGGTCGAAGGTCCCGGTCACGTTCCGATGGACGAGATCCGCGAGAACGTCGAGCGCCAGCAGGCGGTCTGCGACGGCGCGCCGTTCTACGTCCTCGGCCCGCTCGTCACCGACGTCGCACCCGGCTACGACCACATCACGAGCGCCATCGGCGCGACCGAGGCCGCGCGCCACGGCGCCGCGATGCTGTGCTACGTCACGCCCAAGGAGCACCTCGGGCTCCCCGAGGCCGAGGACGTCCGCGACGGCCTCGCCGCGTACCGGATCGCCGCACACGCCGCCGACGTCGCCAACGACCGCCCGGGCGCCCGCGACTGGGACGACGCCCTCTCGGAGGCCCGCTACGACTTCGACTGGCGCCGCCAGTTCGACCTCGCGCTCGACGGGGACCGCGCTCGCGACTACCACGACCAGACCCTGCCCGGTGACAACTACAAGGACGCCAGGTTCTGCTCGATGTGCGGCGTCGAGTTCTGCTCGATGCGCATCGACCAGGATGCGCGGGCGGTTGCGGACGGCGAGATGACCGACGAGCGCGAGCACACCGACCTCGCGGCGAGCGACGCCGCCGTCGTCAACCGGCCGCCAGTCGGCCAGCACGACACCAGTCGCGTCCCCGATCTCCCCGCGGACGTCGACGAACGCACTACCGTCGGTGACGACGCGGACGTGGACACGGACGCGGATGCGGAGGTCGAGCGCGGCGACTGAGAGCGACGCCCCCTCGTTCGCTCGGTTCGCTCGCGACGACCGGCGCGTCCGCGCCGTCACCGCCGTAGCGACAGCGAGTACGCGATACAGAGCAGGCCCGCGAGCTGACAGCAGCGGACGACGAGCCGGAACGCGTCCTGCGCGGGGAGCGCGAGCACCTCGAACCGGAGGAGGACCGTGCCCGCGAACGCCGTCGCGTACGTCACGACCGTCAGGAGGATGAGGCCGACCGCGAGGTAGAACATCGACCGGTCGTCGTACAGTTCCAGCGCCCGATACGCCTGATACCCGATGTAGAGACCGACGAGCGTCGACGCGCCCGCGGCCGCTATCACCGCGAGTTCGACGAGATTGAAGCCGTACACGTAGATCATCGTTTCAGGTCATCCCAGCGGCGCGCGAGCCGTCCCGCGACGTCCTCGCGCCGCCGCCGTAGCTCGAACTCCATGCCGTCGTCCGCGAGCGAGACCGTGAACTCGTCGAGGTCCGCGCTGTACACAGTGTCGTGGTGGCCGTCGGCGCGCGGCCGCGTCCCCTCGACGACGAGTCCAGCGTCGTGTAACCGCTCCAGTCGCCGGTAGACCGTCGAGAGCGAGGCGTCGAGTCGCTCCCCGAGCTCCGTCGCCGACAGCGACGCGGTGCTCGTCGCGACCAGGATGTCCCGCGCGCACTCGTCGTCCAGCAGCGAGACGACGGTCGCCAGGTCCACGTCCTCACTCACAGTTCCTTGCTGACACGTCCACGCTCGTAAACTGTCCGGAGTCGCGGGACGCGACCAGTTCGTCGTCGACGACCTCGAACTCGCGCGGCTCCGATTCGTCGACGCCGTCGCGGTCACGCATCCTCGCCGTCGAGTTCCACCGATAGCACCGTGCTGATCGAGTCGCTCTCGGGCGGTGACGCCGTGACGTTCAGTTTCCGCGCGTCCGCCGGGACGTCGTCGCGGTCGAGCGTCGCCACGTCCCCGGGACCGACCGTCCCCGACTCGAACAGCGCCGGCGGCGACTCGACCTCCGGGAAGAACGAGACGTCGAGCCAGCCGGCGTCGACGGGGTCGCCCGCCGCGTGCCGGACGCTCACCGACCGCTCCTCGCGCGTCACGCCCCACGTGACCTGCGGCCAGTCGTCGAGCGCGGCAGGGCTATCCCGTCGGTACGCCGCCCACGACAACTGTATCTCCACCTCGACCATCGCGTCCCCGACCGACACCTCCGTCGCCTCCGACTCCAGCGCTCGGTCGCGCTTCTCCATCGCGTCCCGAGCCGCTCCCACCGTCGGCGTTCCGCCGTCATCGAAGTAGAACGTCAGCACGAAGTAGACGCCGTCGTCGTCGGCGGTCGTCCCCATCCCGACGTGGGTCGCCTCCGGGAACGTCCGCTCGATATCGTTCGACTCCTGCTCGAACAGCCACGTCGAGGGGTGTTCGCCGACTGCGTCGACCGCGGTCGCGAACCCGTCGTCGCGCTCGTAGCGCGTCGGAATCCGGCCGTCGCGAGCGTCAAGGACCGCACCGACGTCCGTCCGCGCGGTCGACCCGTGCGCCCACGCGACCACGTCGTCGCCGACGAACGCCGCGCGCGCCACGTCGTCGCGTTCGTACACGTCGTAGGACTCGTAGCCGTCCGCTCGCTCGTACCCGCCGTCGACGGCGGTCCGCCCGACCAGTTCGCGGTCGACGTCGCCGACGAGCGCGACCACGGGCCCGTAACTGAACGCGCCGCGGTAGGTCTCGAACCCGTGCCCGAAGTAGTCGACGCGCGTCTTCAGGAACGTCGCCGGGAACGACGCGTGCCGTCCGAGCTCGGACGCGTGGAGCGCCGCCGGTGCGACGGACATCACGTCCATCGAGGCGTCGAGCGTCGTCTCCCCGTCGATCGCGTCGCCGTCGGGCGCCCACGTCGCGTACGTCGCGTCGTCGGCCGCTGGCGCGTCCACGCGACCGAACTGTACGCGTTCACCGAGCGGCGGGAGCGTCGCCAGACACCCCGCGCTCGCGCCGAGTCCACTCGCCGCGACGCCCGCCGCCGCCGTCCGGAGGACGTCCCGTCGCGTCCGCGTCCCATCGTCGTCGTAGCCACCAGCCATGCGTGTCCTCCCCTCTATCCTTCGACAAGTAATACCCGGGTCGCGTTCGTCACCGCCGACAAGCCGTCGGAAGGTTCAAGTACGGAACTCGAAGCGGGCGCCGCCGTCGGCGCTCTCGGTCACCGAGACCGACCACCCGTGCGCGTCCGCGACGTCCTCGACGATACGGAGCCCGAACCCCGTTCCGTCCTCGGCCGTCGTGTACCCGGACTCGAACACGCGCTCGCGCTTCTCCGCCGGGACTCCCGGGCCGTCGTCGGCGACGAAGAACCCTGCGTCGTCCGGGAGCGCCCCGACCGTCACCGAGACGTTCGCTCCAGCGTGCTCGACCGCGTCGTCGGACTCCGTCCGACTGCTCGTGGAACCATGTTCCACGGCGTTCCGGAACAGGTTCTCGAGGAGCTGGCGCAACCGGGACGGGTCCGCGTCGACCGTCGGCACGTCACCGACGGATACCGACGCCGTCGTCGACGACACGGGCGCCCACGCTTCGGTCACCGCCATCGCAACGTCCACCGGCTCGGTCTCCGCAGCGCCCTCGCCGGCGCGAGCGAGCGTCAGCAGGTCGTCGATGAGTGCGTCCATGCGCGTGATAGCGTCCCGGACGCGCTCGAAGTCCTCCGGGTCGCCGCGCTCCTCGGCCATCTCGAGTTCCGCCTGCATGAGCGTCAGCGGGTTCCGGAGGTCGTGACTGACGACGTTCGCGAACTCCGACAGCCGCTCGTTCTGCTCGCGGAGCTGCGCCACGCGGTCGATGCGTGACAGCGCCGTCGCCAGGTGTCTCGCGAGCAACTCCGCGAGCTCCAGGTCCGTCTCGTCGAACGCACTCGGCGCGTCCGCGACCGCCTGGAAGACGCCGTACTCGCCGACCGGCACAGAGATGAGGCTGTGGAACTCGCCCTTCGGGTCCGCTTCCTCGAACGCGTCGAGTTCGTCCACGCGGAACGACCGCCCCGTCCGGTAGGTCAACCCCGCGACGCCCTCGTCGACCGACATCCGCATCGTCCACGTCTCCTCCAGTTCGTCCGACGCCGCGACGATGTCCAGGTAGTCGTCGTCCTCGATGAGGCTCACGCCACAGAACTCCATGTCGAGGACCTCGGTCGCCGCGGCGACCGTGCGCTCGCTCGCCTCCGTCGGCGTCTCGCTCGTCTTCAGGTCCGACCCGACCGTGTTCAGCGTCCGGAGCGCTCGCTCCCGACGCACTCGCTCGCCGACGTCCTGGCCGACGCCGACGACGCCGACGACGTCGCCGTCGTCGTTCTCCACGGGCCGCAGTCGGAACTCGCAGTCGATCGGCCCACCGGTCGCCGTCGACACGCGCGTCTCGAACGCCACCGCGTTCCCGTCGAGCGCCGTCTCGAGCGCGTCCACCGCGGCGTCCCGGTCCGCGGACGGGAACAGCGACGTCGGGTCGAGCGACTTCACGGTCGCCTCGTCGTACCCCAGGAGCTCTCGCAGGTGCTCGTTCCCGAACTGGACGCGCCACTGTGCGTCCGCGACGAACAGGAGGCCCTCGAGGCCGTCGAGCGCGGCCGGAAGCACCGCACCGCGTCGCGTGAGCGCCCGAACCGGGTCGTGACGGTCCGTCACGTCCTTTGCGACCGTCTGCGCCACCAGTTCGCCGTCGTAGTACGCGGGCGACGTCGTCACGGCCGCGTGCCGTATCTCTCCGTCCGCGGTCAACAACCGCAACTCGACCTCCGCCGTCGACGTCCCGCCCTCGAGGACGTCGTACAGGCCGAGCATCGTACGTTCACGGTCCTCGGGGTGGACGAACGACTCCACTCGCTCGCCGATCATCGCTGGCGCGTCCCCGTACCCGAGGTACGTCGCCGCGCCACCGGTGGCGTGCACGACGCGCCCGTCGTCTCCGACCAACAGCACGGGGACGCTCGCCTCGTCCAGCAGTGCGTCCCGGCTCTCGTAGGTCACGGACGCCTGCCGCGCGTTCCGCCGTCGCCGAACCGCGTTCTCGACGCGGTTCGCGACCACGCGCGTCCTGACGTCGCCGTTCCTTTCGTCATCGTCGCTCCCGCCGTCGTCGCTATCGTCGCTCGCGCCGTCGTCGCTCCCGACCGGGACGAGGTCGTCGGCGCCCGCTTCGAGCGCGTCCACGGCGACGTCGTCGGTCGAAACGTCGACCGCGGCGAGCACCGCCGCCGAATCGTCGATGGCAGCGAGCTCCGTGACCGCGTCCGCGACCGTCGACCCCGTTCCGGCGACGACCACGCACGCGACCGTGCTATCGGCGAGGACGTCGACCGCGGTCGTCACCGTCGATACTCGGCGCACCGAGAACCCCTCGCGTACGTCATCCGGGAGTGCTCCACCGCCGTTCGACGTCCCCGCGAGGTTCAGGAAGAGGACGTCGACGTCCACCCTGCCCCCATCGGTCATACCCTAGTCAGTGAGTCTCACTCAAAGAGTCTTCCGGGGCGACCATGGTCGGGCCCCCGCGCACCCGCGGCGTTCGCGCACTACCCGCGCTTTCGAACCTCGACGGTGACGATGTCGCCGTCGACGCGGACGTAGAGCGTCGACGAGTCGACGCCACTGCCGACGTTCACCCTCGACCGGTCGGTTATCGTCCCGTTCACTGCCACGGACTCGTTCCGGTCGTGCGCCGCGACCGCCGCCTCGCGGACCGGATGGCCCGCCTCGAACTCGGAGACGTCGTACGTTTCCGGCGGTGGATTCAGCGGTGCATCGCGGGGTTCGGCGGTCGCCGTCACCGCGACCGGGCCACCGCTCCCGACGAGGAGGAAACCGCCGATAGCGGCGACGATCAGGAGGACGGCGGCTATCGGCATGAGCGTCTTCACGTCGTCCGCGTTCGGGTCGGGGACGTGACGCATGGGTGACTGTTCCGTTTTCTCGCTTAGGTATCTTGTCCCGGAACGACCGCGTCCTCCCTCGCCCAAGTACCTCGTCCCGTCGTCGCCGCGACCGCCGCCGGCCGTGGACGCTTTCCGGAAACGACGATTCGGCCTCCTCGCGGGCGCTCGCGGTCGACGAGACGGCGCCCGGCGCTTTCCGGAAGTTTCCGGAAACGACACGCCTCGCGTTAACCCGACCGCGGTCGTTCCCTCGACCATGCAGGACTCGACCCAGCAGGACGCGCCGACCCAGCCCGAGCGCGGCGCCGACCGGAACGAGCGCGCGCTCGCGGCCGACGACCACCTCGACCCCGTCCTCCCGTCGCTCGACGACGGCGTCACGCTACTGGACGTCGACGGCCGCGGCGTCCCCGTGCTCCAGTCACTCGCGCTCGACCACCTGCTGACTCGCGACGGCCCCGCGCTCTGGGTGGACACCGCCGGCTGCGCGCGCACCACGACGCTCGCCAGGGTCGCGCCGACGTGGCGGCTCCTCGAACGCGTCCACGTCGCCCGCGGGTTCACGCCCTACCAGCATCACGCCGCCGTCGCCGACGTCCCCGACGCCGCGACCGACCTCGTCGCTCGCGACGACACCGCGGCCGACGCGCCCGCGCTCCTCGTCGCCCCCGTCGTCGACGGCCGGTACCGCGACGCCGACGACCTCCCCCGCGAGCACGCCCGCCAGCTGCTCGCGCGAACGCTCGCCCGCCTCCGCCGATACAGCGACGCGTACGACGCGCCCGTCCTCCTCACGCGCGCCGGCGGCCGGGACGCGACCGTCGCCGACGCCACCGACGCCGCACACGACGGGAGCGACGCGTTCGCCGACGTCGTCGCCCGCACCGCCGACCACCGCCTGCGCTGCGAGCAGACCGCGCAGGGCCCGCGGTTCGTCGGCGACGACACCGAGACGCTCGTCTACCCGCAAGCCGACGGCACCCTCCAGACGACGCTCTCGTACTGGCGGACCGTCCTCCACCAGCGCGCCAGCGCCGCCGGCGTCCAGCCAGCAAGCGCGACGCCGAGCGCGAACGCCGACACCACCCGGTCGTCCGGGCCGAGCGCGGCCTCGACGCGGTTCGGCGACGCCGACAACACCCTCGCCGCCAGCCCCCACGGACACGGCGCCGCACACGAACACCTGCTCTCGCCCTGGCAGCACGGGCGCTGAACGAACCACGCCGCTAGCAGCCGCGGGACCGTTCTTTATCAGGCTGCCCGCGCAAGGCGACGCATGGGCGGCGTCTCCCTCCGCGACGGCGAACTCGTGGTCGAACGACCACCCAACGAACTCGACGACCTCGCCATCGCGTTCTCCACGATTCTCTCGCGGCTCGACGTCGAACACGCGTTCGTCGCGGGGTACGTCGCGATTCTCACCGGGAGAGCGCGCGCGACCGACGACATCGACGTGCTCGTCGAACCGCTCGCCGCCGACGAGGCCGACGAACTCGTCGCGACCCTCGAGGCCGAAGGGTACTGGGGGCCGGCGGCACCGCTCGACGACCTCCACGGGAACCTCGACGCCGGGACGAACATCTGGGTCGCGCCCGACGGGCAGATGACGCCGCATCTCGAGGTGAAGTTCCCGACCGACGAGTTCGACCGCGCGTCGCTCCGGAACGCCATCGACGCGCACGTCGGCGACGCGACGATACCCGTCGGCCCGCTCGAACTCCAGATCGCGTACAAGCTCCGGCTCGGCGCGCAGAAGGACTTCGAGGATGCGGCGCACCTGTACGCGCTGTTCGAGGAAAGCCTTAGGACGACACACCTCGAAACATGGAGCGAGCGGCTCGGGGTGAGTAACGAGTATGAGCGACTCAAGTCGATCTGACGCGCTCGACGCGAAGCATCGCGCGAATCGAGCGTCGCGGCTGGAGGACGTGAAGCGCTGGGTCGAGTACGTCCGCGAGCAGCCCCCGGCGGTCTGGGGCGCGGAACAGAACCGCGTCGTGAACGCGCAACTGGAGAGCGCGCGCGAGACCGAGACGCCGCCGGGTCACGAGCGTCGCGTCGCGGCGTTCGGCGAAGCGATGACCGCCGCCGACCGCGAGTCCACGGACGCCGCCGACGGCGGAACCGGTGACGCGGACCTCGTGGACGGCGAGGACACCCCGGTCGACGAGTAGCGTCGAGCGGCACGCTCGTTCTGCGGTCCGCGGTCGCGACCGCGTGCCGTCGCCGCCCCACGGCGGCACGCGGTCCGGTACGCTACTGGTCTGGTCGCGGGAACCGGACCGTCGCACGCGTCCCGGCGACGTCGACGGCGTCGGTGATGGTGAACGAACCCCCGGACTGGCGGACGATGAGGTCGACCAGCCACAGCCCGACGCCGGAACCGTGCCTGAGCGCCGTCTCGGTACGCCGGTCGAGCGCATCGAGCTCGCTCTCGTCGATACCCGGGCCGTCGTCCTCGACGTATACGACGCTCTCGTCCGGGGTCGACCGGACGCCGACCGCAATCTGCGGGGGTTCGGGGCCGGTATGATGCTCGATGGCGTTCTCCAGGAGCTCCTCGATGGCGTTCGTGACGAGCGGATGCCCCTCGGCGGTGACGTCGTCGTCGATCTCGGTCCGGACCGTCGCCGGCGTCTCCGCGGCGACGCGCGACGCGTGCCCTCGGGCGAGCGTGGAGAGGTCGGTCCGCTCCGACGGCTGGTCCTCGTTGATGAGGTTCCGGAGCACAGTCGCCTTCTCGCTGTGCGCGAGCAACTGCTGGCTCGTCTCCTTGATGTGCTCGACGGAGGTCGCGTGCGCGTCGGCACAATCCGCGTTCCCGATCCGGGTCGCGTGCCCCTCGATGAGGTTGAGGCTGTTCCGGAAGTTGTGCCGGAACACGCGCGCGAACACCTCGTTCAGGAGCTCGAGGTCCGTCTCGCGTTCGCGAAGCTCCGTCACGTCCCGGAACACGTACAGCGTCCCGACGCTCCGGTTGCCGCGCGTTATCGGCTGTCGTTGCGGGACGAACTGCCTGGTGTCGCCGCCGGCAGCCACGGTCAGCTCCGCGGGGTCGTCGCCGTCCACCAGCAGCGGTCGGAGCGCAGGATACGTCCGGCAGAGGGCGTCGGTACTGTTCCCGACGAGTTCCGTGTCGGCGCCGAAGAACGCCGCTGCGGCCTGGTTCGCGTCGACGACCTGCTCGGATTGGCCGACCGTCAGCACGGGGTCGGTGAGGGTCTCGACGGCGGTGCGACGGCTCACCGGGACGAGACTGAACAGCTGGTGCTGTTCGAGCGCGAGCCCCCAGAGGAGCGCGGTCACGAGGAACGCCATCGGTGTCAGGTCGACGTAGGTGGGGATGGCGTCGATGTGCCTGAACAGGTGCGTGTGGAGCGCGCCCGGGAAGCCGATGACCCAGCCGGCCATGAGGAAGACGAGCTGTTGGCGGTGGACGCCGTGCGCGCCCCGGAAGTCGGCGACGAGGAGGCCAATTGGAAGCATCGCGAGGACGCTCGCGAACGCGATGTGGACGTAGTACCACGGGTTCAGGACGAACTCGCTGATGCCGGTGGGGTTCGTGGGCGTGGCGGCGTCGACGACGAGGTGATGCATGGGGTTCGTCACCGAGAGCGCGAGCGTGATGACGGGGATGACGAGTGCGATGGGAACGATCCAGCGCGGGATTCGGATTCGGTCGCGGCGCAGGTACTCGAGGACGAACAGCGGCCACCCGAACGTCACGAGGAGCTGGAAGAAGAACCGGACGGTGATGTTCAGGTGCACCGGGAGGATTCGCGTCGGCCACGTGATCAGCATCAGCAGCAGCGACCACCCGATCATTCCGACCAGACAGAGCAGTAATCCACTGGCACCGGGCTGTCCACGGTTGCGGAAAACGTAGACGGTCACGCCGATGATGGGGATGGTCGAGAGGAACATCAGGAACGCCATCGACTGTGCCCCCTGACTCATGACTCATCCCCGTGCAAAGGTGTGGCATACACGTGTATGCTCGGGTACAATACCGTTTCGGCCGTCGGCGGAGCCGGCGGCGTACCTCGCGTGCGAGTCGCCGACGAACGAGTTCGACCGCGCGCCGCCGTCGAACGCCATCGACGAATCGCTTTCCGGAAACCCTGGAATCGAACGTAGAACGCTCAGCGTCGGCGTCGTCGCCGGAATAGCGTTTTCCGGAAGTTTCCGGAAACGACACGCCGTCGGTTACGTGCGTGGTGGTCGTCGCCTCGAGTATGCAGTACTCGTCCCGCGACGACGACCGCCTCCACTCGCCGTCTCGCATCGCCCGTCCGACAGCTAGCAGCGCGCTCGCCCGCGGACCACCCCGCCGTGCGTTCGCCAGGCCGACCGCCCGCCGCGCTCGCGGGGGTGGTGCGTGATGGGTCGCACGAACCCGACGTACCGCGACGCGCTGTCGGCCATCGAGGAGCGCTGGTCGCCGTACCGGCGCGCGCTCCGGCGCCGGGACCGCGAGCGCTTCGACCGGTTGTTCGGGTACGCTCGCGAGCACGCCGACGCCGCCGGGGCGCGCAACCACCGGAACCCGCTCGTCGCGGCGCTCGTCGGTATCGCGCTCGAACAGGAACGCCGGCACGACGACGCCGAGCGCGAGCGCGAGGGGCTGGCGGACGAACTCGCCGCGGTCGCGGACCGACTGGACCGCATCGACGGCCGACTCGACCGTCTCGAGGGACGGGTCGACGACGTCGAGGCGGCGGTGGACGCGGCGGCGCTCGACCACGAGCTCGACGCGGCGGACTACCCGCCGGCGGTGACCGCGCTCGCGAACCGGCTCGGCGACGCCGAGGTCCCCGACCTGGACCGTCCGGACGACGCCGACTGCGCGGACGACGCCGACTGCGCGGACGACGCCGAGCCCTCGGGCGACGCGGACGACGTCGATGGGGGTGCGTAGGCGTGGCGTTCGTCACGGACTTCCGCGACGACGGCCGCGTTCGAGCGTGGACCCTCGACCCCGAGGATGGTGCGTCGGCGGTGACGCGAGCGTACGCGCCGCGGTTCTACGTGGGCGTCCGCGGGCGTCGCGACGGCGACGGCCGGCTGCGGGACGGTGCGGACGACCGCGGGCGGTTCGTGGACCTGCGCGCGCACTACGAGGCGCACCCGGACGTCCTCGGGACGTCGTTCGTCCACAAGCGCACGTACTTCGGGCGGCCACCGGAGCGCTTGCTTGCGGTGGACGCGACGCACGTCGACCGCGTGCGGTCGCTCGCGCGGCAAGCCCACGAAGTCGCGCCGACGGGGGACTTCGCGTGCTACGACGTCGACCTCTCCCCGGGCTTTCGCTACCATCTGGACGCGCTCGGCGAGGGCGGCGGACGGGTCGTCGGGGGCGCCGGGTCCAGCCGGCGTGCGCGGGCCGCGGACGGCGAGTTCGCGTCCGCGCCCACGAACCCGACGCCCGCACGCGACCCGGAGACGTTCGCGGTCGAGGTCCCCGAGGGCGAGCGCGGGAGCGACGCGTACGGCGCGCTCGTCGTCGACAACGTCGCGTCGTCGACGCGACGAGCGGACGGAACCGCGACCGGCGGTTCCGTCGAGGGCGACCGCGTCTCTGGCGACCCCGCGCACGTCGCCGCAGCCGTCGAATCCCGAATCGAAGCGGCGGACCCGGACGTGCTCGTGCTCGACACCGCGAAGCTCGTCCCGCGACTGGCGGCAGCCAGCGACGCGCCCGCTGGCGAGTACGCGCTCGGGCGCCGCCCCGGCTATCGCGAGCTCGCGGGCGAGTCGACGTTCACGAGCTACGGGCAGGTCGGGCACTCGCCCGCGCGGTACGCGGTCCCGGGGCGTGCTATCGTCGACCTGTCGAACACGTTCTTCGTGAACGAGACGAGCATCGACGGCGTCCTCGACCTCGTCGCGCGCTCGCACAAGCCCCTCCAGGAGGCGGCGTGGGCGAGCATCGGGAACGTCCTCACCGCCATCCAGATCCGCGAGGCCCGCGACCGCGGGGTCGTGGTGCCGTGGCACGCGTGGCGTCACGAGGAGTTCGCGTCGATGCGGACGCTCCACGACGCGGACCGCGGCGGCCTCACGCTCTCGCCCGCCGTCGGCCGCCATCGGGACGTGCACGAACTGGACTTCTCGAGTCTCTACCCGAACGTCATCTGCACGCGGAACGTCAGCCCGGACACCATCCGCTGTCACTGTCACCGCCACCGCGAGGACGTCCCCGGACTCGGGTACGCGGTCTGCGACCGCGACGGCTACCTTCCCGACGTCCTCCAGCCGATCGTCGACGACCGCGACGACTACAAGGCCGCCATCGCCGCGGAGCGCGCGAGCGACGACCCCGACCGCGAGCGCATCGCCGACCTCGAGGGGCGGTCGTCGGCGCTGAAGTGGATCCTCGTCTCGTGTTTCGGCTACCAGGGGTTCTCGAACGCGAAGTTCGGCCGCATCGAGTGCCACGAGGCCATCAACGCCTACGCTCGCGAGATACTGCTCTCCGCGAAGGAGCGCCTCGAAGCGGGCGGGTGGCGCGTCCTCCACGGCATCGTCGACTCCATCTGGGTGACGCCCGCGCCCGACGTCGACGACGCCGCCCGCGAACCGCTCGACGCGCTCGCGAGCGAGATAACCGACGCCGTCGACGTCCGCCTGGAGCACGAGGCGCACTACGACTGGGTGGCGTTCTGCCCGCTCGCCGACAAGGAGGGCGGAGCGCTCACGAAGTACGTCGCGAAGCGCGCGGACGCCCCCGACGCGGTCCCCGCAGGCGACCGCGACGCGTTCAGCGACGCGTTCAAACTCCGTGGCGTTGCCGCGCGCCGCCGGAACACCCCCGAGTTCGTCGCGGACGTCCAGCGCGAGTGCCTGCGCGTCCTCGACGCGACCGACGACCCCCGAGCGGTCGCCGAACGCGCACGGGAGGCCGTCGACCGCCTCCGCCGGGGCGACGTCGACCCCGACCGCCTCGTCGCGCGCCGCCGCACCAGCAAGCCCGCGGACGCCTACCAGCGGTACACGGACGCCACCGCCGCGCTCGACCGCGCCCGCGAGCAGGGCGTCCCCGCTGGACCCGGCCGCGACGTCGAGTACGTCGTCGTCGACGCCGACAAGACGACCAGAGAGCGCGTCCGCCTCGCCAGCGAGGACGTCGACCGGTACGACGCCGACCACTACGCCACCCAGTTAGTGCGCGCCGTCGCGGACGTCCTCGGACCGCTCGACTGGAGCCGCGAGGACGTCCGGGACGCCATCCACGGGCACGAGAACGCGAGCATCGGGAGCTACAGCGAGGACTGAGCGCCGACGGCTTCGAGAGCCAGCCCGCTCCCGGACGTCGAGTGGGTCGCCCAAAACTCCTATATCGCGTCCTTCGGTGGGGTTCTCCATGAAGCGACGGGCGATGTTGACGGCGGCCGGGTTGGGGGTCAGCTTGACGGGGTGTCTGCGGTTGAACGACGGGGGAACCGACACTGCAGCGTCGACGGAGCGCGAGTCGGCGACTCGAACGGCGACGGATCCGGCGACGGCGTCGACGACGGCCACCGAGACCGAGGAGTCGACGGAGACGTCCCGGGCGACGCTCGAGGATCTGGCGTGTCCGGCCGACCGGTCGCTCTCGGGAGCGGCCACGGACGACTGGGGCCAGCCACAGAGCGACGCTGCCAGCACGGGGTACGTCCCCGAGGAATCGGTGGGGACGTCCGCTGCCTGCGTCGCGTGGCGACAGGAGGACGTGGCCCCGGTATCGACGGCGGTCGTGCTCTCGGACTCGCACGTCTTCGTCGGTGGGGAGGGACGAGAGGGGCTTCGTGCGTTGGACCGTACGACCGGCGAGCAGGCGTGGACGACCGACTCGTCACTGTCGGGCGTCATCAACGTCCGGAATCCACTCGTCGTCGACGGGACGGTGTACTTCACCGCCGAGATCGGCGCGGAAGGCGGGCGCGTCTTCGCGTTCGACGCGGAGACGGGGGAGGAACGGTGGCGCATGGAACCCGCGGCGGGCGTGGGAAACATGGGTCCCGTTCGGCACGAGGACGGGGTGCTCTACGGGACGTCGTGGATCGCCGATACCGACGCGGAGAGCGTCGTCTGGGCTCTCGACACCGCTGCTCGGACGACGCGCTGGAAGACGAGACTCGACGGACGGGGCCTCGAGTCGTGCGCCGTGGGGAACGGCCGCGTCTACGTCGCCGGGGACAAGCGGGCGGCGGCGGGCGTTCAGGCACTCGACGCGAACACTGGCGAGGTGCTGTGGCGCGCCGTCGACGCGCAGGTCGCTGGGGCGCCCACCGTCACGGGCAACGCGGTCTACGCGACGACGAACGACACCCGGGACGCACCGTCGCTGTTCGCGCTCGACCCCGAAACTGGGGGGACGCGATGGACGTACGAGACGCTGAACGGGACCGACTGTTCGGTGATTGCCACGGACGACACGGTCACGTACAGGACGTCGGACGGCCTCTTCTGTCTCGGCACCGACGGCGCCGGCCGCTGGCGATACACCGGGCGAGGCGCTCGGTCCCAGAGGGGGTCGCCAGTTCGGGTCGGCGAGACGATCGTCGTCGGTTCGACGGGGAACGACCCCGGTCTGGTGGCGGTCGATGCGAACACGGGCGACCCGCAGTGGTCCATTCCGACGCCCGAGATTCCGATGACGCCCGCGGTCGTCGACGGCGACGTCTACGTGATGTACCGGACCAGCGAGGACTGGAAGTACCACCTGATGGCGCTCCGGACGACGTAGCTCGTTCCGCGACGGCGAACGTTGATAAGGGTCGACTGGAAGGTATCCGTATGAAGCGCCGACATCTCGTTGCTGCACTCTCCGCGTCGTCCGTCGCTGGCTGTCTCAGACTGGACAACGGTGGGGAGACGGCGACGGGGACGCCGACGGGGACGACGACACGACGGACGGAGAGCGAACCGGACGCCACGGCCACCAGCGAGGAGGACGGCGACTCCGACGACCTCTTCGCGACCGAGTCCGAGGCGCTCGAGTACGCTGGCGGATTCGCTGCGGAGGAGGCGGTCGTCGTCGAACAGTCCGTCGACCGGACGCCGGAGTTACTCGAACACGGTGGCGGTTCCGGGAGCAGCTGGGGGCCGGCGGACGGCGGCGGCACCCACACCTCGCAGGACCTCCACTTCGCGTCGATACCGGACGACGGGGTCGCGTTCGGTGGCGGCACGAATCGGTCGCTCCGCGTTCGGAACGTCACGCTCGACAAGGCAGCGACGTTCGAACCGGACGCCGACAGCGAACGGTTCAGCGTGTCGACCTGGAGCATCGACACCGAATCCGAGGGCGTGCCGCCGTCGGCCATCGAACTGGGGCCGGTTGGCCAACAGGAAGACGTCATGCTGGCGGGCGCGTGGCGGGGCGACACCGACCTGTTCCGGACGCAAGCGTTCGGCGAGTACGTGATCGAACTGCTCGAAGACGGCACGCGCATCGGGACGACGGACGGCTTCGTCTACGGAATCAACTACCACTGGGGGGCCGAACAGACGCGGGAGACGCTGTACGTCACGCGCCAGCCGTCGACCAACGAGTCGTGGAACGTGGCGCTGTACGTGGGAGAGAGCTACTTCGACCCTCTCGCGACGCAGGCGGGGACGCAGTCGCCCGAAGACGACGTCTTCGAAGTCGACCTCACCGCCCTGGACCTCGAGTCCGGGCAGTACGATTGGCGGCTGTTCGTCGGCGAGGGCCTCCAGATCGAACGGAAGCACTTCATCGCGCTGCAGCCGTCGTCCGGTGGACTACTGATCCCCTGATCCCGGATTTCGCACGCTCGAGAGGGACTGTTTCTTGGCTGCTGCCATCACCCTTCGAGAGGGGCTGGGAACGGGCTAACGCGACGGCTGTGGGCGCCGGTCGACACGGGTGATGGGGTGCGCTCGTCTTCTGGTGGTCGCCGTGGCGGGTGAGTGGACTGCGGGTCAGTTCGCGTGGCGTGCGACCACGGCGTAGAAGGGGTCGGTCGCGGGGCGTTCGCGCACGACGTCCGCGACCACGAGGCCGGCGGCCCGGCAGTAGGATTCGACGAGGGCGACGCGCTCGTCCATGGAAGCCCGGCGCCACGCGCGGACGGCTTTCGTGGGGAACATCCGGTTCGTGAAGCTGACGACGAGCGCGCCGTCGGGGGCGAGGACGCGCGCGAACTCGCGGAAGACCGCGGCGGGGTACTGGAGGTACTGCACGGAGAGTGCACAGCAGAGGAGGTCGAACGCGTCGTCGTCGAGCGGGAGCGCCTGGTCGTCGTTGAGGTCCTGGACGAACCACTCGTCGAGCGCGTCGTTCGCGTCGAGTTCCGCGGCGTTCAGGCCGTGGCCGACGACGCGCTCGTAGTCGCACGCCGGGAGGTGGGACACCCAGCTGCTCATCGCGTCGAACACGCGGTCGCCGTCGGTCGACACGGCCGCGTACAGGTCCGTGAGTCGGTCGAGGAAGCCGTCGTCGGCGTGCGTGACGAACCGCGGCCGGCCGTAGAACGCGTCGTCGTCGCTCGCGTCGACCTTCGTCCGGTCCAGGTCGGTGAGTACGTCGTCCACGACGACGAGTAGGCGTCGATCCGGCAAGTGGATTGCGTCGGTCGGGTCGACGACGACGGCGTGGCGCTCATGCCACCGGCTCCGCCGATAGCGAATCGGTGGCTGCCACGCCGCTTGCCGACCCGAGTTGGTCACAGCGTCGTGGACCACGATGTCGGACCCGACCTCGACATCCCCGCAGCGCGAATCCAGAAATATAAGAAACCATATATTCAAATCTGGATGGTAGGATTCGTTTTCAGTTCCGGTGACGACTCGACCCGTCGCCGCGAAGGGAGGCCACACTGCACCCTCGAATACCCCCGATATCGCGGAGAAGACGCTTCGAACGGATGCTGTCGCGTTCGGGGTTCCCTGCTCTCGGCAGCGTCGACACCGAGACGGTGCTCCCGCCGATCAGCATCGACAGCGAACACAGGTCGCTGCCGATACCATCCCCTGAATGTCACGGCTGGTGCGCGTTCTGGCGTCTTGCTGGCAGACGAGGATTCCCGCGGGTCGAACTTCACGGGCTGGAGCGCTACAGAGCCACCAATAAATATACGTTAACTGGGTGTTATGGAATCCAATCAGAGAAAAATAATGATTGGGTCCCCCGTGATAGACTCCCGCCTTCGGTCGGTGGACGGGCACGCTCGGGAGGTCTCCAGGAGGATTCGAAGCGGTCCGTGCCAGTCAGTGGTTCGTTCGCGAGTGTCGAATCGTCGGGCGCGAATTGTGACAGAACTATGTGCGTTCCACGGCCGGTCCGGTAGCCGTCCACCCTGGGTCAACCCGTGCCCCTCGTCGAGTACTCGGGCCGACGCTGTCCGTCGACTTCGACGCCGCGTGGACAGAGAACCGCGTTTCCGCTCGAACAGGGCCGGGCCGTCTCCACGCAAGCGATGGCGGCACGTGGTCGCGCTCGCGGCAGCGGCCGGCACGGGGCCCATCCCCATCTCGCGAATCGGACCGTGGTCTCGCTGGTATGGGTGCACGCATGCGGAGTCTCGCGTGCTGTCGCGCTCTCCGGCGCACCCGCTGCGGTTGTTCTCGGACGGCAACCCCACTTCGCACGGCTCGTAGCGCACGCCCGGGTGCGCCTCGATCTTGCCACAAATGCCCGACAGCGATACTGGCGGGGTCGCGTGGTGACGCCAGATGGACGCTGATAACATAAAATCCCGCAGAGACGAATCTTCCGGGAGTGTAAGCGCTCGATGCCCGGCCGCGACCGACGGCATCGACCCGTCGTCGCCGTGGGCGTCGTGGGAAGCGGGCCGTCGTCGCCGTGGGCGTCGTGGGAAGCGGGCCGTCGTCGCCGTGGGCGTCGTGGGAAGCGGGCCTCCGAGGTGTCGTAGCGCGTAGGAACATATTTCAACCCCGGGTCGGAACGGCTGGTGTGTATGCAGAGTGTGAGAGTTGCTGGCGTAGGGCTCACGCCGTTCGGAGACCACGGTGACCGGACGATACGCGAGCTCTTCGCCGACGCAGGCGTGGAGGCGATGAGTGACGCGGCCGTGGGCGGTGACGCCGTCGACGCGGTCTACTTCGGGAACTTCGTCGGGGAACTCGCGGACGGCCAGGGCCATCACGGCCCGCTGGTCGCGGAGAGCCTCGGCGTGTCCGCGCCGGCGACCCGGTTCGAGAGCGCGTGTGCGTCCAGCGGCGTGGCGGTCAGGCACGCGGTACGAGCCATCGAACACGGCGACGCGGACGTCGTGCTCGTCGGCGGTGCCGAACGGATGACCCACGTCGGGACTGGGGAGGCGACGGCGATGCTCGCAACTGCCGCGGACGCCATCCACGAGGTGGGTACCGGGGTGACGTTCCCTGGCGCGTACGCGCTCATGGCGGACGCCTACCTCCGAACGTACGGCGGGTCGTCGCGCGACCTCGCGCACGTCGCGGTGAAGAACCACGCCCACGCGGTCGAGAACGAGTACGCGCAGTTCCAGTCGACGGTGACCGTCGACGACGTGCTGGACGCGCCGACGGTCGCGGCACCCCTGGGCTTGCTCGACGCGTGTCCGGTGACCGACGGCGCCAGTGCGCTCGTCCTCGTCAGCGACGAGTACGCTGCTGCGGCGGACCTCGAGGCGCCCGTGGCGGTGACCGGGTCCGGGCAGGGGACGGACAGCCTCGCGCTCCAGAACCGCGAGTCGCTCAGTCGGACGCCAGCGACGGAACGCGCGGCGCGCGAAGCGTACGAGGACGCCGGCATCAGGGCGGACGACGTCGGCCTCGTCGAGGTGCACGACTGCTTCACGGTCGCGGAGGTGCTCGCGCTCGAGGGCCTGGGGCTCTACGAACCGGGCGAGGCGATCGGGGCCGCTCGCCGGGGCGAGACCTGGCGCGACGGCGAACTGCCGGTGAACTGCTCGGGTGGCCTGAAGGCGAAGGGGCATCCGGTCGGGGCGACCGGCGCGAGTCAGGTCGTCGAGATGACGCGCCTCCTCCGCGGCGACCACCCCAACAGCGAGTACGTCGCCGACGCCACGACGGGCGTCACGCACAGCGCGGGCGGGACCGTCGCCAGTACGACCGTTCACGTCCTGGAGGTGGTGTCATGAGCGAGCAGGAGACGCCTGTCCAGTCCTACGAGGCGTTCTGTGCGGCCATCGAAGCGGGTGAGGGCTTCTACCTCGAGTGCCCGGATGGTCACGGGTCGGTGCCACCGCGTCGCGTCTGTCCGGACTGTGGCGCGCAGTCGCTCACCACTCGCGCCATCCCCGAAATCGGGCGCATCCGGGCGCAGACGGTGGTGCACGTCGCCACGCCGGCCTTCGAGGACCGCGTGCCATACGTCAGCGCGCTCGCCGACTTCGGCCCGGTCACCTTGACGGGCGTCGTCGTGGAGACGACGCCGGACGCCGTCGAGCATGGGACCGAGGTGACCGTCGGCGTCGAGCGGTCCGACGACCGCGACCGGCCAACGCTCGTCTTCGAACCGCAGTAAGCAGTTCCTCCGGGAGCGACGCGCCGCTGCGGAGTGAGGTTTCCGGACCCCGGGTCGACGCGGACCGGGATGCACGTACGTTCAAGTGGACCGGCCGCGTTCCTCGCACGTATGCAACGAGATGTCATGGGCGAAGGGCCGTCGGTCGCGGATTCGGCGTTCGTCTCGGAGATGGCGTACCTGGTCGGTGACGTCGCGGTCGGTTCTCGTGCGAGCCTCTGGCCGTTCGTCTGCCTCAGAGGCGACCGCGAAGGCGTCGTCGTGGGCGAGGAGACGAACGTGCAGGAGTTCTCGATGCTCCACGGCGCGACGCTCGGCGACGGCGTCACCGTCGGACACAACGTCGTCATCGACTACGCCACGGTCGAGGACGGGTCGCTCGTCGGGATGTCGAGCACCCTCCAGCAGGACGCCCACGTCGAGTCCGGCAGCATCGTCGCCCCCGGCTGCGTCGTCACCGAAGGCCAGACGATTCCAGCGGGTCACGTCGCCTACGGCGTCCCGGCGTCGACGCGACCGCTCGAGGACGCCCAGCAGGCCGAGATCGAGCGCGTCCACGAGCTCTACGTCGAGCACGCCGAGACGTACAAGCAAGCCGGGCTGGAATAGGGCGGCTGGTCGGAGGAGGCGGGCTGGCTGGGGGAGGCGGGCTGGTCGGAGGAGGCGGGCTGGTCGGAGGAGGCGGGCTGGTCGGAGGAGGCGGGCAGGCTGGGGGAGGGCCAATATTGCGCTGGGGGCGAAGAATTAAGCGGCTCTCCGGAGACACTTGCACCTGTAAGCTCATGGCCAGTGAGACACTCGCGGATATCGAGGAGGTCGTCCACGAACCGACGCAGTCGGACGTCGAGTCGACGAACGTCTGGGCGTTCATGCAAGCGCACGACATCGACGACTACGAAGAACTCGTCGAGCGCACGACGACCGACGTCGAGGGCGTCCCCGAATCGGGCGTGGACTGGTTCTGGGACGAACTCGTCGACTACCTCGACGTCGAGTTCTACGAGGACTACGACTCGGTTCGAGAGGATAGCGGGGCGCGACGCGCCCCGGAAGGTGCGAGCGGCGAAGCCGCGAGCCGCGACGGCCCGCAGTTCACGGACTGGTATCCCGGTGGCAGCATCAACGTCGCGCACAACGTCCTCGACCGCCATGCGGCGCGCGAGAGCGAGCGACGGAACAAGGTCGCCTGTATCTGGGAGGGCGAGGACGGAACCACCCGGGACGTCACCTATCACGAACTCCAGCGCCAGTCGAACATGGTTGCGAACGCGCTCCGGGAGCGCGGTATCGAGCAGGGCGATACCGTCGGGCTCTACATGCCGATGGTCCCTGAAGTCATCTCCATCCTCTACGGGTGTTTCAAGATCGGCGCCATCGCGGTCCCGATATTCTCCGGGTTCGGCGTGGACGCGACGGCGACGCGCATCGAGGACTCGGGGTGCAGCGTCGTGTTCAGCGCCGACGGGTTCTACCGTCGCGGGAGCGAGATCACGCTGAAGGACGCGCTCGACGACGCCATCGACGACGTCCCGACCGACGTCTCTTCGGTCGTCGTCTACGAGCGAACCGGGACCGAGGTGCCCTGGACGGCCGGCCGCGACGAGACGTGGAGCGAGGCCGTCGAGACCCAGGACGACGACTTCGAGACGGTCGAACTGGACGCCAGCGACCCGTCGATGCTCCTGTACTCGTCGGGCACGACGGGGAAGCCGAAGGGCATCGTGCACACGCACGCCGGCGTCCAGATGCAGTGCGCGAAAGAGGTCTACTTCGGGTTCGACCTCAAGCCCTCGGACCGGTTCTTCTGGGTGAGTGACATCGGGTGGATGATGGGGCCGTGGACGCTCGTCGGGAACCACACGTTCGGCGGCACGGTCTTCATGTACGAAGGCGCGCCGGACCACCCCGAGCCCGACCGGTTCTGGGAGATGATCGACCGGCACGACCTCACGCAGTTCGGCATCTCGCCGACGGCCATCCGCGCGCTCAGGAAGCAAGGGGACGACTGGGTCGAGGGTCACGACCTCTCCAGCCTCCGGATGCTGGGGTCGACGGGCGAGCCGTGGGACCCCGAGAGCTGGCAGTGGTTCTACGAGACGGTCGGGAACGGCGAGACGCCCATCATCAACATCTCGGGCGGCACCGAGATCTGTGGGTGCTTCCTGATGCCGATGCCGACGCAGCCACTGAAGCCCTGCTCGCTCGGCGGTCCCGGCCTCGGGATGGACATCGACATCGTCGACGCCGACGGGAACTCCATCGCGGACACGAACGAACGCGGGTACCTCGTCGCTCGAGACTCCTGTCCGTCGATGACGCGCTCGCTGTGGAGCGGCGACGACCGCTACCTCGAGGAGTACTGGTCGACGTGGGACGACGTCTGGGACCACGGCGACTGGGCACAGCAGGACGAAGACGGCTTCTGGTTCCTCCACGGCCGCGCGGACGACGCGCTGAACATCGCCGGCCGGAAGGTCGGCCCCGCCGAGGTCGAAGGGGCGGCGATGGACCACGACGCCGTCAACCAGGCCGCCGCCGTCGGCGTCCCCGACGACACGACGGGGACCGCGGTCGCACTCTACGTCGTCACCGAGGACGGCGTCGACGAATCCGACGCCCTCCGCGACGAGGTCCGCGCGCTCGTCGGCGAGGAACTCGGCAAACCCTTCCGCCCACGAGAAGTCCGGTTCGTCGACGCCTTCCCGGTCACGCAGTCCGGGAAGATCGTTCGCCGCGCCATCCAGGCGCGCCACACTGGCGAGGACATCGGCGACCTCTCCAGCGTCGAGAACCCCGAGGCGCTCGACGCGATCGACGCCGCGCGGTAGACGGCTACGGGGGCTGTGTCGGTACTCGTCGGTCGCTGCGGAAAACGGAGAACGAGTGCTCGTCGCGTCCTGTCGACGCCAGTACGGGCGGGTAGTGGCTGCGGTCCGGTGTGGTGGGATGGGGCGCTCAGTGCACGATGGTCACCGGGCAGCGCGCGCTCAGCGTGACCTTCTGTGCGGTCGACCCGAAGATGGCCTTCCCCGTCGGCGAGCGCCTGCGGCCGCCGATGACGACCTGGTCGACGTCGTGGTCGTCGAGGTACTCGATTATCTCGCCGGACGGTGACCCGTCGACGATAACGGTCGTGACGTCGCCGTCGTGGTCGATATCCGCGAGGAGCTCCTCGAAGAGCGCCTCGGCGTCCTGCTGCGCCTTGGCGTACCAGCCTTCGGCCTTCTTCCGCCCACCTCGTTCCGGGTTCGTGAGCGATTCGCTGTACTCGATGACGTGCAACAGGACGAGTTCGTCCCCGTGGTGGACCTCGCTGGCGTGGTTGAGCGCGGCGCTCGCCTGCGACGACTTGTCGACTGGAACGAGTATCCGTCGTGGCATGGCTGTCACTCGGAGCGTTCCGCGTACGGCTCGATACCTGCCTCCTCGATGCGACGCTCGAAGCGCTCACGGCGCGCGCGACGCTCGTCCTCGGCCATCCGGTCGGCGGTCCATATCTCGCCGCTGGTCACCTGGTGGACGTCGACGGTTTCGACCGCTTTCAGTTCGGTTACGCGCTCGCAGATCTCGTCGTCGATGTCCAGGAAGTACGTGCAGCGCTGGGATGTCAGGAGGAGGTGGACGGTGACCGTCCGCGTCGCCTCGTCCCATTCGATGTCGTCCACCAGACCGAGGTCGACGATGTTCACCGGGTGCTCGCTCATGCAACTACACGGGTCGAGCACTTCTTCGAGTTCGGCTTTCACGGCCGCCTTCACGTCGCTCTGGAACTCCGTCTCGGGGAGGACGTGGTCGGGTGCTTCGACACTCATACGTACCTCTTGCGCTCCTTCGATGCCTCCTCGGTCGGCTCCTCGTACGTCGACCAGGGCGGCGCGGGGTACTCGCCGCGCTCCTTCAGCTCCTGGATCTTCTGATCCCACTTGTCGCCCTCGATGTCCTTCTTGACCTGCTCGGGGTCCTTCCCCATCAGCCGGAGCTTGTTCTTCCCGAGGATCTTCTCCTTGTCCTCCTGGGTGACCTCGGGGTAGTCCTCGCCGGCGCGGAGGTCCTCGGGCATCTCGAAGTCCCAGATCGCGTCGATCGGCGGCTGGGGATGCAGCGCGGTCGCGCCACTGGAGAACACGATGCGCTCCGGGCCCGCCCAGTACAGCATCTCGCCGAGGCTGCGCGCGAACTTCTTCGGGCGACTGCACGCCATGTGCGCGGTGTTCTCGATGTTCGCGTACACGTTGTCGTGGCTCGCCATCGCGAACACGGTCTCCTCGAGGAACGAGAACCCGGCGTGGATGACCTCGAAGTTGAGTTCGGGGAACGCCAGCGCCGCCTCCTCCACGTCGTCGATCTTGAAGTACTTCACCGGCGCCGTCGCGAACGGGATGAACTTGTGGATGCCGACGGTTCCGATGTCGAGGTCCGCGGCCTTCTCCAGGACGGGTCGGACCGTATCCTGGTTCAGCTGCAGGGAGAGGTCGCGTCCGTTCTGGTAGCGCGCGGGGTAGAGCTTGATGCCGTCGACGTCCTTCTCCTTCGCGTAGTACTCGACCTGCTCGACGGCGTCGTCCTCGAGCGGGTTGATGTCGACGATCATCCCGACGCGGTTCGGGTTCCGGTCGCGGAGCTCGAAGCCCTTCTCCCGGGAGACGTAGCCGTCCTTGAAGTAGTCGTCCAGCGGGAGCGAGTGGTACACCGAGTAGTCGATCTGGCTCTCCAGGAAGAGCAGTCGTTCGAGCTCCTCGGGTTGATGGTTCCGGTAGAATATCTCTTCCGGGAACACGTACTCGTCGGGCATCAACTGCTCGCCGAGTTCGTACGTCTCGTCGTCCCATCGCTGGGAGTGCGGGTGGAGGTGATTGTCCTCCGCGTGGTTGAAGCAGTGCGACACTGCGTCTACAACCAGCTCGCCATTGTCTAACATACGTGTCCTCCTTCAAATCTATGAGTATTAAACGTTCGGGAGGGTCCGGTTGGATGAGTCCTTCAGCGGCGGCTCTCGGCGGTTCCATCGGGCGCGTTCGCGGCCGAATCCCGCGCCGCAACGTCCCCGATACACCCTGCCAGACCGCCGTTCGGGACTCGGTCAGTCTACCGCGCGACCGCCAGTCACCAGGTCGAGCCTGGTTGCGCGGTCAGTTCGAGATGTCGAGACAGACGTTCTTGATCTGCGTGTAGTTGTGGATCGCTTGCGTCCCGTTCTCGCGGCCGACGCCGCTGTCCTTGAAGCCGCCGAACGGCGTCTCGTTCCCGCCGGCGAACCACTCGTTGACGTAGATCTGGCCCGCGTCGACGTCGCGCGCGAACCGGTGGGCTCTGCCCATGTCGGTCGTGATGACGCCCGCGACGAGTCCGTAGTCCACGTCGTTCGCTCGCTGGATGGCCTCGGCCTCGTCGGCGAACGTACTCACGGTGAGGACCGGCCCGAACACCTCCTCCTGGAGGATGCGGGCGTCCTGCGGGACGTCCGCGAACACGGTCGGTTCGACGTAGTACCCGTCGCGGTCGAGGACGCGCCCGCCGGTCACGGGGTCGCCGACCTCCTCGCGACCGACGTCGAGGTACTCGGCGACCTTCTCCATGTGGGACGCGGAAGCGAGCGGCCCGACGTCGTGGTCGTCGAGTCCCGGACCGATACTGAGGTCCTCGACCGCACTCACGAGCTTCTCGACGTACTCGTCGCTCGCGTCTTCGTGGACGACGACGCGCGAGGACGCCGAACACACCTGTCCGGTGTTCGTCGCGAAGATGCCCTTGACGGTCTCCTCGACGGCGACGTCGAGGTCGCCGTCCTCGTAGACGACGAGCGGGCTCTTCCCGCCGAGCTCCAGGTGCGGTTCGGTGAGGTTCTCGATGGCGGCCTTCCCGACCTCGCGGCCCGTGACGGTCGACCCCGTGAACGTGATGGTCCCGATGTCGGGGTTCCCGGAGAGCGCCGCGCCGGCCTCGGCACCGTCGCCGGGGACGACGTTGACCGCAGCCTCCGGAACGCCGTTCTCGTGGAGGAGCTTCGTCAGCTCGATCGCACCGATCGGCGTCTCCTCGGCGGGCTTGATGACGGCCGCGTTCCCGGCGGCGAGCGCGGGAGCGACGCTCCGCGCGAAGAGATATATCGGGACGTTCCACGGGACGATGTGGCCCGTGACACCGAGGGGCTCCCGGATCGTGTAGTCCACGTGGTCGTCGTCGAGGGGGATGCTCTCGCCCTCGACCTTGTCCGCGAGGCCGCCGTAGTACTCGAAGTGACGCGCCGCCCGCGTCACCTGCCCGCGCGCCTCCGAGATCGGTTTCCCGTTCTCCAGCGTCTCGATGCGAGCGAACCGTTCGTGGTCGTCGCGGATGGCGCGAGCGACGTCGTTCAGGATGCGGCAGCGCTTCGCTGGCGTGTACCCGCGCCACTCCTCGAAGCCGTCCCCCGCCACGTCGACGGCCTCGTTCACGTCGCCTTCGGTCGCCGCCGCGACCGTCGTGAGCTGGTCTCCAGTTGCCGGGTCGAAGACGTCGATCGTCTCTCCCGAGGAGGACGCTCGTTCCGTCCCGTCGATGAGCACGCCGTACTGGTCGGCGAGTGCCCCGCGCTCGTCAGTCTGCATTGTGTACGGTAAACTGTCTGCCACTCGCATAATAGTTTTTGACAGCGTCTGGGAACGAACCTGCTGGAACGTCACTGTCAGTTCGTTCGCCGTCCTCCTGTCAGGATTCCTCATAAATGTTTAATCCCGACGCAGGGGAATCTGGAGGTGAGAACATGTCAGACCGATTCAGCGGGCAGTCAGTACTGGTGACCGGTGCCGCGTCGGGGAACGGACGCGCCATCGCCCGGAAGTTCGCCGAGGAAGGCGCCAGCGTCACCGTCAGCGACATCCAGGAGGAACCCCGGATGGGCGGCGACCCGACTCACGAACTCATCGCCGACATGGGGCGCGAGGCGCAGTTCGTGGAGTGCGACGTCAGCGACCCAGCGGCCATCCACGACGCCGTCGACGCGCACGTCGAGCGGTTCGGGTCGCTCGACGTCATGGTCAACAACGCCGGCATCGACCGACAGATGCCGATACTCGACGCCGACCCCGAGGACTACGACGTGCTCATGGACATCAACCTCCGCGGCGTCTACTTCGGCTGTCAGGCCGCGCTCGACGTCATGGCCGACCAGGACGACGGCGGCGCCATCGTCAACATGTCCTCCATCGCCGGCCTCGGCGGCATCGACAACTCCTCGCTGTACTGCACGTCGAAGGGCGGCGTCACGAATCTCACGCGCCAGCTCGCGCTCGAACACGGCGAGAACGGCGTCCGCGTCAACGCCATCAATCCCGGCATCATCGAGACCGCGATGACGCTGGAGGACGGCGACACTATCGACGGCCTCCTCGAGGAGACGCCGCTCGGTCGCGCGGGCCAACCCGAAGAGGTCGCCGACGGCGTGCTCTTCCTCGCCAGCGACGACGCGTCGTTCGTCACCGGCCACAACCTCGTCGTCGACGGCGGTTTCACCGCCTGACCGGACGGCACGGTCGCTTCGAACCGACGGGAAAAACGGAGCGCGGTTCGACGAAGAACCGAAACGATTCGAGCCTGTCCGTCAGCACCGAAGGGGGAGCGTGAACCGGGCCACCCGGCCCGAGTTCACTTCACGACGTCTATCTTGTCGCGGTCGATAGAGAGTGCGACGGCCGAGACCACCACGAGGCCCAGGATGATCTCCTGCACGAAGGAGTCCACCGCGAGCAGGTTCATGCCGTTGTTCAACACCGCGATGACGAGCACGCCGAGTATCGTCCGGTGCGGACCGCCGACCCCGCCGGTCAGCGCCGTCCCGCCCATGACGATGGCGGCGATGCTCGGCAGCAGGAGCCCGCTCCCGATGTTCGGGGACGCCGAGGAGATGCGGAGCGTCAGCAGGACGCCGGCAACGCCACAGAGCAGCCCCGACAACACGAACGGGTAGATCTTGTACCGGTCGACCTTCGCACCGGCGAGCTCGACGACGCGCTCGTTCTCGCCGAGCGCGAAACAGTACCGGCCGAACTTCGTGCGGAACGCCAGCAGGATCGTTCCGACGTAGATCAACAGTCCCCAGATCACGAGGTTGGGGATGCCGAAGTCGGTGAAGGGGATGACGACCTGGCCGGTCGAGATCGCGCGGATGGACTCGTTCCGGAACGTGATGGTGGACCCACCGGTGATGATCTTCCCAACGCCGGCCATCACCGATAGCGTCCCAAGCGTGACGAGGAACGACGGGACCTTGAGCTTCGTGAACACCAGGCCGTTGAACAGGCCAGCGAGCATCCCAGCGCCGATCGCGAGCGGTATCGCCAGCAGGCCGAGCTGGAACTCGGAGATCAGGATGACGGTGACGACCCCGGTCAACAGGACGACGGACTCGACCGAGAGGTCGATGCTCTGCTGGAGGATCGGGAAGGTCCCAGCGAGTGCGACCAGCAGGAGGGTCACGGCGTTCTTCGCCACGTTGTCCAACAGGTTCCCCTCGGAGAGGAAGCGATCCGTGGTCAGGCTGAAGATGACCATCAGGCCGAACAGCATGACGAACGGCCCGAGGTCCTGGATCCAGTCCTGCAGGGTGCGCTGCTCCACTTGGTCGGCGATCCACTCGTTGACGTCGCTCGTACTCATCGTTATATCATCTCCTGTATCAGGTCTTCTTCGGTTGGTTTGTTTCCAGCGGAGGCGTCGAACGGCTCGCCGACGAACTTGCCTCTCGCCATCACGCCGATGCGGTTCGACATTCCGATGACCTCCGGCAGTTCGTCGCCGATGAAGACGATCGAGACGCCCTGCTCGGTCAGTTCCCGGCAGAGCCGATACACCTCCTCTTTCGCGCCGACGTCGATGCCGCGCGTCACGTTGTCCATCACGAGCACGGGCGTGTTCTGCGCGAGCCACCGCGCGATGACGACCTTCTGCTGGTTCCCGCCGCTCAGGCCGTGGACGAGCGCGTTCGGTCCCGGCGTCTTGATGGAGAGCTCCTCGATCGCTCTCGCGGTCGCCTCCTTCTCCGCGTCGAGGTCCAGGGTGGGCATGTTGCCGTTCATGTCGCGGACCATCGCGAGCGACGTGTTCACCAGCACGGACTGGTAGAGGAGGAGTCCCTCCGACTTCCGGTCCTTCGGGATGTAGCCGACACCGGCGTCTACCATGTCCGAGACGGACGGGTCCTCGAGCTCGGTGTCACCGACGGCGAGAGAGCCGCCGGTCATGTCGAGGTCACCGGCGAGCAGCCGACCGAACCGCTGCTTGCCCGACCCTTCCACGCCGACGACGCCGAATATCTCGCCCTCGCGGACCGAGAACGACACCGGACCGACCACGTCCTGGTGAGTCACCGAGTCGACCGATAACGTGACCTCTCCCAGTTGGTCCTCCGGGCGCTGATCGGGGACGCGGTAGTACTCGTCGGCGGTCTCCCGACCGACCATCGACTGCTGCAGGGAGTCCGTCGTCGCATCTTCGACGCGCGTCATGTCGACACGCTCGCCGTCTTTCAGCACGTAGATGCGGTCGGATATCTGCAGCACTTCGTCGAGTTCGTGCGACACGAACACGAACGTCGCCCTGTCCCGGAGGTCGTTCACGAGATCGAAGAGGATCTTGCGGCCGCTCTCCTCGAGCCCGGCGGTCGGCTCGTCGAGCAAGATGACGGGATTCTCGGAGTTCTGCGAGACGTGGAACGCCTTCGCGATCTCGAGCATCTGGCGCTCGTTGAACGTGTAATCCCGGACCTGGTCGTTGACGTCGATGTTGATACCGAGGTCGTCGACGAACGCCTGCGCGTCCTCGCGCATCGTCTCCATGTCCAGCACGCCGAAGCGCTCCTTCTCCCGGCCGAGGTAGAGGTTCTCGTAGCCCCTGAGCGTCGTGATGACGTCCTGCTCCTGGTGCACCAGCGAGACGCCGTACTCGGCCGCTTCGCGCGGGTTCGTGAACGTGACCGGTTCACCGTCGACGTAGAGCTGTCCCTCGTCCGCTTCGAGCACGCCCGTCAGGATGTTCAGGAGCGTGCTCTTCCCGGCACCGTTCTCTCCGACGAGACCGATGACTTCCCCTCGCTCGACCTCGAGCGAGACGTCGTCGAGGGCCTGCACGTGCCGGAACGACTTCGAGATACCTTCGACGCGGAAGCTACTCGAGTCGCTACCGGGGGCGTCTGCCTTCGTCGTGGCCGCGTCTGTCTCTGATGACATTGGTCGCGTTCCGAGTCACCCCAGGGGGTTCGTCTGGAACTGCTCCTCGTACAGCGTCGTGATCTCCTCCTGCTGTGCGTCGTCCGTGTAGACGTCGGGGAGCGAGTACCCAGAGGGCTTCTCGTCGTCGGACCAGTCCAGGACCTCCTTGATGTCCGCGAGGTTCATCGGCGACATGTCGATCTGGGGGTCCCAGGCGTCCTCGCCGGCCTCGACGACGGACATCTTCTTCCAGTCGTACGGCGTCTCGCCCGAGAAGATGGCCTCGTTGTAGTCGGCGGCGTCGACGACCGGCAGCCGGTCGATGACGTCCTCCCACTCGCTCGGGTTCTTCACGCAGACCGGCGCGTTGAACGACATCATCTTCTCGGCGCCACTGACCTCGTGCCCGTTGATGTAGTCGTGGCACTTCGCGACGGACCACCCCGCCTGCCACGGCCCCATCCCGGAGACGGTGCCGGTCATCCGATCTTCGGCGATGGCCGCAAGTCCGGGTTCGCTGGCGTCGATGCCGACGACGGGGACGTCGATGTCGTTCTCCTCGAGGATGGTGAGTCCACCGAGCGCGACGGCGTCGTTCTGGCCGAAGAAGCCGTCGATGTCGTCGCCGAACTGCGAGACCTTGTCGTTCATGACGCTGCGGGCGTCCGAGCGGATGAAGTTCCCCGGCTGGCGGGGCCCCGCCATCTCGATGTCGGGGTACTCCTGCATCGCCAGGTCCACGCCCTTGTTCCGACCGATGTTCGGGGCGGTGCCCCGGTTCCCCTCGATGTGGACGAACTTCCCGCTGCCGTCCATCGCCTCGAACAGCATCTTCGCGGCGCTGTACGCGTGGTTGACGAAGTGCGGCGTGAAGAACGTCACGTACTCCTTGCCGGCGTCCTGCGGGACGTACCAGTCCGCGATGGTCACCGCGAGCACGCCCGGAACGCCGCTGTCGCGCAGCGTCTCCGCGAGCGATATCGCGGCCGCGTTCGTGTACGTCTGCCCGACGATGAAGTCGGCGTCGTTCGAGACGGCGGTGTCGAACTGCTGCTTCTGGGTCGACACCTCGCCGTTGTTCGTCTGGACGTTCGTCTCGTACCCGAACGCTTCGGCGGCCTCTAGGTAGCCCTTCTCCCAGCTCAGCCAGTAGGAGTTGTTCCGGTTCGCGATCGACCCCATCGAGGTCAACGAGCCATCGCCGCCGTCCCCGCTCGACCCGTCCGACCCGTCCGACCCGTCCGACCCGTCCGACCCGTCTCCGCCATCGCCGCCGCCCCCGCCCGAGGTGCTGTTACAGCCCGCGAGCGAGGCCATTCCTGCGACGCCGGCAGTGCCGGCGAGTTTACTGACAAACGACCGCCTAGTGTCTGGCGACTGCTGACCTGACATACGCCTACACTGTCAGACCGTGCATATATAGTTTTTGTTTATGAAGAATCATATGCCGTCTTTTGACGGGTTCTGCGCCGCTCAGCGTCCGGTTCTCGCGTCTGGGCACCCGGCGTCGCATCGTTCGTTCCGCGCGACACCGGACCGCATCTTTCTCGCTCGCGTTCGGCCGCGCCCGGTCCGATGCCGCACTCAGTACATCACCTTCCCCGCGGAGACGTTGATGTCCTGTCCCGTTATCCGCTCGGAGTGCTCGGAGCAGAGGTATCCGACGAGGTCCGCGACGTCCTCGCTGTCGACGAGCTCCCCGCGGGCGGCCTCGCGCTCGACGTCCCCACGGATCTCCTCGTAGTCCCTCCCGGTCTCGGCGGCCTGCCGCTCGAACACTCGTCTGATGCGTGGGCCGTCGACCGACCCGGGACACACCGCGTTGACGTTGATGTTCGCGTCCCCGACCTCCGCGGCGAGCGTCCGCGTGAAACCGATGACGCCCATCTTGCTCGCCGCGTACGGCGTCCGGTTCGGTAGCGGTCGCTTCCCGGTGACCGACGCGATGTTGACGATCCGACCGAAGGACTCCGCTCGCATGTGCGGGACGACCTCGCGACACATCTGGAACGGGCCCTTGAGGTTGACGGCGAGCGTCTGTTCCCAGTCGTCCGTGGACACGTTCTCGCAGGACGCGGTGGGCCCGGCGATGCCGGCGTTGTTGACGAGGTACTCGACGGACCCGAACTCGTCGACGACCCATTCGACCGTCTCCTCGACGTCCTCGCTGGAGCCGACGTTCGTCTCGATGGGCTCGCAGCGACGCCCGGTCTCCTCGACCATCTCCTTCGTCTCCGCCATCTCGTCGGTATCGAGGTCGGCGACGACGACCGAGGCACCTCGTCGAGCGAGCTCTACACAGATCGATTGACCGATACCGCGGGCGCCACCGGTGACGATCGCGGTGCTCTCGGGACGCATAGCACGATAGAGTCACACATGCTATTTAGATTTTTGGGTGAACCGGCTGACGGGGGTGAGTATCACCACGTACGCGGGATAGCTGGCCAGCCGACCGCGAGCCAACCCCACACCCAAAACTTTATACAATCATTTCGAGTCTTTTTCGACCATGGCTTACAGCGGGTACGAGGACTACTTCGAGAAGAAGCTGATAATCAGCGTGGCGACGACCGGCGGCCACCACGGCAAGGAGGCGAACCCGAATCTCCCCGAACAGCCGGTCGAGGTCGCACAGGACCTCGCGGCGTGCGAGGAGGCCGGTGCCTCCATCGTGCACCTCCACGCGAGGGACGACGCCGGTGACAAGACGAAGTCGGTCGCGCGGTATCAGGAACTCCTCGACACCATCGACGAGTACTGCGACGACATCATCGTCAACTTCACGACCGGTGGCGGCGGCATCTTCACCCGCGAGGAGCGCATCGCCCCGGCCCTGGAGACCGACCCTCGCCCGGAGATGGCGACGATGGACCTCGGGCCGATGAACTTCGGCCAGACCAGGACGGCGGTGAACACCCGCGAGCAGAACGAGGAGTACGCGGAACGCCTTCGGGAAGCAGGCGTGAAACCGGAACTCGAGGTCTTCAACCCTGGCCACTACCCCGAGATGACCCACCTCATCGACGAGGGACTCCTCGAGACCCCGTACTGGTGTACGCTCATCCTCGGGATGCAGACCGGGACGCCGGCGCATCCACGTAACCTGATAAACCTCGTCGACAACCTCCCCGAGCCGGCGGAGTGGCAGGCGCTCGCGGTCGGCCGCCACCAACTCCCGCTGACGACGATGGCGATCACGATGGGGGGGCACGTTCGCGTCGGGATGGAGGACAACATCTACTACCGGAAGGACGAACTCGCGGAGAGCAACGCGCAGTTCGTCGAACGGACCGCCCGTATCGCCGACGAGCTGAATCGCCCCATCGCAGACACGGACGAGGCGCGGGCGATGCTGGGTCTCTGACCGTCGCGTCCCGCCCACTACTTCTCTCCGTCAGCCTGGTTCGTGAGCTATCGCTCGCGCCATTCGAATTCATCACGATTGTTTGGGCCAGATTCTGCTCTCGCGAATGGGCTCCTCACCGCCCCCGGCACGGTGGCTTATTCCGGACGATGTGTCACGGACAGAAGTCGATACGTGGACGTTTATTCACCTTATAGACTACCCATTGCCTAGAGTACGTACGGGCAACCCCGGTTCACGAGGACTGGACTTCATATACCACGTTCGATACCGGGCGAGAGACGGTCGCTACCGGCGCAGAACGCGGTGTCTCTCCCTCTTGCGAACGACTACCGTGATATGCGACACCGGGTGCGATACAATAACATGCACCGTCTGTCCGCGAGCAATGGATTATATATAGGGCGGGGCCCAGATTGTGGGTATGACCAACACGGAACAGTCGCGGACGCTGCAGACGACGAAGACGACGCTGGCGATCGTTCGGTCGCTCGAGGAACACGGACCGGTTCGCGTGACCGAACTCGCCGACCGCCTCGACATGGCGTCGAGCACCGTCCACAGTCACCTCGCGACGTTGACCGACGAGGAGTTCGTCGCGAAGGACGGCGACTTCTACCGACTGAGTCTGGAGTTCCTTCGGCTCGGGACGCACGTCCGTAACCTCCGTGACGAGGCGCAGGTTCTCGGGTCCTACACCGAGCAACTGGCCGAGGAGACCGACTGTCGAGCCGTCTTCCTCGTCGAGGAGCACGGCCGCGGCGTCTACCTCTACACGCACTCCGGGAAGCACGCCGTGTGGAACTACTCGACGGTCGGCAAGCAGACGCCACTGCACGTCTCGGCCAGCGGGAAGTCGATCCTCTCGGCGCTCCCGCGCCAGCGCGTCGACGATATCATCGACCGTCACGGCCTCGAACCCGCGACGGACCAGACCATCACCGATCGCGACGCACTCCACGCGGAACTCGACGAGATCAGGGAGCGTGGGTTCGCGTTCAACCACGAGGAACAGCTCGACGGCATCAAAGCGGTCGGCGTCCCGGTCAGTGGGCCCGACGGTCGCGTCATCGGCGCGTTCAGTGCGGCAAGTCCCGCGAAGCGCATGGACGACGAGTGGTTCGAGACGGAACTCCCGAACCAGGTGCTTGGTATCGCGAACGAGTACGAGCTCGAGATATCGCTCCCGTGATTCCTCACTGACCGGGATGGGACGTCCCGTGGCAGTGCCGGGCGGACCGCGCACTCACGCTGTGTGATACAACAATATGGCTGTAACACGATATTCCGGCTCCTTTCGAACCGGTCCGACGCCCGCCCCGTATCGGCCGTCGACTCTCCACTGACCGTCAGCGGACACCGCCAACGACGTGTCGTGGGCGCCCGTGGTACGCGGCCACCCCTCTCGGCTCCGTCGGCCGTTCCACGGGCCGTGGACGCTCCACGCTCACTGACTCCGCCAGCCTCTCGTCGTCCCGGGTCTGTCACGACCGCGTCGCATAACGCTCAAAATACTTCATAACCTCTAAATTTGACAACTATGCGGATGGGTGCTTCGGTGCCCGCTCTCGATGGTCGAGACGGTCGCTGGTTCCGGGAGTGCCGCGCTCCAGCGAGGGCAGCAGGTTCCACCGGGTCTGCGTAGGGCCCCCATGGGACCGCAGAACGCGAACCCGGTGTCGGCTTCGTCGCTCTTCGTCCACGCTCCGTCTCGCAACGCCGACTGCGTTCGTCATCGAACCCGAACCGCGATCACCGGTCTGCATACGGAGATGATCGGCGACCAGAGCAGCGAACCGCACTCGAAACTGCTTCGTCACGCGCGAAGCCGACCCCGGAGTAGCTCGGCGTCCAAATGGCGGCGGTCACGCGCTTCGAAACGCTTCCCTCACTGTGTTCCACGACGACACGAACAGCATCGGGCACCGAGTCCACTGGACTCCCGACAATCACGGCCGACCGTCCACGCCCTGCACGCAGCGAATTATAACTAATATATTAAATTAGGATACCTCTAAGAATAGTATAGTGACTGAATTCGTGGTTTTGCGGGCGTTTGGATTCCCGCAGCTGCGGATGCCGGAGCCAGTGTCGACCCCGAGACGAGTTCCCGGCTGGCGTCCGTGAGTGGCGGCCCGTAAAGTCGGTGGAGGTCGTCCCCGAACGTCCAACCGTCGGCCGCTACGGTCACCTCGCGCGTCCAGCAGTCCGGATGCCAGACGCTCGACGCCGGATGTGAGCCAGCGACCTCGCTCGCCGCATTGGTGTTCCAAGTGATACTACCGCGCGATGGCGTCGTTCTCCACTCCACCGCCGTCAGTGGGGGGATGACGGTCCAGGTTTCGGACACCGCCCCCTGCGTCGAGCTGCCAAGAACAAGACACTTGTACCGGGCGGGCGACCCTGCCAGCGATGCCCTCCAGACGCGACCTCCTCGCGGCGAGCGGTGCAGTTCTCGCGGCGACGACCGCGGGCTGTCTCGACGACGTCGACGGCTCGGGGTCGCACGTGACGCCCGGGACCGACGAGAACACCGAGTGGCCGATGCCGGACTACGACTCGAACGGGACCGCGTACGCATCGGACGCGGCGGCACCGCGGTCGCGTCCGAGCGAGCGGTTCGCGGTCGAGACGCGACTCCCGTACGACCGACCGGTCGTCGCCGACGGGACGGCGTACCTGCCGACGCAGAAGGAACTGGTCGCGTTCGACGCCACGGACGGCACCGAGCGCTGGCGGTACGGCGGCGGCGAGGAGTCGAGCCTGCCGGTCCGGTCACCTGCAGTACGCGACGGGACGGTGTACGCGGCGGGCGGGCCGGGGCTCGTCGCGCTCGACGCCGCCGACGGCAGCGAGCGGTGGCGCGTGGAGACCCCAGGTGACGTGCAGGCGCCGGTTGCGGTGACTCGGGACTGGGACGCGCTGTTCGTCGGGGACGAACGCGGGAACGTGTATCGCGTGACTCCGGACGGCGACGTCGAGTGGCGCGCCGAGGTGTTCGGGCCGGTCTCGCGGATCGTCACCGTCGCGTTCGGCGGGACGTACGTCGGCACCGTCGGCGGCGAGGTGTACCGCCTCTACGACGGCCGCGGCATCTGGCGCAAGCGCGTGCCGGGGAAGGTCACGGCACTCGCCGTGGGTGACGGTGGCGGCCCGTACGTCGGGACGTTCGGCGGCGGCGTCCTCCGCCTCCAGGACGGCGCGCACGCCGGCCGGCCGCGCTGGCACGCCGAGGACGGCCCGGGGGTAGACCGGGCGCTCGTCCTCGCGGGCGACGGCGTCTTCGGGGCGGACGCTGGTGACCTTACGCGACTCGAACGGCGGACCGGCGAACGGGACTGGCGGTTCGACGGTGACTACGCGAGCACGCTCGCGGCGGCCGGCGACACCGTCTACGTCGGCGGCGAGGGCGCAGTCACGGCGTACAAGCTCGGCGGCGGCGCCGGCAGCGGCGGGAGCCGCATCGACCCGCGCCGATGGCGGTACGGCCTCGGCGAGCGGGACGCCGAGTTCATCGCGATCGCCGACGGTGCGCTGTTCGTCTCGGTCTGGGGCCGCGAGGACGGACGAACCGAACTCGTCGCGCTGGAGTAGGGCGGGTGCAGCGCCGAGGACCGACGCGACGGGCCGGCGTCGAGGGACAAGACACTTGACGTGGATGGCCGCACGTGCTCGACGATGCCCTCCAGACGCGACCTCCTCGCGACGACCGGTGCGGTCCTCGCGGCGGCGACCGCGGGCTGTCTCGGCGACGGCCGCGCCACCGGTGTGACGCCCGGCACCGACGACGAGACGGACTGGCCGATGCCCGACCACGGCGCCCTCGCGTCGAGCTACGCTCCGGACGCGGTGGCGCCCCGGTCGTCGCCGAGCGAACGGTTCGCGGTCGAGACGTCGACGCCCACGGACCGGCCCGTCGTCGCAGACGGCGCGGTCTACCTGCCGACGATGGCGGGCCTGCTGGCGCTCGACGCGACGGACGGAACACAGCGCTGGGGGTTCTCGACCGACGAGGCGGGCAGCGAGTGGTTCCGGTCGCCCGCGGTCCACGACGGGACGGTGTACGTCACGGGCGAACCGGGCCTGCTCGCGCTCGACGCGAGCGACGGAACGGAGCGCTGGCGCGTCGAAACGGCCGACCGCGTGCAAGCGCCGGTCGCACCGATGCTCGAGTGGGACGGCTTCTACCTCGGCGACGATGCCGGGAACGTGTACCGCCTGACCCTGGACGGAACTGTCGAGTGGCGGACGCAGGTGTTCGGGTCGGTGACCCGACTCGTCGCCGACCACATCGACGGCGCGATAGCTGGTACCGCAGGCGGCGAAGTGTATCGACTATACGACGGGCGCGGGCTCTGGCGGAAGCGAGTCCCGGGGAAGGTGACGGCGCTCTCGCTCGCCGACGGGGACGGCCCGTACGTCGCCACGTTCGGCGGCGGCGTCCTCCGTCTGCAGGGCGGCGCGCACGCCGGCCGGCCGCGCTGGCACGCCGAGGACGGCCCGGTCGCCCATCGGGCGTTCGCGGTCGCTGGCGACGGCGTCTTCGGTTCGGACATGGCGGGTATCACGCGCCTGGACGACCGGACCGGCGAGCGCGACTGGCGGCTCGAGGGCGACCACGGAGCGGCACCCGCCGCCGCGGGTGACACCGTCTACGTCGGCGGTGAGGGCGCGGTCACGGCGTACAAGCTCGGCGGTGGCGTCGGGAGCGGCGGGAGCCGAATCGACCCGCGCCGGTGGACGCACGACCTCGGCGGCCGTTCGGCCGGGTCGGTCGCGGTCGCCGACGGCGCGCTGTTCGTGCCGATCTTCGGAGGTAAGGACGGACGCACCGAACTCGTCGTGCTCGAATAACGGGGTCGTTGCGGGCCGCCGGACCGAACGTCGGGGCGGCCGAGACGTACAGCTTCGGGCTGCTCTCGGGAGTCGTCGTTCGCTCCGAATCGCAGGCGACAAACCCGAACGCGAACGACTGACTGGTATGGGACTCGTCGCCGAATTCTCGATCGCCTGCGAAGCCCTCCCGCTCGTGGACGTCGCCGCGGCCGTCCCGGACGCGACGGTGACGATGGAGTTCCAGTTCAACCACGGTCGTCGGCCGTCGTTCCTCGCGACGGTCGCCGGCGGGTGTGCGGACGACGTCGAGGATGCGCTCGCGGACGCTCCCGACGTCGGCCCGTGGACGCTCGTCGGCCGAGCCGGGGAGACGCGCCGGTACAAGGTGACGCCCGCATTCAGTCTCGAAGAACAACTTGGGGCGGCGGTCGACGACCTCGATGACCTCGAGGCGCTCGCGCGGACCGACGCCATCGTCGAACGCATCGACGTCACTGCGGCGGGGTCGCGACAGACCGGCTGGTTCGCGGACCGGGACGCGTTCGACGCGTTCCGGACGTTCTGGCAGCGAAACGCCGGTTTCCGGCTGCACCGCCTCACGCAGGACGGCGACCCCGAACCCGCGGGCGACGGGCTCACGGACCGGCAACGCGAGGCGCTCCGAACCGCCTACGAGATGGGGTACTTCGAGATTCCTCGTCGGACGTCGCTCGAAGCCGTCGCGGACGAACTCGACGTCGCCGCGTCCTCGGCGTCCGAGCGCCTGCGGCGCGCGGAGACCGAACTCATCGAGGCGGTCGTCGCGACCACGTGGCCGCCACTCCCCGAGTGACGGCCCCGGCGTCGTCTACTCGTGGAGGAGGGAGTGACGGCTTCGGCGTCGTCTACTCGCGGAGGAAGGCGTCGACCGCGGCGACGACGCGTTCCGGCGCTTCGCTCGGCCCGGAGTGACTGACGCCGTGGAGTTCGACGAACCGACTTCTCGGGAGTGCGCCGTGGACCGAGCGTGCGCTCTCGCGAAGGAAGTCCGGGCCGTCGGTCCCCGTCAACACGAGGACGGGCGCGTCGACGTCGAGACGCTCGGGGAGCTCGTACCGCTCGACGGCGCGGTTCATGCGGACGACCTCCTCGGCGAGGTCGACGCACTCCGGCCACACCGGCCAGTCGGCGAGCCACGCGTCGAGGTCGTCGACGCCGTCGGGGTGGAGGACCTGTTCGACGTAGCGTTTGACTGCCTCTCGGCGCTGGCCCGCGTCGACGAGGTCGGCCATGCGTCTGGCGAGGTCGGCGTCCTCGCGATAGTCGGCGGGAAGGACCGCGGGCTCGTACGCGACGACGGCGGCGACGTCGAGGTCCGTGGCGGCCTCGATCGCGGTGAGTGCGCCGAAGGAGTGCCCGAACAGGACCGGGTTGGCGTCGTCGGGGAGCGAGTCGAGGAGGGCGTGAACGTAGTCGACCTCTCCGGGGAGGACCTCGTCGCTGCTCGTCTCGGCGAGGTCGTCGCGGCACGTCCCGAACCCGGGCCGCTGTGGGACCACGGCGCGGTATCGGTCGAGGTGCGGGAGGACGGGCGTCCAGTACTCGCGCGGCGCCATGCCACCGTGGAGCAGGACGACGGGCTGGCCGTCGCCGTGACGTTCGTAGACGATCTCCGGGTCGTCTGTCGCGGACGGTTGCTGCATGCACGCTTCGTTCGTTCGCGATCCGGCTCAGTCGCACTCTCAGTCGTTCGGCCATTCAAGACGGGGGTAGTATCTTCGGTTCGTGGGAGTGGAGCGGGGAACTTGCGAGTGGCCCGGGACGATGCCGGTGACCGCCGGATGCCGAATCGTTAACCCGCGTCGTCGCCGAGTCGCGGACATGGACCTCTCTATCGTCGACCTGTCGCCGGTCCCGGAGGATGGGACGGCGTCGGACGCGTTCGCGAACACGGTGGAGGCGGCACAGCAGGCCGAACGACTCGGATACGAGCGGTTCTGGGTGGCAGAGCATCACAGTCGCGAGTCGCTCGCGGGGACGACGCCCGAGGTGCTCCTGGGGCACCTCGCGGCGGAGACCGAGTCGATACGGCTCGGTTCCGGCGCCGTGCTCCTGAACCACTACAGTCCGTTCAAGGTCGCGGAGTCGTTCGCGGCACTGGACGGCCTGGCACCTGGGCGCGTCGACCTCGGCCTCGGTCGCGCGAACGAGTCCCCCGCGGTCGACCACGCGCTCGGCACCGAACGCCACCTCGACGACCCCGACGGCGACCAGCGGGCGCGCGTCGAGGCGGTCGCGAACCACCTCGCGGACGCCTACCCCGACGACCACGAGTACGCCGACGTCACCATTCCGCGGTCGGGCGAGGGGCCGCCGACGCCGTGGGTGCTCGGGTCGAGTCCGTCGAGCGCCGAGATAGCGGGGGAACTCGGGCTCCCGTACTGCTTCGCGGCGTTCATCCGGCCGGTGTTCGCCGAGAACGCGTTCGACGCGTACCGCGAAGCGTTCCGGCCGTCGCCGTACGCGATGGGCGTCGACCAGCCGACCGGAATGATAGCGGTGAACGCGGTCTGTGCGCCGACCGACGAGGAAGCCGCCCGGTTGCGGGCGGTCGCCGAGGCCGTCTACGAGCGCCTCAAACAGGGCCGGCCGACGGGCCGGCCGAGCGTCGAGGACGCCATCGAGGAACTCGGTGGCGTCCCCGAGCCGACGCCCGCGACGCTCGACCACGACGAGTGGCCGCGCGCGGTCTCGGGGAACCCGGAGACGCTCGCTGGCCTCCTCGAACAGCTCGCGGACCGCGTCGGCGTCGACGAGGTCATGATACAGCACTCCATCCCTGACCACGAGGACGCGCTGCGCTCGCATCGCCTCCTCGCGGACGGCGTCGGGCTCGACGAGCGATAGCGCGAGCACGGGTACCGCCCACAGGACTGCAGAAGACACTTCACGCGGCCGTTCGCAGCGGCGAGTATGCCCTCCAGACGTGCGGTCCTGCGAGCGGCCGCGCCTGCCGTCGCGGCCGGGACGGTGAGCGGGCTCTCTGGCTGTCTCGGGTTCGGCGACGGCGGCCCGGAGGCGGCGGCGTGGCGAGCGTCGACGACCGCCGGCGTCGGTCGGGCGTCTCCGGTCGTCGCGTCGGGCGTCGTCGCGACGCTCGGCCACCGCGAGGACGGTGCCGGTGGTCGCATCGCGGGGTTCGACGCGGACACCGGCGAGGAGCGCTGGAGCGCGAACGTGGGCCGCCCGACCGGGCTCGCCGCCGACGGCGACCACGTCTACGCCGGCGTGAAGACCGGCGGCGACGCCGGTCGCGTCGTCTCGTTCGCGGCCGAGAACGGCGAGCGCGAGTGGACCGCCGACGTCCGGAACCTCGCGTCCGCGCTCGCCACCACCGGTGACACCGTGTACGCGGCGAACGGGACGCTCGCCGCCATCGACGCCGCCGACGGCTCTATCCGCTGGGAGGTCGAGGAGCGCGCCGGCGCGGACTTCTCGGTCCTGGCCGCGCCCGACGACCAGCTCGCCGCGACCGACGACGCGGTCGTGTTCGCGGACGCGGACCGCGTGCTCGCGCTCGCGCCGAGCGACGGCACGACCGCGTGGGAGCACGCCCTTGCGGACTGGGAGACGTCGGCGGCTGGTCCGTACCTCTGGAACGACCGCGTGTACGTCGGGAGCAGCGAGGCCCAGCAGGTGGTGGCACTGGAACGCGAGAGCGATGACAGCGGCGGCCGCGTCCAGCGCGCGTGGCGACGGGAGTACGGGAGCGCCGGCACCGTCGTCGGTTTCCACGCGCAGAACCAGTCGCTGGTGGTCGCGTCGCGAACCGGGCCGAGCGCCGACGATGGCACGGGCTCGGTTCGCGTCGTCGACCCGGTGGACGGCGGCGTCGACCGGACGATCGAACTCGCTGACGCACCAGCGCGGACGGCGAGCGCGCACGACCGGTTCGTCGTCGCGACCGGCGACGGCACAGTCGTCGGGTACGACGTCGGCTGGGACGACCCCGAACTCTGGCGTGCGTCGCTGGGCGGGGACGACGTCCGCGTCGCGACCGACGGCCAGACCGGGTACGCGCACGCCGACGACGGCACGCTCTGGGCGTTCGAGCGCTCCTGACGCTCCGCGCGACAGCGACCGACGGCGTCGAGCAGGGGCGCAGCGCCGAGTGGTACTTGTCCGTCGAGTCCTGACCATCGAGTATGGCTAGCACACCGCCCGGTCCGCGTGGCGAACCGCTCTTCGGGGACGCGCGTCGGTACGCGAACGACCCGTTCGCGTTCGTGACGGCGCTCGAAGAGAGCTATCGCGGGATCGCCGCGTTCGACATGGGCCCGATGGAGACGTACATGGTGACGGACCCGATGGCGATCGAGCGCGTGCTCGTCTCCGAGGCCGACCGGTTCCGGAAGCCGGACTTCCAGGACGACGCGCTCGGCGACCTGCTCGGCGACGGCCTCCTGTTGAGCGAGGGGGAGACGTGGCGCGAGCAACGCCAGCTCGCCAGTCCGGCGTTCGCGTTCGACCGACTGTCCGGGATGGCGGGCCGCATCACCGAGCACGCCGACGACATGGTCGCGGACTGGTCGGACGGCGACCGGGTGGACGTGGAGGCGGAGATGACTCGGGTGACGCTCGACGTCATCCTCGACCTCATGATGGGCGTTCGCGTCGACGACGCGACCGTCGAGACGATCCGCGAGCAGATGGTGCCGCTCGGCCGACGGTTCGAGCCGGACCCGCTCCGGTTCGCGATGCCGTCGTGGGTGCCGGCACCGGACGACGCGGAGTACGAGCGCGCGGTCGCGACGCTCGACGGCGTCCTCGACGACGTGCTGGCGGCCCGGAAGGGGACGGAGGGAACCGACGAGGACGGCCCGATGGACTTCCTGTCCGTCTTGCGGCGCGCGCAGGACCGCGGCGAGCAGTCGAGCGAGCAGTTGCGCGACGAACTGATGACGATGCTGCTCGCGGGCCACGACACGACCGCGTTGACGCTCACGTACACGATGTACCTCCTCTCGGAGCACCCGGAGGCGGCCGAGCGCGTTCGCACGGAGGTCGACGACGTCGTCGGCGACGACGACCCGGGGATGGCGCACGTCCGCGAGTTCGAGTTCGTCGAGTGGGCGATTCAGGAGGCGATGCGGCTCTACCCGCCGGTGTTCACGATGTTCCGCGCGCCGACCGAGCGCGTGGAGCTGTGCGGGTACGAGGTCCCGGAGGACGTCGCCATCATGCTCCCGCAGTACGCGGTGCACAGGTCCGCGCGCTACTGGGAGTCGCCCGACGCGTTCGACCCAGAGCGGTTCTCGGCGGCGCGCAGCGAGGACCGGCCGCGGTTCGCGTACTTCCCGTTCGGCGGCGGCCCCCGGCACTGCATCGGCAAGCACCTCGCGATGCTGGAGGCGCAGCTCATCCTTGCACGAGTCGTCCAGGACTACGAACTCGCGTACGACGGCGACGGGCTGGAGTTGCTGCCGTCGCTGACCGCGCACCCGAAGGACGGGATGCCGATGCGCGTCGTCGAACGCTGACGTCGCCTCGCCCCATCTTCGTCCGCGACGTTCGGGCCGCGCGCTCGCCGTCAGCGCGTCCCGGACGGCGGAACGATGAGGACGTTGCAGTTGCTTCGGCGGGCGATGGCTTCGGTGGTCGACCCGACGAGCAACCGACGGATGCGGCTCCGGCCGCGCGACCCGAGGAGGACGGTCGTGGGTTTCACCTCCTGCTCGGCGGCGAGTATCTCCGCGGTGGTCTCCCCGGAGCGAACCATCGTCGTGACCTCGTCGATGCCTTTCTCGCGGAGTTCGTCCGCGAGCGCTTCGAGACGCGCTTCGGCGTCCGCTATCGCGTCGGCGTCCGCGCGTCGGTCCGGGGGCGTGACGTGCAGGAGCGTCGCCTCCTGCGTGGCGTGCTTGAGGTTGCGGAACTGCTCGAACGCGCGCTCGGCGTTCTCGGAGAAGTCCGTCGCGTACAGGACGCGCCGGAAGAGGTGCTCGTGGGCGACCTCGTACTCGACGTCGTCGGCGCCGGGGTCTCTGGTCCCGTCGTGGTGCTCCTCGGGCGTCTCGCGCCGGATGCGTTCGAGGAGGAGCGGGCGGACGGTGGTCCGGACGAGGTCGCGCGCGGTGCCGCCGATGAAGCGCTCCTGGAGCGGGCTCTGCCCGCGCGACCCGGCGATGACGAGGTCGGCGTGGACGCGTTCGGCGAGTCCGTTGATGCGCCGGTGGGGGGTGCCGCGGACGACGTGGACGTCGACGTCGAACCCTTCGGCTTCGAGCGTTCGCTCCTGTCGTTCGAGCGCTCGTTTCGTGCGGCTCCCGACGTCGCTCCCCGGCATCCCGGTGGTGACGTTCGGGCTTGTGACGGTGATGAGGTCGATGGCGTCGATGCCGTAGCGGGCGAGGCATTCGAGGCACACGCGTGATTCGATGGCGGTGTCCATGGCGTCGGAGAGGTCGGTGGCGATGACGGCGCGCATACCACATCTCGGTGCTCCAGCGCTATAGTATTGTCTTCTATTCCCAATACTCTGTCCTCGGGGGTGGTCCGCGTCGTCACCGGCGCTCGTCGCGACGCCCGACTGGCGCGCCAGCACGCCGACGCGCCGAGGTCCGCGGTCATAAGTACACCGAGCGCGTCGACGGTCGCATGACAGTCGTCCTCTGTGGCGTCGGCGCGGACACCGGGAACGTTCGACCCGTCCCGCGCGTCGACGACGCCGGCCGGTTCGAGTACGTCCCCATCCCGGAGAAGGGCGCGACGACCGAGCCGGCGACCTACGGGTCGCTCCCGCGACGCCACGGCGACGGCTCCCTAGCGTCGCTCATCGACGGCATCCGACCCGGCAGCGAGGGCGACTGGGTGACGGACGCGGCCGACGTCGAGGACCACGCGGTCCACCGCGACCCGAACCTCGACGCGCTCACCTACGGCGAACACCGACCACCGTACGTCTCCACGCTCGCGGCCCTCGACGCCGGCGACGTCGTCGCGTTCTACGGCGGCTTCCGCGGCCCCGAGAACGACCTGAAGCACCGGTACCTATTCGGGTACCTCACGGTCGCCGCATCCCCGACCGTCCTCCAGCCCGGAATGGACGACGACGCGGTCGCCGACGTCCTCGACTCGCACCCCGAGAACGCGCACGCCAGACGCTACGCGGCCCACGGCAGCCTCTACTACCACGACCCCGAGTTCACGGACAGACCCGAGTCCGTCGTCGTCGTCCCCGGGCGCGAACCCGGCGGCCGCCTCGACCGCGCCGTCCGCCTGAGCGACCACCGCGTCGGCCCGAACTACTACATGGCGGACGACGTCGCGCGCGTCCTCGACCCGGTCCGTGGCGGCGCGCACGGCACGCACCTCGGCGGGTTCAAGCCCGCGGTCGAGTGCGACGTCGACCCCGACCGATTCAGGGAGTTCGTCGAGGCCCGCGTCGCCGACGCGACCGAGTGACCCCTCGTTCGTCTCCGCTCGCCATCACATGTGGCACGCGCTGGTTCAGTCGTAGTTCGACGGCACAGATAGCGCGACCGAACGGAGAGAGACGCGTCCTTCGACGCGTCGGCGTGGGACGAACTCAGTTCGGTCGCGTTCCGAGTGACGCTTCGCTTCGTTCCGCGGCCCCCACCACGGTTCGGGGAACGAACGCGGCGTCTCTGTCGCGGACGCCACCGTCGAGATGGGGTCGGGCGGACGACAGGGTCGTTCGACCCTTCCGTCCCGGACGCCGGCGGCGCTCCCGACACGACCGACGACCGGGTTCGCTGACCAGGCGATGGAACGTCGTCCGCCGCCCCACGTGAACCTCGGTGTCGGTGTAAGGTAGGCTCCCGGGGTCGTTCCAGCGCCGTGGGAACGACCCCGTAGGCGTTCGTGTCCAGCGGACGAACCCGGTGGTCGTCGTCCTCTCTGGGTCGTTGAGAACCGAACGAAAGTGGGGTGGGGTGGTGCCGCGTCGGCGGACCCGACGCGGCCGTAGATGGCGTCCGACTGATGGACGCCGGGGGTGGATGGGGTGGGATGAGGCACCGACGGGGTGGTGTCGGTGCCTCGGCAGGCTTGGCACTCCGACCGGTTGCGCGACGAGAGTGGGGTGCCAGTCGCGCGAACACGGGCGACTCGGAGTACCGTATGAGCGTTGCAGGTGGAGGGTCAAAAGTGAATCGCTCGTTCAATCCTGGTGAATCGACCGGCGGACGACCATCGTCCGACGGTTTGGAGTTACGTCTCGTAACTTGATAGGGTAGGGTAACCGTTAACGTGGTCGCGTCCGTAGGGCGGGTCATGAGCGAGGAGGAGCAATCGTCGACGGCGCCGGCGGAGGAGCGGCTGCCGGTCTGGTGTGCGGGCGAGGACTGGTGTCCGATCACCACGACCGCCACGCTCATCGGGAAGAAGTGGCATCCGGTCATCCTCCATCGCCTGATGGAGGGTGGGCCGGCAGGGTTCAACGAGCTCGAGGTCCGCGTCGACGGCATCTCCAGCAAGGTGCTATCCGAGAGCCTGGACGACCTGGAGGAGCACGGGCTCGTGGACCGCGATATCGTCAGCGAGAAGCCGGTTCGGGTCCAGTACTCGCTGACGGATCTGGGTGCGTCGCTGGATTCGGTCGTGTACGCGATGCGGGACTGGGGGAACGAGCATCTGGAGGAACCGGCGGACGCGGACGGTGGGTAGTCGAGTCGCGGAACGTCCAAAAACATCGAAAATATAACTGGAAATCCTCCGGCTGACGACCGTTTACTATTGCGGTTTCGTAGACGTAACCGAGTAACCGCTCGGTTGGCTGAGATTAATTACGACTCCTCACCCAGTTTCGAGTGGTTACCATGCACGACATCGATAGGCGGACGCTCATCAGGTTCGGCGGTATCGCCACGGTGACGGGCCTCGCCGGATGCACGACCGGATTCCGCGAGACGGAGACAGCGGCCGACACGGAGGAACCGACGGAGACCGATGCCGCGACGACGACTAGCGGCGGCGGCGGTGCGCCACCGGGCGCGGACGTCCTCGGCGGTCCGGACGACCTCGAGTCGGCACCGAGCGTGACCGCGGCGACCCTCGAGCGTGACCAGGGCGCCGGCCAGTTCGTGTTCACGCCCGCCGTCGTCTGGGTCGAGCAAGGCGCGACCGTCGAGTGGACCATCGAGGGCGGCTCGCACTCGGTCACCGCCTACCACGAGGAAAACGGCCAGCCAGGGCGCGTTCCCGAGGACGCGAGCGCGTTCGACTCCGGCGTCCTCTCCGCCGGCGAGTCGTTCGAGCACACGTTCGAGACGCCGGGCGTCCACAACTACTACTGCACGCCCCACCGCGGCCTCGGCATGACCGGTATCGTCGTCGTCGAGGCGTCGGAGGGCGGCCCGGGGACGACCGACCCCAGCGACGTCGAGAGCGACGCCGAAGCGACCGCGCTCGCCCGCCAGCTCGCCGCCGCGGGCCTCGGCGACGGCGGCGGCGGGGGTGACGGCGAGGCGGCGTACCAGTGGTTCGACGCGACGCTCGATTCCTACTGGTACTCGCTGTACAACATGAGCACGAACATCGCGATGAGCGGGAACGGCGTCCAGTTCCCGCACAACGAACAACAGCAGCAGGCCTTCGAGAAGCGCGTGCCTGCGATGCTGGAAGCGGCTGACGTCGAGAAGCCTCCCATCGCGAACCCGAACCTGAACATGGCGCCGTTCACGGAGGGCGACCCGCACTTCACCCAGCAGCCCGTGTTCGATAGCGGAGACGGTCGGCCGGATGCCTCGACGCTGAAGTGGGACATGTCCAAGTCCTCGAAGACCGTCAGCCCGTCGTCGGTGGCGTGGACGCACCTGAAGGGCGTGACGTGGGCGAAGAACTTCGAGTCGCACTTCGACGTGCTCCCGCCGGGGCTCGCGGCGAAGTTCCGCGCGCAGATGCTGACGACGCTCGCGCAGATCGGCGTGAACGCGACGCTCATCGCGGGCGGCCCCGACGGGAACGGCGCGCTCACGAAGGGCGACTCGCTGCAACTCGTCTCCGGGTTCAAACCGGGGACGGGCGAGGTGACCGACTCCACGACCCGCCCGAAGCACCACCTCTCGATGCTGTGGTTCCTCTCGAACCTGAACAGCCTCGCGCAGAACGGCTGGTTCGGGTACGTGAACCCCGAGCCGCTCATTCCCGCGAACAAGGTACAGCAACTCACTGACGGGATGGCGAAGACGACGATGAACGCGTTCGAGCCGAGCGACGTCGTCTCGATGGGGTCGACGCGGGACCTCGGGCTCGCGCTCGGCGCGGCCGCGTGGTACGGGACGCAGGCGGGCTCGAGCGACCTTGAGTCGATGACCGCGTCGTGGGCGAACGCGCTCGCGGACGAGGTCGCGGCGAACGTCGACGGCGACGGCCGGGTCGCCGGAAGCGCGCAGAATCAGGCGGCGACGCAGGGCGCGGTCGTCCAGGGGCTGACGTGGGCGAGCGAACTCGACGGCGTCGACCGTACCGGTCTCGCCGCGGACGCGCTCGGCTACCTGACCGACGACCTCTACGACGCCGACGCGGGGACGTTCGCGTCGAACGCCGACGACGACGTCTACCGGTACACCGCCCGCGACGTCGGCGACGTCACCGGTGGCCTGAACGCGGCCGACGCCGTCCTCGACGCGGACGTCGGCGAGCAGTACGCGTCGTTCTTCGATGGAACGCTCAACCGCGGACGCCTCCAGCGCGCGGAACGCCCGCCGTCGCGGAACGCGAACGCCGAGCACGCGCTCCCGCTGCCCCCGAAGGCCGGCGGCGAGTTCGGGCAGGCGGCAGTGTACAACCAGGCCGTCGCGTACGACACCGGCGCGGACGAGTGGTCGGTCGCCGACGACCGGTTCGTCACTGCCGACGCGCTGTACGCCGCGAACCAGGAGATCTGGATCAGTCACTGGAACGGCGACTTCTACGCCGGCCGTGGCGTTCCCGGCCGGACCGAGGAACCACCGTAGTAACCCGGGACGACCACCAGCCGCCTCGGGCCGTCCAGGGCGTCGGTGTCGGTCGCCCGAGATGGTCCGTCCCGGTCGCAGGTGCCGGGCGAACGCCATCTCGCTCCGGGTGTCGAGGGGCGTGCGGCGAGCGCGTCGCTACCAGTCGAACGCCTCGTGTATCGCGCGGCCCTGGTCGTTCAGCACCGGTCCCTGTACCGTCGTCCGGTCGCCGAGGATGGTCGCGGCGCGGACCGGCGGGTGCTCGCCGGTGAAGTCGCCGATCTCGTCGCCGGCGACGCTGTAGACGACGCGCGCGAATCCGGCGGTCCGCATGCCGCCGGCGCACATCGGGCACGGTTCGGTGCTCGTGTACATCACCGTCTCGGCGCGCTCGCTCGCGTCCAGCTCGCGGCACGCACGATGCGCGAGGTGGAGTTCTGGGTGTCGGCGGACGTCGTCGGCGGTGTTCACGCGGTTCGACTCGCGCATCACGACCGCGTCGTCGCGAACGAGCACGCTCCCGAACGGTTCGTCACCGCGTGCTGTGGCCTCGCGCGCCAGTTCGAACGCCTCGCGCACGTGTCGCTCGTGGTCGAAGTCGTCGAGGTCGGTCACGTGCAGCGGTACGGCCACCGTCGAGAAAAACGTGGGTCGTCGTGCCGGGGGAGCGCGGCGAACGCGTTCGGGGCAAGCTTCCCGGGTACGGCGCGTGAACGGTGACGTATGCCCACGGGAGAACCACCGCAGGTGGACGGGTTGCTCGCCGACACTCACGTGCCCGCGGACCGCGACCGCGAGTACCTCGACGTCCGAGAGCTCCCGCCACCGGAACCGCTCACGGAGACGCTCGAACGGCTCGCGGCGCTCGCCGACGACGCGACGCTCGTGCAGGCGAACGACCGCGTTCCGCAACATCTGTTCCCGAAGCTCGACGACCGCGGGTTCGCGTACGAGCACGTCGAGGCCGACGACGGCACGGTCTACACCGCCATCTGGTCGCCGACCTGACCGCGAGCGCCACCGCGGATCGGCGTCCACGCCACCACTGTCATCCCACCCAGCGAGACCGAGCCGAACATGTTCGGCTAAACCGACAGGGGCGTGGTGTTCGTAGCCGAACACGTTCACAGATGCCCGAAGCCCGCCTCACGCTCTCGATCCCGGAGCACATCTGGATCGGCGAGATCTCTCGACGCTACCCCGACGCGGAGGTGACCATCGTCGCCGCCGTCACCGACGACGACGCCGGCGTCGGCGTCGCGGAGATAACCGCGGAGGAACTGCTCGCCGTCGTCGAGGACATGACCGACCACGACACCCTGGAGTCCGTGGAACTCCTCGAACACCACGGGAACACCGCGATGGTACAGTTCCGGACGCGGGAACCGATGCTGTTGTTCGCCGCGCGCGGCAGCGGGCTCCCCGTGGAGATGCCGTTCGACATCCAGGACGGCGACGCGACGTGGGAGCTCACGACGACCCGCGAGACGCTCTCGGAGCTCGTCACGAAACTCGACGCGTTCGGCATCCCCTTCGAGGTCGAGGAGCTCCGCGAGCGCGTGGACGCGCCCGAGTCACCGCTCACGGAACGCCAGTGGCGGCTCGTCAGCGAGGCCGTCGACCGCGGCTACTACGACACGCCCCGCGGCACGACGCTCACCGAGCTCGCGGACGCGGTCGGTATCGCGAAGTCGACGTGCAGCGAGACGCTGCATCGCGCCGAGGAACGCATCGTGAAGCACTTCGTCGAGAACGCGACGCGCCCCCGCGAGGTCGCCGCCACCGTCGAGGAGTGACCGACTCGACGACGGCGACCTCGGCACTGACCGTGCGGCGAACGTGTTCGGCGAATCCGATACCGACGCCGCGGTCGTAGCTCCGTGCATGCGTCCCGACGACGTGGATACGGCCGAGCGGCCGGTGGTGTTGGTGTGGGAGGTGACGCAGGCGTGTTCGCTGGCGTGCGAGCACTGTCGCGCGGAGGCGACGCCGCGACGCCACCCCGACGAGCTCTCGACAGCAGCGGGCGAGGCGCTCCTGGAGGACGCGGCCGCGTTCGGCGACGGCCAGCTCGTCGTGCTTTCGGGGGGCGACCCGCTCGCTCGCGACGACCTCGAGCACCTCGTCGCGTACGGCGACGACCTCGGCCTCCGGATGACGCTGACGCCGAGCGGCACCGACTCGCTGACCCGCGAGCGCGTCGAGGCGCTCGCGGACGCGGGCCTGCAGCGGATGGCGTTGAGTCTCGACGGCGCGACACAGGATGCGCACGACGCGTTCCGCGGGGAACGCGGGAGCTTCGAGTCGACGCTCCGCGCTGCGCGGTACGCCGCGGACGCCGGGCTCCCGGTCCAGGTGAACACGACCGTCTGCGAGTCGACGGTCGAGGAACTCCCCGGGCTCCGCGACGTCGTCCGCGACCTGGATGCAGTGCTTTGGTCGGTGTTCTTCCTCGTGCCCGTCGGCCGCGGCCGGCTGCTCGACCCGGTCGAGCCGGCGCGCGCGGACCGCGTGATGGACTGGCTCGACGAGGTCCGCGCCAGCGAACCGTACGCGGTGAAGACGACGGAGGCGCCGCAGTACCGGCGCGTGGTCCTCCAGAAGCGCCGCGCGGAATCGACCGAGGATGACGCCGGCAGCGCATCCGGGGTCCCCGGACGCGACGGTGGCGGGCCGCCGGCATCGGTAGCGGGGCGACGCGGTGGCGTCCGTGCCGGCTCCGGGTTCGCGTTCGTCTCGCACGTCGGCGACGTCTACCCCTCGGGGTTCCTCCCCGAATCAGCCGGGAACGTCCGCGAGGACTCGGTCGTCGACGTCTACCGGGACAGCGACCTCTTCGAGTCGCTCAGGGACCCCGACGCGTTCCGCGGGAAGTGCGGCGCGTGCGAGTACCGGCACGTCTGCGGGGGCTCGCGGTCGCGAGCGTACGCCGCCACGGGCGACCCGCTGGCCAGCGACCCGCTCTGCCCGCACGTCCCCGAGGACTGGGACGGTGCGCTCCTGGGCGACGGCGAGGCGTCCTCGACCGGCGTGCACGGGGACTGAGCGACTCCACGGGTCGGGGGTGGCCCACAGAAGACTTATCCTGAACTCGTCACGATTACGGCCCAATGCCCTCCCATGGAGAAGACGCTGCGACGAGCGACGGTGCCGGGCGGCCGTCGCGGCGCGGCCTCCTCCGGACCGGCGGCGCCCTCGCGCTCGCGACGCTCGCGGGGTGTAGCACGACGCGCTCGCCGACCAGTTCGACGGATTCGAGCACCGACGCCGGTGTCGAGACCAGCACCGAACGGCCGACGGACCAGCCGCCTTCGGGGCCGGCGGCGCCCCCGCTCCGCGGCCCGTGGCCGACCGTGCACGCGGACGCCCGGAACACCGGTGCGGTCGAGGCGTCGGGACCACAGGGGCCGCCGGCGCTCCAGTGGCGCAGCGGCGTCCGCCTCGGCACCGAACTCACCGCCGCGAGCGGCCCGGACGGCCCGGTCGTCACCCAGCGGAACGGGACCGTCGTCGCGTACGACCACGACGGCGGCGTCCGCTGGCGCGACCGCCACGACGCGGACTTCGTCGCCGCACCCGTCGTCGCCGCGGACGGCACGGTCGTCGTCGGCACGCTCGACGGACGGGTGACTGCGTACAACGCGGGCGGGGACCGTCGCTGGGAGCGCTCGACGCAGGACGGGCTCTTCGCGCCACACGCCAACGACGCGACGCCGTTCGCGGTCGTCGACGACGTCGTCTACCTCGCTCACCCCCGCGGGAGCGCGTACGCGTTCTCGCTCGCAGACGGAACGGAGCGATGGCGGACGAGCGTCCCCCGTCGCTGTCACCGGCCCGCGCTCGAAGCCGGGAACGTCATCCTCACGTCCCGTGGAATGCGGAGCAGTGGCGACGACGAGAGCCCGGTGCTCGCGCTCGACGCGACCGACGGGAGCGAGGTCTGGCGGACGAACGTACCGGGGACGGTCTCCATCGGCGCGGGCGTCGACGGCGACGCCGCGTACGTCGGCACCATCGACGGCCGCCTCTCCGCGCACGACGTCGCGGACGGGAGCGAACGCTGGACGGTCCAGGTCGACCCCGAGGAGACGCCGTGGATAAGCTCGATACCGACCGCGTTCGCGGACCGCGTCTGGGTCGGAACGCTCGACGACGGCCTCTACGCGGTGGACGCGGACGGCGTCACCGCGCACGTCGCCGTCGACGCGGAGACCACGCCCGCGGTCGGCGACGGGCGACTCTACGTCGGGAGCGCGGACTACGAGTCCGGCGACGCGGAGGCGAACGGCTCGCTCCTCGCGGTCGATCCCGACGGCAGAGTCGCGTGGCGAACGGAGATCCGGGGCCAGCCCGACGCACAGGTCCTGTACCGCGACGGCCAGGTCGTCGTCGGCACGCACAGCGGCGTCGTCGAGACGGTCGAGGCGTCGACGGGCGACCGACGCTGGCGCGCGTTCGAACGCCCCGCCTCGCTCCCGTCGCCGATCGTCGGCGACGGCGCGCTCTACTGCGGGAGCCTCCACGACGCCGTCAGCGGGTACGACGCGAGGAAGGGCGAGAGTCACCTCTGGTACGTCGAGCTCGGCGGGCCGACACCCGGGGCGCCGGTCTCCGCTGGCGACACCGTCCTCGCCGGCAGCTGGAGCGGCGAGGTCGCGGGGACGCCGCCCCACGAGCACGCCGACCCGCCGACGGACCCGATGACGAAACCCGACCGGACGACGACGACCGTGCACGTGGACGCGCCGAGTCCGAACCCGCGCTGGCGCGTCGACCTGGACGGCCCCGTCGGCGACTTCGGCTACGGGACGCCCAGCGAGGCCGGGACCGAGGCAGGGACGACGGCCGGGGGTGCGTTCGTCGGCGCCGGGTCGCGCGTCGTCGCGCTCACGGCGAACGGGGACGTCCGCTGGGAGACCGACGTCGGCGCGCGCGTCGCCACGAGTCCAGCGGTCCACGACGGCGCCGTGTTCGCGACGACGACCGACGGCGACCTCCTCTCGCTCGCTGACTCCGATGGCGGCGTCAACTGGCAGACGGACGTCGGTGGCGCGGCGACCGCACCGGTCGTCGTCACCTCGACCGACCCATCGCTGGTCGTCCTCGGGACTGCAGAGGGCGTCGTCGCCCGACAGGCCACGGACGGCGCCGAAGCCTGGACCGCACCCGGCCAGGGCCGCGTCCGCGGTGCACCGGCGCTCGCGAGCGACGGCACCGTCGTCGCGGCGGACGACGCCGGTGTCGTCCGCGGTCTCGACGCTGCGTCGGGGGAGGAGACGTGGCGATTCCAGGCCGACGGTGCGGTCCACGGTGCTCCCGCTATCGCCGACGGCGTCGCGTACGTCGGGACCCGCGGCAGTCGCCTCCTGGCTATCGACGTCCAGGAAGGGGGCGTCGAGTGGTCGTTCGAGATGCAGGACTGGGTCGACGGGTCACCGGTCGTCGCCTACGGCGCCGTCTTCGTCGCGACGCAGGCCGGGACCATCGACGCCGTCGTCGCCGACCCGGCGTGAGGAGCGACCGGCCGCGACGACCGCCGCCAGCGCGAGCCTAGTTCTCGTCGACGTCGGTCTTGACGATAGTGACCGGGCGGTCGCTCATCCGCGCGACGCGCTCGGCGACGCTCCCGAGGAGCCGCCGGTACTCGCCCGATCGCTGCTTCGTTCCGACCACCGTCACGTCGACGTCCACGTCGTCGGCGTACGCGAGGATCTCCTCGTGCGGGACGCCGTGTCGGACCACCGTCTCCACGTTCACGCCGGCCGCTCGCGCACGCTCGGCGATCGCGTCGATGGCTTCGCCACCGGCTTCCTCGAGCGCGTGCTCGAGGCCCTCGTCCTCGTGGACGTACTCGTCGCCGGGATACGACCCGACGGTGTCCGCGTCGACGACGTAGAGCACGTGCAGGGTCGCGTCGTACTGGCTCGCGAGGTCGATGGCGTGCTCGATGGCGTCGGAGACGCCGGCGCTGCTGTCGGTCGGCAGGAGGATGTTCTCGTACATACTCGAAGAAAGGTGCGGACGAATCGTATAGCTTGCTCTCGATTCCACGCCGATGAGAACGAGCGAAAACCCCTGCTCGACGACGCGAAAGCGAGCGACAGCCTCAGTCGTCGCCGTTGCGCGCGTTCACCGCGAGCACGGGCGCGTCGGCGTGCCGGACGACGCGCTCCGTCGTGCTCCCGAGGAGGTAGCGGTCCAGGCCCGTGCGACCCGTCGTTCCCATCGCGACCAGGTCGACGGCCTCGTCCTCGACGTACTCCAGGAGCGCGTGCCCCGGCGACCCCTTCAGGACCGCCGTCTCAGCGGCGAGCCCCGCCTCGCGGGCGCGCTTCGCGACGTCGCTCGTCGCTTCCTCACCCGCCGCCTCGAAGCGCTCCAGGAGTTCCGTCGCGGGCGCCTCGCCCGCCGACGCGGCGAGCGACGACACGTCGACGACGTTCACCGCGTGCACCGTCGCGCCGCCGACCGCAGCGAGCGCGAGCGCGTGCTCGACAGCCACGTCCGCGTCCTCGCTCCCGTCCGTCGGCACGAGCACGTTCTCGTACTCGTCGAGCGACCGCGCCGCTTCGAGGTCCCGAACCGTCAACACCGGAACGTGCGTCCGGCGGAGCACGCGCTCGGTGACGCTCCCCGCGACGTACCGGTCCACGCCCGTCCGGCCGTGCGTCCCCATCACGAGGAGGTCCGCGTCCACCTCGTCGGCGTACCCGACGATGGACTCCGTCGCGTGCCCCTCCACGAGCGTCGACTCGACGCGCTCGACGCCGTCGAGCGCCGACGCCGTCGTCCGGAGCGCGCGCTCGCCCTCCTCGCGCAGCCGCTCGCGGGTCTCCTCGTCCACGTCACCGCGCTCGAAGACACTCGACGCCGCGTCCTCGTCGACGACCGACACGACGTGCACCGTCGCGTCGAACGCCACCGCCACACCGGCCGCGTGCTCGGCCGCTCGCTCCGCGTACTCGCTCCCGTCCGTCGGCACCACGATGGTCTCGTACATGTTCGTACGTACACGTTCGGCGACCAGGGAAATAACCCGGTCGTCCGTCCCCATCGACTGAGAACGACCCGCGTGAACCCGCCCGACTGCCCGCCGGTGCTTCCGGACCGGTCGCGGCGACGGACCGACGACGCCTTGAGGCCCCGCCGCCGAGTGCGAGTACGACCGATGGCCGACTCCCCCTCGCCACCGCCAGCGGACTCGACACCGGAGCCGACCGCACGCCAGGAACGCGTGTTCGACCGAATCTGGACGCAACTCCCCGCCCAACAGAACCCGACGTCGTCCTCGTGGTGGTTCTTCATCCTGTTCCCCGAGGGCGAGGACGGGTTCGGGCCGCGACAGATGATGTTCTCCATCGCGGCGCGCGTCGGCGACACCATCCGCGTGAACGACGTCACCATGCCCGGGATGGACCTCGACCGAGACGTCGAGGACGGCGTCGACGAGTTCGAGGCCATCTCCGTCGGGTGGGACGGCGACGACGAGCGCATCGACGAACGCATCGTGAACCAGCCGGCTCGAGCGACGCTCTCCGCCGACGGCAGCATCGAAGCGTGGACGGAGACGCCCGACGGCGAGCGCCGCGGGAGCGCCATCCACGCCGCCGAGGACCGCCCGCTCGGTCTCGAAGCCGAGTTCGTCGGCGAGAAGGGCAGCGTCGCGTTCGAAGCGTGGGGCGACCTCGACTCCCCGAACACGTCGCCCGTGCAGTCGATGGACATGGACACGCCCCTGGGTGGCGCCGACGTCGTCGCCTTCCGCCAGATGCGCTTCGAGGGCGAGTTCGACCTGCCCGCCGGCACCGAGACGCTCCAGGGGTCGTGTTACTTCCAGCGCGTGTGTTTCAACGTCCCCCTGTACCCCTGGAAGTGGGTGTGGGCGGTGTTCCCGAACGGAGCGGCGTTCTCCGCGATAATCCCGTTCGTCGGCCCGCACGTCTTCCGCGAGGGCTACGAGTTCTACGAGTCGGACGCGCTCGAACGCGCCACCCTCCCGTTCCGGACCTCGGGGTTCTTCAGTCCCGCGGACGGGAGCGAGGTCGTCCGGTTCGACGACATCACCATCGAGCCCGTCCTGGAGGACGACACCGCCGAGGTTGCCCCGGAAGCCGACCACGCCGACGGCGACGCCCACCCGGACTTCGTCGTCGAGGTGTCGACCGACGACGGCGACTTCGTCGAGTTCACCGCGTCGACGTACGGGCACGCCCGCAACCACATCGACCGCCCCATCCTCGGCGGCCGTCTCGAGTCCCACTGGAGCTACAACGAGTACCTCTTCGAGATGACCGACCTCGACGGCCGCGTCGGCGGCCAGCACCTCTCCGCGGAGACGATGGGGCAAGCGTACGGGACGCTCGAGTACAGCACTGGCCTCGGGCTCTGACGGTCCCAAGATCACCCCCTGCGAGACGACGCGCTTAAATCACTACGCGGCGAACACGTGACTGGAGCCGGCGGGGTGGAGACGTAGGATACCTCGACCCCAACTGCTCCACTTTCAACACTCGCGAGCGACCGCGTTGCCGCTCCCTCGCGACGATACCCGACGCGTACCCCGGCGACGACCGGTCGTCTTATGCCGGTCGCGCACCCGGTCTCGGACGTGACATCGTGGCCGCCTGCGGACCCGACGGACGCGTCGACGATAACCGAGCACCGCGACGAACTCGTCGCCGCGGTCCGCGACCACGCCGGCCGCCTCGCGTACCAGCTCGCGCGCCTGGAGGGCGGGGACTACGGCGACTGGTCGACCGACGGCGAGCACGGCGAGTGGACGGTGAAGTACGAGGGCGGCGACCTCGATTACCTCAAGTACGCGCCCGACAGCGGGAGCGACGTCTACGTCGTCTCCACGAAGCGCGACCCCGAACCCGAGGCGCTCGCGACCGCGCTCCGCGATTACGACGCGCTCGTCGACGGGTTCGCCGAGTACGTCGACTCGGTATCCGGCGTCCTCGACGACGTCTCCACGGACTTCCCCGGGGTCGCGTCCACCGATACCGTCGTCGCGGAACGCGACCGCGTCCTCGACCGCGTCCGCGAGGTCTGCGACCGGATCGCCGCGGAACTCCGCCGGTACGAGGGCGGCGACTACGGGACGTTCACCGCGCGCGTCGACGGCACCCGCTGGGAGCTGAAGTGGGACCAGGACGGCGCGTCGTACCTCCGCGTGAACGGCTCGAACGGCGTCTACGTCCTCTCGCAGTACTCGCCGCCGTCCGCGGACGACCTCCGCGAGTACGCCCCCCAGTTCCACGGGTTCGTCGACGCGTACAACGCCGAGGTCGAATCCCTCGAATCGGACCTCGCCACCATCGAACTCTGACCCGGGCTTCGGAATCAAGTGACTCGTCCCTCGAGAGGACGGCCCGCAGGACACCAAAAGTAACGCATTCTGATAAAACTGGATAAACATACTAGAATTGCCATACCTACGGCACGGCCCAGTCCCCGCCGTCGACCGCGCGGCGACGCAGACTCGTGCACGGCCAGCGACCACCACGACAGCGCAATCCGTTACGGCCTTAACCCTGTAACGAAGAGGCAGAGACATGACTGACGACGCCGCCTGTACCTGCAAGGTCTCCCGCACCAGAGACGAGTTCGACCTCGAGATGGACGACGACTCGCTCGTCGCCGCGTGGCAGGACGGAACGAGCGTGCGCGAGCTGACCCGCTCGTTCAACGAAGCCCTCATCGAAGCACGCCTCGACCGTCTCGACGGCTCCAGCACCACCTGGAACCGCCTCCCCGTCTACGACGCGCTCAAGACCGACGACCTCTCGGAAGCCGACGTCATCGAGATCCAGCGGGAACTCGAACGCGACGGCGTCGACCCGGACGAACTCCGATCCACGCTCATCTCCCACCAGACGATGTACCGCCACCTGACGTCGTGTCTCGACGCGTCAGCCAGCCCCGACCCCACGCCCGACGAACGCCGCGAGAAAGCGCGAGACACGGTGTACGCGCTCCAGCGACGCACGACGCTCGTCACCGAATCGACGATCGAAACGCTCCAGAACACGGGGACGACGGACCTCGGAGACCCCGACGTCCTCGTCGACATCCAGGTCCTCTGTCGAGAGTGCGGGTACTCCGCGGACTTCGATACCGCGCTCACCGAAGGATGTAACTGTCCCTGAAACACACCACTTCAGTTCCCCGTGGACGATACAACGTCATCTAGCACTACCCCAGCGTAATTGTCTGTCCGACCGAACGAACAGCAAGACCCTTAGTATAGAATTGACAAGATGGATGCATGGAATCGACTGAATCACTCGCCGCGCCCTTGTCGCTGTCAGTCGAGAACGTCGGCGGCATCGACACCACAAGCGTTCGACTCGAACCCGGTGTCACGGTCCTCGAAGGCCGGAACGCCACCAACAGGACGTCCTTCCTGAAAGCCGTGATGGCGTCGATGGGAAGCGACCAGTACACGCTCAAGGGCGACTCCGACGCCGGCCGCGTCGAACTCGCGGTCGGCGACACCGTCGTCGAACGTCGATTTGAACGCCGGAACGGGACCGTCACCGCGCTCGACGACGGCTACCTCGACGACCCGGAACTCGCCGACCTGTTCGCGTTCCTCCACGAGGACAACGAGGCACGGCAGGCGGTCGCACGCGGCGACAACCTCCACGAGATAATCACGCGACCGATCGATACCGTCGAGATCGAAGCCGAGATAGAACGATTGCAGGCGACCAAACGCCAGATCGACGAGCAACTCGAACGCATCGACGACCGCCAACGGGAGGAAGCCGAGTTACGTGACCGCAAGTCCGAACTCGAATCCCTGGTCGCGGACGCCGAGGATCGACTCGAGGACCTCGAAGCGGAGATCGAGGCGACCGACGCGGACCTGGAGACGGACCGGGAATCGGACGAAACCGTGGAACGCGACCTCGACTCGCTGACCGACAAGCGGTCCGAACTCGAAGAACTCCGGTTCGAACTCGAGACGCTGAACGAGACGATAGAGTCGCTGGAAGCGGAGCGCGAGGCGAAACGAGAGCAGCGCGAATCGATCGCCGTCGACCCCGACACGGACCTCGCTTCGCTGCGGAGCGAACTCAAGGACCTCCGTGACCGACAACGCCGGGTGACGTCGCAGATGAGTGAACTGCAGAGCATCATCCAGTTCAACGAGAACATGCTCGAGGGCACCGACACGGAGATCGCGAGCGTCCTCAGGGACGACGAGGGTGACTCAGCGCCGGCGGACGGGCCGCTCACCGACCAGCTCGTCGCGGAGGAGACGGTGGTCTGCTGGACGTGCGGGTCGGACGTCGCCGAGGAGGACATCGAGGAGACGCTCGAACGACTGCGGTCGTACCGGCAGGACAAGTTCGGCGAGCGGCAGTCCCTCGAATCGGAGATCGACGACCTCCAGGAGCGGGTGTCGTCGCTCGAGAGCGCCGAGCAGGAACTCGACGACCTGAACGAGCGCCTCGCGGAGATCGACGCGGAGATCGACCGGAAACGAACGCGGATCTCGGAACTGGAGGACCGCAAGGCGACTCTCCACGACGAGATCGCGGAACTCGAAGACGCCGTGGAGGCCCAACAGTCGTCGGACTACAGCGAACTCCTCGACCTTCACAAGGAAGCGAACAAGGTGGAGTTGGAGCTCGAACAACGCAACCGTCAGCTTGCGTCGGTCGAGGAGGAGCTCGCGGAGGTCGAGTCGCTGCTGGACGAACGCGAGGAGTACGCTCAGCGACGCGAGCAAGTTGTCTCGGAGCTCCAGGACCTCCGGAATCGCATCGACCGGCTCGAGGACGATGCCGTCGACGCGTTCAACGAGCACATGGCGGACGTGCTCGACGTCCTGGAGTACGAGAACCTCGCTCGCGTGTGGATCGAACGGCAGACGCGGGAGACGCGCGACGGCCGTCGGAAGGCGCTCGAGAGCTTCTTCGAGCTCCACATCGTCCGGGAGACCGAGGACGGGACGGCGTACGAGGGGACGGTCGAAACGCTCAGCGAGAGCGAGCGCGAGGTCGTCGGACTCGTCTTCGCGCTCGCCGGGTACCTCGTGCACGACGTTCACGAGACCGTGCCAGTGATGCTCCTGGACTCGCTCGAAGCCATCGACGCCGAACGCATCGGCCGACTCGTCGAGTACTTCGCTGACTACCCGGACCACCTCGTGGTCGCGCTCCTGCCGGAGGACGCAGCGGCCGTGGACGTTCAGCACGAAGTCGTCCACGAGATCTGACGTCGCAGGTCTCCGGATTCTGCTCCGTTCCAGTGCGGATTCGAACCGTTCGATGCCGGACCGGTAGCGTCTCGCTCGCCCCGTCGAGGAACGGCTCCTCTCCCAGCGCCTCGCCAACGGGACACGCATTAATATATTTAATCCTTCATACAATAAAATCTGATATAATCGGCTGTCGGGTCGCCTCGAGCGCATCACCATCGACGCTCGGTGAGGCGTCCTACGCTGAGGCGTCCTACGCTGAGTCGTACTGCGGTGAGGCGTACTGCAACCAGTAGCGAACCATGAGTCCGACGCCCACTCACGTCCCGCCGTGCTTGCGGAACCATACCGTCTCCCCGACCGGTGAGTCGTCGTCTTCGAGGTCGAGCCGTCCGAGGAAGAGGTCGCGGACCGCGAGCGTGACGACGAGTTCGACCACGTCCCGGTCCCCGCCGCTCTCGGGTTCGACGACGACGACGCAGTGCCCATCGCGTTCCTCGACCGTTCGGACGATACCACGCGTCCACCGGTCGACGTGATGCGTCGGTTCGCGAGCGTGAATGCGGTCGTGAGGCATCGTACTACGAGACAGATACGGGCCCGAGCCCGAAAACGAGTCGGGTCGCCACGCTAGCGTGGTGAACTCGGGGAACGCGAAGCGGGCCGCGACCGATTCAGATCTCGGTGACGCGACTGTAGTCGTCGCTGAGCGCCTGCGCGTCCTCGGGGAGGAGCGCGACGACGAGGTACTCCGGGAACGCCGAGAAGTACTCGACGAGCGACGCGATCCGATTCGAGTCGATGGCCTCGAGCGAGTCCAGGAGCATGAACGGCACCGTCTCGTGGACGTCGTGCACGAGGTAGCCGGCGAGCGCGAAGATGAGTCCCGTCACCTCGCGCTCGCTCTCACTGAGGTGCTCGATGGTGTCCTCGTACGCCGTCCCGTTCTCCGTCGTTCGGACGACGTGCAACTCGAAGACCGTCCGCTCCACCTTCTCTCGTCCCTCCCGGACCGTTCGCTCCAATCGCTCGATCCAGATGCGTTCGAGGTTCTCGTACCCGAGGACGTCCAGTATCGCGTCCATGTGCTCGTTGAACGCGTCCACGGCGTCCGCTTCGAGCCGGTCGATCCGCGTCCGAACCTCGGTCAACTCGTCGAGCAGTTCCTCCCGTCGGTCCCTGAGCTCGTCCGCACGCTCCAACTCCGCCTCTATCGTCTCGATCTCGTCGTTCACCGACTCCAGGTCCGCTTCCAGTTGCTGCAGTTCGAACTCGAGTTCGTTCGCCTCCCGATGGAGCTCCAGGACGTCCCCGAAGTCCGCGGACTCCAACTCGTCGACGTCGTCCTGTAGCGACTCGATCTCGGCCTGTAACTCGTCGCGCTCGTTCTGCAGCGACTCGATAGCGGACTGGTGACGGTCGATCTCGGCGTCGATGTCGTCGACCTTCGAGCGCGTCTGCTCGCGGTTCTCCTGTTTGCGCTTCGCCTCTCGCCGAGCGGACTGGACCTCCTCCAGGTCGGCCTCGACCGCCGAGATGTCGCTCATCTTCGCCTCCCGCGTCGCTCGAAGGGTTTCGAGCGTCGACTCTATCTGCTCGCGGTCGACGGTCGTCCCGCACGTCCAACACGCCACGCTACCGGACTCCGACGCGAGCAACTGGTCCGTGACCGCGTCGTCGCCCGCGTCGGTGTCGCCGCCCGCGAGCGCTCCGAGGAGTTCGTCGTTCGCCTCCGAGAGCATGTCCTCGTTGAACTGGATGACGCTCTGTAACTCGGATACCTCCCCGTTCAATCGACGTTTCTGCTCGCGTAACGACGCGACCTCGTCCTCCAGCGCCGCGTGCTCGTCCATCGGCGCGTCCGGCAACTCCTCGAGGACTTCCTCCAACTCGCGACGCTGCCGTTTGAGCGACGACACGCTCTCGGTCTTCGTGTCGATGTCGCGCCGGATGGACTCCAGCTCGCCGCGCGTCTCGCTGAGCGCCTCGAGCTTCTCCTGTAACCGCTGCTGGTCCTCGCGACTCTCCTCGAGGTCCCGATTCGACGCGTCGATCTCGGCTTCCTTCGCTTCGAGCGCGTCCTCCACGTCCCCGATCTCCTCGCGGAGGTCCTCGCGGCGCGCCTCGAGCTCCGGGAGTTCGCGCTTCCGCGAGTCGAGGTCTGCGAGCTCGTCGTTGATGTCGGCCTTCTCGGCTTCGAGCCGTTCGATCTCGCGCGTGAGTTCGTCGACGTCGACGGGCCGCATGATGATGTCGAGGAGGTCGTCGCCGCGCGCGACCGCCTGCCGCGCCTCGCTGCTCTCCAGCAGGAATGCGAACAGGTCCGCGACCGTCGGGTCGTCGAGGTACGGGTCGCCGCTGTAGGTGACGGTGCCGTCCGCTCGTTCGAGCGTCCGCGTCGCCGTCACGCCGTCGAACTCGAGCTCGACCGACCCGGCGTCCGCGTCGCCTTTCAGTGTCGCTCGATGACTCCCCATCGCCGCCATGATCGATTGGAGGAACGACGTCCGGTTCGTGGCGTTCTTCCCGCTGAGCACGGTGACGCCAGGCGGGAGGTCGACGGTGGTCTCGTCGATGCCACCGACGTTCGAGGCGGAAACGCGGGCAGTCGCACCCGACGCTACGTTCGCTTTCATGTACCCATGGTGTTCACGAGGCTATAAAAAACGTTGCACCCGAGGTCGGCACCATCGCGGCGGTGGACTCGATACGCCGGGCCGTCAGCCGTGGGTCGGCGAATCGACGTCGAGCCGTGGACGAACGGTTTTATGCGGTCGCTCGCGTACGGTTCCGTATGGACGAGACGGACGACGAGGACGAGGGGACGCCGTCGACGAAGGTGGGGCGGCTCCTGGAGTCGTACGACTTCGACCCGGGGTACGGGGCGGAACTGGAGGCGCGGTGGACGGGCGAGAGCGGCGAGCGAACGAGCCTCCGGGACCTCGCGGACGCGTTCAACACCACGTTACTCGAGTTGGCGTTACGGTCGGCGGGGGCGTCCGTCATCGACGGCGAGGTCGACAACCTCTATCGGTTGCTCACCGACGAGGAGGCGAGTGCGGGCGGTCGGGTCGAGGCCAGGGGGCGACTGGAGCGGGAGGGCGTGGACGTCGACCAGCTCGAGGCGGACTTCGTCACGTATCAGGCCATCCGCTCGTATCTCAAGGACGTCCGCGGCGCGGAACACGAGTCGACGTCGCCGGAGAAGCGAGTGGAGAACACGACCGAGACGGTCGAACGACTGCTGTCGCGCGTCCAGTCGGTGGTCGAGTCGGACCTCGCCGGACTCCGGCGCGCCGACCGGATCACGCTCGGGGACTTCCACCTGTTCGTCGAGGTGAACGTCCTCTGTCGGGACTGTCAGGCGCAGTACGGCGTCGTCGAGCTGCTTCGGCGAGGCGGCTGCGACTGCGAGTCATCGTCGGACCCGCGACAGGACGAATAACACTGTTAGCGGTGTTATCTTCACTCGGCGTCAGTTCGTCCGCGAGCCCTCCGAGGACGTCGTGCCCGAGTCCTCGACACGTCCCGTTCCAGCTCCGTCGCCAGATGGCGAGTCCGCGTCCGCCGACTGCGGGCCGGACCCCCCCGACTCGACGTCGTCGACCGGACCGCCATCGACCGGATTCGGCAGGTGGAGGTCCGCGACGACGAGTTCGTGCACCTCCATGTCCTCGAAGACCGCGCCCCAGCCACCGATGGAGTACGAGCCGTGCTCGGTCTGGAGTTCCACGGTCGCGAACCCGGCGAGCTGCTCGAGTGAGGGCGTCTCCGTGTCGAACTCCGACCCCGTGTAGGAGATGTTCGTCACCGGGCCACTGACCGTCCGCATCCGCTCCTCGTTGTTGTCCCAGCCGTGTGCGACGACGTGGATGCCGACCCCGTCCCAGTACAGCTCGATGAAGTCCTGGATGAACTCCTCGATACTGATGTACGGCAGCGGCCCGTCGCGCGTCGTGTGAACCTGCGGTTGGACCGCCCAGAGGCACGTCTGGAAGTACCAGTGGAAGATGAAGGAGAGGATGTCGTCGTTGACGATGACGCCGTAGGGGTCGCGACTCCGGTCGTTCGGCGCGAAGTACGTGTGCCGCCTGTCGACGACGGCGAGGAACGGTCCCGGTATCTCGCATTCGCGGACCTCGAGCGCCGCGCCGTCGAGGTCGAGCTCGTCCAGGACGTTCGTCGACGCGGAGTGATTGTACACCGATAACCGAACGATGATGCCGTCGTCGTGGGCGTCCCGGAGCGCGGGGAGCAGCGACTCGACCTGGTCGATGGTCGCGGCCAGTTCGATGGCGTGGTCGGCTTCGGCGATGGAGGACCGGACGCGGTCGTGTATCGTCGACTGGTGCTTGACGACGCTCATCTGGTGGTCGGTCTGATGCGGTTCCTTCCACCGGTCCTCTATCTCGTCGGCCGTATCCTTCAACACCTCGCTGTAGCTCCGAAGGTTGTTGAGGACGTCGACCGGGTCGCGTGGTCGCGCGTGCAGTTGCTCGCGGTCGATGGTCTCGACGTACCCCTCGTCCTCGAGGTCGTCGAGCACCTTGTAGATCTGGGACATCGGAACGGACGATCGCTTGGCGACGTCGACCGCGGGAGCGATCCCGAGGTCCAGGAGTGTGAGATAGGCGTCGGCCTGGTACGACGTCAGGCCGGCGCGTTCGAGCGCGTCCTGCATTTCCTCCGATTCCATGGTCTCGCTTGTGTGGTGGGAACCATAGTCATTCCGTTCCCTCAATACCACGACCGGGCCTGCACACGCCGAACGTATCCTCGAACTGGTCGTACTAGAAGACCGATAGGCAGCGGTCGAACCGACCGACACGAGTGGGATAGATTGCGCGCGATTCTCTTTGTTGGCTCGAACAAAATCGTCTCCTGACTGTTAGCGCGCGGACGTCGGCGGTCGCAGCAGGGACGTTGCTGGCGCTGGGGTCTCGTCGAAATGGCGCGCGAAGAAGCGAATCGTAGGGCGAGCGGGGGTGGCTGCTACGGGCCGCGGTCGTACGTCGCGACCACCGTGATGCCGTCCTTGGAGACGCGGAGGCGTGCGTTCGCGGGCACGTCCTCGAACGTCCGCGTCGTCCCGTCCGGCCATTCGACGGTGATGGTCACGGTCGTCGCCGAGCCGAGCCCGACGTGCTCGACGCGGGGTTCCTGCGAGAGGTAGTCGACGTTCGCGGTCTGGTGGACGACCGTCTCCTCGCCGTTCGCCGAGACGGTGACGACCGCGCCGAGCGCCGTCGCACCGTCGTCGTCGACGACCTCGAACGCGACGCTGTTCCCGCCCGCGACGGTGTTCTCGTAGACCGTGACGGGGCCGCCGTACGTCGCGGCGACGACGTCCCGGTCGCCGTCGTTGTCGTAGTCGATACTCACCATCCCGCGGCCGTTCCGTTCGGCGACGCCGCGCTCGCTCGCGTCCCTGGACCGGAAAGACGACCCCTCTCGCTCCCAGAGCATCGCGTACGTGTAGCGTGGGTCCTCGGGGTCGATGCGGAGGACGTGCTGGGTGGCCTGCCAGAGGTCGCGGTCGCCGTCGTTGTCGAAGTCGGTGAGGCTCGCCGCCCACCCCCAGCCACCGCGTCGGACGCCGTACGCGTCGGCGCGATCTCCGAACCGGCCGTCGCCCTGGTTGACGAGGAGCGTGTTCCCCTTCGTCCGTTCGGAGTGGATGACGAACTCGAACAGGCGCTCGTAGCGCTCGTAGCGCTCCGCGGACATGTTCTCCTGCGATATCGGGAGGTAGATGTTCGACACGAACACGTCCGGGCGGCCGTCGCCGTTCACGTCCGCGACCTCCGACGCCATCCCGTTCCGCGCCGTCGCGCCGCCGAGCAGTCGCCGTTCGAACGTCCCGTCCCCCTGGTTCACGTAGACGGTGTCGTTGTTGTAGTCGTTGGCGACGTGGATGTCGGGGCGGCCGTCGCCGGTCAGGTCCACGAAGCTCGCCGCGAGACTCCACGTGTCGCCCGTGATGCCGGCTGTCTCGACGCGCTCGAACCGATGGCGGTCGTCGTCGGACTCGCTCGGGGCGACGTTCTCGAACAGCACGTTCGGGTTCCCGTTGTCGTCCGCGACGTGCCCGGTGTCGTCGAAGTACCCCGCGGGTTTCCCGTTCGCCCAGTCGCCGGACTGGTAGACGAACAGGTCGAGGTCGCCGTCGCCGTCGAAGTCGGCGACGGTCGCGCCCTGTGGATACGTGAGGTTCCCGATGCCGAGGTCCGTTCGCTCGAAGGAGCCCTCGTCGTTGTGGAGCGCGACCGGTGGCGCGTCCTCGGCGAGCAGGAGCAGGTCCGTCCAGCCGTCGCCGTCGTAGTCGAAGAACACCGCACTCCGGAAGGGTCGCTCGAGAGCCGGTAGTCGCTCCGAGCGCGCGAACGACCCGTTCTCGTTCACGTAGAGCATCGGTCGTTCACCGCCGAGTGCGAGGACGTCCGTCCAGCCGTCGTCGTTCACGTCCGCGGCGAACACGCCCGCGTTCCCGTTCCCGATACCGCTCGCCTCGTCGGTGTACTCGATACCGGCGTCCTCGGTCGCGTCGCGGAACTGTATCTCGGGGCTCGGCGGTTCCGAGTCGAATCCGAGCGCGCCGCTCGCCACGACGATGCCGCCGACGACGGCAGCGACGACGAGGACGACGGCGACCATCCGGGCGCGTCCAGCGACGAACCCTCGCGGTCTCATCGGTGCACCGGGAGTGCGATGTCGTCCCGTGGCGGAATCAGGTACGTGCCCCGCGAGCGCGTTTCGAGGTAGTCGACGATGCCGTGGCGTTCGGCGGGAACGTCGACGTCGTACTCGTCGACGTTCATCGCCTTTCGAGTCTCGACGAAGTCAGCGACGGTCCCCTGGATCGACGAGAAGTTGAACTCGGTTCCGTCGACCGCGTCCGTCGCGACGCCCTCGGAGCGCCTGAGGATGGGGGTCTCGAAGTCGTCGTCCCGGACGCGAGCGAGTTTCTGGGAGTGCCCGAGCGTCCCATGCTCGTCGGCGTGCTCGTCGATGGCATCGACGTCGTCCTCGGTGATGCCGCTGTCGCCGCCGAGCTTCGACCCGGTCTCGCCGACGTCCTCGGGGTCGTGTGCGGGACAGAACATCTCCGCGGTCCGGTCGCCGTGAGACTGGTCGTACCAGCGATCGAGGTCGATGCGGAGCCGCGAGACGGCCTGGGTGGTGCCGCCAGCGAACGGGCCGTCCTGGAGCGTGACGCGGTCCTCCGGCGGGAGGCTGTCCCGGAATCCCGACTTGAACCCCATCGAGAGCGGCGCTTCGTCCGGGACGTCGTCGTTGTCGAGCTTCTCGGCGGGGAGTCCCTTCCCGACGACGCCGGTCCGCCGGTCGACGCGCTCGAAGACGCCCTCGAGCGTCGCGTCGACGCGCACGCCGTTGACCGTCTCCGTCTCCCCGAACAGCGCGGCCTCGGCGGCGAGCAGTATCGACCCGAAGTCGCTCGTCAACACGAGCAGCGCGTCGTGTTCGTTGGCCTTCCCGCGGTCCTCGCCGACGGCTTCGAGGACGTCCTCCGGTGGGTCGAGCTGGTCGGGCACCGCCCCGAACCGCTCGAAGTACCGCGGTGCGTACCCGAGCGTGTACAGCAACCCGTCGTTGATCGCTGCCCCCGTTCGCGTCCCGGTCCCCCAGCGGAACGCGCGGTCGAGCGTCTCGAACGCCGCCGCGACCTGCTCGCGCTCTCCCGCCGTGGGCTCGGCGTCGCTCTCGTAGGAGAGTCCCAGCAGCAACTGGTGCTGTGGGAGGACGGTGTTGCCGTGGGCGTCGCGAACGAGGTAGTCGCCCCAGCGATGCTGGCCGTCCGGCACGACCGACGGGTCGCCCTGCGGGAACTCTGCGCTCTCGGACTTCCTCCCAGCACTCGTCGACGTCGTCGACTCGTCGCCTCGTTCGCGGTCCATGCAGGCCGCGAGCGCGCTCGTCCCCCCGATAGCCACGGCCGCCTTGACGAAGTCGCGTCGCTCGATACCGCGAGCGCTATCGAATCGCATCGTTCCTAATCGACCATGACACTATAAAAAAGTACCCCGCTATGGGTTCCTGCGCGACGTCCGGCGTCCGTCAACTCCCGTCCTCGACCTCGCTCGCCGTGGCCGTCGCGGTGTTCCCGGCCGCGTCCGCGACGACGCACTCGAGCTCGTACGTGTGGCCGTCGTTCTCGGCCTTGAAGGCCTTCAGCGAGACGGTATCGGAAGCGGACCCGCCGCTGACGCCGATGGACGCCGAGTCTTCGACGACCCCGTCGGCGGTGTCGGTCAACGTGAGGTCGACCGTCGAGAGGTCGCCGTTCGCGTCAGAGACCGAGTAGCTGGCGTCGAACTCGGCGTGCGGACTGTTCGAGGAGCGCTCGGTCAAGCTGAGGCCGTCGACAGTGGGTGCGTTCCCGCCCGTCGAACTCTCCGTCTCGCTCACGGCGGTCGACCCGGCGCTCGACGCGCCGGCCGCGTCGGTGACGACAGCATCGACGGTGTAGCTGTTCGCACTGCCCTCGTCGCCGACGGCGACGAGACGCGTGGTGCCGCTCGCGTCGCTCCCGCTGACGCTGATGGACGCGGTGTCCTCCGTCGACCCGTCGGTGTCGTCCGTCAGGGTGAGGTCGACCGTCGAGAGGTCGCCGTCCGCGTCGCCGACGCTCCACGAGACGTCGAACTCGGCGTCCGAATCGCTCGTCTCGACCTCGGTCGCCGACAGGCTATCGAGCGTCGGCGCGCTCGAATCGCCCGAATTCGACGAGTCCGTCGCCATCGAGTTCGCGGGGACGTCGAGCGAGACGCCATCGGAGAAGTTCACCGTGACCTGGCTCCCGGTCGGGTTGTACGCGACGTGGGTCCTCGCACTCCCGTCGTCGTACACCGACGCGAGCGCGTGGTCCGCGGTGACCGACGGCGTCGCGGTCCCCATCGCGTCGTGGTTGTAGATCCAGTGGTAGGTGTGCGCGCGGCTCTCCCCGAACTCGACGGGATAGCTGTCCTTGTTCGCCGTCCACATCGACTTCGCGTCGTCGACGTCCGAGAGTGCGCGGTACTCCCACATGACGTCCGGCCAGTACTGGAAGTCGTCACCGTCCGGGTCGTTCGCAACGAGTTCCTGGTAGTTCGCCGCGGCGGCGTCGGTGTCCCACCCGAGGTACGAGCGGCCAGCGGTCACCGGGAGGACGTTGATGCCGTGCTTCGCTTCGACGTCGCCCGTCCACCACGTGTCGTACTTCACGCCGTTGCTCCACACCATCGCGGCGTAGTCGTACGGCCAGTCCGCGGGCAGGTTCGTGCCGTCCTCGTCGTACCAGTACTCCTTGATGGCGTGCACCTCCGTCGTGTACAGGTAGACTGCGGCGTCCCGCATCGCGGTGTTCCCAGTGTATTCGGCCCAGAGGAGCATCGACGTGTACGCGTTGATCGCCTCCGAGGAGGACTCCTGGTTGTTCCCCTGCTCGTAGTCGCCGCTCCCCGACGCCCACGAGTGGCCCTCGTACGGACTGAAGTTCCGGAGGAACGGGAACGAGTCGTGCGGGTTCGACGCGGGGTCGAGCGCGTTCGACCGGTCGGGGCGCTTCCAGTTCGCGTAGTCCGCGACGAGTAACTCGACCATGCCGCCCCAGTTCGCGTCCTCGGCCCACGTCGGGTCGTGGCGCGCGACCTCGGCGGCGCCACGGACGTAGTAGCCGTAGTGGAAGTGGTGGTCGTTGATGTCCGCGCCCGAGCCGAACGAGTCGTTGTACCCGACGAGCGTCCCCCACGTGTCGTCGTAGTAGAAGACGTCCTCGGAGCGCGTGGACCCCGCGCGGTCCGCGTCGAGCCACGTCTCCAGGTCGCCGCGGAGCCCGACCGTCGACGAGTCGCCGTCGAGGAAGTACGACGCGGCGGTCGCGTCGCCGACCTGTTCGGCGATGGGGATGAGTTCCGAGAGCCGCCCGTAGTTCTTCCCGGTCCAGTACGTGCCGTCACCGGGCTTGTCGGGCCCGGTCTCGACGAGCGTGCTGTTCGACTCCTCCTCGTCGACGTAGCTCGCGAGCTCCGCGTCGTCGTACGTGCCCTCGTCGGGGAGGAAGGGGAGCACGCCCGGGAACGTGTACGTGGTCGTGAACGACGAGACGCCGCTCGTCGTCTTCATCGTCCCGCGAGCGCTCGCGTACGTGTAGCCCGTGAACGACGCGCTGGAGTACTTGTGCTGGTGCGGGAACAGCCCGGTGAACGTCCCCGACGCCGAACTCTCGGGTTTCGCGTCGAACGCGAAGTCGAACGTCGTCGTCACGTCGCCGCTCGCTTCGTCGTACGTCCAGTCCACGGTCGTGTCCGTGACGTGGTTGTACGCGTACGCTTCGAGGTCGGCGAGCGCAGTGCTCGTCGCCTCCGGGAGCACGGCGACCGTGAGGTAGCCCGCGCTCCCCAGTGTGCTCGTGAGCTCCGTCGTCCCCTTCCCGGACCAGGTCGCGTCCGAGGGTGCGTACAGCCCGTACGCGTGCCCGTTGACCTCGACGCCGAGGACGTTTCCCTCGTCGGCGAACACCGTCGGTGCGCTCGGGAACGTGAGTTTCGCGTCACCGCCCGCGTACTCGCAGAAGACGTACGGCGACCCCTGCGCGACTGTCGTCCGCAGCGTCGTCGACGTCCCGTCACCGAACTTGCCGACGGTGTGCCAGTCGCCGAAGCCGTCGCAGCGCGCGTCGCCGAACGACGACGTCGCGCTGTGCCCGATGGTCAGGTCCGTCGTCTGGTCGAGGGTCGCGACGCTGTCCGTGTCGTAACCGTCGCTGTACGTCCACTCGGTGCCGTGCCAGACGTCGAGGCCCGAGCCGGTGAACTCCATCGAGACCGGGTGCGCGAATATCGGCATCGAGTGCTGTTTCCAGACGAGCGAACTCCACCACTCGTTCGTCGGGACTGGTGGGCTGACCGCGCCGGTCGTGTACGTCGTATCGGGCGGCGAGCCCTCGCCGGACGGGAGCGTCGTCGTGTAACTCCCGTTCCCGACGCTGACGGACGTCGCCGCGCTCGCGAGCGATGCGGTACCCGCGACACCGCTGGAGAGCCCGCCGAGGAGACCGACCGTCTTCGCGAAGTCGCGCCTGCCGATTCCTGTCCGTGAACGATCCGTTCCGTCGTCGGATGGCTGATTGTCCTCTGTCATCGTGGGTGCCTCTGCTCCCGCTATGGGAGGCCGCAGCCACGAGGTTACGCGTCTGCGCTCGACACGCGTTCGCGCCACGCTGGCGCTATGTGGCTGTCTGCCATGGTCTTCACAACCATGGTAGTTAAAATAACCGGTCGCCGTGACCAATGGCATCGTACCCCGGGGGTCTACGCCCACCGCCCGACCCAAACCCGGCCCAGGCACCACAATCCTCTTGTAGGAAGAACTGACTCTTCCTTAGCATGGTTCTCGAGTCAGGGCCGCTCGCCGACGTCGACCCGGAGACGGCGACCGTAGCCGACCTCTCCGTCGCGGCCGTCGAACGAGCGCTCGAATCGGACGACCCGCTCGTCCGCCAGCACGCCACCGACGGCTGCGTCACCGCTGCCGCCGACGAACCGGACGCGATGGGTCCGTTCGTGGACGTCCTCGTCGACGCACTCGACGACGAGAGCGTCGTCGTCGCGCAGAAGGCGGCGGCCGCACTCGTCCCCGTCGCGCCGGTCGACCCGGCGGCGTTCGAGGACGCCATCGACGAACTCCTCGCGCTCTACCAGCACGACGTCTCCATCGCGCAGGCGTATGGCGCGAAACTCCTCGGGACGCTCGCCGTCGAGCGACCAGCACTCCTCGTCGACCACGTCGACGCCGTCGTCGACGCGCTCGACGCACCCACCCAGGAAGTCGACGCCGCCGCCGCCGCGGACGCCGCACCCGTCGACGACGAGGTCCGCGCGGCGATGTCACAGCACGACGACGCCGAACTGAAACGCGAGCAGGCAAGCCGCGAGACCGTCGCGAACGTGGTCGTCGCGGTCGCAGAGGCCCATCCCGGGGCCGTCGCGCCACACCTCGAAGCGATCTGTGACGCAACCGAGGACGCACCGACCATCGTCGCCGCCGCGTACGTCGACGCCATCGCGACCGTCGCCGAAGCCGACCCGGACGCCGCACAGGACACGACACCGGTCCTCCTCGACTGCCTCGACCACGACCACCCGATGCTTCGCGGCCGCGCCATCCGCGCACTCGGATTCCTCGGCGACGACGACACGGCCGAACAGCTCCGCGAGGTCGCCGCCGAAGACGAAGACGAGGACGTCCGCTCGCTCGCCGCCGAGACCGCCGACTTCCTCGAAACGAACTGACGTCCACCGACGGACCTCGCCGAGTGCGGCGACGCGTCGGCGCCCAACCGGCGATGGTTTTAACTCGACGCCGAATGCTTCTTCGAGTCGAATGGAGCGAGGACTCGTACTCGTCGAGCAGACCGTGGACCACCTGGACCTCCTCGCCGAGGCCGTCGAACACGCCCTCGGCGCCGACGCGGACCTCGTCCTGCTCGCCACCATCACGCACGACCAGTTCGAAGACGACACCCAGATGCTCGAGACCATCGGGCACCTCGAGAACACCAGCTACGACACGAGCTCGGTACTCGACCGCGCCGTCGCCGACGTCCGCTCGTTCGTCGCGGACGAGATCCCCGACGACGTCGACGTCACCATCGTCGCCCGCGCAACCGACGACCCCGGACAGGCGCTCCTCGACGTCGGCGACGAACACGGCTGCGACCACGCGTTCGTCCTCGGCTCGCATCGCTCACCGACAGGGAAAGCCCTGTTCGGCGACGTCGCCCAGCAGGTCGCGTTGAACTTCGACGGCTACGTCACGCTCGCGACGCAGTGACCGACACCGAAGGACTCCCTCTCCGGACGACCTCTCAGGGCTCGCGGCGCGCACACACGACCGACGTGCCGCCGACGACCACGAACGCACCGACGAGGAGGACGATGTCCACGACCGCGATCGCGTACGGGCCAGTTCCGGGTTCGAGGAACGGGAGCGAGAACACGAGCAGCACCGTCATCACGACCAGGAGCGCGACCAGGCCACGCATCACGTCCTGGTAGGCACAGAGCGTCTCGAAGAGCGGGCCGGTATCGACCATACTGTGACGTGGTAGCGGGGTGGTAAGAACGTTGCCGTCGGGTTCGGTGTGGTGGTGGGCATGACAGAGGCACGATGGCGCCATCGGCCCTCAGACCGATAGCGCGCGGCCTCGACGCCAACTCCCACCCCGCTCGGTTCGCAACGCGACCGTCTCGCGTTCGATACGATACCGCGACCGGCCGTCGGTCCGCGCGCAGCGCGCAGCGATACGCTGCTCAGTCCTCTAACGGAGCGCTCTCCCAGTACGCGTGCTCGGGTTGCTCGCGGAAGCACGCGACCTCCTGGCCGTTCCCGTCCACGGGCTCGCGTGCCGGCGTCCCCTGCTTGCAGGCCTCGCGCGCCTCCGGACAGCGCGTGTGGAACCGACACCCCGAAGGCGGGTTCACTGGGTCCGGGATGTCTATCTTCCGCATCGGCGGGTCGACCGCCTCCGTCGCGTCCAGCGACAGCTCCGGGGTCGCCCACCGGAGCACGTTCGTGTACGGATGCCGCGGGTCCTCGATGAGCTCCTCGGCCGTCCCGAGTTCGACGAGCTCCCCGAGGTACATCACGCCGATGCGGCCGTCCCCGTGCTCCGTGAAGTACCGCGCGTTCGAGAGGTCGTGACTGATGAACACGTACGTCGTATCGAAGACGTCCTGGAGGTCCAGCATGAGGTCCATCATCTCGACGCGCAGCGACACGTCGAGCGCGCTGATGGCCTCGTCCGCCAGGATGACGTCCGGGTTCATCAGGAGCGCGCGACACAACGCCACGCGCTGCTTCTCGCCGCCACTCAACTGGTGCGGGTAGCGGTCGCCGAAGTCCGCCGCGGGCGACATCCCGACGCGCTCCAGCAGCGAGAAGATGCGCTCGCGGCGCTCGGCACTATCCATGTCCGGGTGGACGTGCCGGAGCGGCTCCGAGAGGATCTCGACGAGTCGCTGGTTCGGGTTCAGCGAACTCCCCGGGTCCTGGTGGATGATCTGGAGGGACTGCCGGATCTCCTCGAAGGAGACGTCACCGCGGCCGGCCTTCGCCTCCCAGATGTCCTGCCCGCGGAACTCCACGGACCCGCTCGTCGGCTGCTGGAGCCCGATGGCGGTCTTCCCGAGCGTCGTCTTCCCGCAGCCGGACTCGCCGACGAGCGCGAGCACGTCGTTCTCCTCGATGTCGAGCGACACGCCGTCGACCGCGTGCACGACGTCGGGGTCCTGGTAGAAGTCCCAGAGGCTCTGCTCCTTCTCGAAGTGCACCTCGACGTCCGACAGCCTGAGAAGCGGGTCACTCATCGTCGCTCCCCTCCATCGTCACCGTCCGCGTCCACGCCGTCTGGGGCACCACCAGCGGCATCAACTCCAGCGGGCGTCCCGCCGTCCGTGTCGACGCTGTCCGGCGTCCCGCCGTCGGGTGCGTAGTTCAACGGGATCTCCTCGGCGCTCTCCTCCCAGTAGTGACACGCCACGGTGTGGTCGTCGACGACCTCCGAGTGTTCGGGCGCGTCCACGCGACAGGACTCGTCCGCGAGCGGACACCGCGGCCGGAACGAACAGCCCTCCGGCACGTTGATCGGGGCCGGACTCGACCCCTCGATGGCCTCCATCTCCTCCAGTGGCGCGTCGAGGTTCGGCGTCGCGTTCAGGAGCGCTCGCGTGTACGGATGCGACGCGTGCCCGAGGATCTCCTCGGTCGGCCCGACCTCCACGAGCTCGAACGCGTACATCACCGCGAGCCGGTCTGCGAGCGACGCGACCAGCGGCAGGTCGTGCGTGATGAACACCATCGTCAGGTCGTACTTCTCCTGGAGCTTCTCCAGGAGCACGAGTATCGAGCGCTGCATCAGGAGGTCCAGCGCCGCCGTCGGCTCGTCCATCACGAGCACGTCCGGTTCGAGCACGAGCGAGAGCGCGATGAGCGCGCGCTGCTGCATCCCGCCGCTGAGCTCGTGCGGGTACGAATCCAGCACGCGCTCGGGGTCGAGGTAGAGGTCCTCCAGTAACTCCCCGGCGCGCGCCATCCCCGCCTTCCGGTCCGCGTCGTGCGCGTCCAGGGTCTCCTCGAAGTGCCCGCGGACCTTCATCGTCGGATTGAACGAACTCATCGCGCCCTGGAACACCATCGAGATCTCCTCCCAGCGCAACTCCTTCAACGACGCCGCGTCCAGGTCGAGGACGTCCACGCGGTCCCCGCCCTCCGGGTAGTACGACACCTCGCCGGACAGGAGGCCCGGATCGGGTATCGCGTCCAGGAGTGCGGACGCGAGCATCGACTTCCCGCTCCCGCTCTCCCCGACGATACCGATTATCTCGTTCCGTTCGATGTCGATACTGACGTCGTCGAGCACGTAGGACTCGCCGTCGTCGTACGTGACGCTGGCGTTCCGGAGCTCGAGTATCGTGTCGCTCGCGTCGACGGCTGACGTCGCCGTCGAAGAGTGGCTCGCGGTCATGTTAGAGTATCTCCGTGGAGGCGTTCGAGTCCTCCTCTTCGCTGCCGGCAGTCGACTCCGATTCCCCGGCGAGGCGCGTCCGGACGCGCGGATTGAACACGCGATCCATCCCCTGCCCGAGCAGGATGAGCCCGAGCGAGAGGAAGAGGATGGCGAGCATCGGCGCTATCAGCCAGTGCGCGGCCTCGATGGTGTACAGCGCACCCGCGGTCGAGTACGCGAGGTACATCGTGATACCCCAGTTCTCGGCGCCGATGGGGAGGACGCCGAGGAAGTACAGCCCGACCGATGCGAAGATGACGTACCGTGCGGCCGTCACGAAGTTCACGGTGACGTACGGCATCAGGTTCGGGATGATGTCCTTCCGGATGATGCGGTGCGTGGGCGTCCCCATCGTGCGCGACGCCTCGACGTAGTTCTGCTCGCGGATGGTGAGTACCTGCGAGCGAATGGAGCGTCCGAGGCCCGCCCAGTAGTTCAGCGTGATGAGGACGCCGAGCACGAGCGGGTTCTCGGGCGTGAACGCGATGGCGAGGATCATGATGAGCGGGAGGCCCGGGATCGCCATCACGAAGTCCGCGATCGCCATCAGCACGCGGTCGGTCGTCCCGCCCTTGAATCCGGCAACGGTCCCGAGGACGACCGCGACGCCGGTCGCCCAGATGGCGCCGCTCGTTATCATCAGCATCATCTCGGGCGTGGCGTGCACGAGGAGCGCGAGCAGGTCCGTCCCGGTCGCGGTCGTCCCCAGCACGTAGTTCATGTTCTCCAGCGGCAGGAGGTACCGGGGCGCCTGATTCGTCTCCGGCGACGGGTAGAGGCCGAGCGCCGCTATCAGCGCGATGACCACGTAGAACCCGACGATGAGCAGACCGAAGCGCGTCCGCCAGTCGCTCCACGCGACCAGCGCGGGCTTGTACACGCGCTCCTGGTAGAGGTCGCGGTAGCGGTCCATCCGGGAGAGGTCGGTCGCGGCCGCGTTCGAACTCGACCAGTCGACGCCACCGACCTGCGAGTCGGCTTCAGTAGGCTTCATTGCTACCTCCCGAAGAGATGCGCGGGTCGACCTTGCTGTACGTCAAGTCCGCGACGTACGCCCCGACCACGAGCGCGACCGTGATGACGAGGAACGTCCCCATCATCAGCGGATAGTCCCGTGCTTTCAGTGCCTTGAACATGTAGAATCCGAGTCCCGGATACGAGAAGATGCGTTCCAGGATGATGGTCCCACCGAGGTTGAACCCGAGCAGCAGCAGGAAGCCGGTGTACATCGGGAGGATGGCGTTCCGCCCGACGTACCGCGTGGCGATGCGACGGTCGGCGAGCCCGCGGAGGCGCGCGACGCGGACGTAGTCCTCGCCGAGCACCTGGATGCTGTTCCCGCGCATCGCGAGCGCCTGCACGCCCATCCCCGTGACCGTGAACGACGCCACGGGGAGGATGGCGTGTTCGAGTGCGCTCATCACGAACGGGACGCTCAACTCCTTCTCGACGGCCAGTCCGGTCGTCCCGCCGGTCGGGAGGATCTGGTACTGGTACCCGAGGAAGTACACGAGCAGGAGCGCGAGCACGTAGAAGGGGACGGACGCGGAGACGATGGAGACGCCGGTCAGCGCCTGGTCGAACCGGCTGCCTTCCCAGTACGCCATCATCGCGCCGAACAGGACCGCGAACGCGAACATGAGGACCGTCGAGACGACGACGACGAACACCGTCCACGGAACCGCTTCCGCGAGGACGTTCGCGACCGGTTCGTCGAGCGATATCGACCGGCCGAGGTCGCCGCCGGCGACCGACAGCATGTAACTCTGGTACTGTTCGAGCAGCGTCGCGTCCGGCCTGATGTTCTGGTAGTTCTCGATGTACGCGTTGATCTGGTCGGGGTCCATCCCCTGTCTGGCGAGCTTCACTCGCAGCGTCGTCAGTGGGCCGCCAGGGAGCAGACGTATCATGCCGAACGTGAACGTCGCCACCAGATAGACGGTGAAGAGCACGCGCGCCGTCCGCTTGGCGAGATAGTGGGACATACGATATCGAATCTCTCTTTGTGATTATTAACGTTTGGTGCTGGTCTGGGTCTACTTCGCCTGGAGGTTCCCCTGCCGCGGCAGCCAGTGGCACGGCCACTTGACCTTGTACTTCGAGTCGCCGTCGTCGGGGACGTCCCATTCGTCCTCGGTGACGAAGGACTGCTCGCGCTTCTCGAGGAGCGAGAGCATCGGGAGGTCCTGGTTGTTGTGCCAGGCGGCCTGCCGGACGAGGTCCTGCGCGGCGGACTCGTCGGTCGCGGTCGGGATCTTCTCGACCTTCGAAGCGGGGTTCATGCTCGTCGTGCCCGAGCCTTTGCGCGCGGGCACCTCGATCTCGCCTTCCGGATAGTTGTGCCCGCGCTGCCACGTCGTGAGCTTGACCTGGTGACGTAGCGGGTAGAACGGGAACGCCGAGCGCGGCCCGCCGGGCAGCCAGAACGCGGTCGCGAGCCGGAAGTCGCCGTCCGTGATCTGCCCCCACATCTGGCCGGTCGGGACGGTGGTGACCGACGCGTCGAACCCGAAGGAACTGAGCTGGTCGGCGATCGTCTGACTCGCCGTCACCCAGTCACCCCAGCCCGCGAACTGCTTGATGGGGATGGAGATGACGTCGCCGTTCTCGTCCTTCCACTTCCCGTTCTCCTTCGTGTAGCCGACGGATTCGAGGAGCGACGCGGCCTTCTTCGACTGCGTCTCGGCCTGTCCGTACGTCTCGTAGGTGTCCATCTCGTCGCCGAGCCAGCGCTCCTGGTCGTCGACCGCGATACCGCAGGGGACCTTCGGCGTGGACTTCGTCCGCGGGCCCGCGTTGTCGCGGACCTGATCGCGGTTGATGACGTGCATGAGCGCCTGCCGGACCTCTCGCTTCCCCATGACGGGGTCGTCGTGGTTCGGGACGAGCCCGTACCCCCACTTCGCGGGGACGCGCGCCTCGTTGACGGCGTCGGGCATGTTCGCGACGACCTTCGGCGGCGTGAAGAGACTCATCGCGACGTCCAGCTTCCCGCCGAGCAACCCGGCGTGCATCTGCGGGTTGTCCGGCATGTGGACGTACTGGTACTCTTCGAAGTTCACGTTGTCCGCGTCGGGATGGTCCGCGAACCGCTTCAGCGTCACCTGCTGTTTGTCGGCGTCGCCCGTGAACTTGAACGGGCCGGTCCCCTGGACGTTCTCGTCGTAACTGAAGCTCTGTACGGCGCTCGCTTCCTTGTCGAGGTACTTCTTGTAGACGCTGTGCTTGGTGTCGACGCGCATCGGCGCGAGCGTGTGCTTGACGATGGTCGGGTTCGTCTCCTCGGAGAAACTGAGTTCGACCGTCTTGTCGCCGGTCGCCTCGACGCTGTCGGTGAAGTCCCAGAGGCTATCCCCGGTCTTCTTCCCGATCTTGAACTGCGTGGCGAGGTCCTGGCTGGTGACGTCGTCGCCGTTGTGCCACGTCAGGTCCTCTCGGATGGTGAGCGTCGCCGACGTGGACTCGACCTGCCAGTCGTCGAGCGCGTAGAGGATGAACTCGCCTTTCCCGAAGTGGTACTGTGCGAACTTGTCGAACACCATCTCCCCCGACCAGGCGGCGTACTTCTGGGTGTTGTGGGGGTTGTAGTGCATGTTCTTCGGCACGCCTTCGTTCGTCGCGCCGACGAGGGTCTTGTCCTGGACGGTGACGCTACCGGACGAATCGTCGGTGCCGTCGGAGCCGTCACCGCTCCCGTCGCTGTCCTCGCTGTCGGTATCGTTGTTCGAGGTGGTGCTACATCCGGCGAGGGCGACCGCGCCTGACGCCCCCGTCAGTTTCATGAACCGGCGACGGCTGCAGACGTCCCGGTAACTGGTGGCTGAGTCGCTTGCCATTATCCACCAAAACCACCAACCCAACAATACATAAAAGTTTGGGAGAGTGCGAAGGATTGATGCGGTCTGTCGGTAGAACCGCAGGACAGCATCCACCCACGGTCGCAACGCTATCCGTCAGCGAGGACTGTCACCGGTGAACCGCCGCCAGCACACCGACCGAACTGGCGAAAAACATAAGTAACCGATTCATCTTGTACTGGACAATGCAGCAAGACAGCACAGAGTACGAGTTCCAACAGCCCCACCTCCCCGTCGACACTCGCGTCGAGGACCTCCTCGACAGGATGACCACGGCAGAGAAAGCCGGCCAGCTGGTCGGCACGTGGGCCGGACAACTGAGCGAGTTCAACGACGTATCCGACGTGAAAGCCGCCATCACCGACCACCACATCGGCGCCGCCGCGACGTTCGGCTGGGGCGGCTCCCTCGACACCACCGTCGACGACGTCGTCGAGACCGTCAACGAACTCCAGACGTACGCCGTCGAGGAGACCCGCCTCGGCATCCCGCTGCTGTTCAACGTCGACGCGGTCCACGGGCACGCCTACGTCGCCAACGCGACCGTCTTCCCGAACGGACTCGGCGTCGGCGCCACCTGGGACACCGACGCCGCCGAACGCGCGGCGAACGTCACCGCGAGCGAGATCCGGGCCACCGGCGCCCACCAGAACTACTCGCCGACGTGCGACGTCGGCCGCGACCCGCGCTGGGGGCGCGTGTTCGAGACGTTCGGCGAGAGCCCGTACCTCTGCGGCGAACTCGCAGCCGCGAAAGCCCGTGGCTACCAGGGCGACGGTATCGAAGGCGACGAGAACGTCATCGCGACCGCGAAGCACTTCCCCGCCTACAGCGAACCGGAACGCGGCGAGGACGCCTCGCCCGTGGACGTCTCCGAGTACAAGCTCCGGAACACGTTCGTCCCGCCGTTCGAACGCCTCCTCGAAGCGGACGTCGAGTCCGTCATGCCGTGCTACAACTCCATCAACGGCGAACCCGCGCACTCCTCGGAGCGCTACCTCATCGACCTGCTCCGGGACGAACTCGGGTTCGACGGCACCGTCGTCTCCGACTGGAACGGCATCCGCCAGCTCTGCGACGAACACCGGACCGCCGTCGACCGCCGCGACGCCGTCCACCAGTCACGCGTCGCCGGCCTCGACCTCGCGTCCGTCGGGCACGTCGGGCACGTCGAGGCGCTCGTGGCACTCGTCGAGGACGGCGACCTCCCCGAGAGCGTCCTGGACGCCAGCGTCCGTCGCGTCCTCGAACAGAAATTCAAACTGGGCCTCTTCGAGGACCCGTACGTGGACGCCGACGACGCGGCCGACACCGTCGGCGCGAGCGACCACCAGGACGTCGCCCTGGAGTGTGCGCGCGAGTCGATGACGCTCCTCCAGAACGACGACATCCTCCCGCTATCCGGGGACGAGGACGTGTTCGTCGCGGGCCCGAACGCCGACGACCTCGTGCATCAGGTCGGCGGCTGGAGCGTCGACGAGGAAGCGCACGTCGCGGGCGATAGCATCCGCGACGCGCTCGCCGACCACACCACGGGCACGGTCACCTACGAACGGGGCGCGTCGATGTCGACGACCGAGGACGTCGAAGCGGCCGCCGCGAAGGCCGCCGAGGCGGACGTTGCGGTCGTCGCGGTCGGCGAGAACTGGTACCTCCACGAGTTCGGTCCGGAGGTCCAGTCCGGCACGAAGACCGGCGAGTTCCCGACGCGCTCGGAGCTCCGTCTCCCGGAAGCGCAGCGCGAACTCGTCGAGGCTATCCACGAGACGGGGACGCCGACCGTCGGCGTGCTCGTCACCGGCCGGCCGCTCATCGTCGACTGGATGGCCGAGCACCTGCCGGCGATCCTCATGGCGTACTACCCCGGCTCCCGGGGCGGGACCGCGGTCGCGGAGACGCTGTTCGGCGCGAACGAACCCGCCGGCCGTCTCCCGATATCGGTCCCGCGGTCGCCCGGCGACCTCCCCCAGCACTTCGACCACCTCGCGCATCCGGCCCCCATCGGCGCCGACGAACATCCCGACTCGTACGACCCGCTGTTCGAGTTCGGGCACGGCCTCAGCTACACCGACTTCGAGTACGCGGACCTCTCCGTCTCCACGGACGTCCTCGACGCCGACGACGAGTTCGAGGTGTCGGTCACGCTCGCGAACGTCGGGGACCGAAGTGGGACCGAGGTCGTCCAGGCGTACAGTAGCGCTCTCACCGCGTCGCACGTCCCTCGCGTCCGCCGCCTTCAGGCGTTCGAGCGCGTGACGCTCGACCCCGGCGAGGAACGCACCGTGACGCTCTCGCTCGCCGCAGCCGACTTCAGCGTCTACCACCCTGGCGACGGCCACACGCTCGAAGACGGCGAGTACCGATTGCGCGTCGCCGACGAGACCGAGACCGTCACCGTCGACGACGCCGCGCTCTGACTTCCGCGGAAGCAACGCCTTCTCTCTCCGATCGCCGATGCAACAGCGCCGCGTCCGATAGCGCCGGTGGTCGTCTATCCACTACACGTCCACGCCACGGACGGGTGCCAGTCTTGTGACCCCTCGCCCGAGCGTCGCGATCGCTTCCCAAGAGCAGCTGTGACACCCGCGACATCGCCGCCGCTACCGTCTCGCCCGATACCGGGCTGGCACGAACCTCCGGCCCTCCGTGGGACCGTCGGAACCCGGTGACGGGACGGCACGACGCGATACCATACGAAAGGTGACCAATATGGGAAGTGTCATGACTGCCGGGTAAACACACGAGGGAACGGTGAATAATGAACGACCGATGTATTTTGATGCAGCAATAAAACATCCTTCCTGCAGGACTGGCCGCTGTCGAACCTTCCCCGCCGGTTCTCGATGGCCGCCTCGTTCACCGTTTAGAATAACGACCATAGGGCTGTTATTAGAACTCGGTCGATCGATTCTCCACCGACCCGCACGAACCCGACCGCGACAAACAGTATAACACACCTATCTTTGTTATATTCGGCTCCCTGTTCGTTGCCCGACTACCATCGGGTCGAACCGGTTTCACCCGCCCGCTGACCGTCGAAGGGACGAGCAATCCCTACGAACGGCCGACTGTATCGGCTCGTGATGCATTACACACACTCACAATAGCCCTCAGGTCGCCCGCTGCACGCCGAGACCGAATTATCCGTCGTAAACGCCGACTGACGATTGCCGGTGCCCGAACGCGACCGGCTCGCCCACTCACCGATCGACCGCTCTCGCGCCGTTGTGCTTGATGCGAATGATGTCCGCGGTCTCGGTGACGAGTTGCGGGAGCGTCGACTCGAAGTACTCGCCCTCGATGCGACTGGCCGGCCCAGAGAGCGAGACGGTTCCGATGACGCCATCCAGTCCCCGGACCGGAGCGGCGACACCGCGGATACCCACGGCCGCTTCCTCTCGGTCCCGCGCGAACCCCTGCTCGCGGACGGTCTCCAGTTCCGCCTCCAGTGCGTCGCGGTCCGCGATCGTATTCGGCGTCATCGAATGAAGACCGTGCGTTTCGAGGACGTCGTCCAGTTCGTCCTCGTCCATGTGCGCCAGGACGACCTTCCCGCTGGCGGTCGCGTTGAGACGCCAGCGACTCCCCGTGGTGTACGCGCCACTTTCGACGGCGTCCTCGCCGCCGGTCTTGTAGAGATAGTACCCGAGCCCTTGCTCGACGACCATCAACCAGACGTACTCGCCCGTCTCCGCCGCCAGATCGTCCGCCGGGTCGGTCCCGTGGACGTACAGCGGATAGTTCTCCTTGATGCTGTTCCCCACCTCGTAGTATCGGAGCCCGGGGCGATAGCGGTCGTTTTCCTTCACAGCGAATCCGCGACGTTCGAGCGTCCGGAGGTGGGCGAGCACGTTGCTCGGCGATCGATCGAGCACCTCCGCGAGTTCGGTGATGGTCATCGGCCCCTCCGTGGTCAGGGTCTCGACGATGTCCAGCGACGTATCGACCGACTTGATCCCGGTCTGCTCGTCGTCCGCCGGGTGATTTGGCATGGTCGAACAATGCGGCGCGTCCATCATTAGCATATCGACCCGACGACGTCCCGGAGACGCCGAGGGCACCTCGTTCCTCGAAAGCGGACCCGTCACGTGACGCGATGGTATTCTTTCATAGAGAATTGGTGGTCGTTCCACGTGGAGACGCCACGGACAGCCGGTCGGGGTCCGTCTCTGCGGACTGTACTGCGTCATCGGCTACCTCGGTTCGAACCGTCGCCTCCTTCGCTCCGAATTGCTCGGTCTGCCCAGCCCACGCCGGGCGAGGACTCGAGGCCGTCCAGGGGGCCTTCTCCACGCTCCCTCGAGTTACCCGGTCGGACGATGGGAGCAGGAGATTCTCCAGCGGAGAACTGACAGGTTCGGTTCACCACGTTCCTCTGTACGCTTTGCTTGAACTATCTGAAACGGGGCGACAGAGGGCCGCTGGCGGACGAACGACTGTGGGCCGTCCGGCAGCCGCCGGTTCACATAACAGCTCTTACAAAACACTTAATTACCGTGTCGGTTAGTACCAACCACGGATGAACGTAGTGTCTGACTTAGAGGCGCGAGTAGGGAACCCGCTCTCGGTCACCCTGATCGGGCCGGGCGTCTACGGATCGCACCTCGCTTACCAGATCGAGGAGACACCCGGCGTCGAGCTCTCGATACTCGCCGACATCGAACGACGAAAAGCCGAGGACGCGTTCCGGAAGGCCGGCGTCCCCGACGACGACGTCTCGATCGAAGAGAGCGCGGACGGCATCGCGAGCGCTCTCGCGGCGGATCGCCGCGTCGCAACGAGCGATGGTGCACTGGCGGCTGGTGCGCCGGTGGACGTCGTCATCGAGACGACCGGTGACGCTGAAGCGGCGGCCGTCCACGCGTGGGAAGCGATCGACGCCGGCAACGACGTCGTCATGGTCAGCGTCGAGGTGGACGTGACGATCGGCCCGCTGCTGGCTCGCTTCGCCGAGTACCGCGGCGTCACCTACTCGATGGCGTACGGCGACGAGCCGGCACAGGTCGTCGAGATGGTCGACTGGGCGCGCACCCAGGGCCTGGACATCGTGGCCGCGGGACAGGGCACGGAACTGACGTTCAAGCCTCACGCGACGCACGAGGACTCCCTCCAGCGGTACGACCTCCCCGAGTCGTTCATCGAGAACAGCGAACCGGACGCACGGATGTACAACACGTTCCTCGACGGAACGAAGGTGGCGGTCGAGCTCTGTGCGGCCGCGAACGCCCTCGGACTACCGATCGACGATGACGGCGTCCACATGCCAGAGACGGACAAGGACGGGATGCTCGAGACGCTCAGACCAGTCGAGGACGGCGGGGTTCTCGAGCGGTCGGGCGTCATCGACTCCGTCACGCCGACCGACCAGAACCCGAGCGCGTTCGTCGTGACCGAGGCGACGAACGAGTCGACGCAGGCGTACCTGAGCCAGCGGTACAACATCAAGACGACGTCGAACGGCCGGTACCAGCTCTTCCATCGCCCCTATCATCTGCCCCAGGAGACGATGGTCAGCGTCGCTCTCGCCGGACTCCACGACGAGCCGACGGGCGTCGTGACCGAACAGAAAACCGAGGTCGTCGCCGCGGCGAAACGCGACCTCGAACCCGGTGAGACGATCGTCGGCGGTGGTGGTGACACGATATACGGCCGCCTCCAGAACGCCGACGTCGCGTCCGATGCGGACCTCGTTCCGTTCGAACTGCTCTGTGGCGCGACCGTCGAACAGCCCGTGAGCACCGACCAGCCCATCTCCGCCGCGGACGTCAGCCTCGACACCGACTCACCGCTCTACCACCTCCGCCAACTCCAGGAATCGCTTCTCTGACCGACAGCAAGCGGCTCTGATCGACAGCAAGCGGTCGTCTCGGTAATAAACGGTGGGCTATGTTCGCATCCGCTTTTGTGTGAAAGACACTCACATGTTCGCTGGATGTGGTTCCGGGAACGGTCGTCTCGTGGGTCGGACGACCCAACAGTCGGCCGAGCGTCGGCGGCACCATTGGCGCGGCCCCGAAGTATTATACTCGCCCTCGCAGAAATAGCGGTATCGTGGAGGTATCCGAGAGCGGTCACTACATCGACGGTTCGTGGCGAACAGGCACGCCAGAAGTGGACGTACTGAACCCAGCGACCGGGGAGACGATAGCGAGCGTCCCGAGCGCCGACGAGGCGCTCGTCGCGGAAGCGCTCTCGGCCGCGCAGGACGCCCAGGACGAATGGGGCGCCATGCCCGGCATCGAGCGCGCGGAGGTCATCCGAGACATCGGTGCGGTTATCGAGAACCACGTCGAGGATATCGGGGACGTCCTGATGGCCGAGCAAGGGAAGCCGCGGTCCGCGGCCCACGGTGAGGTCGAGGGAACGCTGACGCTCGCCGACTACGCGGCCGGCTGGGGGCGTCGGATCGAGGGCGACATCGTTCCGAGCGACAGCCGCGACGAACAGATACAGTTACAGCGCCATCCGATGGGCGTCGTCGCTGCCATCATCCCGTGGAACTACCCGGTCGCGGTACTGATGCGGAAGATCCTCCCGGCGCTCATCGCCGGGAACGCGGTCGTCGTGAAGCCGAGTTCGACGACGCCACTGTCGACGATCCGCCTGTTCGAGGCTCTCGACGAGGAACTCGACCTCCCCGACGGCCTCCTGAACCTCGTCATCGGCGACAGCGCCGTCGGTGACGCGCTCGTGACGGCACCCGAGACGGACATGGTGACGATGACGGGGTCGACGCGCGTCGGGAAGGAGATCATGGAGGCCGCCGCGCAGAACCTCACGCCGGTCTCGCTCGAACTCGGCGGGAAGGCACCCGCGATCGTCGCGGCGGACGCCGACGTCGACGCAGCCGTCGAGGACATCCTCACCGCCCGCATCACGAACGCCGGGCAGGTGTGTACGTGCGCCGAACGCGTCTTCGTCCACGAGGACGTCGCCGATGAGTTCACGGAGAAGTACGTCGCCGCGACGGAAGCGCTCGAACTCGGCCCCCCCGAGGACGACCCCGACATGGGCCCGCAGGTATCCGAAGGCGAACGCGAGTGGACGCATTCGTCGGTCGAAGCAGCCGTCGACGCCGGTGCGACGCTGCTCGCCGGGGGCGAGGCACCCACGGACGAGAGCCTCGAGGCCGGCTACTACTACGCGCCGACCGTCCTCGGCGACGTCGACCCGTCGATGGACGTCGTCGAACAGGAGGTGTTCGGGCCGGTGACGCCGATCGTGACCGTCGAATCCGTCGACCAGGCCGTCGAGTACGCGAACCGGTCGCGGTACGGGCTCTCCTCGTACGTCTTCACAGAGGACTACCAGACCGCGATGCAGACCGTGGACGACCTGGACTACGGCGAGACCTACGTGAACCGGACGCTCGGCGAAGCGTGGCAGGGCCACCACATCGGCTGGAACGACTCCGGCATGGGCGGCGACGACGGCAAGTACGGCGTCCTCAAGTACACACAGATCAAGAGCGTCTACCACGACTACAGCTAGAGCGCCCGGCGCTGGATTCGAGCGACGAGGCACTGACGCCGGGTTTTCTCACCGGCAAAGACATAAGTGCAGCCGCGTCGAGAGTCTGATTCGTTGGAGCAACCGACAGATAGCATGGAGATAACTGGCATCAACTCATACCACATCGACTACGAGATGGACGCGCCGTTCGAGCCCTCCTGGTACCCGGAGCTCGAGCAGCACGTCCACAAGGTACAGCTCTACGAGGTCGAGACCGACGCGGGCATCAGCGGCATCACGTCCGTCACGGGCGACGCGTCCCGCGTCGATTCGCTCGACCTCGCCAGGGAGTACCTCGTCGGAGAGGATCCGCGCCACATCGAACAGCGACTCGACGATCTGGCGTCGCTGAACTCCTACGGCCCGCGACCGTGGCACTTCGAGATCGCGTTCTGGGACATCAAGGGCAAGGAGGTCGGGAAACCGATCTACGAGTTGCTCGGCGGGGACGGCGACCCGATCCCGGCGTACGCGTCAAGCGGCGAACTGCGCTCCGTCGACGAGCGCCTCGACTGGGTCGCCGACCGCGTCGACGAGGGGTTCGAGGCGATCAAGCTCCGCTTCCACTCCGACGACATGGCCGAGGACGTTGCCGTCGCCCGCGCCGTCCGGGAGGCGTACCCCGACCTCGAGATCATGGTCGACCTCAATATGGGGTGGAGTTTTGCGCATCCCGGCGGCGGGACGTGGACGTTCGACGACGCGCTCTCGGTCGCGCGGGACCTCGAGGAGATCGGGAACATCGGCTGGCTCGAGGAACCGTTCAATCAACGGAACTACGAGAGGCTCGCTCGCCTCCGCGAGAAGACGGACATTCCGATCGCGGGCGGCGAGTTCAACAACGGCGTCCACCAGTTCCGCGAGTTCGTCGAGCACGACGCGCTCGACGTCCTCCAGCCGGACGTCATGCTCAGCGCGGGCATCTCGAAGACGAAACTGATCGCGGGACTCGCGGACATGCACGGGCTCCAGTTCGCGCCGCACACGTGGAACGACGGCATCGGGTTCGCCGCGAACGTCCAGTTGCTCGCGTGCACGAACCCCAGCTGGTGCGAGTACCCCATCGAGCCGCCGGGTTGGTCGCTCGACACGCGAGACTTCCTGCTCGAGGAGCAACTCACCGCAGAAGACGGCGCGATCGTCCCACCCAGTGGCCCCGGCCTCGGTATCGACCTCGACTGGGACCTGGTGGAAGAACTGTCCGAATCGACCGCCTGAGTCAGAACTCGGTGACGACTTCCATCCCGAGCGTTCCGTAGTCGTCCATCGACGCGAGCCGATCCGAGACGTCGTCTAGAGCGACCTCGTTCGTGACGAGGTCCGCGGGCGTGAGTTTGTCACCAGCTATCATGTTGAAGAGCTCGGGGTAGCGACTCGGCGGCATGCCCTTGACGCCGACGAACTCGAGTTCCGAACCGACCATCTCGTCCACCGGGAGCGAGATCTCGCCGGCCTCGTCGTCCGTCGTCATCCCGACCTGGACGTGTTGGCCCTGCTGGGCGAGGGAGTCGATGGAGTTCCGGCACGTCTCCGCGATCCCGAGTGCGTCGACGGAGACGTTTGCCCCGCCGTTCGTGACGTCCTGCACGGCCTTCGGGACGTCGGTGTCCCCGGCCGTGACGGTCGCCGTTGCGCCGACCTGTTCGGCGAGGTCGAGGGCGTCCTCGTTCAGGTCGACGGCGACGACGTTCGCGCCGAGCGCCGCACCGACGTTGACCGCCGACAGCCCGATTCCTCCGCATCCGTGGACGGCGAGCCAGTCGCCCGCGTGCACGTCGGCCTTGTGCGCGAGCCCGTGGAACGCGGTCGCGAACCGACAGCCGAGCCCCGCCATCTCGACGGCCGTCATGCCGTCTGGGAGGTGGACGGCGTTGAAGTCGGCGTTCGGAATCGCGAACTCGGAGGCGAACGCACCGGGGAGGTCGCCGGTGAACCCGAGGCTCAGGCCGTCCGAGCAGAGGTGGGAGTCGCCCGACCAGCAGGACGAACAGTGCCCGCACGCGATGTTGAACGGAATGCCGACGTCGTCGCCGACCGCGAAGTTCTCCACGTCGTCGCCGACGGCGGTCACCGTGCCCGCGGGCTCGTGCCCGAGGATGTGGTCGTCGGTGGGGACGGACGGCCAGTGGCCTTTCCAGGCGTGCCAGTCGCTCCGACAGATGCCGCAGGCGTCTGTTTCGACGACGATACCGTTCGCACCCGGCGTCACGGATTCGACCTCCGTGACGGACAGCGGTGCGTCGTACTCGTTGAGGACTGCCGCAGTTCGCATGTCACTGACGACCGCAGGCCGGGTCATTAATCTTTCCCGGGACACCTCCGACCGTCCCGCTCCTTCGACGCGGCGGCAGCGACGAGTTCACGCCGTTCGGATATGTGGCGCCGTCAAGGCAGTACCGTGTGGCTGGTCGCTCGAACGAGGGCGCGGTCGGGGGGTACTCCATCTCAATCGGTGCGAAAATTGCCTTATTTCCTTATAGGTCTCCGGCACCCACCAAGGTTTTATTATGAAGGATTTCATGGGTAGGACTCGTATGCCATCGAGAGACAGTCACACAACCGTTGGGACGGACAGGCGGTCGATCCTCAAACTCGGCGGAACCCTCGGAACCCTCGGAATCACCGGACTCGCCGGTTGCATGGGCGGCGGAGAAGAAGGTGACGGCGGTGACGGCGGGAGCGACGGCGGTGACACCATCCAATCCGACGACTCGGGCGACGGAACGGAGGAGACGCCGGACTCGCTGCCCCGCGGCGGCACGTTCGTCGTCGGCGCACAGCAGGGCGTCCAGACGATGTCGCCGTTCCGCGGGTTCCTCGCCGACTACCTCCTCGGCGAGGCGATGTACGACCGGCTGACGCGCGTGAACCAGTCCTTCGAGGTCGAGCCCAACCTCGCGAAGGACTGGGAGGCCAACGACGATTACACCGTCTGGACGTTCAACCTCCGCGAGGACGCGGCGTTCAACAACATGGACGGCCAGACGATGACCGCCGCGGACGTGAAGGCCTCCTACGACTTCCTCAAGTCGGACTCGTTCTCGGGGTCCGCGTCGAGCCTGAGCGGCGTGGAGTCGCTCTCGGCCGTCGACGAGACGACGGTGGAGGTCGAGCTCACCGAACCGGACCTGAACTTCACGAAGCGCATCGCGGAGACCGGCGGGGCGTTCTTCATCGTCCCGAAGGACGTTCTCGACGACGACCCGGCGAAACTGGAGGACACGGACTACGGGACCGGCCCGCTCCAGCTCGAGAGTTGGAATCAGAAGAACGATATCACGTTCAGTGCGAACGACGATTACCACATCGAGGGCGTGGATGGCGAACCGCTCCCGTACTTCGACGAACTCAAGTGGAACATCCTCTCGGACAACATCCAGCGCGCGAACTCGCTGTCCGACGGGAGTATCGACGCCGTCAGTCGCACCTCGCCCAACGTCGCCGGGCGCGTCTCTGACAACGCGACGCTCGTCAAGCAGACGTCCGGGCTCCAGTACCCGATCGTCCTGAACACGACGGTCGAACCGCTTGACAATCCGAAAGTCCGGAAGGCGATCAAGTACGCGCTCGACCGCGAACAGATCCTCAAAGCGGTCTCACCCGAGGGCGTCCTCGGCCATCACTCCGGCGTCACGCCAGTGCACACGTACTACAACGACGACCTGGCGGTCGGCGACACCTTCGGGACGACGGCGAACGTCGAGAAAGCAAAGGAACTGCTGTCCGAAGCCGGCTACGGCGACGGTCTCGAGATGAAGACGTTCCACTACGACGACGGCGTTCCGTCGAAGGAAGTCATCGCGCAGTTGTTCCAGCAGCAGATGAAGCAGGTCGGTATCGAGTTCGAGATCAACCGGCTCACCGAGGAGACGTGGCTGTCCGATTACTGGAACACGGACGGCGTCTGGTACATCACGAACTACTCCACGCGCGTGCTCGGGAGCACCGTGCCACAGCTCGCGCTCCGCTCGGAGGGCCCCTGGAACGAGGCGAACTGGAGCAACGACGCGTTCGACGAGGCGTTCGCGAAGGCGACGTCGGCGACGAGCGAGGAGGAGAAGGCCGAGGCGATGAAGGAGATGCAGCGCATCAACCACGAGGAAGGTGCGTGGGTCGGTACCTTCCATCCGAAGATCTACGGCGGCTACAAGGACTACGTACAGAACTACGACCTGTACCCCACGTACATCAAGGACTTCCTCAGCGAGTGCGCTGTCGATAAATAACGAGAGAAAGGAGACATAGCAATGAATTATCTCTATCTGGTGAAGCGCACCGCGATCGCGCTTCTCTCGATATTCATCGTGGTGTCGGTCGTCTTCGGGGTGACGACCCTCCTCCCCGGGAGCGCCGCGAACATCGTGCTCGGGACGGAGGCGACCGACGCAGCGATCGAGCAAGTGAACGAAGATCTCGGACTCGATCGCCCCCTGCCCGTACAGTACGTCGACTTCGTCGGCGGGGCCGTGACCGGGAACTTCGGGAATAGCCTCATCTCCGGACAGCCGGTGATGGAGATGGTCTGGCCGCGGTTGCTGCGGACGCTCCAGCTAGCCGCTGTCGCGATGCTCATCTCCGTCGTGGCCGCTATCCCGCTCGGTATCGTCGCGGCGGCCAAGCGCGACACCGTCGTCGACCACGTCGTGACCAGCGGTTCCTACGTCGGGCTCAGTATCCCGTCCTTCGTCAGTGCAACCCTGCTGTTGTTGTTCCTGACGACGCCACCGCTTGACCTCTTCCCCAAGGGCGGGTTCGTCCCGATCAGCGACGGCGTCGTCCCGTGGCTCCATCATCTCCTCTTGCCCGCGATCGCGATGAACACCATCATCCTCGCGTACGTCCTCCGGCAGACGCGGTCCTCGATGGTCGAAACGCTCGAATCGGACTACATCCGAACGGCGCGACTCAAGGGCGTCGCCGAACGCAACGTCCTGTTCAAGCACGGACTCCGCAACGGCCTCCTCCCGACGGTCACCGTGCTCGCGCTGAACTTCGGGTGGATGATGGGAAGCGTCGTCATCATCGAACAGATATTCGCGTTCCCAGGCATCGGCGAGCTCATCGTGCAAGCGATAGACAACCGTGATCTCCCGGTCATCCAAGCCGGCATCCTGGTGCCGACGATCGCGTTCATCATGGCCAACTTCGCAGCGGACATCGTCTACACGCTGCTCGACCCACGAATCAGTCTGGGGGACGAATAGATGGCTACTGACACCTCAACGTCGACCGACTCGAGCGGATTCGACCTGCCCCCGATCGTGGGGAACCTCCTGAGTAACCGCCGTATAAGTCTCGGACTCGCGATCTTGCTCCCGATCGCGCTCGTCGCGATCCTCGGTGAGACCGTCGCGCCGTACGACCCGACGGCGACGCACGTCGCCGACCGGTACGCGGGACCCGGCGGGCAGTTCCTCCTGGGCACCGACCACCTCGGTCGGGATCTCCTGTCGCGAGTCATCCTGGGCGGCCGAACGAGCCTCCTGCTCGGGTTCGGGGCGACGGCGCTCGCACTCCTCGTGGGCGTCCCGATCGGGTTGACCGCCGGGTACGCGAAGGGCCGCGTCGACGAGATCCTGATGCGGATCATGGACATCATCATGAGCGTGCCGACGCTCCTGCTCGGCCTCCTCATCCTCGTCGTCCTTCCCTCGAACATCCTCAACGTCGTCATGGCGATCGGCGTCGTGTACGCGCCACGGATCGCTCGCGTGACGCGCTCCGCGACGCTCTCCGTCAGCGAGGAGGAGTACGTCTTGGCGGCGAAGGCGCGCGGTGAATCGAGTCCGTACATCCTCTTCCGTGAGATCCTCCCGAACGTCACCGGCCCGATCGTCGTCGAGGGGTCGGTGCGCGTCGGATACGCCATCATGATCGGGACGTCGCTGTCCTTCCTCGGTCTCGGTGCCGGGCCGCCGAACCCGGACTGGGGGTTCATGATCGCGACGGCGAGAGACCACATCTACCAGACGCCGTGGTTCCTCATCTGGCCGAGCGTCGCGCTGTTGCTCACGGTGATGGCGACGAACCTCATCGGCGACGGCTTGCGGGACGTCTTGGACCCGCGCGAAGTGGGTGATCATTCATGAGTATGGAGACGCAGTCCCGACGCAGCGAGCAGGAAACGCTCCTCAGTGTCGACTCCCTCGACGTGAAGTTCGAGGTCGCTGATGGCAACATTCACGCGTTACGCGACGTCTCGCTCGCCGTGGAGAAGGGCGAGACCGTCGGACTCGCGGGCGAGAGCGGGAGCGGGAAGAGCACGCTCGCGCTCGCTATCGTCCAGTATCTGGACGCGAACGGCTGGGTCGACGACGGCTCGATCACGTTCGAGGGCGAGGATCTGCTGTCGGCGTCGAAGCGAGACCTCCGGTCGATACGCGGGAACCGCATCGCGCACGTCGCGCAGAACCCGTCGAGCTCGCTGAACCCGAGCATGACCATCGGCGCGCAGATCCGGGAGACCATCGAACTCCATCAGGACATCGATAGCGACGCGGAGGGCACGCGACGCGTGCACGACGTCCTGGAGCAAGTGAACCTCCCGAACCCCGCGGGGATCGCCGACCGGTATCCCCACGAGCTCTCGGGCGGTCAACAGCAGCGCGCGCTGCTGGCGATCGGGCTGTCGTGTAATCCGGACCTCCTCATCCTCGACGAGCCGACGACCGGGCTGGACGTGACGACGCAGGCGAAGTTCCTCGACCTCGTCGAGGATCTCAAAGCCGAGTACGACGCCGGAATCCTGCTCATAACGCACAACCTCGGCGTCATCTCGGAGATCGCCGACCGAGTGAACATCCTCTACGCTGGTGAGATGCTGGAGAAGGGACCGGTCGAGGACGTGTTCACCACGCCCGCGAACCCCTACACGCAGGCGCTGCTGGCGACGACGCCGGAGATCGGCGCGGACAAGGAGGTCAAGCCGATTCCGGGTCGGATTCCGGAACTCGACGCGATACCTGAGGGCTGTATTTTCGCGGACCGATGCGAGTTCGCGACCGAGGAATGTCGAACCGGCGGCATCGAGATGGCATCGGTGGACGACGAGCGCGACCACGAATCGCGGTGTTTGCACTGGCAGGACGTCGTCGACAACCCGATCGACGTGCCGGCGAAGCAAGCCTCGGATCGAACGCCCGGCGAACCCATCCTCAGCATCAACAACCTGCGCAAGTACTACGACGAGGGCGGGTTCATCAAGAACCTCATCGGCGACCACGACCCGGTCAAGGCCGTGAACGACGTCTCGTTCGACATCCACGAGGGCGAGGCCGTCGGACTGGTCGGCGAGAGTGGCTGTGGGAAGAGCACGCTCGGTCGCACGCTCCTGAAGCTCCATACGGTGACGAGCGGGAGTATCGAGTACGACGGGACGGACATCGACTCGCTCTCGAAGCAGGAACTCAACGAGTTCCGTTCGTCGTGCCAGATAATCTTCCAGGATCCGGAGTCGAGTCTGAACCCGAACCGGACCGTCCGCCAGATCCTGGAGCGACCGCTCAAGTTGTTCACCGACAGGTCCGCCGACGAGCGACGTGCTCGCGCGGAGGAACTGCTGAATCAGGTGAACCTCGGGAGCGACGTCGTCGACAAGAAGCCACACGAACTCTCCGGCGGGCAACAGCAACGGGTTGCAATAGCGCGCGCGTTCGCGGCGGACCCGTCGCTGATCGTGTTGGACGAGCCGGTGTCGTCGCTCGACGTGAGCGTGCAGGCGAGCATCCTGAACCTGCTCGAGGAGCTCTGCGAGGAGTACGGGACGTCGTACCTGCTCATCAGTCACGACCTGAGCGTCATCGAGGCGATCTGTGACCGCGTGGCGGTGATGTACCTCGGGGAGATAATCGAGACCGGGTCGACCGAGCAGATCTTCGAGCCGCCGTATCACCCCTACACGCGTGCGCTGCTCTCGAGCATCCCGACGCTCGACCCGCACGAGGAGAAGAGCCGCATCCGGTTGGACGGCGACGTGCCGGACGCGCGCAATCCCCCGAGCGGGTGCTCGTTCAACACGCGCTGCCCGCAGAAGATCGGGGAGGTGTGCGAGACGGACGATCCGGAACTCGAAGGCGACGGTGACGGTCACTGCATCGGGTGTCACCTCTCGGAGGAAGAGATGAGCGAGTCGCTCGACGCGACGTTCGACCAGGGCTGAACCCCCGGGTCACGCGTCGTCGAGAACACGGGCGAATGGCCCAGACCGCCTGCAGCACAAGCCCACTGTTCGGCCAGAAATATCTCCGAAAATCTCAGATACCAACATTCTTCGTAGTATATTCACAGTATTCACAACACTTATGCGATTACGAACGGTGTTTGTGAACAACAGTGCTTCCTACAACGTTGAGCGAGGAGGACGAGGTACAGAACTACGTGGACGGGGCATGGCAGACGCCATCGAGCGCGGACGGGCAAGCGGTCGTCAACCCGGCGACACGTGAAGAACTGGCGTATCTGCCCTTCAGTGACGAGGACGACCTCGACGCTGCCGTCGAGACGAGCAACGAGGCCTTCGAGGACTGGCGGCACACCGCCGTCGAGGAGCGCGTTCAGCCGTTGTTCCGCCTGAAGGAACTGCTCGACGAGCACATCGAGGAACTCACCGAGCTCCTCGTGATGGAGCACGGGAAGACGCGAGCGGAGGCTCGCGGCGAGATCCGCCGGGGCATCCAGAACGTCGAGACCGCCTGTGGCATCCCCACGATGATGCAGGCGGGGAACCTCCCGAACGCCGCACCGAACATCGACGAGACGGCAGTGCGCGAACCGATCGGGACGTTCGTCGGCATCACGCCGTTCAACTTCCCCGTCATGATCTCGCTGTGGTTCCTCCCGCACGCCGTCGCCACTGGGAACAGCTTCATCCTCAAACCCAGCGAGCAGGATCCCCTCGTCACGCAGCGCATCTTCGAGCTCGTCGACGAGGCCGGGTTCCCGGACGGCGTCGTCCAGCTCGTCAACGGCGGCCCCGACACCGTGAACGCGATGCTCGAGCACGACGGCATCGAGGGCGTCTCGTTCGTCGGGAGCACGCCGATCGCGCGGCACATCTACGAGACCGCCGCAGAGCACGGCAAGCGCGTGCAGGCCCAGGGCGGTGCGAAGAACCACATCATCGTCACGGAGAGCGCGGACGTCGAGTACGCCGCAGAGAAGACCGTCGCGTCGGCGTGCGCGTGCGCCGGCGAGCGCTGTCTATCGAACGACGTGATGGTCGTCGAGGAGAGCGTCTACGACGAGTTCGCCGCGGAACTGGCCGCGCAGACCCGCGAGCAGACGGTCGGGTACGGGCTCGACGACGGCGTCGACATCGGCGCCATCATCAGCGACGACCACCTCGAGACCGTGCGCGGGTACGTCGAGTCTGGCATCGAGGAGGGCGCGGAGCTCCTCGTCGACGGCCGCGACGTCACCGTCGACGACTACGACGGCACCTTCATCGGCCCGACGCTGTTCGGCGAGGTGACGCCCGACATGACGATCGCTCGCGAGGAGCACTTCGGGCCCATCATGGGGCTCGTCCGCGTCGCGGACTTCGACGAGGCGGTCGACGTCGTGAACCGGAGCGACTTCGGGAACGCCGCGAGCCTCTTCACCGACAGCGGCCACAAGGCGAATCGCTTCAAGCACGAGGTCGAGGCCGGGAACCTCGGCGTCAACCTCGGCACCGCCGCGCCGATGGCGTACTTCTCGTTCGGCGGCCGGAAGGACTCGTTCTTCGGTGACCTGCACGCGCAGGGCCAGGACATGATCAACTTCTACACCGACAAGATGAGTTACCTCGAACGCTGGCCGGACCAGTCCTGAGCGTCAGGACGCGTCGAGTTCCTCGATCAGGTCCCAGTCCAGGTCGACGCCCAGTCCGGGGCCATCGGGTGGACTGACCGCGCCGTCTTCGGCGACGACCGGTTTCTCCAGCAGGAAGTCCCTGGACTCGGGCGTCCAGCCCGGCGGGTCGAGGGGGTACTCGCACCAGCGCGCGCCCGTCGCGGCGAGCAGGTGGAGGTTCGCGACGAACCCGAGGCCGTCGTTCCACGTGTGCGGCGCGAACTCGAGCCCGTGCGTGTCCGCCATCGCAGCGACCTTCTTCCCGCCGCTGATGCCCGTCGCCAGCACCGCGTCGGGTTGCAGGACGTCGAGCGACCCCTGCTTGATGAACTCTCGGAAGTGATGGACGCCGTTGTTGAACTCGCCGCCCGCGATCGGGACGTCGGTCTTCTCGCGCAACCGCGCCAGGCCCTCGTAGTTCCGGCGGTCGAGGGGCTCCTCGAGCCACCCGACGTTCCCGATCTCTTCCAGTTCGCGGGCGACCGAGAGCGCGTCGTCGAACGACCACGGTTCGACGTCGACCATCGGGACGCTCCAGCCCATGTTCGCGTCCATCATCAGCGTCAGGTCGGGGTACGCCTCGCGGATCCGTCGCGCCACCTCGAGATCCGGCGCGGGGTCGTCGCCGTGACAGCGGAGCTTCACCGCCTCGAACCCCTCGCTGACGCGGTCCTCGACGTACGCCAGGCGCTCGTCGACGCCCTGGCGCTCACCGGTCGACGCGTACGCCGGAATCGGGTCACCGCTTCCACCGAGTAGCTCGTAGATCGGTTTGCCGGCGTCCTTGCCGACGATGTCCCAGAGCGCGACCTCGAAGTGCCACGGCCGCGGCCCCCACAGGTTCAGCGGGTCGAGCTTCTCGACGAGCGACTCGATCTCGCGGGGGTCCTCGCCCACGAGGAACATCTCGGCGAGTTCGAGGTAGTCCATCCGGCCGGCGAAGCCGGACGCGGTCGCGACCCCCGAGATGCCGGCGTCGGTCTCGAGTTCGAACAGGAGAACCTCGTGCTCCGTCTGTTCGAACCCCGGTTTCCACGCAGGCTGGAAACTATCGGCCATGTCGTACTGCAGGTGATACTGGTTGACGTCCGTTATCTCCATGCTCGTCAAGACGTGCCAGCCCTGGTACGTTAAGGATTCACCAACACATGTCCGGGCCGCGGCCGTGCCACGCCCCATGGTTTGAACCGGGGGACATGTTCAGCAGAACCCCGATTGCCCGTCCGCCCCTCGAGTTCCTCATGGAAACGGAGACGGAAAGCCGAACGTACGACCTTCTAATCGACGGAGAGCTCGTTCCTGCAGCGGCAGGCGAGCGATTTCAGACGCTGAACCCCGCGACGGAGGAGGCGGTTGGAGCGGTCGCCCGGGCGCGCGAAGCGGACGTCGACCGAGCCGTGACCGCCGCGAACGACGCCTTCGACGACTGGTCGTCGACCCCGCCCCAGGAGCGGGGCCGGTTGCTCGACGACCTCGCTGAGGCGATCCGCGCCCAACAGGAGAGCCTGGCGTTGCTGGAGACGCGCGACAACGGCAAACCGCTCTCGCACGCTCGCGCCGACGTGGAGACCTGTGCGCGCTACTTCGAGTACTACGCGGGCGTCGCCGACAAGGTCCACGGCGATTCGATCCCCCTCACCGACGACTACGTCGACTACACGGTCCGGGAACCCCTCGGGGTGACCGCGCAGATCATCCCGTGGAACCTCCCGACGAACATCTTCGGCCGAAGCGTCGCGCCCGCACTGGCGACGGGGAACACGGCCGTCGTCAAACCCGCCGAGCAGACGCCGCTGACCGCCGTCGAGATCGGCCGGCTCGCCACCGAGGTCGGCATCCCCGACGGCGTCCTCAACGTCGTGCCGGGGTTCGGCGCGGAAGCAGGCGCGCCCCTTTCGGCGCACCCAGACGTCGACGGCGTGAGCTTCACCGGGTCGGTCCCCACCGGTATCGAGGTCGGGAAGTCGGCCCTCGAGAACGTCACCAACGTCCACCTCGAACTCGGCGGGAAGAGCCCCAACGTCGTCTGGCCGGACGCGGATATCGATAGCGCGGTCGACAGCACGATGACGGGGATCTTCGCGAACGCCGGCCAGGTCTGCTCCGCCGGGTCGAGACTCCTCGTTCACGAGGACGTCAAGGACGAGTTCCTCGACGTCCTCACCGACCGCATCGAGGAGATGACGCTCGACAACGGCGAGACCGACCCCGACATGGGGCCGCTCGTCTCCGAGGAGCACTTCGAGAAGGTCACGAACTACCTCGAGATCGGGCGAGCGGAAGCGGGCGAGCCACTCGTCGGCGGCGACGCCCTCGACCGCGACGGGTACTTCGTCGAACCGACGGTGTTCACGGGCGTCGACAACGACATGCGTATCGCCCAGGAGGAGATCTTCGGACCTGTTCTCTCTGTCATCGAGTTCAGTACCGAAGCCGAGGCGATCGAGCTCGCGAACGACGTCGACTATGGGCTCGTCGCCGGCATACACACCCAGAACATGGGTCGCGCGCACCGCTTCGCTCGCGACGTCCGCGCGGGGCAGGTCTACATCAACGAATGGTTCGCGGGCGGCGAGGAGACGCCGTTCGGCGGCTTCAAGGAGAGCGGGTTCGGTCGCGAAAAGGGGCTCGCTGCGGTCGACGCGTACACGCAGGTCAAGAACGTCTGCGCGGACATCTCGCCGAAGTAATCCCTCTCGCTTCGGTCCCGAGGTCGCTCGCCGTCTCGCCGTGACCATCGAACCGCGTCCCGGTGCGGGTATAAAAACGCGGAACCATGTTCGCCTCAAGTAGTATGGGACCACGTGGCATTCGTCTGTAGTGATGAGCGTCGACGTTGCCAAACGGTACTTCGAACTGATGGACAGTGCGGACGCGGGAACAGACGACGTCATGGAACTGTACGGTGAGGATCCAGTCGTTCACTCCTCGCGGGCGGGCGTCGTCCGCGGTCTGGCGGACATCCGCCAGTTCTACGACGACAACGCCGAGTTCTTCACCGGCGGCGAACACCACATGACGAACTTCCATCAGGACGGGAGTACTGTCATCTGTGAGGGGTATCTCGACGGCGAGACCACCGTCGGGCGCGAAGCGAACGGCGTCCCGCTGTGCGACGTGATGGAGTTCAACGACGACGACGAGATCGTCGCCTTCCGCGCCTACCTCGACTACCGCGGCTACGTGGACGAACTCCCGGCGGACGTCCCCAACGTCCGCGCAGAGGCAGAATGAGCACCGACTCAAGCGGACCGAGCGCCGACGGCGAGACCGGGCACCTCGTCTACCTCGACGGGCCGAGAGACGTCGAATTCCGCGAGTACCCGGTCCCGGAACCCGACCCGAACGCCGTCGTGACGGAGGTCGTCCGCTCGAACGTCTGCGGGTCCGAACTCCACGTCTGGAAGGGCGACCACCCGCTCAAGGACTGCGTACTCGGCCACGAGGCCGTCTGTCGCATCAGCGACCTCGGCGAGAACGTCGAGACCGACAGCGCCGGGACCCCCGTGGCGGAAGGCGACCTGGTCGCCCCGGTCTACTTCCAGACGTGCCAGTCCTGTGAGTATTGTCGACGAGGCGAGTTCTACGCGTGCGACAACGACTACGAACACACCGGGAAGTCGCCGGAGATCTGGCCGCACTTCCACGCGCCCTGGGGAACGCACTACTACATCTACCCGGACAACCACTTCTACAAGCTCCCCGAGGAACTCGAGGCCAACCCCAACGTCGCCGCCGCCGCGAACTGCGCGCTCTCGCAGGTGCTGTTCGGTATCGAGGAGGTCGGCGTGGACTACAACGATACCGTCGTCGTCCAGGGCGCGGGCGGGCTGGGCCTCAACGCGACGGTCGTCGCGAACGAGTTCGGTGCGGAGACCATCGTCATCGACGGTGTCGACGAGCGCCTCGACCAGGCCGAGGCCTTCGGAGCGGACCACGTCATCGACTTCCGCGAACTCGACTCCGTCGAGGCACGCAGCGCCCGCGTCGACGAGATCACGGACGGCGTCGGCGCCGACGTCGCCATCGAGGTCGCGGGCGTCCCCGAAGCGTTCGTCGAAGGCATCGAACTGCTCCGGAAGGGCGGGCGCTACCTGGAGATGGGGAACGTCCGCCCCGGCCACGAAGTCGACTTCGACCCTGGGAAGCTCACGCGGAAGTCCATCGACATCACGACCGCCGTCGAGTACGACCCGTGGGTGCTCTACGACGCGCTCGAACTCCTCGCGAACACCATCGACGACTACCCCTACGAGCAGCTCATCGACGCCGAGTTCTCGCTCGAGGACATCGACGACGCGCTCGAAGCCTCCGAACGGCGCGAACTGACGCGGGCAACACTCATCCCGTCGCGGTGACGATGTGGACTGACGCCCGATGAACGACCTCGACCGGAACTCCGATTCGAGAGATCGATGTTAACCGCGAAGCTAAGCGTCCGATACGAGGACGACTGGACCAGTAGCCTCGCCGCGTACGACGTCTCCGGCGAGTTCCTCGCGTCGACGTTCCGCGACCGCCGGTACTTCGGACTGCTGGCGCTGGAGGTCGCCGAGGACGACTACGACGACGTCGTCGAGACCATCCGAGAACACGAATCGACGACGTCCATCGACGTCCTCGAGCGGTACTCCATCGGCGGGGTCGACCGGCTCTCGGCGACCCTCTTCATCCGCAGTCAGCACTTCGAGTACACGCCCCTCCAGCTGTTGCTGCACGAGGGATTCATCCCACTCGGTGGGTTCGGCGAGTTGCGTAATGGGAAAGAAAGCTTCGACCTTCTATTGACAACGCGGGAGGATTTGTCCGAGGCTGTCAGTCTGCTGGAGCGCTTCGGCCCGGTCAAGATCGAGTACGTCTCGTCGGACTTCCAGCGCCAGATTACGCCGAGCGTCACGGAGTGGAGCGAGGTGTTCGAGACCATCACCCCGCGTCGTCGCATGGTGCTCAACAAGGCCTTGGAAGCGGGCTACTTCGATATCCCACGCGGGAGCACGCTTCAGGAGATCGCAGACGACCTCGGAATCGCCAAGACCACGGCGTCACAGCATCTCAGGAAAGCGGAACAGCACATCATGGAGTTCTTCATCCAGTACGTGAACATCGCGGTCGCGAACGACGAGTGAGGACGGGCGCGCTGTCGCCCTCGACTCGCACTGACCGCCGTGTTGGTTCCGAAGCACAATCGAAAGCCGCCCAACCATAAGAATACATATATACGAATGTATCTGATACTATCTCGGTCGCGTCGTTGCTCCCGTGCGATGTGGCCGGATGGGACTCGGAGTCCGTCTTCTCGCTCAGCGGGTCGAGGTGCTCCGTGCTGCGGCGGCGAGTGCGAGCGTTATCCACGCAAGTAGGGCGACGACGACAACCGGTACCGAAACCGCGGTCGCGCCGAGCGCCCCTGCTGCGCCACTTGCGCTGGGGACGCCGGCCATCCCGAGGACGCGCAGGCAGTCCGCTGGGTTCGCGGCGACGAGCGCCGCGAGTGCGCTCGCGGGCAGGTCGAGGACGACGACCGCGGTGAGCGAGACCACGTCGTGGACGAGGACGAACCACGCCCACGCGAGGAGCACGCCACCGAGTGCGCTCGCCTTCTCGCCCGCCACGGTCGACACCAGCACCGCTATCGCGAGGAACGCGACGCCCGCGAGGACGGCCGCGGCGACCGTCGGCAGGAACGCGTTCACGGCGTCGAGGCCGCCGACGCGGTAGAGCGCGGCGCCACCGAACGCGTACCCGATGCAGACCGCGCCGGTGAACGTGAGCGCGCGACCGGCGAAGGCGCCGACGACGACGGTCCAGCGCGGGACCGGGAGCGCGTACAGTACGTCGAGCTCGCCGCGGGTCGCAGGGCCGACGACGGTCGCGTACCCGAACGCGAGCGCGGCGAGCGGGACGACGTACGTCGACAACGCGGCGACGGACGCGACGACCGCCGGAACCGTGCTCGCGCCGGCACCGCTCGCGCCGTACTGCACGACGCCGACGGTGAACGCCGCGAACAGCGCCGCGAGCCCGACCGGCCACCGCGACCGCGCCGCGACGCGATATTCGCGGCGCGCGAACCCCACGACCGCTTCGCGGCGCGACGCGGCCCGTCCCGTCGACGCTGTGCGTTCGCTCGCCTCTCGCCCCGTCAGCGGTCGTTCCGTCTCGGAGGCGGCACCGTCGTCGCGGACGCGCCGCGACGCGAGCGCTCGGCCGACGCCGGTGTCCGGCACCTCGCCGACACCCCCATCGGGTCGCGGGCCGCGGGCGTCGGACTCGCCGCCGCCCCGCGTCGGCTCGTCATCTGGAGCGGTCACGCACGATCACCTCCGTTCGTCGTCGCGACTGCGGGGTCGTCGACCATCGCAGCGTCGTCGACCGCGGCCGCGAACGCGTCCTCGAGCCCTGGCTCCTCGACCTCGAACCCGTCGAGCGCGGCGGCGTCACGGGCCGCCGCAACGACGTCGAACGCGACCGCCCGGTGGCACTCGACGACGAGCGTACAGCCGCGGGACTCGACCGCGCCGTCCGACGGCGCGTCGGCTATCGCGTCCCTGACGGCGTCGTGGGCGGCGCGACGCGCGTCGCCGTCCACCGGCCGCAAGCGCACCTCGACGGCGTCGGCAGCGTCAGTCGCGAGGTCCGCGACCGACCCGCGCGCCTGCACCCGGCCGTCGTCGAGGACGACGACGCGCTCGCAGAGCCGGTCGACCTCGTCGAGGACGTGACTGGAGACGACGATGGTGGTGCTCGTGCGTTCGCGGATGCGGTCGACGACCCGATGCAGCGCCTCGACGCCGCGCGGGTCCAGCGCGGCGGTCGGTTCGTCCAGCAGGAGGACGGCCGGACGGCGGACGAGCGCGGTCCCGACCGCGAGCCGCTGGGTCATCCCGTTCGAGTATCCCTCGACGCGGCGGTCCGCGGCGTCGGCGAGGCCGACCGTCGCGAGCACGCGCTCGACGCGCTCCGCCCGGTCGTCGCCCGGGACGCCGCGGAGGCGCGCGTGCAGCTCGAGGACCTCACGGCCGGTGAGCCGCGGGTCGAACGCCGCGTCCTCGGGGACGAACCCGACGCGCTCGCGGAGCGCGGGCCCTTCGGTCGGTTCGCGCCCGGCGACCCGGACCGTCCCGTCGTCGGGCGTCGCGTGCCCGACGAGCAGGCGGAACAGCGTCGTCTTCCCAGCACCGTTCGTCCCGACGAGTCCGACCGTCGCTCCCTCGTCGACGGACATCGACGCGCCGTCGAGCGCCACCACGTCGCCGTACGCCTTCGTGACGTTCCTAATCTCGATCATAGTATCGCCTCCAGTCGTGAACCGGCGTCGCGAGCGGTCGTTCGTCGACCACGCCCGGCGAGCGGACGAGCGGCACCTGGCTCTCCGCGAGCTCGAGCACGCCGACCGCGGGCGAGCGCGCGAACACCGCGACGAGCGGGTGCTCGCGCGCCAGGCTGTCGACGAGTCCCTCGGGTCGATGCCGGACCTCGCTCACGCCGTCGTCGTCGACGTCACGCACGGTCGCGTCCGCCCAGTAGTTCCCCGCGGACTCGTTCCAGACGACGTGTTCGCCGACGTCCGCCAGCACCGGGTCGCGGTTGTCGACGAACGAGTTGTGATGCACGCGCTCGTCCGTGCTGCCCGCCGAGAGGTGCACGCCGACGTCGTTCGCGAGCACGAGGTTGTACGCGAGCTCGTTGTGCAGCGAGTTGTACACGAACAGGCCCCTGTCGTTCCCCACGAGGTGATTCCCGGTGATGGTGGAGTCGTCGATGGACTTCACCATCAGGCCGTGCCCCGACCGCCCGGTGTTGTTCACGGCGGTGTTGTTCGCGATGACGAGGTCCTCGCTGACCATGAGCGCGTACCCGACGTCGTTCCCGAACGCGGCGTTCTCCCTGAGGACGCAGTCGTCGCTGTACATGTAGTGGACGCCGTACCGGAGGTCCCAGAGCGCGTTCCCGGTCGCGACCACGTCGCTCGCCCACGAGTAGTAGATGCCGTCGCGAGCGTCCGTGATGCGGTTGTCGCGGACGCGAGCGTCCTCGGCGCGCCAGAGCTGGATCCCGTTCCCGCGTTCGGCGCGGTCGGCGACCTGGTCGCGGCCGACGATGGTCGTGTTCGCGACCACGGCGCCGCTCGTGCCGTCGACCCAGACGCCGAACGTGGTTTCGGTGACGCGACTGTCGCGGACGACGACGTCGTCGCCCGCTATCCAGACGCCGGCGTCGTTCCCGGCGGCGTCGCGCCCCGAGTTCCGGACCCAGAGCCGCGAGACCGTGACGTCGTCGGCCTCGATGGTGAGCACGTCACCGCTCCCGTGGCCGTCGACGACCCCCCAACCGCCGTCGGCGCTCCGTATCGTCACGTTCGGCGTCGTGACGGTGACGTTCCCCTCGACGACGCCGTCCACGACGACGGTCGCCCCCGGCGTCGCGGCGTCGAGCGCGGCCGCGAGCGTCTCGAAGCGCTCGCCGTCGACGCGGACCTCGCCGTCGCGCGTCGGCGGGTCGAAGTCCACGTCGCGCTCCTCGACGGGCGCGTCGTACGCGAGCGGCGGATGGCTCGCCGCTCGGTCCTCGACGCCACCGGTCGCCATCTGGGGGGCCCCGCTCGCGCCCGTCACGGCCGGCGCGACCGCGCCGACGACGACGAGCGCCGCGACCGCGACGACCGCGGCGACCGCGAACCCGCGTTCGACCAGGACGTCGACGGGGGGAACGCGAGCGGCGATGCTCCACGAGGGCATCTCAGTCACCTCCGACGCCACCGCGACCGCCGCGGTCCCGTCCCGGTGCGCCATCGGCGTCGCGCGGACGACGCCCCGTCGGGCGCTCGACGCGTTCGGGATCTTCGCCGTCGCCGAAGCCGTCGACGGCGACCGGTTCGTCGCCGCTGCCCGGAGCGCGACCGTCGGCCGAGCTGTCGCTCCCGGGTGCCTCGGGCGGGTAGTCGACGACCGGCAGGAGCTTCAGCGTGCCCAGGACGGGGCGTGCGGTGCCGGCGGCGACGACGAGGTCGCGGGGCGTCGCCGTCGAATCGCGATAGCGGTACGCGAGCACGAGCACGGCGATGGCGACCATCGAGAGGTACGCGCCGAGCCCGAACCGCGAGTAGCTCGTGATGTTCGCCACGGAGTACTGGCCGAACAGCGGCGGCGTGAACCCGTCGACGCCCATCACGGGCGCGTTCGGGTCCAGCGAATGCCCGACCTGGTAGAGCCGGTACTGGATGTCCGCGACCATCGCGCCGAACACGCCGACCGTCCCGACGACCTGCGCGAGCAGGCCCGCGCGGAGCTTGCGCTCGGTCGGCGCCACCGCGACGAAGACGCCGGCGAGCGCGCACCCGACGAACGCGACGGGCCCGAGCGACCACTCCGGGACGCGGACCGCGTTCTCGTGCACCTCGAAGTTCGGCTCGACGAGCACCGGGTCCGGGTAGTAGAACCCGATGTACTTGTTCAATCGCGCCATCTCCACGTAGTCGCCCGCGACGTGGGGGTACGCGAACAGTTCCACTCGCAGCACGGTGTTGGGGTACTGGACGGCGTGCACCTCGATGGTCCACATCGGGAACGCGAGCGCGCCGACGAACAGCACCGCTGCGAGCACGCACAGCAGTCGTCTGAGTTCGAGGAACTCGTCGATGCTCGGGAGTTGCATGGGGAATCACCTCGTGGGGAGTTCGGTTCGCGCCGGACCGCTCCGGAGTGCGGCGGTCACGGCGGCGTGTGCCCGACCCGATCAGTGGTCGGGCGAGCGCGCTGGCGGCGAACGCGAGCGGTCAGTCGCGCGGTTCGACGAGCATCCGCGAGCGCATCTCCAGGTGGAGCGCGCTACAGAAGTACGTGCAGTAGATCCAGTACACGCCGGGTTCGTCGACCGTGAACGTCGCCTCGCGGGTGTCCTGGGGCGCGACCGCGACGTGCACGTCGTGCTCGGGGACCGCGACGCCGTGGACGATGTCCGCGACGCCCTCGATGTTCGTCACGGTCATCGTCACCTCGTCGCCCTCCTTCACGGTGAAGTCCGCGAGCCCGTACTCCGAGCGTTTCGCGGACAGCTTCACGTTCACCGACTCCTCGCCGGTGCGCTCCACGCCGCTCGCAGACTCGGTGACGAACTCGCCGTCGACGTCGGCCTTGTCGTACACGCGCTTCGGGCTGATCTTGTCCTTGTGCGCGAACACGCAGTCGTGGGGCTCGGGATACGCGGGATGGTCGGCGACGACCTCCATCTCCTTCTCGCCCTCGCCGATGTGGATGAGCTGGTCGTTGTCCGGATGGATGGGGCCGACGTTCAGGAAGCGGTCCTTCGAGAGCTTGTTCAGGCTGACGAGCCACTCGCCGTCCGGGTCCGTCGTCATCGCCTCCACCGCCTGGATGTGCCCCGGGTTGTAGTGGACGTCCTGCTTCTCGAGGATCGGTTCGGTCGACCCCGTCTCGGCCTCGACGGCCTTCTCGATGTCCCACTTCGCGACCTGCGAGTCGATGAACAGGCTCGTGTACGCGTGCCCGTTCCCGTCGAACGTCGTATGCAGCGGCCCGAGACCGACCTTCGGCCGACCCGCGACCGCATCCGCTGGGTCGTCCACCTCGCCCAACTTCTCGATGTCGAGCATCGTCACCGTCGGCGAGAGCTTCCCAGCGACGAACGCGTACTTCCCGTTCGGCCCGACCTCCACGCAGTGCGGGCTCTTCGGCGTCGGCACGTACCGAACGATCGGATTCGAGCCGCTATTGTGTGGCGACTCCTTCGTCCCGTCGACGATGGGGACGCCGTTGACTTCCTCGTCGTACTTGCCCTGCTCGACGAGTTTCTCGATAGCGGGGACGTCGAACGCCTTCACGTAGTCGCGGTCGTCGTGGGTCATCCCCGAGATGGTCACGGCCTCCTCGCTGTTGTACGCTGACGCGATAGCCCACCGACCGTCCTTGTCGGTGTCGAGGATGTCGAGGTTCCCGTCCACGCGCACCTGGAACTGCGTCTCCATGGACTCTGGGTCGATCGCGGAGAACAGCGACTCGTAGCTGTCTGGGCTGTCGAGGTCGCGACCGTCGTTGGGCAGGGGCGTCCGGAACTCGCCGTTCCCGAAGATGTACTCGGTGTCCGGACTCTGCACGGTGAACCCGTGAACGGCCTGCACGTTCGGGACGTCGAGGATGGCGTCCGTCTCGAAGTACTTCAGGTCGATGCGCGCGATGCGACCGTTCGCCTTGTCGTTCACGAACAGGTACTCGCCGTCGTAGTCGCCGCCGGTCTCCGACAGCGCCGGATGGTGGTTGTCGCCCCACGAGTACCCGCCGCCTTCCTCCAGCACCTGCTTTGACTGGTCGTCGAACCCGTAGCCCTTCGCCGGCTCGGGGTTGAACACCGGGATGCGGGTGAGGACGCGCATCGACGGGATGCCGATCACGCGTATCTCGCCGGAATGACCGCCCGACCAGAAGCCGTAGTACTCGTCGTGCTCGCCCGGCGGCACCTTGTGGTCGGCGGTCGACTTCCCGCCACCGCCGCTACTGGTCCCGGCGCCGCTACCGCCGGTGTCGGTGAGGCCGCCGACGCAGCCACCGAGCGCGGTCATCGCGCCCGTCGCCGCGCCCGCCTTCATGAAGTCCCGCCGGTCGAGTTGCAGCCCGGCGAGTTCGAGCGTCGGACTGTCGTCCGCGCCAGTCGGTTCCTCGACCTCCGCGAGCACGCTCTCGAGCTCGCGCTCGTGCTCGGCGACCACCTCGGTCGGGTCCGGCACGTCCAGGTCACCGGTCGATGCACCGTCACCGTCGTCGTCGAAGGATTGCGTCATCTCGAGTCACCTCACTTAGACGACCTTCACGTACCCGACCATCCCGTTCATCTCGTGGGGCACGCAGTAGTACTTGTACGTCCCTTTCGTCTCGAACGTGTACTCGTAGGACTCGCCCTTCGGAACGTTCCCCTCGTTGTCGTTATTGTAGCCGTCGACCGCGGCCTGCTGGGAGTCGAACCCGCCCGACGCGAAGTACGACGCGTCCTCGGGGATCTCGTCCTCGTACGCGGTGACGGTGTGCCCGATGTTCCCCGTGTTCTTCCACGTCACCGTCGTCCCCTGCTCCACCTCGATGCGCTTGGGCGCGTACTTCAGGCTCGCCGTCATGTCGACCGTACTCGTCTGCGTCCACTTCGACCCGGAGCCGTCGTCGTTCGACGACGTCGACCCGCCGTCTCCGCTATCCCCACCGTCGCCGCCATCACCGTCCCCGCCGGACGTCGACGTACTGGAACCGCTCGAACACCCGGCCACCGCGACGGCGGTACTCACCGCAGCCATACGAACGAAGTCGCGTCGACTCGGTCGGTCCATCATTCTGGGTTCCTCCACGAGACGACCTTACCGAGTGATACCCATAAGGGGAAGAGCGCGTTCCAACGCGGTGGACACGCGTGCGAACACGTTCGACGCCCACCCTCGTCCGACGCGACCCGACCTCGGAAAGCGAGTGGACGGACGCGCTCGCGAACCCGACTCGTTCGCACCACCCCGGCAGTTGCCGAGCCGATACTGGCCGCGACGCGACGACTGGCCCGCCGATACCTGCCCTTGCCATCGTTAGCTGTTCGTACCGAGACGGCGTCCTCCGGTAACTGGCGTATGTTGATGCGGGATGCTCGCCACAGTTGGACCGTCAAGCGAGCGAACCTCGGTGGGACGCTCGCTCGACGGATACTACAATGGTACGAGCATTCAAATCGAGCGACGAAGGCAAGAAAGTAATGACCGCCGACGGCGACATGGTCGGCACAGTCGACAAGATAGCCGGCGACGAGGCCCACGTGCGGGTCGACACCGGCCTCTCGGGGTCCATCCGGAGTAAACTCGGCTGGGAGGACGAGAACGAGACGGTGTACCCGCTCATGCACGACAACGTCGACAAGATACAGGGCGACGAGATACACCTCAAGTCCAGCTTCTGACGGCGACTCCGGTCGTCACGGTCGGACGACCACCGTCCGCGCAACCGCCCTCGGCCCTTCTCCCGTCCAGTCCAGTTCCACCCCCTCGTCAGTCGACGGTCCGCTCCACGTCCGTCAACTGGTCGGTGACGGCGTCGAGGTGGGCCAGTCCGACGACGGCGACGACCGTCCCCGACGTCCGAAGCGCGTCGACGTTCGCGGCCATCGTGGCCTCGCGCGCCTCGTCGAACAGCACGTCGCCGGCGGGACGCTCCAGGGCCCCGAGCAGCGACCGGCTCCGGGAGACGTGCGAGCGTTCGTGGGCCGCCTGGTCGACCGGGTCGTCCGCGGCGTCGACCGCGTACTCGCTCCCGTCGCCGTCGGGCCGACCACCCTCCGACCCGTACCGGACCGAGAGCGCGCGCCAGACGACGCGGCCGACGCCCTCGAGCGCCTCACGAACCGCGGACGCAGTGACCTCCCCGGAGGTGACTCGCGCCAGGAACGCGCGCCAGAACCGCCACGTGAACGTGTCGACGCCGACGACGTCCGCATCCGCCGCCGCCGCGTCGATGGCGGCGCTCATCTCGTCGACGCTGTCCACGGCCCGGCCGCCGTCGGCCACTGCGTGGCCGTCCTCGACGTCGCTCGCTCCGGCGGCGGGCGACTCGCTGCGAGCGGTCCGGCCCACGAAGTACGGGACCGCGAGATTCGGGAGTTCGAGCGCCAGTACGTCCGGAGCGGCTTCCGCGACGACGGACGCGACGCGGTGCGCGCTCGCCGGATGGTCGTGGACCACCCCGACCAGCACCACCGCACCGCGGCCGTCGGCCGCGGGCACCACCCGCCAGTAGTCGTCGTCGAGACGCGGGTCACCCGACGCCGCAAGTGCCTCGACGACTCGAGAGAGCCGTTCACCCATACCCTGAATTCAACCGTTGTAGCGCCCTCACGACGTTAAGCCTTTCCTAGGCGCCAATAACAGGTTTCTACGGTTACCGAACTGACCGCTCCCCCGGCGAACTTGCCGCTTCCCCCGCCGAACTGGCGGTACTCGTCCGGCCCGGGGTTTTCGGCGGCTCTCCGCCGCCTCACCACGAGTAGTGGTCTCCATCTGTGTGCTCCCGTCCGAACCCCGCCAGCACGCGGTCCCGACGCGACACCACTCGGTCCCGACGCGACACCACTCGGTCCCGACGCGACACCACTCGGTCGCTCCCCTCCGCGTGCCGTGGTACCGAGGCGACGACACACTGACGTGGAGGCGACGTGAACTCGGAGACGACGCGACCATCGCGGCCGCTCGCCGACGCGGCCCGTCGACGCCGTCGGCGGTGCCACGCCCCGGGCCGGCACGAGCAGGGTCGCGACGAGGTGATAGGACATGGAGTTCGACGAGCTCGACGTCGGGTACAGCGCCGAAGCCATCCGGGACTACGTCACCGACGCCGTCGCCGCGAAGGGAACCCGCCGCCAGCCGCGGTTCTACGCGATCGCCGGCAGTCACCTGTTCGGGTTCGCGGACGCCGACAGCGACGTCGACGTCCGCGGCGTGCACGTCGTCCCAGCCGAAGAGTACGCGTACCTCAGCGAGCCCCGTCCGGACGTGACGGTGAACGTGCACGGGACGACCGACGGCTTCGAGGCGTACGCCGACTGCGACCTGAAGAGCAACGAACTCAAGCACTTCGGCTCGCTGCTCGTCGACGCGAACTTCAACGTCGTCGAACTCGTCCTCGAAGCCCCCGTCGTGATGAACGGGATGCCCCTGGAGGTGGACGCGCTCCGCGCGCTCGTCCGCGAGCACCTCCCGATGAACGTCCCGCACGCGTACCTCGGGATGGCGAAGTCGAACTACTACAAGTACCTCGACCCCGGCAAGACCGAGGGCTACGACCCGAGCGCGAAGCGGTTCCTCCACGTCTACCGCGGCCTGCTCGGCGCGCAGTACGTCCTCGAGCACGAGGACGTCGAGGCCGACGTGCACGCGCTCGCCGACGCCGTCGACGCCGGTGACCCCGCGCTCGTCGACGACCTCGTCGCGCACAAACGCGACCCCGACGTCGACCACGTCCCCGATGGTCTCGAGGAGCGCGCTCGCGACGCCGTCGTCTCGCAGTTCAACGCGCTCGACCCGCTCCCCTCCGTCGACAAGCACGGATACCGGGACGCCATCGACGACTGGATGCGGAAGGTCCGGAACTGATCCCCTGCGGCGCGTCGACCGCCTTCACTGCCTCGCGCCGAACGCCTTCACGCGGTCCCGGTCCTCGCCGAAGCCATCGACCGACGCCCGGGCGGCATCGTCGATGGCCGGTTCAACCTCCTCACGACGGTTCGAACGCGTGCCGTCGTCCAGCGCAACCACCTCGAAGAATGAAAGCAGGGGACGCCGCGTCCCCGCGGTCACCGCGTCCGTCGGTATCGAACGCTCCGATCAGGCGACCGGATCACAGGATGTCCGCACAGCAGTTGATGATGTCACACGAGCACTCGAGGATACAGCAACCACAGATCTTCCCGATCGGTGCCGTGCAAACGCCCGCGCCGAGGCCGCAGCCACAACACAGGTCGACGCCGCAACCACAGCCCGAATCACAGCCGGCACCCTGCACGACGGCGGACTGGGAGTCCTCCGGCGGGAGTGCGTACCGCGCGAAGTTCGGGACACCGGAGATCCCGAGGTAGCTCGACATCGGCGTCAGGTCGGCTTCGTGCACGTTCCGCGCGAACGAGCGCTGCGTCTCGCGCAGGGAGTCACCGACGTCCTGGTAGACGTTGACCATCTCTCTGACGTTGTTCTTCCGATAGAACGTCTGGAGGCGCTCGACGCCCGTCACGTACGCTTCGATGTACTCGGAGACGGTCGCGTTCTCGAGGTCGGGGACCACGAAGTCGACCGTGGGGTAGGCGAGGTCGTGCTGGACCTTCGACGCCATCGTGGTTGCGATGTCCGCCTCGTCGCCCTCGAGGACGGCGGGGCCACGGCCGACGTTGATAGCGAGCTCGAAGCGCCGGCCGTCGACGACGGCGCTGTAGATGTCCATCTTCCCGGCGTCGTCGGCGACGTCCGTCTGGAGGCTCGCCGCACGCTGGATCCCGGGCTTGGCCTCGTTGATGTCGTACGTGGTCGAGACCTTGTCGATGCGGAGTTCCCCGCTGTCGCCGACGCGACGCTTTTCGAAGTTGGTCTCGTTGCTCGACCGCTTGAGGGATGCGGTCGACTTGCCGTCGCCCTTCGCCTTGGTTGCCTCGTCGAACGACGGCGGGCCGTGGATGAGGTCGGGTCGGTTCCGGATGGTCGTATCGAACCCGCCACGTCCGTTCTCCGTGACGGTTGCGACACGGACCTCCAGGTCGCGCGGCGGTCCCTGGCTGAGACGCTCCTTCTCTCTGGCGACTGCCGTCCCCGGCATCAGTGTCGCGGCGGCGGTCGCTGCTATCCCGGTGAAGGCGCGGCGAGAGAGCACGCCACTGCCAGACTCGGTGGTGTCGGCCGTCGCGGAGTGATCCTCGTCGCACGAGCAGTCATCGGACTGGTCTGCGAGGTACTTCAGGTCGAAGTACTTGCTCATGAGGCCGCCGAAGTCCCGAACTCCGGTTGCCTGCACGATCTTCGGGACCGCGCGTAGTCCCTTCGAGCAGGTGCCTCCGCTGACGAAGTAGAAGTCGTGGTCCGGGTCACCGGTGTAGTACTTCTCGAGAACGCCCTGCGCTTCGGGGCTCTCCAGGGGGAGGATGGAGATGTCCTCACCGGTCTTGTTGTTGATCTGCGATGCCAACTGCCGACAGATGTCGCACTTTCCGTCGTAGACGACGATGCCTTCGTTCGAACCTCGCACCGGATTCAGGTGTGTCTCGGCTTCTGACATGTCGGACCCACCAGATGCATAACGCTTCCACTATTTGTAATTTATTGATTATACCATGTTAAAAATGATTCGGGGACGGGACCGATTGAGAAAGATAAGATTCTAGAAATTAAAGCACGACTAGATTCTGAATATGCAACCAACGGGCTTCTAGAGCTATCTAGTATGTCTTTAGCGGAACGATTAAAAAATAACTAATCTGGCTTGTTCCTCTGCTTGCGGACACCAACTGCAAAAAATTTGGATACGGTATCAACGCAGAAGGAGTACCTAAATTCAAAAAATTATATTGGGCTGTCTATTCAGATATGCGAGCACTTCTTCCGTAGTTGGTACAGATAGTAACTCGACACGACCAGCGTGAGCCCGGGGATTGTTAAGCCATACAGCGCTCTCCGGACGAACGTCGAGCGGTCAGGTACCCACTCGGCGTCGGACCGCCCAGTATCCAGGGAGAGGATGTCCCGGTGCAGCGCGTACGGGAGCGATACGGTTGCCAGGAATATCAAGAGGACAGCAACGACACCCAGAACGAATATCGCATCGGTACCAGCCAGGGGAACGTCGACGTCAGCGAACCTATTCAGAATATATAACGACCCGGTTGCAATACCTATAAGGTAAGCAATTGGAACGAACCATATCACTTTCCTCCAGTGTGTTTCTTCCGGACTGGTATCTGACATAGGGGCAGCTAGATTTACATCATCCGTCCACAAATAATTTTGTCCGAGATCTGACTACCGGCCAGTGTACTGCGACGGTAACCCGACCAGCACGCCACGGTCGACCATCGCCAGTAGGCTACCCACCGGCGCATCACTCGCGAGAGAACCACTCTTCAGCGGGACCGCGAGGGTCAAAGCGGCGAGAACCTCTTCCGGAAACGGACCGTCAATTGGTGGGTCGTGGCGCTACCGGAGCTCTACGTCGCGTCTCCCGAGCGCGCCCAATTCGCTGACGTCCCGTCCAGCGAGAACTGCGTTGAGTTTCGCTGCCGCGGGCGATTCGCGGACGTCGGTGCGGTCGTAGTCCGCGTCGTCGAAGGCGTCGGTCGCCCAGCGCTTCCCGCGGAGGTTGAACTTCTGATGGTACGGTTCCGCGAGCGCGAACGAGTCGAGCGGCTCGACGCGCGTCTCCACCGACGGGACCTCGAGAGCGTCGAGCGCGTCCTCGATGGCCTCGCGCTCGCGCTCCCTCTCGAAGAACAGCACGTGGTGGTACTGGCGCTTCGCGGGCTGGCGCGTCGGGTCGTGCAGCCCGATCGCTTCGTCGACGAGCGCCGCGAACGTCGTCTCGCCGGGATCGTAGTCGACCTGAACGACCTCGCTGTGGTCACCGATTCGCTCGTAGGTCGGGTTCGGGTCGGTGCCGCCGGCGTACCCGACGCGCGTCCGGACGACGCCCGGGAGCGTACCGAACGCGGCGTCCGGGCCCCAGAAGCACCCGAGCGCCGCCGTGAACGTCCGCGTCTCACTCGGTGCGGGTGCTCGCTCGTCGTACGCCTGCACGTCCGCCGCAGTCCATCTGCTCACGCGCTCGGGTACGCGCCACGGACGCTTGAGGACTCGGTTCGGTCGACGCAAACGCGTTCCGGACGCGGTCCGTGCGAACGCGTCGCAGTCTCACGACACGCTCTTTACGGCGACGGCGAAAGGACGGGGCGAGAACGATGCCCATCGAGATCGACGGCGAGCACACGACCGCTCGCGTCATGGTCGACGACGAGTCGCTGCTCGAGGCGAACTGCCGCGAGCAGATACAGGAGCTCGTGGACCATCCCGCGTTCACCGAGCCGGTGCGCGTGATGCCTGACACGCACTGGGGCGCCGGCGCGCCCGTCGGGTTCACGATGCCGCTCGGCGAACGCATCGTCCCGAACGTCGTCGGCGTCGACGTCGGCTGCGGGATGGCCGCCGCGAACCTCGGCGACGACCTGCCGCTCGCGGACGCGGAACGCGAGCGTCGGGTCCGCGACGCCGTCCCGATGGGGCGCGAGGTACACGAGTACGACGACTCCGTGCATCTCGTCGACGAGTTTCCCTTCGACCGCGCGAACCGCGTGTTCGAGTCGTTCGACGACGCGTACGTCGAGCGGTTCGGGGAGCGCGTCGACCCGCTCGAGTTCGACTTCGACGGCTACGACGGCGACTACTTCGAGGGGCTCTGCCAGCGCGTGCTCTCCCGGAAACCCCAGGGGATGGGGTACGTCATCCGTGGCGTCGGGACGCTCGGCGGCGGGAATCACTTCGTGGAGTTCGCGCGCGAACGCGACGCCGGCGACCACTGGGTCGTCGTTCACTCCGGGTCGCGGTACCTCGGGCTCGCGGTCGCGGAGTACTGGCAGGAACGGGCGACCGAGCGCCGCGAGCACGCCGGCCTCCGCGACGGCATCGACGACGACCTCGTCCCGTACCTCAAGTTCGACCCCAGCGAGGTCTCCGACACCGACCTCTACGAGTGGCTGACCGGTGGGAAGGGCGAGTCCGCCATCCGGAAGGCGAAGGTCCGCGAGGAGTTCGACGGCAAGGCCATCGAGGAGACGTTCGACCGGCTCGCCGCACTCCGACCCGGGGAGACGGCGCCCGACGCGCCAGGCGACGACGCGGCCGGTGACGACGCGTCCGACGACGACGCGGTCGTTGCGGGCGACCGGAACGAGGCGCTCGATTACCTCGAGGGCCGCGAGGCCCACGGCTACTTCGTGGACATGCTGTTCGCCCAGCAGTACGCGCGGTGGAACCGCGAGGTCATGGTCGACGCCATCTGTGACGCGCTCGCGGTCGACCCCGTCGAGCGCTTCCAGTCCATCCACAACTACGTCGACTTCCGCGACCTCACCATCCGGAAGGGTGCGACGCCGGCCCGAGACGGTCAGCGCCTCCTCGTCCCGTTCAACATGGCCGACGGGTCGGTCATCGCTCGCGGGAAGGGCAACGACGAGTACCACCGGACCGCCCCCCACGGCGCCGGACGCGTCATGAGTCGCACGCGGGCGTTCGACGAGGTGTCGATGGACGAGTTCGCCGCCGCGATGGACGGCATCTACTCGGAGAGCGTCGTCGAGAGCGTCGCCGACGAGGCACCGATGGCGTACAAGTCCGCGGACGTCATCGCGGACGCGCTCGAACCCACGGCCGAGGTCGAGGCGCGCCTCGACGTGGTTCACAACCTCAAAGCGAAGGAGTGACCCGTCGATACCCTCCCACGGTCGTTCTCGGTGTCGATGCGTATCATTGAAACTGGTCCACGACCAACGGGCGACGTATGCTAACGCTGCACGTCGCGTTCCTCCTGCTCGTCGTCGGCACCGACGTCTTCTTCGGGTGGCTCTCGGTCGTGAACGTCCAGTACGGCGCGAGCGAGGTCCGCGATCGGCGTGAGTGGGTGGACGAGCGTCTCGCGGTCGCCGACGTCGACGAACTCCTCGATTATCAGCGCGCGAAGACCGGGTTCTCGCTCCTCCAGAGTGCCATCGGGCTCGTCGTGCTCCTGGGCGTCCTCTACACGGGTGCGTTCGCGGACGTCGTCGAAGCCGTCGACGCGCTTGACCCGAACGTCCCCATCGTGGACGCCACGCTCGTCGAAGGCGTCGTCCTCGTCGTCGTCGGCGCGCTCGCACTCCAGGCGTTCAGCGCACCGTTCGACGCGTTCGACACGTTCGTCGTCGAGGAGCTGTTCGGGTTCAACAACCAGACGCCGCGACTCTGGGTGCGAGACAAGTTCGTCGGCGCCGCCATCACCGTCGTCCTCGTCACCGCGCTCGCGTTCCCCATCCTCTGGGCCATCCAGGCGTTCCCGACGTACTGGTGGGCGGTCGGCGTCGCGCTCTACCTCGCGTTCGCCGTCGTCATGCAAGTCCTCCTGCCGCGGGTCGTGATGCCGCTGTTCTACGACTTCGACCCCATCGACGAGGGCGAGTTGCGTGACGCCATCGACGACGTGTTCGACCGCGCGGGCTTCGAGTGCGAGCAGATCTACGAGATGGACGCCAGCCGGCGCTCCTCGCACTCGAACGCGTTCTTCTCCGGGTTCGGGAAGACAAAGCGCGTCGTCCTCTTCGACACGCTCGTCGACCAGATGTCCATCCCGGAGGTCCAGAGCGTGCTCGCGCACGAGCTCGCGCACTGGAAGCGCTCGCACATCTGGAAGCAACTCCTCGCCAGCACCGTCCCCATCGCGCTCACGCTCGCCGCGCTCTGGTGGCTCACCACGCAACCGTGGCTGTACGCGATGTTCGGCGTCACCGGGAGCGTCGAGAGCACGCCCGCAGCCGGCCTCCTCCTCGGCCTCCTCTGGGTCGGCCCGCTCAACCAGCTGCTCTCGCCGCTCACGAACAAGCTCTCGCTCGCGCACGAACGCGAAGCCGACACGTTCGCCGTCGACGTCATGAACGACGGCCAACCCATGGTAGGCGCGCTCGCCGCGCTCGCCAGCGAGAACCTCTCGAACCCCTTCCCGCACCCGCTCTACGAGGCCTTCCACTACGACCACCCCCCGATCCCCGAACGCATGCAGTACATCGAGGCCTACGCCGCAGAACACCTCACGAGCGACACGACACCCGGGTCCGACCGAACCGCGACGGTGGACTGAGCGGACCCGACGACCCACGCCCCTCGTCTCTGGTTCGCCAGGGAGAGACGGTCGATTCGATGTCCGAGACGTTCGTGACGAGAGCGGGCAGAAGCCGACCGACACGGCTCGCGTTCGCTACTGGACGAGCCCGAGTGACACGTCGGTCTCGACAGTCACGTCCTCGTCACCGGGCTGGGCGAACCCCGCGGTCGTGTTGTCGAACACGAGCCAGTATTCCGTATCCGGCTCCAACGTCACGGTGGCCGCGTCGCTCTGCGATAGATACGCCTCCCAGATGTCCGGGCTCCCGAACTCACCGTCACGCTCGTACCGCTCGAATCCTTCCGCGCCGAAGACGCACGCATCGATTGGCGTGCCAGACCGCGTCTCGAAACTGATCTCGAGGTCGGTGTAGACGCCCGTCTCGATGCGATATCCGCCATAATATCCGGAAGGCAGCCGGAACGTTTCGGTCCGCTGCTCGTCGCTCAGCATCGACTCGATTCGCTTCCGGCGATAGTATCGCTTCCCGGCCCTCGCCAGGTCGTCGATTCCCGACGCCGACGACCCACCTTCGTCACCGGACCGCGCGCCTCTGGCGAGCAACTCGTCGGCGCCTCTGGCGAGCAGCCGCGCCGCTTCGTCACTTCCCTTCACTGCGACCACGCCCACCCCGGCGAGGAGCGTCAGGATTCCGCGTCGTTTCGACCCCATACGGTCACGATTCGCACCGTCGGTATAATAGTCGCGTTACATTTCCGCGGTCGGTCTCAGCCGTCGGCGCCCGGTGCCAGCACGACGAGGGCTCGAGCGTCCGTGAGCGCGGTAGGTGCGACCTCGCGTTCGCCGTCGAACCGGAGGACGTCGCCGGCCGCCACCGTGGTCGACTCGTCGTCGAGTGCGACCTCCATCTCGCCGTCGAGGACGTGGAAGAGCACGTCCTTCCCGGGGTGCGTGTGGGCGGCGACGCCGTCGCCGGCGTCGAGCACGAGGCGGACCGTCTTCGGTCCGGATTCGAACACCGCTGCGTGCGGTCGTCCGTCCAGGTCGTCGAGTGTGACTTGCTCCATGGTCGACGAGACGAGACCGGCGTCCGTGGACGTTCCGACGAACATGTTCGGGGGTGTCCTCTCGGTGCTCTGGCACCTCGGTTCGACCATGAGCGACGCACACACCGTCGACGACCCCGATTCGAAGAGCGACCGCGGTGCCGACGACCCCGACTCGAAGAGCGACCGCGGTGCCGACGACGTCGAACCCGTCACCGACCGCGACCACGACGGATCGTGGTCCGCGAACCTCGAACGCGACCAGTACGCCGACGACCCCGACCTCGTCGTCGCCCACGCGCTCGACGCCATCGACCACACCGCGAGCGGGACCCACGTCAACCTCGTCACGCACCGCGCGCACGGCCACCCCGAGACGTACCTCTACCCCGCGCTCGACGACGCCAGGGGCGACGCGCTCGACCGACCCGTCGACTACGAGTACGTGAAGCAGTGCGGGTGCGGCGGGCACGTCACGCGTGTTCACCGGCCGTAGCGTCGTCGAGGAACCCGCGGTAGCGGTCGCGGACTCTCGCGACCCCGGCGCTCCGAGGTCGACCGCGCGGGTTCGGACCGGTGCGGTCGGTCAGGACGCCGGTGGGTTCCGGACGACCACCACCGGGACGGGCGACTGCCGCATCACCGCCTCGGCGGTCTCGCCCGGTAGCACCTCGACGAACCGCGACCGGCCGTGGAGGCCGACGACGACGAGGTCCGCGTCGAACGCGTCGACGGCGTCGAGTATCTCCGCGACGACGCGACCGACACCGACGCCCGTCTCCAGGGTCGCGTCGTCGTTCACGACGTCACGGGCGTCGGCGAACAGCGCTCGGGCGTGGTCGTCGCGATCCGCGAGCCACTCCTCCCACTCGCCGGGGTGGTCGCCCCATCCCTCCGACGCCGTCGGGTCCGTCTGTTGGTCGATGACGTAGAACGCTATCGCCGTCGCGTCCGGGAACGCCGTCGTCGCCCATTCCAGTGCGCGCCGAGACAGCGGCGATCCGTCGAACGGAACGAGTATGCGGTTCACGATAGGTCACGTCTGGTGCGTCGAGTGGATTGGTATAGGGACCGTACGCTATCCGTATCCTGACTCGAACGCGACGAGCAATCAACGCGCCGATGGATCCGTGGAGCGGGCGAGGGTCGACTGTTCGGTGCCACTGTCGCCACGTTCGGGTGCGTTCCAGCGTCGTGGGAACGACCGAGACGTAAGTGGGGGTGGCGTCCCGAGTCGGCGGTATGGAAGCGCCAGCCGAGCGCGTGACGGTCGCGGAGCGGCCGCGCGCCGACGAGGGAACCGCATTCGAGGTGTTCGTGCGCGACGACTCCGAGGACCCGCTCCGGCACGTCGGGAGCGTCACCGCGGAGGACGCCGAGGGCGCCTACGAGCGTGCGACGCGGTTGTTCGCGTGGTACGCCGACGACGTCTGGGTGTGTCCCGCGGGCGAGTTCTCGCGGTTCTCGACGCACGACCTCGACGCCGAGGGCGAACCGGCGCCGGGGGACGTCTCGGGGTTCGATGGGGGCGAGGACTACGAGGAACCGCGGCAGCGGGAGTTATAGATGATATCGGTCAGCAAACTCCTCTGCGGGCTCGACGCCGAGGGGGACGGCCTGCGGTACGACGCCGCCGACGAGGCCGACGAACCCCAGATATCGGAGGAGAAGCAGCGGCGCCCCGTCGTGGTGTGGAACACGACCAAGCAGTGCAACCTGTACTGCGAGCACTGCTACGCGGGCGCTGACGACGGCTGCGCGCCCGCCGAGCTCTCCACCGAGGAAGGCGAACGACTCCTCGAGGACCTCGCGGAGTTCGGCGTCCCAGTCGTGCTGTTCTCGGGTGGTGAACCGCTCGCGCGACCGGACCTCGAGCACCTCGTCGCGTACGCCGACGACCTCGGTATCCGACCCGTGCTGTCGACGAACGGGACGCTCGTCACCGAGGAGCGCGCCGAAGCGCTCCGCGACGCCGGCCTGAAGTACGCCGGCGTGAGCGTCGACGGGACGCGCGAGGTCAACGACGCGTTCCGCGGCCAGGAAGGCGCCTTCGACGCTGCCATCCGCGGCATCCACTGCTTCAAGGACGCCGGCGTGAAGACCGGACTCCGGTACACGATAACGGAGCGCACCGCGCCCGTCCTCGAGGACGTCGTCGACCTCCTGTACGACGAGGGCGTCGACCGCTTCTGCTTCTATCACCTCGACTACGGCGGCCGCGGCATCCCGGACGCGGACCTCGACCCCGCCGACAAGCGAGAGGCCGTCCGCAGGGTCTGCGACCTCACCCGCGAGTACCACGCCGACGGCGAAGACATCGAGACGCTCCTCGTCGGGAACTACGCCGACGCCGGCTTCCTCGTCGAGTACGCTCGCGACGAACTCGGCGACGCTCACGCGAGCATGGTCCGCGAGTACCTCCGGCGGAACGGCGGCGACCCCGCGGGCGAACGCGTCGCCGACGTCGACTACCAGGGGAACGTCCACCTCACGCAGTTCTGGCAGGACTACAGCCTCGGGAACGTCCGCGACCGCGCGTTCGGCGACATCTGGAGCGACGACACGAACCCGCTCCTCGGCGCGCTCCGCGAGCGCGAGCAACACCTCCCCGAACGCTGCCAGTCCTGCGACTACGTCGACGTCTGTCGCGGCGGCTCTCGGCTGCGCGCGCTCGGCGCAACCGGCGACCTCTGGGGCGAAGACCCCCAGTGTTACCTCACCGACGAGGAGATCGACGTGAACGCCTCCGGAACGCCGGGCGCGATGGACGCGGACTGATCGAAGCCCAGCCGGGAGCCCCGGATTCGTCTGACCGAACTGAAAGTCGCCCAGACCGACACACTTTATCCAGTTGGATGCGCGACAATATCCAGAGCGAGCCAGCATGAAAGACGAACGGAGCACGCGTCGACGGATTCTCGCGGCCGTCGGCGTCACGGGGACGATAGGGGTTTCGGGTTGCCTGCGACTCACCGGGAGCGAGGAGCCGACGAGCACGGCGACGTCGATCAAGGACTCGGACGGCGACGGCGTCATCGACAGCGAGGACTACGCGCCGCGCGACCCGGACGTCCAGGAGGAATCGGACGTCGAGAACGACGACGCGACCACTGCAGACGCGGACCCCACGGAGACGGAGACGGAGACGGAGACGCGGACCGAGGAGACAGCCGGCGCCGCCAGTTTCGGCGACGACTTCGAGGACGGGACGTACGACGACACGTGGGCGGTGACGCGATACCACGAGGAGGAAGAGTTGGAGGAGTCCGGCGGCGTGCTCCGGTACAACTCGCCGGTTGCGGCGACCCAGTACGCCTCGGACATGGCGGTTCGGACGAAGGCGACCATCGAAGCCACGGGCACGCACCGGTTCGAGGCGACGCATCGCGTCACGCACACGGAGTACGACGGCATCCCCATCTTCCGGGTGTTCGCGACCGGGACCGATTCGCTCGTCGAGATCCGCGAGCACCGGTGGAGCAGCAAGGACCGCTTCTACGTCCGCGGGCCGGACACGGGGAAGGTCAGACTCGACGAGTCGGTCGACGACACCGGGTGGATGGAGTACGCGATGACCGTCGACTTCGACGAGAACGTCGTCCGGTCGGTCAGTCGCGACGGTACCGAGTACGACGTCGACGTCTCGTTCGCGCCGGCGTTCGAGTCGTACACGCTCGGTATCGGGGACGGCGGCGGCGAGGACGAGTACGAGGCCATCAGCGTCGAGCGGGTCTGAGCGCGCTGGCTCGGGGAACCCGCGCTGTCGGTCGACGACCGGTTCGCCGCGGTCGAGGGTATTTTCCCGACGCATCGGCTACGAATCCAATATCTCAGAGAACGACGACGACCGACGTCTGCTGACGCGCCGACGCCTCCTCGCCGGCGTCGGCGGGACGCTCGGACTGGCCGGTGCAGGTGCCTTGTACGTCCAGCAATCGCTCCGGGGCGACGACGGCGACCTCGTCGCTCCCGAGGACTATCCGCGGCTCTCGACGCGCGGCGTCTTCGACGACGAGGGCAACGTCAACGCGGGCGTCGACGACCCGACGGTGACGCGGGAGGGCGCGTGGTCGACCGAGGACGCCGATGCGCTCGTCGTGTACGTCCACGGGCTCGGTGCAGCCGAATCCGAGGCGCTGAACCAGGCGTACACGACACGGACCGCGCTCCGCGACCAGAACGTCCCACATCCCGTGGTGTCGTACACGTGGGACTCCGACCGGGACTGGGCGCCCGCGAAGCGGACCGCGGACGCGAACGGGCCCGCGCTCGCCGACTGGCTCGCTCGCTGGGCCGACGATGACGGCCGCCCCGTCCACCTCGTCGCACACTCCCTGGGGGCGCGCGTCGTCTGCGAGTGCCTCCGGTCGCTCGCCGACGCCGGGCGCGAGAACGCCGTCGCGACCGCGTCGCTCCTCGGCGGCGCGATACCGAAGGAGAGCGTCGAGACCGACGGCCGGTACGGCGACGCTATCGAGGCCGCCACCCCGAGCCTCGTGAACTTCCACAGCGGTCGTGACGAGGTCCTCGGGTGGCTCTACCGGTTCTCGGACGGCACGAACGCGGTCGGTCACGGCGGCATCTGCGACCCGGCCGACGCCCCCGCGACGTACCGGGACGTCGACGTCACGGACCAGGTCGCGGACCACTACTCGTACTACGAGCCGGACGCGGGCTGTGCGCCCCGGATAGCGGACGTCGTCCGCTGACTCACCCGAGTTCGGCGACGCGGAAGCGCGCGTAGCTCGCGGCGAGCGCGACGACGCCCCACGCGGTCATCGTCGCGTAGTTGAACCAGTTCTCCTGATAGATCTCTCTGGACCCTTCGACGGCGTAGTTCCGGGTGACGCGCGGGTAGTCGCCGCTCCCGATGACGCCGTCGTACACGGGTTCGAGCCCGGAGAGGTACGCGGTCGTCGGGGAGGCGGCCGTGATCCATCCTCGCGTCGACTCCGAGACGGTCGCGCCGAACAGGTCCGCGACGGTCGTGACGACAGTCTGGAGGCTGACGACGGGGAGGAACCCGAGCCAGAACGGCCCGAGGAGGAAGTACAGGCCGATGACGCCGAACATCGCGCGGGAACGGCGGCTGGTGAGCGTCGAGCACGCGACGAAGATCGCGGTCATCGACGCGACGAACAGGCCGGTGATGGCGGCGAACGTCGCGAACCGCGCGACGTCGACGCTCCCGTCGTACATCCCCAGCCCGATGAGGAGCGCCGCGAGGACGGACGCGAGCACCGCGCCGAGCGCGACCGCGGTCCGGGAGACGTACTTCCCGAGGACGTACTCGGCGCGCGTGTTCGGGAGGCCGAGCGTGTGCTTTATCGACCCGTGCTCGCGGTCGCCGGCGACCGAGAGGTACGTGAGCGGCACGAGGATGAGCGGGAACACGAGGAAGAAGAAGAACGAGACGTCGAACAGCGCGCGGAACGCGTCGTCGTGGAACTCGGCGACCGAGTACGTGATGAGGGAGACGAACCCGGTGAGGGTCGCGATGACGCCGAGGACGACGTACGAGCGCCGCGTGTTCTTGAAGTCGTCGCGGAAGACGGTCGCGAAGCTCACGCGGACTCACCTCCGTCGGCGGCGGCCCGTTGCTCGGCGGCCGGCGCCGACTCCGTCGTGGTCTCGTTCGCGCTCCCGTGCCCGGTGTACTCGTCGAAGAGCGCTTCGAGCGACGCGTCGTCGATGCGGACGTCCTCGACGGTCGCGCGGTCGTCGAGGTACCGGAGGGCGTCCATCTTCGCCGCCGACGACGACACCTCGACGTCGACGGTGCTGTCGGTCACGCTCGCCGTCCGGACGCCGTCGACGCTCGCCACGTCCAGCGGTTCGGGGACGGCGTCGAGTTGCGCCGAGACGGTCGCGCCCGTCTGGAGTTCGCTCCGGAGGTTGTCGATGGTGTCGAGCGCGACGAGTTCGCCCTGGTTGAGGATGCCGACGCGGTCGCAGACCTTCTCGACCTCCTCGAGGATGTGACTGCAGAAGAAGATGGCCGCGCCGCGCTCGGTCTCCTCCTGGATGATGCTCCGGAGGAGCGCGACGCCGTCCGGGTCCAGTCCCGTCGACGGCTCGTCGAGGATGATGAGTTCGGGTTCGCCGACGAGCGCGACGGCGAGACTCATCCGCTTCGCCATCCCCGTGGAGTACTCGCTGGCGGCGCGACGCGCGTCGTCGGGGGCCAGGCCGACGCGCTCCAGCAGTTCGTCCGGGTCGTCGTCGGCGGCCTTCGCGTGGATGGCCGACTGGACGTGCTCGCGTCCGGTGAGGTTCTCGTAGGGCTCGTATCCCTCGGGGAGCAGGCCGATGCGCTGGCGGATGGCGAGTGACTCGCGGGTCACGTCCATCCCGAGGACGGAGACGGAGCCGGACGTGGGCTGGAGGAACCCGAGTATCATGTTGATCGTCGTGGACTTCCCGGCGCCGTTCGGGCCGAGGAATCCGAACACTTCGCCCTCGCGTACTTCGAGGTCGAGGCCGTCGACGGCGAGGACGTCCTCGCCGAAGCGCTTGGTCAGGGCGTCCGTTTGAATCGCTGTCATCAACGTAGTCGTCACCTGCCACTCGTATTAAATCAAGGGGGTGATTGCAGAGCCAGCAACCGTGGCTACCTCCCGCGAAGCCGTCGAGGCGTATGGCGATTTCCAACCGCAACGGACTGCCGTGCGGGCGCGTTCCCCGTCACACCTCGGTCGCTTCGAGCGCACTCGCCGGTCGAGCTCGTTCACTGCATCGGCGAGCCACGGGATTTTACTCGCCGGGGGGCGACTGTCGCAGCACGTGCCCGTACTCGAAGCGCGAGCCCGCATCCTCGGCGGGCTCGCAGTCGCTCTCGCCGCAGTGACCTTCACGGTGGCGACGCTCGCCGGGACGGACGTCTTCGTCGGCGTTCCGAACGTCGCCGCGTTCGTCGCCGTCGTCGCCCTCCCCGGATTCCTCCTCGGTCGAACGGGCGTCCCCGAGCGACTCGGCCCCGTGCTCTACGAACTCGTTATCGCGTACGTCACCGCTGGCATCGTCGCCGTCGGCATCCTCGTCACCGGTACGTACGTGCTCGCGACCGCCGGCGGGCTGTCGGCCGCACTGGTGGCGTTCGTCGCGACGCTCGCATCGTCGTGGGCGCCCTGGGGGCTCGCTGGATACGTCCTCGGGCTCGCATCCACGCTCGTCGAGTGACACCACTGTCCCCATCCCTTCCCCGCCCCCGCGACCACGACCGCGAGTGCAACGGCCAGCGATGGTTGGTCAGTCCCAGCCACGGCGTCGCAGCGCCAGTTCGAGGTGCGTGCTGTCGCGCGCCATCGGCCCCGCGTAGGTGCCGACGCGTTCGCGCCGCCACCAGTCGCCGGTCTCGCGTCGCTCCGCGGGCGTCGCGTACCGGTACTCGTAGCGGAGCGCGCGAACGTGCTCGGGCGGGTCGCCGTCGAACGGGTCGGTGCGGACGAGCGACAGCGTCCCCTCGTCGGCGTCGAGGAGTTTCGCGAGGAAGTGCAGGAATCACGGGTTCCGCGAGAGCGGCTGCATCGCGGCGAACCAGAGCTGCCAGTCGAGCCGCAGGTGGTACGGCGCCCACTGCGGCGGCCGCCGGGAGACGTCCGTTGGTTTGCCGTGGAACTCGTAGGTCTCCCACTCGGTGTCGTCATCCACGACCTCGTCGGTGGTGCCCTGGACGACGAGCTCGTAGCGCGTCTTCGTAACGTGGCCGAACGCGCCGTACGTGTTCACGAGGTTCAACGGGTCGAAGCTCGTGTTCATCCGCTGGCCCGTAGAGAGCATGTTCCGAACCGGATGGTAGCTGAGCGCGAGCACGACGACGGCGTACGCCCACGCTATCGCCGTGAACCAGTTCGAGGGCGCGGCCACCGGGACTCCCGCGATGACGTCGACGCCGGCGAGAACGGTCGCGACGGCGGCGAGCGACTCGGCGACCGCGGCGAGCTGGGGGTCGGCGAACAGCGAGAGCGCGAGCACGACGGTGAGCGCGTTCAGCCACGAGAAGTTCCCCGTCAGGAGCAGCCAGCCCATGAACGCGACCGTTACCGCGCCGGCTATCGACGCGAACGGCTGCGGTGCGAAGTACAGCAGCGGGACGGCGAGTTCGACGACGTGATTCCCGGCGACCTCGACGCGATGGAAGCGCTCGGGGAGGTGGTGCGCGAACCAGCTCGCGGGGTTCGGCATCGGCTGGGTCTCGTAGTGGTAGTCCATGCAGGTGAGGTCGCGCCAGCAGTCGTCGCCGCGGAGCTTGATGAGGCCGGCGCCGAGCATATTCCGGAAGAGCAGCCACCGGAACAGCCAGACGGTGACGGCTGGCGTGGCGACGTCCCAGCCGCCGAGGAAGACGGCGAGCGCGCCGGCCTCGCAGAGCATCGACTCCCAGCCGTACCCGTAGAAGAGCTGTCCGGCGTTCGCGAACGACAGGTACAGCGCCCAGAGCGCGAGCCAGACCGCGACGGCGACGGGCGTGCCGAGCATCGATGGGACGCCCAGGAGTGCGAGCGCGCTCAGCGCGATACCGGCGCGTGCGAGCCACGCCGCGGTTCGGTCCGTCGGCGAGAGGTAGAGGAGGCTCGGGCGCTCCCGGAACGCGAAGCGGTCCACGTAGTCCGCGATGGGGAGCAGCCCGTCCTCGCCGCAGAGCGGGCGGAACTGGCGGAGCGCGACGACGAACGCGACGAGGTAGATCGCTGCGACCCCGCGCTGGAGCGCGAACCGCGTCAGCCAGTACGTCCCCGGGTCGTAGAACGGGACGTCGACGCCGAAGACCATCGCAGCGGGGTCGACGGCCCCTCGCCAGAAAACGGTTCCGTCGAGACGGTCGCAGGCGGGTGATACGGCTCGCGCATACCCTTTTTCCGTCGTCGCGTCGTCAGAGTCGTCATGGAACCCATACCAGTGGTCGTCTCGACGGTCCTCCAGGTCGGTCGGCCGTTCGACCCCGTCGGCGTCGACCCGACAGTCGGGCTCGGGGGTGGTGCCGTCGGGACCTTCCTCTCGACGCTCGTCGTCGGCGCGCTCCTGCTCGTGCTCGCGCCCGACTGGACGCGCTCGCGCATGCGTGACGTCGCTCGGAATCCCATCGGCTCGTTCGCGTACGGGGTCGTGGCGCTCCTCGTCGTCATCTTCGTCGTCGTCGTCCTGTTCGTTACCATCCTCGGCATCCCGTTCGCGCTCCTCCTCGCCTTCTTCCTCTACCTGGCCTGGGTCGTCGGCGCCGTCATCGCGTACCTCGCCATCGCCGACCGGTTCGTCGACGTGGACGACGACTGGGTGGTCGCGCTCGTCGTCGCCGCCGCCCTCAACGGCGTCCTCACGCTCACCGGAATCGGCGCGCTCCTCTCGTTCTGCATCGGGGCAGCCGGGTTCGGGACGCTCCTCCGCGGTTGACCGCCGCACGCACGGCCCACCGGGTGTCTCGCGACCGGTGCTCGGCGACGGAACGCGGACGGCACCGATGCGTCGCCCGCGTCGATCCCCGGTACGACTATCCCTCGTCCACACAATTGCTACCGTATGGCACACGTTCCGGAGTCAGTCACGATGTACGTCTGCGAGAACTGCCAGGTCGCGCACGCGGGCACCCCGATTCACGTCGACACCGCCCAGCACACCTTCGAGGCGCCCGACGAGTGCGGGTGCTGCGGTGAGACCGCGTTCGTCGACCTCACGAACTGGGTGCACCACCACGACTGACCGGACCGCGCACGCAGGCACCGCACCGGCCGGCCAGCCGAGCCCACCCGAACGTGCCGCAACCTGTTTAACTCGCTCCGCTCGTACGTTTCGTCGAACGTGCAACTCGGGCTCGTCGTCGCGTGGACGTCCGTCGTCGTCGGCGCGGCGAACCTCGGCCTGCTCGCGTACCTCCGGCGGCTCTCCGAGCGACCGGGCTTGACGTGGTTCCAGGGCGTCATCGCCGCACAGACCGTCTTCTGCGCCGCCTACGGCGTCGGACTCCTCCTCGGCGAAAGCCCGCTCCGCGACCCGCTCCTCGTCCTCTACTGGGTCGCCGCCATCTGGATCGGCGTCGCGTACCTCGGGTTCGCACTCGTCTACACGGGTCGGGCCAGGTACGTCCACTCCCGTCCCTTCCAGGGTATCGTCGGCTTCCAGTCCCTCGGCACGCTCGTCGTCCTCACCTACCCGTTCCACGACTACGGCCCGACGAACGTCGAACTCGTCGAGTACGGCGGCGTCCGCGTCCTCGAGTACACGCACAACGCGTTCGTCGTCTTCGAGTTCCTCACCGTCGTCTCGCTCGCCACCCTCGGCGTCGTCCTCCTCATCGACACCGTCGTCAGCTACGGGCCGCTCTACCGCAAGCACGCGCTCGCCATCGCCGTCACGCCACTCCCGCCGACGGTCGCGTTCAGCGCGTGGCTCCTCGAAATCGGGCCGTTCTACCCGCTGAACCTCACCGCCATCGCGTTCTTCCCGCACCTCGTCCTCGACCTGTACGCGCTGTTCGGCGAGGACATGTTCGAGTTCCCGCCCGCGACCCGTCGACGCGCGGAACGCGCCGCGGTCGAGGACCTCGGGAATCCCGTCGTCGTCGTCGACCCGGACGACCGCATCGTCCGCCTGAACGCCGCCGCCGTCGACGCGCTCGGCGTCGACGAGACCGTCGTCCTGGCGACCGACATCTCGAGGTACCTCGAACCGGTCGACGACGGGTTCGACGGCGACCACGTCCGCATCGCCGACGACACGCGAGCGCGGACGTACGCTCGAACCCGGAACCCGCTCGACGACGGCGCCGGCGGCGTCGTCGGGTACACCGTCGTCCTCCAGGACGTCACCGCCGAACGGCGCCGCGAGCAACGCGTCGGCGTCCTCAACCGCGTCCTCCGACACAACCTCCGGAACGACCTCACCGTCGTCCTCGGGAGCGTCACCGCGGCCGCCGAAGCCAGCGACGACCCGGCGGTCGTCGACCTCCTCGAGACCGCGGCCGACCAGACCCGCGAGCTGTCCGCGCTCGGCGAACGCGCTCGCGAGGTCGAAGCCACGATGTCCGGGTCGGTCGTCGCCGACGAGGTCGTCGACGCACACGCCGTCCTCGAAGCCGTCCGCGACGACGTCACGGGCCGACATCCTGCGGCGACCGTCGACGTCGACGTCCCCCATGACTGCCGCGTGACCGCGGACCCGGACGTCCTCCGCGTCGTCTTCGAGAACCTCGTCGAGAACGGCGTCGTGCACGACGACGGCGACCCGCGCGTGTCCGTCGCCGTCACCAACTCCGGAGACGCTGTCGCCGATGGAGTGGACGGGAACGGAACCGTCGCCTCCGCTGCCGACGGTGGCACGGTCACGTTCGCCATCACGGACACGGGCCCGGGCATCCCCGGCCACGAACTCGACGTGCTGGACGCTCGCGAATCGGCGCTCGAACACGGCAGCGGCCTCGGCCTCTTCGTCGTGAACTGGGGCGTCAGCACCCTCGGTGGCGACGTCACGTTCGACGCCACCGACGACGGGACGCGCGTCCTCGTCACGCTCCCCGGCGCCTGACGCCGTCGGCCCCGACGCCGGGCGAGCCAAGCGCGGCGTTCGCGCCGGTACCCCTTTCGTGGCGCGCGCCATAGGACGCGCAATGTCATCGCCACGCGTCGTCGTCTGTCGGAACGAGGTCGACCCAGCGCACGCGTACCACTGCGACGCGCTCGCCGCGTCCATCCCCGATGCGGTCGAACTCGACTACGCCGCCGGGGAACGCCCCGACCTCGGGGAACTGGACGCGGTCGTCCTCACCGGAAGCACCGCGGGCGTCTACGAGGCCGACGAGTACCCGTGGATGCACTCGCAGATGGCGCTCGTCGAGACGCTCGTCGAACACGAGATTCCGACGCTCGCGGTCTGCTTCGGCCACCAGCTCGTGAACGCCGCCCTCGGCGGTCGCGTGGAGGCCGACGAGACGACGGCGCGTCTCGTCGACGTCGACTTCGCGGACGACCCGCTCTTCGACGGCGTCTCGCCGGTCGTCCCCGCGGTCCACGGCGACAAGGTCGTCGAGCCCGCGCCCGAGATGGAGGTCATCGCGACCACGGACTACTACGACGCGTTCGCGACCAGGCACCGGTCGGCGCCGCTGTGGAGCACGCAGTTCCACCCCGAGTTCACCGCCGCGCACCGCGACCGACTCGACGCCGACTACGGCTGGAGCGACGGCGAGTACTCGTTCGCCGACGTGAACGCCGGTCGCGTCTACGCGAACTTCACGCGCATCGTCGCCGACGGCGACTGTTGACGCACCGTCCCAGTCCGGAACTCCGCGCTCGTGTCGTCCAGCGGCCCTGAGAAACCGAACTGACTGGCTGGTGTTACCGACGAGTTACACCGGCTCGACGAAGCCGTCGGGGATGCCCGAGGTCCGGCCCTGCTCGAACAGCGCGACGACCGCCTCGTACTGGTCGTCGCCCTGCGCGAGCAGGTGCCGGCGGTCGACCGCGGGGAACTCGTCGCTCCCCAGGACGTAGGTGTTCGTCCCGACGACGTAGTCCCGGTTTCCATCGATGGGCTCGCCGTCGACGCGAACCGACTCGACGGTCCCGTCGTCCGCCACCCCGAGCGTCGCACCGGCGACCTGCAGCCAGCACGCGTACGCGCCCGGTCCTCGTGCCGCGCGGTCGTCGGTCACCACGCTCTCCCGAAGCAGTCGCGAGAGCGTTCGCCCCGACACCTCGATGCGACAGAGCGGCGCCGCGAACGGAACGAGGCCGACGACGTCACCGCGCGACACCGTCCCCGACAACCGCGGGCCCTCGCGGATCGCGAGCGTGTCGAGGACGCCGACGTCCGCGCTCGCCCCCTCCCGGTACGCGGTCGCGACCAGCGACCCCGCGCGCTCCCGGCCCACGAGTCGCTTCGCCGTGTCGCGGACGAGCGGCTCCTCGAGGTAGCCGACCGTGTCCTCCAGCCCGACGCGGTACCGCTCGGCCTGCAGTATCTCCGCGACCGACTCGTCGACGACCGCACGCTCGACGTCGTGGTCGTCGGTCGTCACGCGCTCCCCGTCGAAGTCGAGCTCCCACACCACCTCGCCGTTCACGCCCGGTCGGACGATGGGCGTCCCCGACACGCGCTCGCGGCCGACGCGATGCACGTGCCCGGCGGCGATGGCGTCCACGCCCTGCTGGCGCGCGACCGTCCGAACGACGTCGTCGCCGGCGTGCGCCAGCACGAGCACCGCGCGAACGCCGTGGTCGCGCAGCTCCGAGACCGCCGTCCGCACCGCTCGAATCGGGTCCTCGACCGCGAGCGAATCGGGGACCGACGCGTCCGGGTCCGTGATACCGACCACGCCGAGCGCACCGTCCGCGCGGTCCACGATCGTCCACGGCGCCGCGTCCCCGAACGGCTGCCCGCCCTCCATGACGTTCCCCGTCACGTACCGCGCCGGCGACTCCCACGTCACCTCCCGAGCGGCCGTCCGCCCGTGGTCGAAGTCGTGATTCCCGAACGTCGCGACCGCCGGCGACACCGCGTCCTGGAACGCCAGCGCGTGCTTGCCCTTCGTCGACAACCCCAGCACGCCCGGCGCGAGCGTGTCCCCACCGTCGGTGACGACCGGGTCGTCGCCGCCCTCCTCCCGGAGGACGGTCGCGAGCCGGCCCGCGCGCTCCGGGCTATCCAGTCCGGCCTCCACGTCAGCGTAATGCAGCACTCGCACGAGTTCGTCTCAGCGACTCGTACCCGGCGGGGGGCCGTAAGCCGTGCGGTCGCGCACGTAATTCGCCGCACGCTCTGGACCCCCGGCTCGCGGCCGGCCCTCGGTCGCGACTGAGCGCGTCGACGCAGGCTCGCATCGCCGGACCGAAAAGGACGGAATGTTGGTATGAACTATGAACAGACATACTCCAGCTTTGATGAACGCGGCCGCACTCTCGTTGATGATTACAGCATGGCTCGTAGTTCCCAGAATAACAGATGATGGTTTGTTCGGTGATGTGTTATTCCTCGGTGCGGCTATGATCGGCATAACTGGTTCGACGCTGGCTCTCCGAAACATACGCGCTGACTGAGGTCGGTACGTTCGCGAGCCACGATACGGACGAGGACGGCGTCGAGGTCCTCCTCCCCCGCGTCGTTCAGGTTTCGTCGTCGAAAACGATTCTGACGACGAACTCGCCGTCGTGCCGCTTCGAGGAGTAGACTGGACTGCGGCCGATGGCGGTCAGGCCTCGGGAGCGTCCTCGCGCGGTCGCTTCCCGACGACCTCGAGGTCGTCGCCGACGGCGAGTTCGCCGCCGTCCTCGCTCTCGTGGACGCGACTGAGCGCCATCACCTGGTAGTAGTGGTCGAGCGCGTCCGCGTCCGCCCAGTCGGGCATCGTCGCCTCGCGGCGCTCGACGAACCGCGCTTGGAAGTCCTCGATGACGTCGCCGGTGTCGGGGTCGCGGCTCGGGACGACGCAGCGCGCGCAGCACCCGGCGCCCTCGAACTCGACGTCGCCGATGCGGAACGCGACGACCTCGTCCTCGCCCGTCCAGAGGCGGTCCTCCCAGAACGGCTCCGCGTCGACGACGACGTTCGCCCGGAACCGCCGCCGGACGTTCACGGGGTCGAGGTCGAACCAGTCGCCGATGGCCTCGAGCGTCCCCGTCGAGATGACCGCGGGCCCCTTCGCGTAGTCGCGGTCGACGAACCCGCCGCCGGCGTCGCGGACGAGCGCGACCGGATAGTCCAGGAACTCGCTGAACCACGCGTTCGCGTCGCCGCGCTCGCTGTCGAGCGCGAACGACACCGCCTCGTCCGCGGGTTCGTCGTGCTCGCGGACGGTGAGCGTGCGCGTCTCCGGGTCGTAGGAACTGCGGACGCGGTGGAGGGCGGGTTCGCGCGTCGCGTTCACGAGCTCGCGGTCGTCGTCGAACAGCGCGAACTCGCGGTCGTACCGCAGGCGGCCGCCGACGAGGTCGGCCGTCTCGACCGGCATCGGGTCCAGGGACTTCACGGGATGGGTCACGAGCGCGTCGACGGTCGGCATACCAGCACTCCCGGGCGCCGACGGCGTGAACGCTTCGGTCCCGGACCCCGAGCCCGCGTTTTCTCGATAACTCACTCCGTACCGTGTGCGTTCGCTTCGAGCGTCTCCAGCGACACCTCGTCGAGCACGGACTCGTTCGTCGCTTCGAGCACGACCGGCGGCGCAGCACGCGCGTCCAACGCCTCCAGCCAGCGCGGCAGACACACGCACCACCGGTCACCCGGCTCCAACCCCGGGAACGATAGCTCTGGGCGTGGCGTCCGCAGGTCGTTCCCCATCACGTCCGTGAACTCGAGGAACCGCTCGGTCATCACCGCACACACCTCGTGGCGGCCCGGGTCCCGCTCCGGGAGCGCGTGACAGACGCCGTCGCGCTGCACGCCCGTCTCCGGGTCCGTCCCGCACGACGCGAGCGGTTCGCCGTTCACGTTCGACTCCGCGGTCGTCTCGTCCGGCGCGTTCATATCACGTCGTTGCGACCGCTCACGGAAAACCCTCCGCGGTCCGGAAGACATGTCGGGGTCGGGGCTCAGCACTTCGAGTACGACTGCGACCCAGCGATACCGGTCGGCTGTAGTCGCACCTTCGTCACCGCACCCTGGGGCGTCGCCACCGTGATGGTCGCTTCACCGCCGTTCTCCAGCGGTGCTCGCGTTCCGTTCAGTCGCGCACCACGTATCTCCGCGACGTCGAACGTCATCCGGACCATCCGCGACGTGTTCGTCAACTCGCGGACGTGCTCGCCGTCGTCGACGAGCGTGTACCGCGACGCGTTCGCGGTCTCGTTGTCCAGGCTGAGTTCCGCGTGCACGTCCCCGTCGGTGTACAGGACCGTCGTGTTCGACATGTTCACCATCGTTCCTCCCGGGCGCAGTCGGACGTGCACCCAGGCCTCGTCGACGCCTGGCGGGTTCGCGCTGACAGTACAGGTGCGGTCTTGGACCTGGACGCCGCCGACGACCTGCCCGACCGCTTCCTCCCCGGCGTCGGTCGCACGATCGCCCATCATGCCCGCCATGTTCACGATGACGCCCGCCGCGATCGCGGAGACGATGATCATCGCGACGAACATCACGATGATACCGATACCGACCTGCCCGCGGTCGTCCACGACGGCGAGCGTCCCCAGTTCCCGGCCGCTGTCGTCGAACTCGGCGCGGCCTCGCCCGCGGTCGTCGTCCCCATCGACGCTCGCGGACCGGGTAATCATGCAGACCCCTTACGATTGCACCACGAAAAGCGTTCTTGCCGCGACGACCCGTCAACACCCGACGTAGGACTGGTCCTCGCTGAGTCCGTTCGGTGCGCGAACGCTCGCCGCGTCGACCGTGCCGCCGTCGACCACGAGTTCCAGGGATGCACGCATTCCGGATTCGAGCGGCGCACCACGAATCGTCTCGACGGGAACGACGAGCGTCAGCGTCTCGCCTTCGACGATGCTCGCGTCGAACGCACCGGTGTCGTTCACGAGGCGAGCGGTCGTCTCGGACGCGTCGACGCCGACGTCGAGGGTGGCGGTCGTCGTCTCGTCGCCGTACCGGACCGTGGCGTCCGAGAGGTCGACGCTCCCGTTCCCCGTGTACCGGATCGACGCCGTCACGGTCCCGATGCCGGTCGTCCCATCGTCCGCGGAGACCGTGCAGCGACTTGCCGAGAGGCCGACCTCCGCCGGGTCACCCGTCTCCCCGCCTTCGGTCGCGACCACCCAGAACGAGCCAGCGAGGAGCGCGGTGACGATCGCGAGCCCGAGGAATACGATGCCGACGGTGACGGCGCTCGCGCGGGTTCCAGCGACCGCGCCGTCACCGTTTCGCGCCTCGTCTCGTCGCGGCATTCGTCAGGACGAACGCTGTCGCACCCCCTAAACTCACGCTTCGGTTCAGCGCTCGAAACGAACGCCGAACCCGAAGCATGCGCCACGTTGACATCCATCCCATAGTTTTTTGTCATTCGGCGATTTTTGTTGGACTACCCTGCGACGCCGACCCCTCAGTCGGCGTCCAGAGCGAACCCAACCATGTACATCGACCACATGAAGTCGGCGACCACTCGCGGTGTGAGTGGCAACGCCGTCACCGGGGAAGGTGACTATGCCTCCCCGGTCGACGGCGCCGACGAGCAGTGGTCCGATGTGCGGGCGAACCAACGGGGTCGCTCCTTCGCTCGGTCCGTTCTCGTCGGCGCCACGTGACACCGATCGTGACGTGAGCCCGGCTCGACGCTGACACCGTCGAGGCGACGCCACGTCCGTCGCCGACGCCCGGACCGAGAATCCTTCTCGGCCACTCGTCGTCGACGGCCAGGCTCCGTCACTGGTCGTCCTCACGTTCCGACTCACCACCGAGCACGGAGTCCGCCGTCCATCGCAGCGCGCGACGGCAGACCCCCTGGACGAACGCGACCGCGTCGACGCTGGATGCGGACGCGACCGCCCCGGCCTCGAACCGGGGTCGAACAGTCGCATCGCTCCCCACCGACCAGCCCCAGCGCCGTCCACCCACCGGACGCCCCGACGGCCCGCAAGCCCCCACCCACGCACGGAGGAACCGGCGGCCCAGTGGCCGCCGGATGCTCGTGCACGCCGCACCGCTGACGCAAGCCCCCACCCACGCACGGAGGAACCGGCGGCCCAGTGGCCGCCGGATGCTCGTGCACGCCGCACCGCTGACGCAAGCCCCCACCCACGCACGGAGGAACCGGCGGCCCAGTGGCCGCCGGATGCTCGTGCACGCCGCACCGCTGACGCAAGCCCCCAACACGCCGCGACCGTGGATGAAACGGCATCCCGCGACCCCGCTCGGGTCGTGCGCGTTCGACTCGCGACGGGCGCCTATGGTAGCCCAAACCATCAGGCACCGATTCGAGACGACAGCTCACCTCACCGTCCGCGTCCCCCACGGCGCCGACGGCGACATGACCACCGGTGCGCGCACCGTCCTCCGACGCCTCGACGCGCTCGACGGCGTCGAGATCGAGCGCGTCACCGGCATCACGCCCGGCCTGAACGCGCTCGAGGTCGACGTCGAGGTCACCGCGACGCTCGTCGTCACCGAGGCCGTCGACGACGACGAAGCCCGTGCCACGCTCGAAGACGGCACCGGTATCGAGGCCGTCCACGACGTCGCCATCGAACCAGCAGCGAGCGCGTAACGATGTAGGAACCACCCGCGACGGACCGAGACCGGTCCGTCACGAACCACAGTCAGTCCCGCTCCGTGGGCAACAGACAGCCGCGCCGAGCCGTCGACAGTCGACTACAGCGACCTGAACGGTAGCGTCGCGAGCGACCCGGCGTCGTACGCGAGCGCGTCGCGCTGCGTCGTCCCCGTCGGCGTGACGAGGTCGACGACGCGCGGCGCGTCGTCGGCCGCCCCGCTCTTCGCACCGCCGAACTGCCACTGGGTCGCGTTCTCCTGCACGTTCCGGAACGCACCGTAGTCCTCGGAGCCGACGACCGGTACCACCTCGCCGTTCGGAACGTCGACGTCGCTCAACGTCGCCTTGTCCACGGACACCGTCGCGGTGTTCGCGGCGCGGTCCACGACGAGCGTCGGCGCGCCGACCTCGTTCCCCGACGCGTCCGTGACGTGCTGGTCGTAGCCGCTCGCGGCGATCCGGTACTGCCAGGCAGCAACGAACTGGGCGGTCACGGAGAGGTCGCCGAGTTCCGTCGTTCGGCCGCCGGACGCCGCCGGGTCTCGCAGCCAGACCGCCAAGAAGTGCGGGCTGAAGTTCCCGGAGTCGTACGCGTCGTAGAGGTTCGCGACCTCGAACGTGAAGTCGTACGTCGACGCGGTCTCGCTCACCTCGAACCCGCGGAGGTCGAACGCGCCGTCCTGGAACGACGCGTCCGTCGGATACGTGTACGCGCCAGGGCCGTCGTCGTCACCGGCGACGTCGTCGAAACTCGCTATCGTCACGCCACTGCTATCCGCGGGCCGCAGACGCATCGCTGCGCCGCCGCTCGCGCCCAGCGAGAGCGTCCGCGAATCCCCGGCTTCGACGCGGTAGTCGGAGATGGCGACCTCGGTCGGGTTCGACTCGACGCCGGTCCCCTCGGCGTCCACGTACTCCGTGACCGCCCACCCGTCAGCCTGCGCGGAGAGGAAGTCGAGGTTCACGGTGACGTCGCGCGCCGTCCCGTTCGTCATCGCACCGAGGAACCACTCGCTCCCCGAGCGCTTCGCGGTGACGACGTACTCGCCGATGCTCGAATCCAGCACGCGCGTCTCGTCCCAGTCCGCCACCGGGAGGTTCTCGATGAAGTCGAACTCGGGCACCGTGTCGTGGTTCTCCTTCGCGGGGTCGACGTTCCCGTACTCCGCGGCGACCGGCGAACTCCCGCCTTGCTCGCTGACCGCTATCGTGTTCAGGTTGAACCCGCCGACGTCGTCGGCCCCGAGCTTCACGGTCACCGTGTTCTCGCCCGCTTGCAGTTCGACGGGCTCCGTGTGAACCGCCCAGTCGTCCCAGTAGTCCGTGTACGCCGGCTGGATGGTGCGCTCGCTCCCGTTCACGACGAGCGTCGCCTCCGGGCCACCGTTGTCGACGACCGCTTGTGCGTTCTCCTCCGCGTCGCTCGCGTACCGCAGGTGGATGTCGTACGTGCCCGCGCTCTCGACGTTCTTCACCGTGAACGAGGCCGTCGCGCCGTCGGGTTCGCGGTTCGGGTCCACCGGGACGTAGTGCGCGCCGTACGCGTTCCGCCACTCGTCCGCCGTGATCATCCCGTCGAGCTCGCCCGATTGGGCTTGCACGAACTCGCCGACCTCCAGCGTCGGGTCGACGTACGCCTCGATGCGGTCCGCGGCCATCTGGATGCCGCCGAGGTACGTCGGGTACATCGCGAGTTGCTTCGCGCGCGTCGTCTGGATGCGGCCCGAGTCGTCGTCGTTGAACGTCACGTCGAAGATACCGGGCTGGTAGCTCGTCGGCCCGGCGAGCATCCGCGTGAACGGCAGGAGGACGTGGTGGTCGCGGCCGACGTCCGCGCCGAGTTCACCGAACCCGTCGTACTCCTGGGCCTTCACGACCTCCCGGGCCGCGACGTTCGGGTACGTCCGTATCTCGCCGGTCGGCTTGATGCCCTCGTGTATCTCGAGGAGCTGGCGGTTCGCCGCCGCCCGCCTGATGGCGAGTCGATGATGGTTCACGGCGGTCTGGCAGTGCTGGTTGTGCGTCGCGTACGACCCGTCGCCCTCGAACCCGAGCCCCGGGTCGGAGACGTACCCGTTCTTGATGGAACGGACGCCCTCGGCCTCGTATTCGTCGAAGACGCCGGCGTTCTCTATCTCGTCCTCGTAGTTCACGATATTCCCGGCGGTTTCGTTGTGGATCGTCATCTCCACCGGTGTCGGGAGGTTCGCGCCGTAGTCGGTGACCGTCGGGACGTCGAAGTCCGGGTACGAGTCCGCGACGCCCATCTCGAGGCCGGTGCCGTCGCCGGGGTACGTGTCCCAGCCCTCGTTCCACCCTTCGACGAGGACGCTGTCGATGCCGTGCTCGCTCGCGAACCGCATGTACCGCTGCATGCGTTCGGTGCGCGCGCCGTGGACGTACGACGCGGGGTCGTTCCCGTTGCTCTCTATCTCGCTGTCTGACTTGTACTCCCAGTTCGCGCTCCCTGCAATCATCGTCCACCAGATTCCGACGTAGGATTTCCCGGTTATCCAGTCGGTGTCGACGCCCCCGCTCCCGTCGCCGGGAAGCACCGAGTCGTCGCGGGCGTCCGCGAGCAGCGGGACGAGTTCGGACTCGACGAGGTCGCCCGGTCGGTCGCCGACCTGGAACGTCCGCCACGGCGTCACGTGCGGCGCGCTCGCCTGGACCTTCGTGCCGTCCGGGAGCGGCGCGAGTTCGACCGCGAGTTCGTTCCCGCCCGCGTCGTTCTTCGCGGCGAGACTCATCGTCGCGTAGTCGTCGAGGTTCGACTCGTGCACGGAGAGGTACGTCCCGTCGTCGGCGCGCATCGTCAACGGCGTGTGGACGCCCTTCCGGACCGTGTTGTCGTTCGGCCGGATGGTCTTCGACCCCGCGGGGACGTCGCTGAGCGCCGTCTCGCGGTACTCCTGTTCGAACCGCGGGTTCACGAACTCGTTCGCGATCCACCACGACGTGTAGTCGCCCGCGACGTTCACCTCGGTGTTCTCCGAGGTGATGGTGAACTCGCCGAAGTCGTCGTCGAACGCGACGCGGAACCCGACGCCGTCGTCGAACGCGCGCACCTGGAGGTTCGCCGACCGCGAGGGCGCACTCGTCTCCGCGAGGCCGATGGTCCGGTACGCGTAGTCCTCGCTGACGACGTCGTAGTTCCCCCACTCGGGCTCCCAGGTCTCGGTGGCTGTCCCGCTCTCGCTCCCGGTGACGGTGACGTCCGGCCCCGAGCCCGCGATGCCGGTACCGAACGTCGCCTGATTCGCGAAGTTGAACCCGATGGGTGAGGCGTCGACGTGCGTGGTGTCGTCGTAGCTGATACTGTACGTCGGGACGCCCGTGGAGACGTCGACGGTGACCTCGACGCGACCGTCGGGGGAGGTGACCGTCTGGACGTCGGACGCGTCGCCGCTCGTCACCTGCGCCGTCGCGTCCGTCGGGACGGTGGCGCTGTACGCGGATGCGGCGATGAGGCCCGTGAGCCCGCCGAGCAACCCACGTCGGCTGTGTAAGTTCTTACTCGCACGCGAGTTATCCTCTGTCATGCCATCAAGCGTGATGACCGTGTTCGTAATAAATTTTCATCCAGTCCGTAGCTGGATGACACGAACTCCACCGGGACTGGACGGTTCCCGGGCACCGCGACGGTCGGGCGAGCGGTAGATGCTTCACGATGGCCCGAGACTACCCGGGCACCACTGGGGCCGGAGCGAGATGCGGCCCCGCCGCCGCAACCAACTACCCAAAGATTTACTATTTATCCCCGTGAAGGTGGAGTCGTTATGGCAGACGAGCAAGACCTTCGCGAACAGATGGAAGATGCATTCGGTGGCGCCGACTACCCGATCTCGAGCCCGATGGACCTCGTCCCGGCGCTCCCCAACGGCCCGGGCACCCGCTTCGAGTCCGGCGACTTCTCCATGACAGCCATGGAGCTCCAGACGAAGCTTCCCGGCGGCGACTTCCCCTACGACGACGTCGAATCCTTCGTCGACGACGTCATCGAGAACCTCAAGGACGAAGGCCACATCTGAGGGCCCGCTAGCGTCCACCGCGACGGGCGCACACCACGCACCTTCTCTCGAAGTCACCCAGTAGCGACCGCTCAGCCACGACCCGTCGTCGGAAACCGGGACGTGGTTGCGAGCTCGGATGCGCTCGCGAACCCGAGCGTTCAAGCGCACGACGAGCCAAGGACGGCCCAGCACCGTGGCCTCTGACACGCTCCCTGCCGTCACCGTCGTCGACACCGAACTGCTGGGGACGCCCGGCGCGCACTCCGCGTTCCTCCTCGAAGCGCCAGCGCCTGTGCTCGTCGACGCCGGCGCAGCACCCGCCGCGGACGTCGTCGAAGCCGCACTCCACGACCGCGGCGTCGGCGCGCACGACCTCGCCGCCATCGTCCCGACGCACGTCCACCTCGACCACGCCGGCGCCGTCGGCGACCTCGCAGCGCGATTTCCGGACGCGACCGTTTACGTCCACGAACGCGGCCTGCCCTATCTCACCGACCCCGACCGCCTGGAGCGACTCGCGGCGAGCGCACGACGCGCGGTCGGCGACGAGATCGCCGACCAGTACGGCTCCCCGGTCGTCGTCGACGACGACCGCACGGTCGCGCTCACCGACGGCGATACAATTCCGGCCGGCGACCGCGACCTCGACGTCGTCCACGCCCCCGGCCACGCCCCCCACCAGGTCGCGCTCTCCGACCCCGAATCGGGCGCGCTGTTCGTCGGCGACGCCGCGGGCATGCACTACGGTGGGGCACTCCTCCCGACGACGCCCGCGCCCGACTTCGACCTCGACGAGTCGCTCGACACCATCGCTCGCCTCCGTGACCGCGAACCGTCCGCGCTCTGCTACGGGCACTTCGGCGTCCGCGAGGACGCCACCGACGCGCTCGACGCGTACGCCGAACTGCTCCCCGAGTGGGTCGCGGCCGTCGAGGCCGCGCTCGCGTCGAACGAATCCGCGGACCGAGCGGAGTTGGTCTCGGCGCTCCGCGAGGACTGGGCGAGTCCGACGCTCGAACGCGACGTCCAGGGCGTCGTCCACGCGCTCGACGCGGACCGCTGACCGACGGCGGTTGCCGCGACCCGACAACCGTCACACACCTTTATCGGTCCGACGAGCGCACTGTCACGCATGCACGTCCTCGTCCCGTACGACGACTCGGAAGGCTCCGAGCACGCGCTCGAACACGCGCTCGACCAGTACCCCGACGCCACCGTCACGCTCCTGCACGTCATCGACCTCGTCGACGCCGGGTACGCCAGCCCCGTCGACGGCACCCTCCCCGGGTTCTGGGAGGAGTGGTTCGAGAACGAGCAGGCCGCCTCCGAGCAACTCTTCGAGAGCGCTCGCGAGAAAGCCGGTGACGCGGGCGCGGACCTCCGGACCGAGTCCGTCGTCGGCCGGCCGACGCGCGCCATCAACGACTACGCCGAGGACAACGACGTCGACCACATCGTCATGGGGAGTCACGGTCGCTCGGGCGTGACGCGCGTCCTCCTCGGGAGCGTCGCCGAGGGCGTCGTCCGCCGCGCCCCCGTCCCCGTCACCATCGTCCGATGACGCTCAAACTACGGGGCGACCCCGACCGCGACTGGACGGACGCGTTCCTCGACGACAACCCCATCCCCGTCCGCGTCGCCACGCGGACTCCCAGCGGCGGCCTCTGGATGCTCTCGCTGTGGTACGGGTACGACGCGGACGACGCCACCCTCCACCTCGCGACGTCGGCGTCCGCGCGCGTCGTCGAGTACCTCGAAGCCGACCCCGAGGTCGCGTTCGAGGTGTCGACGAACCACCCGCCGTACCGCGGCGTCCGCGGGCAGGGGACCGCGACGCTCGAACCCGACGACGACAAGGCGCTCCTGCGGACGCTCGTCGACGACTACCTCGGCGACCGCGACTCCGACCTCGCCCAGTGGTTACTGCGCGACGACCGCGACGAGGTGCACGTCACCGTCGACGTCGAACGAGCGTACGCGTGGGACTACGGCGACCGGATGCGCGACGTCGATGCTCGCCGACCAGAGTGAGGTGGCTCCGGGAGTACCCCGACCGGTGCCGTTAGGGCGGTTCGGTCCGCACGTCGAGGCATGCCCGAGCTGCCGGACGCCGGTTCGCTGCCCGCGCGATTGACGCCCCGGGACTTCGACCACTGGAACGACCTCGTCACCGCGAGCGACGACGCCGCCGACCGCGAGGTCGTCGCACCCTACACCGGCGACGCCTTCTGCACAGCACCGGAATCGACGCCCGACGACGTCGCGACCGCCGTCGCGGACGCGGACGCCGCCCAGTCGCGGTGGGCCGACCGCGGGTTCGACGCCCGCACCGACGTCCTCGAACGCTTCCACGACCTCGTCCTTGACCGCCGCGAGGAACTCCTCGACCTCATGCAACTCGAGACCGGGAAGGCGCGCGGCGACGCCTACGAGGAGGTCATGGACGTCGCGATGACGTCGCGGTACTACGCGACCCGCGTCGCCGACCAGCTCGCGAGCGAACGCCGTCGCGGCGCCCTTCCCTTGCTCTCGACCGCGCGCGTCCACTACGACCCGGTCGGCGTCGTCGGCATCATCGCCCCCTGGAACTACCCCCTCACCCTCGCGGTCGGCGACGCCCTCCCCGCGCTCCTGGCCGGGAACAGCGTCGTCCTCAAACCCGCAGAGGAGACACCGTACACGGCGCTCGCCACGGTCGAACTGCTCCGCGAAGCCGGGCTCCCACACGACGCGTTCCAGGTCGTCACCGGCGATGGCGCGACGCTCGGCGACCCGCTCATCGAGCGCGTCGACTACGTCTCGTTCACCGGAAGCACCGCCGTCGGGCGGAAGATAGCCGCGAAAGCGGGCGAGGAACTCGTCGACTGCTCGCTCGAACTCGGCGGGAAGAACCCCGTCTACGTCCGCCCGGACGTCGACGTCGACACCGCTGTCGACCGCGCCATCGGCGCGTGCTACACGAACGCCGGCCAGCTCTGCATCAGCGCGGAACGGCTCTACGTCCACGAGGACGTCTACGACGAGTTCTCCCGGCGGTTCGTCGACGCCGTCGCCGACCTCGAACCCGGCACCGAGTACGCGTACGGCGTCCCCGTCGGCTCGCTCATCTCCGAGTCGCAACTGGAGCGCGTCGAGGCGCACGTCGAGGACGCCCGCGACCACGGTGCGACCGTTGAGACCGGTGGCCGCGTCCGCGACGACGTCGGCCCGTACTTCTACGCACCGACCGTGCTCACGGACCTCCCCAGGGACGCGACCGCTGCCTGCGAGGAGACGTTCGGGCCCGTCGTCAACATGGAACCGGTCGCGAGCGACGCCGAAGCCGTCCGGAAGGCCAACGACACCGACTACGGCCTGCACGCGTGCATCCTCTCCGGCGACGTCGACGTCGCTCGCGCCATCGCTCGCGACATCGACGCGGGCACCATCTCGATCAACGACGGCTACGTCACTTCGTGGGCCGCCCACGACGCCCCGATGGGTGGCATGAAGGACTCCGGACTCGGCCGCCGGCACGGCGAGGACGGCGTCGTCCGATTCACCGAGAAGAAGGCGGTGTCGACCTCCCGCGGCCTCCCCTTCGACCCCGTCACCGGCCCGACCGACCTCGAAGCGAAGGTCCTCGCAGCAGGGCTCAAGCTCTGGCGGCACGTCCCCTTCCTGCGATAGACTCCGGACAGCGGGAGTCACTGGTTCTATTACCCCTCCCGCCGTGGTCGCTGGCAAGTCACAGCGTCGGCGCGGCCGTGGCTCCCGACCCACACCATCCATGACAGATTCCACGTACGAAGCGGACGACACGGGCTCGACGACGGTCGCGGGCGAGACCGCCGAGGAGACGCGCGAGGAGTGGACGGAGTTCGAGTTCGAGGGCGACGCGAAGTTGAGCGTCGAGGACCTGAACGTGTGGTACGGCGACGACCACGCCTTGAAGGACGTCTCCATGGACATCCCGGAGAATTCCGTCACCGCCCTCATCGGGCCGTCTGGGTGTGGGAAGTCGACGTACCTGCGGTGTCTGAACCGGATGAACGACCGCATCAAGGCCGCCCGCATCGAGGGCAGCGTGAAGCTGGGCGGGACGGAGATCTACGACGCGAACGCGAACCTCGTCGAACTCCGCAAACGCATCGGGATGGTGTTCCAGGCGCCGAACCCGTTCCCGAAGAGCATCAAGGAGAACATCAGCTACGGGCCGCGCAAGCACGGCGACATCGACACGGGACTCCTGGCACGCCTGTTCGGCCGCGACGACACCGAGCGCGAGCTCGAACTCGTCGAGCGCGCGCTCAGGCAGGCGGCGCTCTGGGACGAGGTCTCGGACCGACTCGACGACAACGCGCTCGGCCTGTCTGGTGGGCAACAGCAGCGGCTCTGCATCGCTCGCGCGCTCGCCGTCGACCCGGAGGTCATCCTCATGGACGAACCAGCGTCCGCGCTGGACCCCATCGCCACCTCGAAGATCGAGGACCTCGTCGACGAACTCTCGAAGGAGTACACGGTCGTCATCGTCACCCACAACATGCAGCAGGCCGCCCGCATCTCGGACCAGACCGCGGTCTTCCTCACCGGCGGCGAACTCGTCGAGTACGACGACACCGACAAGATCTTCGAGAACCCCGAGAGTCAGCGCGTCGAGGACTACATCACCGGCAAGTTCGGGTGATGTCGGTCGAATCCCGCATCGAGGCCCTCCACGGGAGCGTCCGCACGATGAGCGAGGTCGCTCGCGAACAGCTAGACCTCGCGCTCGCCGCGTACCGGAGCGCCGACGGCGCACTCGCCCGGACCGTCGTCGACGGCGACGAAGCCCTCGACGCCCTCCACCGCGAGGTCGAACGGGACTGCATCAACCTCATCGCGCGCCACCACCCGGTCGCGACCGACCTCCGGTTCGTCGTCGCGACGTTCAAGGTCGCGACCGACCTCGAACGCGTCGGCGACCTCGCGGTGAAGATCGCGAAACGCGCGCTCGTCGAGGACTGGGCGCCGACGCTCGGCGACGACCTCGACGACGTCGGCGACCTCGCCGCGGACCTCGTCGAGGACGCCGTGCACGCGTACCTCGACCGGGACGCGGACGCGGCCCGCGAGGTCGCCGCGCGCGACGACGAACTCGACGCCGCGTGCGAAGCCCGCACCGAAGCGCTGTTCCGCGACCTCGTCGGGTCCGGCGGGCCGACGATGACCGACGTCTCCTCGTACCTCCTGACGGTCCGCGACCTGGAACGCGTCGGCGACCACGGCGAGAACGTCGCCGCACGAACCGTGTACGCCGTCGAGAACGACGCCGCACTCCTCTACTGACCGCCGGCACCGCCCGCCTTAGGATTCGTCCGCGCCGTCGCTCCCGGTGTCCGCGAGGTACGCGAACCCGACGAGCGCCACTGCGAGCAGCGCGAGCGCCGTCATCGCGCGGTCCTGCGGGACCGCCGTCATGAGCGGGACGAAGAAGTGCGTCGCGAGCGACGCGACGAGGACCGCCGCCAGGCCGACGGCGACGGTCGCGATGACGTGCACCGCTTCGACCGAGCGCGTCGACGCCGCCTGCCCGACCTCCGCGCCGAACTCGACGGCGTACTCGCCGACGTCCCAGACCGCGATCGCGGCCGCCATCGCGACGAACACCGCGGGCGCGGGTGCGCCGGCGAACGCGCCAGCGACCGCCGCGACGAACAGCATCGCCGCGCCGAACACGAACCCGCTCGCGTGCTCGGGGACGAACGGCAGTCCGAACGCCGCCATGTAGAAGAACAACCCGATACCCATCACGACGAGCACGCCGGAGACGCCCCCGAGGACGGCCGGCCCGAACCCGTAGAGGTCGACGATAGCGGTCACCGTGCTCTCGCTGCCGGCCAGCCACGTCACGAACCCGTCGAACCCGGGGATGCTCGAGACGAGGACGACGACGATTGAGAGCGCGACGCCGCCGGTCGCGAACGCGAGCGTCTTCGGCGCTCGATTCCCGAAGACCGCGACCGCGGACCGACGGACGGCCGCGACGACCGGGAGGACGGCGAGGACGGCGAGCACCACGAGCAGCGCTCCGTGGAGGTAGAGGTTCGAGAGCGCCATCGCGGCGATGTCGCCGGCGGGGCCAGCGACCTGGATCAGGTACTCGAACGGCCCGGACCCGCCGGGGAACGCGAGGAGGACGACCTCGATACCGAGCAGGACCCAGAGGGCCGCTGGGACGTCCCGGATTCCGACGACGTCGACGTCCTCGGGGTTCCCGGACGGTTCGAGCGTCGCCGCGGCCCGACCGGCACGTCCCGCGAGCAGCCCGAGGAGCACGAACTCGAGTTGGAGCGCGACGAACCCAGCCATCGGCGTGCTCGCGAGCGCGAGCGTGAACAGCGTCCACGACCCGAACACGAGGTTCGAGAAGAGGTTCGCGTACAGCGCGCCAGCGAGGAGCGTCCCGAGTATCGTCGCGACGAACGACCGACCGAGCGCCGCGAACACCGGCCGTACCGCCTCGTCGGGGTCCATGCGTGCGGCGAGCGTCGTCACGCCCATCGTCGCCGCGATGGCACCGACGAGGACGGCGTCGACCGCGTTCGCCTTCTCGAGCGCGAGCGCCGCGACCACGAACACGGACGCGACCATGAGCAGCGAACTCCCGCGGATGCGAGCGCGAAGCTCCTCCTGCGCGACGTCCCGCGCCGCGTACCCGAACGCGATACCGCCGATGACACCGAGCAGCGTCTGGAGTGCGTACCCCGCGCTCACGCCGAGGACCGTCGCCGCGACCGTCGCGATGACGACCGCCGTCTTCGACCCGAACGCCGTCCGCGACCCGTCGAACTCGTAGGCGTCCGTCACTTCGACCACCTCCGGCGTGCACGGTCGAACGCCGACCGTAACGGCTCGTCGGGCGACCACGCCACCACCTTCACGCCGGCTTCCCGAACGTTCCCGATGCGTTCGAGCCACTGGATGCGGTCGACCGTCGACCCCGGCGTCTCCGTGCTCGTCACGTCGGGCGCGAGCATCCGGACCTGGTGACCCGAGGCCTGGAGGCGCCGCGCGGTCTCCGCGGGCTCGTCGTCGGGTACCGCGGACACGAACATGACCTGCGCGCCGTCCGGGAGCCGTCGACGCAGCCAGTCGACGCGCCGGTCGTCGTCGTACGTCCGGAACCCGCCGTCGGTCACCACCGGGAACGACGATTCGGTGCTCGTGTCCAGAGCGTTCCGGATGCGGATGGCGTGCCCGTCGCCGACGCCCGGCGGCACGTACTCGCTGTCGTACCCGTAGAACGCCAACCCGACCTGGTTGCCTTCGTCGAGGAGGTGCGAGACGAGCCGCGCCGCCGCGAACTTCGACAAGGTCACCGCGTCCGGTTCGTCCTCGCGTCGAGCGACCCGACATTCGTCGCGGACGTCCACGAGCACGACGACGTTCGCCGCGCGTTCCTCGCGGAACTCGACGGTCGTCAGCTCTCGCGTCCGCGCGTACCGCTTCCAGTCCACGCGATTCATCGGGTCGCTGTGATGGTAGTCCCGCGACTGATAGAACTCCACGCCCTCACCGCCGACGTCCGTCGGCACCATCCCCGTCTGCGGGATGGTCTGCTGGGCGAGCGGGACGTCACCGACGTCCGCGCTCACCGAGAGCGTCGTCTCCGCGCTCGCCGTCGACCGCGCCTCCGCGTCGCCGCTGACGTTCCGAGCGACGACCGTCGCATCGTCGAACTCGTGGCGGCCGCGGCGCGCCCGCACCACGTACGAGTACGTCGTCGACCCGCCCGCCTGGAGCGTCGCGGAGTGCCGCGGCGACCCGTCGACGACGCCGATGCGGTCCGGGACGCCGTCGACGACCCGCACGTCCGGGACGAGCGAGTCGCTCGCGTTCCGTACCGTCACCGTCACCTCGACGTCCTGCCCCGCGGTCGGCGTGTCGTCGGAGAGCGTCCGCGACACCGCGAACGACGGGTCGTTCGGCGACGTCGCGAACCCGTACGCGGCGTACGTGAGACCCACCACCGCGGCCATGAACAGCACGGTGTTGTTCCCGACGATGCCGAGCGCGCCCGCGACGAGCGCGACGAGCAACCCAACCTGCCAGCGGTCGTTCAGTATCACTTCGTTCATCAGTCCTCACCTCCGCGCTCCGCGGCGAGCTCCATGCTCGCATCGTCGCCCGCGGACGGCGTACCGTCCGAGGGACTCGTCTCCGATCCCGTCCCAGTCGATGCCGCGTCCGCGGTGGCTGCTGTCGTCGACGCGTCGTCCCCTTCAGGAGGTGCGTCGAGTCGCACGTCCGCCATCGACGTGGGGCCGTCGTCGCTGCTCGACGACGCGTCCGGTGCGAGCTCTGCGGCGGCCGCCCTGATGCGTTCGGTCTCGGACGCGGTATGCACCGGGAGCGCCGACCCGGTCGCCGTCCGTCCCTGCCCGTCGGCGCCCTCGCCCGTCGCGACGCCCGCGTGCCGAGCGATCGCCTCGACGGTCGCCTCCACGCGCCGCTGGTAGGCCTCGCCACTCAACCAGTCGAAGAACTGGAGTTTGAGCGGGAGGTCCGGCGTGTCCGTACCGAGGAACGCGCTCGCTCGCGGGTCGTCCGTCCACTCGCCCGTCTCCACGAGTCGCGTCGCCGCGTCAGCGCTGACGTCGTGTTCGCTTGCGAGGACGCGCGTCGCGACGCCCTCGAGCGACGACTGCACGTCGTTCTTCTCCCGGTACGTCCACCAGTCCTTCGCGTTGGACTCGGGGAGTTCCCCGCCGACCGCTTCGACGGACTTGTCGATGTCGTCGCCGGAGATGGCGTTCTCGTCGTAGTGCGCGCGCTCTGGGTTCAACCCGACGAGCGGGTTCGGTTCCGGTTCGCTGGTGCCCGTCCGGTAGAGCTGAAGGATACCGTACGCACCGCCGCCGAGCGCGACGAGGACGACGAGCACGGGGCTGCCGACGAAGACGCCGACGGTGCTCGCGACGACGCCCCCGATACCGGGCACGAGCGCGGCGACCAGCCCGAGGACGAGCGCGGCGACCGCCACCGTCGCGACGATCGGTCGAAGTGCGCTCTCGTTCCCCTCCTGTCGGAGGAACGACGGTCGGCTCACGACGACTCACCCTCCAGCGCTCGACGAACCCGCTCGTAGGCGTCGCGCGCGACGCTCACTCGTTCACCTTCGTCGGGACGGCCGCCGTATCGGACGTCGCGGAACGCGGTCGTCAGCGACCGGATGGCGTCCGTGGGGAGGCCGCGGTCGATGGCGCGACGAGCGATCTCGCCGGGCGTCTCGCCGTCCTCGCCGGAGACGCCGAGGTCCTCCTGGAGTCGGTCGAACGCTTCGCGTACCGACGCGGGCGGGTCGGGCGGTTCCGGCTCGGGTTCCGCGTCCGGCGTCGCGCTCGCGCCGTCGCGCGGGTCGTCGTCGGGTCGGTCGTCGCTCCGGCCGAGGAAGCTCCCGGACCCGATGGACGAGAGCGCGCCGAACCCGAGCGTGATGGAGCCGAGGCCGCGACCGAGGCTTCCGATGCCCTTCAGGACGCCACCGGGGACGGTCGCGAGGCCGCGACCGAGGCTCGCGCCGAGCGTCCCGAGACCGGTGGTCAATGCGCCGACGCCGGACGTCGCGTTCCCGACGCCGTCGGCGAGTCCGTCGAGGATGCCGGGGGCGTTCGACCCGGCGAACATCACGAACGACAGCGACGTCTGCGGGATGCGTCGGAGGTACTCGACGACCCGGAGGTGCGGGGCCGACGGGAGGTCCCATTCGCCGGGGTACCGACGTCGATGGTGCCGTCCCAGGCCGACGCTGGCCAGGATGACGGTCGCGCCGGCACCGAAGAGGATGGTGACGAACGCGAGCAGCGCGCCCTGGAGGCCGCCGTCAGCGGCCGCATCGCTCCCGGGAGCCTCGGTCGTCGTCGTCGTGGTCGTCTCGGTCGATGCGTCTGACCCGCCCGAGTCTTTGGCGGCGGTGGTCGTCGTCGATTCGTCCGCGGACGTGCTTGCGTCGGTCGTGGACGACGTGCTCGTCGTCTCGTCGGCCGTCGTCTCCGCGACGGTGGCGGTCCCCTGGTCGCTGGGGCCACCGCCGCCGCCGGAGCCGGGCGCGCTCCCGTTGGCGATGCCGCCGGCGGGCACGGGGTTCGTGCCGAAGCCGGTGGCGGGGAACAGGCTGGCTCCGAGGACGACGGCGAACACGCACGCGATGGCGAGTGCCGCTCGGTACAGGTCGTGGTCCACATCTTGGCCTACACACGAACGGTTAAATATATTACCTTTGATACGTGTTCGGAGGGAACGAAAGCACGGCCGGATGGCGTGTCAGGACGGAAACCCTTTTGGTGCGCAACTTCATTTCCACGACGTACGGCATGGAACGCGACAGGAACCTCATGCGGGACATCCTCCTCACGCTCGCCCTGATACTCGCCATCGACGCCGTCGTCGTCGGCGTGTTCGCACTCCTCGCGTACCCCTGGCTGACGTTCGTCCACGCCCCCATCGCCGCCGTGGTCGGCACGACCGCCGCACCCGTCGCCCGATGGCTCGTCGTCTTCCTCCCCGTCCTCGCACTCTTCGTGTGGGCGCAACTCCGATTCACGCGCCAGGAACTCCTCGCCGACGTCCCGGCCGGCGACGCGACGCGCGACACCCACCCGGACCTCCACGCGCGATTCGTGCGCCTCTGCAAGCAAGCTGACATGCAACCGCCCGACCTCGCGGTCGTCGACAGAGACGTCCCGAACAGTTTCGCCGTCGGCGGCGTCACGAACGCCACCGTCGTCGTCTCCGAAGGCCTCCGAGACGCGCTCTCGGACGACGAACTCGACGCAGTCCTCGCCCACGAACTCGCGCACGTCAAGAACCGCGACGCGACCGTCATGACGCTCGCGAGCTTCCTTCCCGCGCTCGTCAGCGACGACCGCAAGATACTGAACGTCGACGGCGGCGCGAACCTCCTCGTCTGGTTCGTCCTCACGTTCGTCCTCTACCTGCTCGCGTCCCCCTCGCTCCCCGGCGCGCTCTTCTCGGTGTCCTCCGTCGTCGGATTCGTCACGCTCGTCGCCATCAGCGTCCTCGGCGGCGGCATCATCCTCGGCGTCCTCACCGCACCGGTCGTCCTGCTCTCCCGGCGGCTCTCAGAGAGCCGCGAGTTCGTCGCGGACCGCGCCGGCGCCGTCCTCGTCGGCGATCCGAGCGCGCTCGTCACCGCGCTCGAGAAGCTCAGCGACCGCGGGTTCGAACTCCCCGACACGGACGCTCGAACGCACTACACGGGCGTCGACGGCCTCTGCTTCCTTCCCTACGGCCTCGACGACACCGACGCCAGCACGGACGAGGACACGTTCACCGTCGAGACGCGGTCGCATCCGCCGACCCACGAACGCGTCGCGAACCTCCGCGCGCTCGTCGACGAACTCTGAGACCGCGTTCCTGCCGGAACGCCTCGCGGAACACCAGCCAGCATCGTTAACTCGCCCGCCGAGCTAGCCTCGTCCGTGCGAAGCATCCTCGTCCTCCTCGCTGCCCTCCTCGTCGTCCTCCCGGCCGCGAGCGCCACCGGTGGGGCCGCGTCGACACCAGCCTCCGGGGTCACGACGGCGACCGCCGATTCGCTGTCTCGCGTCGACGCCGCGAGCGACCGCGGTGACTCGCTCGCGGCCGCGGGCAACGCCAGCGACGACCCGGTTATCGTCGAACGCATCACGGTGAACCGGACGCCCGACAGAGCCGGGTCCGTCCGCGTCGACGTCGCGTACGACCTCCCCGAGAACGTCGTCTCTTTTACCGTGGAGTCCACCCGCCTCCAGCGTGACGCGGTGTCCCTCGCCGCCGCGACCGGGTTCGACCGTCGATCCGACGGGTCGTTCGCGTGGGACGAACGCACGGCCGCACCGACGCTCTCGTTCACGTACGACGTCGCCGAGACGTACTCGCGGACCGTACTCGGCGTCGAGGGCGACGACTGGGCGTTCGTCTCCCTCCCGAACCCGTACGTCTCCTGGCGGTATCGCGGCACCGCGCCGACGTTCGAGACCGAACGCCGAACCGCCGGCACCGGTCACGCGAGCGGCTCGTACGCGCTCGACGGCGCGGACTCGACGACGTCGCGGACGGTCGGCGACGTGAACCTCACCGTGGTGGTCGCGCCGACCGCACGCCCCGAAGCGACCGCGGACGCGTACGCCGCGCTGTACAGGGTTGGACTCCGCGAACTCGACGCCGGGTTCGAGTACGACGCGAGCGGGCTGTTCGTGCTCCCGACGGCTAGCGTCAGCGACGACGTCGCGCTCGGGACGTCGACGCGCTACAGCTTCTGGGTGCAGGACGAGTACTCGTCGGTCGCCGGCGTCGAGAACACGCCCGCTCACGAGTTCGTTCACACGCGGATGGGGTCGTTCGGGGCCGGGTCCTCGCGCTGGTTGACGGAGGCGACCGCGGAGTACTACGGGCACGTGCTCGCGACGAACACCGGGGCCGGGTCCTGGAGCGAGTTCCGCGACGCGGTGACCGTCGAGCGCGAGGCGTTCCGGGACGCGACGCTCGCGGACGCGTCGACGTGGCGCGACGAACTCGTCCCCTACGAGAAGGGCGCGCTCGTCCTCGCCGCGCTCGACGCCGAGATCGCCGCGCGCACCGGCGGCGTCCGCTCGCTCGAGGACGTCCTCGCGTACCGGTTCAGCGACGACGACCCGTACGGCGACCTGGAGACGTACGAGAACTTCTCGGCGGCGGTGGTCGCGACGACGAACGACGAGTCGATGCGCGAGTGGCTCGACCGGTACGTCGCCGGCGGTGAGACGCCATCGGTTCCGTCGGACCCGGACGCGTTCGTCCTGAACGACTCGATGGATTCCGACGACGACGGCGTGCCGAACGGCGACGAGGTGCGGACGAACCCGTTCGACGCGGACACCGACGACGACGGGTTCGACGACGCTGCGGACCCGTACCCCACCGACGACACGCGTCCGGCGGATACGACGACGTCGACCACGACCGACGGTTCGTCATCCATGGGGGCGGAGACGACGACGGAGTCCTCGACGTCCACGACGCGCGCGCCGACCGCGACGTCGACCGCATCGGGCGACGCCGGCTCCACGACGGAGCAGGGTTCGGTCGTGGATTCGATTCCCGGGTTCGGACCGGCGCTCGCCGGGTTCGCGGTCCTGGCCGTCGCGCTCGCGGTCGCGCGCCGGGAGTGACCGCGGTCCCGAGCCCCGCCCAATCGAGTTCTCCACACCACGACGTCCGCTGTAATCTTGCTCGAAAGCCACTCAGGATACGGTTTCGTCCACCAACGCGACGACGTTCGACCCCACCGTGTCCGGAGTAACCGGCAGTGCTTGCCGACGCACGTGCCGGGACAGCCCCGAGTCGCGTTCAGTACGAGAAGAGGTCCGCACCACCGGTGACGCCGATGACCTGCCCGGTCACGTACCGCGCCTGCTCGCTCGCCAGGTAGCACACGAGCGGCGCGACGTCGTCCTCGCGACCGAGCTCCTTCATCGGCGTCGCCTGCCGGATGCGCTCGAACTGCGGGTTGAACGCCTCCAGTTGCTCGGGTTCCATCTCCGCGAGGTCCTCGATGACGATGTTCGGCGTCAGCACGTTCGACGTCACGCCGTACTTCGCGCCCTCCAACGCCAGCGTCTTCCCGAACCCGATGAGGCCCGACTTCGTCGTCGAGTACGAGATCTGCGCGAAGCTCCCGCGCCACCCCGCGATGCTCGCCATCGTCACGATACGTCCCCACCCGCGCTCCTTCATCCCCGGATACACCGCCTTGGTGACGTTGTACGCACCGGTGAGGTTCAGTTCGACGTCGCGGTCCCAGAGCGCGTCGTCGAAGTCCTCGAGCTTCGCGACCGCGTCCACGAACCCCGCGTTGTTCACGAGGACGTCGATACCGCCGGTCTCCTCCTCGACCGCCTCGATGGTCGCGGCGACGTCCTCGCGGTCCGTGAGGTCGCATTCGACCGCCATCCCCTCGCCGGACGCCTCGGGGTCGTCCGCGATCTCCTCGACGACGCGCTCCGCGCCGTCGCGGTCGACGTCCAGCACGACGACGTCCGCGCCCTCTCGGGCGAGGTGCTTGCAGTCTTCGCTCCCGAGTCGACCCGCACCACCCGTGACGAGGGCGGTCCTGTCGTCCAGTCCGAAGTCCATGCTAGCAGGCCACGAACCCGCCGTTCATAGTTGTTGGCGTCGCGGCACGGAGGTGGACGGGCTCTCGTCGCCGCAACAGGCTGGCGGGCCCGGCCCGTTCCCCTCACGTATCACGAGAGGTGGACGAGGCCGTGTGTGCGAGTGTACTGAACACCGATTCCACGCTCAGTTGAACGCATGTTTCGAGTCACACGCATATGGCAGGCGTACGTGCACTCTATACGCTCCCTACTCGACGGTATGTGGAAGGAATACTAGGAGTAATGGGTGATATGGGCATCAATACTAAGTAAGAGTCCGTGGTCTCCCGTGACATACCTCGGTCCGGTCGACGACGCCCCCGCTCGGACCGCGGCGCTCGAACCGGCCGTCGGGAACCACGACCCGCGACGTCGAGTCGAGGCCCCGACCACGCGCCGCGGACCGACACCACCAGCGACCGCCGACGTTACACGAACCACCCTCATGTCACAGCGCAACCATCCGCTCCCGTCCACCGATGCCGTCTCGCTCGACGACCCACCGCTGGCCGCCTCCACGGTCACGCCGCGACCGACGGTCCCGGCGAGCACACCGACTGTCAACCCCGAGGCGACGACGTCCTCGCGGAAGGTCTGTGCGTACGTGACGCGGAACGACTCCGAGCTCCTCGTCTTCGAGGGCCCCGGTCACGAGGGACTCCAGATACCGAAGGGTACCGTCGAGGGCTCGGAACGGCTCGACAGCGCGCTCCTCAGGGAAGTCCACGAGGAGAGTGGCCTCCACCCTCGTGGAGCGCCCACGCGGCTGGCGAGCGACGTCTGGATGCGCCGGAACCACCCGCCCCGGTACTACGTCCGACACTTCTACCACGTCTCGGTCGACGAACCACGCGACGCGTGGACCCACACCGTCACCGGCACCGGCGAAGAGGCCGGCGTCGAGTTCACGTACTCGTGGGTCCCCATCGACGCCGCGGCCGACTTCGCGCTCGATCTCGACGACTACGTCCCGCTCCTCCGGGATCGCCTCTGAAACGAGCGCCGTCGACCGCTACTCGCACCAGGTCGACGGAGCGGTCAGATTCGATTCCTTCGAGTCATCCGAGGTCGCTCCGCGCGAACGTCGCGTACCCACCGAGGAGCGGGAGTGCCGTCCAGAGCGCGAGCACGACGACGAACACCGCCCAGTGGAGGTACGCCGGGGTCGGGCCGGCGACCGCACCCGCGATTCCGGGGAACGACGGTTCGGTCGCGTGGACGACCGCCTGAACGAGTGCGCTGTAGGCTCCGGACGGACTCAGGCCCTGCAGGAGGACGAACCACCCGGGGACGGTCCCGGCCGGTGCGGCACCTTCGACGACGAGGTGCGCGCCCTGCGGGACGAGGTCCCAGAGGAGTGCGAGCGCGAGGTACGCGCCGATGCCGAGCGTCATCGCTCGCCCGCGCGTCGCGGCCGCCGCGGACACGCCGACCGCGAGCCCGACGAACGCGACGCCGAGCGCGCACGTCAGCACGACGATACCAGCGAACGCGACGACGGGGAGGCCGCCGTACGCGACCGCCGTCGGGACCGCAGCGAGCGCGAACCCCGCGGTGAGGCCGACGACGACGACGGCCGCACGGCCGAGGAACTTCCCGAGGACGACGGTGCCGCGTCGCGGCTCGAGGCCGAGGAGCACGCGGATGCTCCCGGACTCGCGCTCCCCGGCGATGGCGAGGTACGCCGCGACGAGCGCGACCACCGGAACGAGCATCGCGGCGAACTCGGTCGCCGCCCCGAGCCCCGAGAGCACGTTCGCCTCGAACTGCGGGATGGCGAGGGGCACGAGGGACGTGACCGCGACCATCACGGCGACGAGCGCGACGACGGCCCAGACGACGCGTGACTGCACGGCGTCGCGGTACTCGCGTCGCGCGATGACGCGCCAGCTCATGCCGTCACCTCGCGACCGCGGCCCGCCACCTGGTTCATGCTTCCACCTCGCGACCGCGGCCCGCCACCTGGTTCATGCTTCCACCTCGCGTCGCGTCTCTCCGACGTCGCGGTGCGTGTACGCGGCGAAGAGTTCCTCGAGCGACGGGTCGTCGATCCCGATGTCGAGGACGGTGCAGCCGGCGTCGCGGACGCGGTCGACGAACGCCAGTTTCGCCGTCGGTTCGACGCACGTCCCGACGACGGCGTCGTCGGTGACTGTGACGTCGACGAGTCCCGGGACGTCGTCGACGGTCAGGTCGCGTGGCGGGTGGTCGACGGTGACGGTGACCGTCGCGCCCGTCCCGACGGCGTCGCGGAGGCCGTCGATGGTGTCGACGGTGACGAGCCGGCCGTCGTCGAGGATGGCGACGCGGTCGCAGACGGCTTCGACCTGCGAGAGGACGTGACTGGAGAAGAAGACGGTGCCGCCGTCGGCGGCGTGGTCGCGAGCGATGGCTCGGAGGTCCCGGATGCCCTCCGGGTCGAGGCCGCTGGACGGTTCGTCGAGCACGAGGACGTCGGGGTCGCCGACGAGCGCCATCGCGAGTGCGAGCCGCTGGGTCATGCCCTTCGAGTACCCGCCGGCCGTGCGGTCGGCGGCGTCGAGGATGCCGACGCGGTCGAGGAGCGCCTCGGGATCGTCGTCGGCTCCCTTGAGGTCGTTCGCGAACTCGACGTGCTCGCGTCCGGTGAGGCGGTCGTAGAGGCTGTAGCCGTCGGGGAGGATGCCGACGCGGTCGTGGACCTCGGACGCGGAATCCTGGGCGTCGTACCCGAGGACGCTCGCGCTCCCGGCGGTCGGCCGCACGTAGTCCATGAGGACGTCGATGGTCGTGGACTTCCCCGCGCCGTTCGGCCCGAGGAACCCGAACACCTCGCCCTCTCGTACCTGGAAGGAGACGTCGTCGACGGCGTAGACGTCGTCGCCGTAGCGCTTGGTGAGGTTCTGGACGTCGATGGCCGTCATCGTCGTCCCCGACTCCGGGGTCGGTTGTCCTGGCTTGCTGGTGGTCGTTCCATACTGGGACGTGGTCACCGACCGGTGAAATAACTTGTTGAATAAGTGATAACTTGTCGGTCTGATAACTCAAACATTCTTGAGAACCGAACGACACCGCCGACCCACCACGACCACGCCATTCGACGCCGCCACGACACACGACGCAGTCAGCGACGTCACCACCTACTCCGCGCCAGTCGACGCGACGACCGCCACCGACAGGTCAGCATCCATCGACAACGCGAGCGACTCGCCAGCGTACCTGACCGTCACCGACACCGACGGCTCCCCCGACTCCAACCCCGTCACCTCGACGTCCCACGCGTCCAGATACCGACCGATGTCCCAGAACGGAATCGCCGTCGAATCCACGCCGTGACGCCAGTAGAACGCGACCACAGCCGGATGGAACAGCACGTGCGCCGCCACCGGCGCGAACACCCTGTTGTTGCAGCGCTCGCAGTGCGCCACCGCATAGGCATCCGTCCGCCCCCGGGACTCGCGCTCCTCCACCCGGACGGCCGCCACCCCACCGCACTTCGCGCACGTCCCACCGACCGCCACCGCGTACTCGTGTCGAACGCGGCTATCGCAGGCCTCCAGCACCTGTCGCTCGCTCCGCCCGACGACCGCCGCCGGCGGCAGGTCGTACGTCACGATCCGCATCTCGCAATCGACGCACCGTACCGTCAACAACCCATCCTCGTACGTCGCCTCGAACGCCGTCCCCGGACACCCCGGGCACTCCCCGGACAGCGAGAGCGGCTCGAACGTCGGCGTCTCCGTGAACGACCCCGCCAGTACCGCCCGCATCACGTCCTCCCCAGCCCGATTCAGCGCGTACCCCTCCTCGGAGCGCCGCAGGAACACGCCCTCCAGGTGGTCGAGGTGATACGAGAGCTGGGACGTGCTGTCCAGTTCGAGCGCGTCGTATATCTCGGTGAACGAGAGCGTCCGGTCGCCGTCGCGCTCGGCGTCCGCGAACGCCCGCAGCACGGCGACGCGATGCTCGCTCGCGAGCGCCCCGAACGCGTCCGCTGGCTCCACGGGTGACTCGCCGCCGACGTCGGTCATAGCACGCCGTTCACGTCCGTCCGGGAAGTGCCTACTGCTCCACCCACTCGAACTCGTCGAGCGTCGCGTTCTCGCCGGCGTCTCCGTACCGGCCCTCGTCACCGCCAGATGCGTCGTCGCCGAGGTGCCTATCGAGCGCGTCCGGCGTCGGCGCGGGGAACTCGAGCGCCGGGAACGGACCCGTAGCCTGCTCGCGAACGCGCTCGACCTCGTCGAATATCGGGTCGTCGACGCCGGAGAGCGACGCCCACGCCTGCGTTCGCGTGAGTGCGACGAACAGCTCGTTCCGTCGCGTGACGAGGTCCGCACGCCGACCGTCGTCGGCGACGCGGTCGACGCCGGCGACGTGCACGGACGCGGCCTCGTTCCCCTTCGCGCGATTGATGCGCGAGACCGTGACCGCGCCGTCCTCGCGGAACGTGTCCACGTCGCCCTCCCAGACGAGGTTCGCGTCGACGCCGCGGTCCGCGAGCGCGTCCCGGACGCGCTCACCGAACCCGCGCGATTTCCCGAACCCACCGAGCGGCACGACGAGGACGTCCGCCGGCGCCAGGCCCTCCACGTCGACGTCCCGTTCGACGGCGTCGGCGACGTGCTGGACCTCGCCGGCGCGACTGTGCGCTCGCGACAGCGACAGGAACGGCCGCGCGGCCTCGCGGTCCCGGAGCGGATGCGGCGAGTGCTCGTCCGGCCGCACCACCTCCACCGGCTCCCCGTGTCGTCGGAAGTCACCTTTTTCGACCTCGTACCCGAGGGACTCCCAGCCGCGCTGGGTCGTCAACGCCTGCACGGCGCCGTCCTCGCGGAGGAGGCCCATCCCGAGCGCGTGCGCCGTCAACAGCACCGGACGGGGCGTCCGGTACGCCTTCCGCATCACGACGGACTTCCGGACGCCACCCTCGTACTGCCCGCGGAGGTTCACGACCGGGTCGCCGGCGTCGTCGGTCCCGAACACCGTCGTCGGACTCGGTGCTGAAAGCGTCTGCAACGACTGCGCCTCGTCGTACGCCCACACCAGTCGCTTGGGCGGTTTCAGGACCGCGTGACAGAGCCGCAGGAACCCAGGGTCGAAGTCCTGCGCCTCGTCCACGAGTATGGCGTCGTAGCGCTCTTGTGGTTGGCCGTCCTCCAGAACCTCCTCGCAGCAGTTCGCGAGGAGGCCACCGTCGGCGTCCCCGAACGCCGTCTTCGCGTCCGAGAGCGTCCGCGGCGCGACGCCCGCCGCCTGCGCCGCGTCGTAGTACAGGCCGCGACTCGTCTTCCCGCCCCACGCGTGCAGCACCTGGAGCCGCGACCAGTCCACGTCGTCGTCCGCGAAGTACGCGTAGTACCGCTCGACCGCGTCGCGCGCCGCGTCGTAGAGCGCTCGCGTCTGGAACGTCAACACGATCCGCCACTCCGGGTGCCGGGCGTGCATCTGCGCGGCCTTCTGCGCGAGCACGATGGACTTCCCCGACCCAGCGATACCCCGCACCTGCTGCGGGCCGTCCGGAACCTGCAACGCGAACCGCTCCTGGGCCTCGTCCAACCGCTTCAGCCCGGACTCGACCTCGGCGAACAGCTCCGAACGGGTCGGCCCGACCGGTTCGTCGCCGCCTGCGTCACCGGCGTCGTCCGCCGCTGGCGAACCTACGCTCTCGTCGCTCGCGTTCGCGCCCGGGAACCGCTCGCCGCTGATGGGTTGCCCGCCCGAGAGCACGGCTCTCGCGTCCGCGTACTCGCTCGCCGACAGGCGCTCGGTGTCCGGAAGCGCGTCGAAGCGCTCGCGGAGCGCGGCGGGCGTCAACTCGTCGCCGAGGACGACCCGCGGCGCTGCGGGGAGGTCGTCGAACCCGCGCGCCACCCACTCCTCGCGCGTCACGTTCGGGAGGACGACGACGGGGTGCATCGCGACGACGCAGTTCGCTCGCCGGTCCATCAGCGACGGCTCCTTCGTGAAGTGGCTCAGCAACCGGAACCCCTGCTCGCGGACCTGCGTGTACGGCGCCGCAGCGTCCTGACTGGTCCCCGAGAGCGCCCAGCGCTCGCCGTCGATGCGAGCGATCTGCTCGTTCGTGAATCCCTTCACCTCGAGGACCACGAGGCCGTGGTCGCGCGACAACACGAGCACGTCCAGCTCGCGGTCGAACCGTCCGTCGGCCTCGTCGACGACCGGATACCGACGGAACGCCACGCCCTCCGCGTCAGTTCCGAACGCGCCCTTCAGTGACTCCCACACCTCGTCCTCCGCGTCGACGCCAGCGTGCGTCGCCGCCACCCCGGACGCGACGAACTCCATACCCAGACGGAATCGTCCGCGTTCTGATAAACCCTCCGCCTGCACGCGATGTCCGAGGGCGACCGTGCCCACGAGCGTGCCCGTTCGGTCCCGAAGCGGGTGCGTGCCCGTCGGCGGCGAATCGGTGGTCTACTCGCTGTCGGTTACAGGCAGTCGGCGAGCGCCCTTCGGTGGAACGCCACCGCGGCGTCGCGCTCGCGCTCGGGGTACCCGGGGTTGGTGACGGTCCCGCGGGAGTCGACGGCGCTGTCGGCGATGGCGGCGATGCGGTGGGCGGCCCGGACGGTCGGGTACGGACGGATCCGTTCGTAGCCCGCGACGAACGCCTCGCGGAGCGGTTCGGGGTCGGCGACGTACCAGTCCGCGACGAGGTACGACGCCTTCGCCACCGAGAGCGCCGGGGCGGCGGCCAGCGGCGCCTCCCAATCGAGTACGGCGGCGAGGTCGCCGTCGGCGACGAGCGCGTTCCCCGGCCGGAAGTCCCACGGGAACAATCGAGCCGTCGGGGACCGGTCGGTCGCGCGCTCGCCGAGCACGGCGTCGAGTCGGTCGCGGAGGCCGTCGAACTCGGCTGGCAGTCGCCCGACGGCTCGGCGACCGTACGCGACGAACCAGTCGTGCCAGTCCGTCTCCCGGGCTTGGAGCGCGCCGTCCTCGACCGCGAGTTCCCCGTATCCCTCGAAGGAGAACGCCGCGTGGAGCGCGCCGAGGGACGCCCCGAACGCGCCCGCGACCGCTCGCTGGCGCGGTCTCGAGAGGTCGACGAACCGCTCGTGGAGGTCCGCTCCGGGGACGTACGCCGTCACGAGGAACGCGACCCCGTCCGTCTCGCCCGCGGCGAGCACCCGCGGAACGGGGACGTCGGTCCGCTCGCGGATCTCGCCCAGCAGGACCGACTCCGTCTCCAGCCAGCGTGGCTCCGGGCAGACCTGGACCACCACGGGGTCGCGCTCCTCGAACCGGGCGAGCGCCGTCCGCTTGCGGTTCCCGCGACCCAGCGAGTCGACGGTGCGCGGCCGCTCACTCGTCGCCGCCGCGAGCGCCGTTTCGCCGGCACGGCGGAACGCTGCCTCGGGGAACACGTCGTCGAACGCAGTCACGGGTCGCCCTCGAGGACGCCTCGGAGGTCGCCGAGCGCTTCGAGGACGTACTCCGGATCGTACCCGTTCAGGTCCCCGACGTCCGACCGGAGCCAGGCCGCCGCGAGCCCGGCGTTGTGTGCACCGGCGACGTCGTACGACAACGAGTCGCCGACGTACAGCGCCCGCTCGGGCAGGACGTCGAGCGCGTCGAGCGCGCGCTCGAACGGATCCGCGTGGGGCTTGCGCCGCGGGAGGTCGAACGCGTACACGTGCACGTCGAAGCGGTCGGTGATGCCGAGCGCGTCCAACTTCGGTCGCTGGCGGCGCTCCGGGCCGTTCGTCACCAACCCCACCGACCCGTTCGCGCGCGCAGCGGTGAGTGCCGCGTCAGCGCCGTCTGTCAGCGCCACCTGTCGGTCGTCGACGAGGTCCGTCAGGGCGGCGGCGAGCGCGAGCGGGTCGACCTCGGAGCGACCGTGGCGAGCGGCGAGCCTGGCGAACCCGGCACCGACGTAGCCGACCTGGTCGTCGTGGTCCGGTGGGCCGCGAAGCGACGCCCAGAGCTCGTCGGGTTCGCCGAACGGCACGACCCCGGCGTCTTCGAACGCTCCGCGATAGAGCGCGTCGGTGTCCTGCGTGCGCTCGCAGAGCGTTCCGTCGAGGTCGAACAGCACCGCGTCGAACGGCTTCACGACCGTACGTGGGCTGACGCGGACAAAAGTCCCCGCATCGCGGCGGTGCCGGGATGCGTTCGACGGGTCATTCGGCCGCGAACAGGCGCGTGAGGACCTCGTCCCCGAGGAGGACGAACGCCATCCAGCACGCGGCGAACGCCAGCCAGCCGAGCATGAACGTGTTCCCGACGACACCCCGGTAGAATGCGGCGACGGACGCGAACGACCCGACGACGAGCACGACGGCACCCGTCGTGCTGAGGAGCACCGCGATGGCGGTCGCTCGTTCCCGCGGGCTCCCGGACCGGACGAGGTGGAGTAGGTGGCCGAACACGGCTGTGTCTCGCCGTACACTCCCGCCCCCGTCGACTTAAACCGCCGGGTCGGCTCGACGCTCGAAGCCCGCGGGGTCGATTTCGGCTCGGTGCTGAGGGCGCACGAGCTCGCCACGGAACCGACCGCGGGCTCGACGCCCGAGTCGATGCGGAGGTTTTTATCCTTGCTCGCGGTACGACCGCCAGAGACGTGACTTCCGCGTACGCGAACTCCGTCCTCGACCTGCTACGACTCCTCGTCGTCCCCGTCTTCGCGTGGGCCGCCTACACCGACGTTCGCACCCGACGCATCCCGAACAAGGTGTGGCCGCCGCTGTTCCTCGGTGGCCTCGTCCTGTTCGCGCTCACCGTACAGCGCGCGCTCGAACCCGGGGTTCCGTTCGCGTCGAACGCCCTGCCCGCGGCCGTCGTGAGCCTCGGCGTGGTCGCGCCCGTCGCGTACCTCTTCTGGCTGTTCGGCGGGTTCGGCGGCGCGGACGCCAAGGCTCTGCTCGTGCTCTCGCTCCTCTTCCCCATCTACCCCGTCTACGAGGTCGCCGGCGTCGTCCTGCCGCTCCCCGGGAACGAGAACCCCCTGGGAAGTTTCGCGTTCACCATCCTGACGAACACGGTCCTCGCGGGCGTCCTCTACCCGCTCGCGTTGTCCGTGCGGAACGCCGTCAATGGCGAGTTCGCGCTCCCGATGTTCCTCGGGAAGCGCGTGGACGCCGCCAGTGTCGACGACCGGTACGGGACGCTCATGGGCCGCAACGACGGGATGACGGCGGGGAGTCTCGACCTGGACGCACTCCGGATGTACCTGCGCTGGCGAGGGGAATCCCTCGACGCGGTCCGCTCGCGCGCCGACGAGTTGCGCGACCCGGGGACGCTCCCAGCGAACCCGAACGACCCCACCGACGGGAACCTCGACGCTGTCGCTGGCACGGACGACCCCGATGGCGGCGATTCGACGGACGGCGCTGGAACGACCGACGACGAAACCGCCGACACGGCCGAGGCAGACGCTCCGGTTGCCGACGGCGAATCCGCCGCCGAGACGGCGGTGAACGGGACCGACGGCGACGACGCGTTCGAGGACGCCTGGGGGGCCGAGGCGTTCCTCGAGGACATCGACGGCGACGCGTACGGCACCTCGCCCGAGTCGCTACGCGACGGGTTGGACGTGCTCGCGGCGTCCGAGCGGGTCTGGGTGTCTCCGGGCATCCCGTTCGTCGTCCCGATGTTCGTCGGCCTCGTGCTCGCGCTCACCGTCGGCGACCTCGTCACCGCCGGCATCTCGCTGCTCTGACCCGCCGTCGCGCGGTCGCGCACTGCAAGCGTTATGTCGGTTCCCGCCCGCGATGTCGGTATGGACAAGGACGACCTCCGCGAGGCGGTGTGGGACGACCTGGAGGCGTCGGGCGTCGCTCGGTTCCCGTTCCCGCCGCACGGCCGCATCCCGAACTTCGCCGGCGCGGACGCGGCAGGTGACCGGCTCGCGGCGACGGACGCGTGGCGGGACGCCGACGTCGTGAAGGCGAACCCGGACGCCCCGCAGTTGTCGGTCCGTCGACGCGCGCTCCGCGAGGGGAAGACGGTGTACATGGCGGTGCCGCGGCTCGCGACCGAGGAGCCGTTCTACGAGCTCGACCCGGAGCGGCTCGACGCCGAGGACTACGACGCCGCGGCGACGGTGTCGAAGGTCGAGCGGTACGCCGACACCGTCGGCGTGGACGCGCTCGGGCACGTCGACCTCGTGCTCTCCGGGAGCGTCGCCGTCTCAGAGGCGGGCGCTCGCGTGGGTAAGGGCGAGGGGTACAGCGACCTCGAATGGGCGGTGCTGTCGGCGGCCGGCCTCGTCGACGACGCGACGACGGTCGCGACCACCGTCCACGAACGCCAGGTCCGGGAGACGCCACAGCCGGCCGCGCACGACGTCCCAATGGACCTCGTCTGTACGCCCGAGCGCCTCGTCGGGACCGACACCCAGTACGCTCGACCGGTCGGCGTCGACGCGTCGCTCCTCGACGACGACCGCGTCGACGAGATCCCCGTCCTCCAGGAGTACGTCTGACCGCGTTCGGATGCGACCGGCTGGGACGTAACGTCGGCTCGGTCAGAACTCGGTGACGACCTCGATACCGCTCGTCTCGTACTCGGTCATGGCGGCGAGGCGGTCGGAGACGTCCTCGAGCGCGACGCGGTTCGAGACGAGCGCACCCGGGTCGAGTCGGCCCGCGTCCAGCATCCGGAGGAGTTCGTCGTACCGCGTCGGCGGCATCCCGCGCGACCCGTGGAAGGAGACGTCCCAGCGCGTCATCGCGTCGACGGGCAGGGACACCTCGCCGCGTTCCGCCTCGGTCGTGAGTCCGAGCTGGACGTGCTCGCCGCGCGACCGCAGGCAGTCGACGCTGTTCCGGCACGTCTCCGCGCGACCGAGCGCGTCGATGGAGACGTGCGCGCCACCGTCGGTCAGGGCTTCGATAGCGCCCGGGACGTCGTCGGTGTCGCTCGCGTCCACCGTCTCGGTCGCGCCGACGTCGGCGGCGAACGCCAGTGGCGGTTCGCGGACGTCCACGGCGACGACGCCCGCGCCGAGCGCCGACGCCACCTGGACCGCCGCGAGCCCGAGCCCACCGCAGCCGTGGACGGCGACCCAGTCCCCGGCGTCCAGGTCGACGCGATGCGCGAGCGCGTGGAACGCCGTGACGTACCGGCAACCGAGCGCCGCCATCTCCTCGAAGGCGACGTCGTCAGGGAGCGAGACCGCGTTGTAGTCCGCGTGCGGGACGTGCACGGCCTCCGCGAACGCGCCCGGGGCCGCCTCCTCGAATCCGAGCGCGTACCCGTCCTCGCAGACGTTCCCGTGGCCGCTCACGCACTGCGAGCACGACCCGTCGCCGAGGTTGAACGGAACTGCGACGCGGTCCCCGACCGCGAGCGATTCGACGCGCTCGCCGACGTCGGCGACGACGCCGGCCGGTTCGTGCCCGAGCACCTGCCCGATGGGAACCTGGTCGTCCGCCCACTCGCCGTGGCCCATCCACGAGTGCCAGTCGCTCCGGCACACCCCGCACGCCTCGACGTCGACGACGACGCCGTGCGGGTCGGGGTCGGGGCGCGGAATCGACTCGATACGTAACGGTTCGCCGTAGGCTTCGAGAACAGCAGCGCGCATACCGGCCGAACGACCCGCGTCGTGATAGGGGTACGGCTCTCAACGGCCCCGTCGAAACCGGGGTCCCAGTCGACCAGGCGCGTTCCCCGGTGAGCGGAAGGCGTTTCACGTGACGGCGAGAACGCACGACCGATGGAGGCGTGTTGTTTCGACATGGACGGCGTCGTCGTCGACTCGGAACGCCACTGGGTCCCATTGGAGAACGAGCGCATCCTCCCCGACGTGGTCGACGCCCCAGAAGGTGAGGGCCCCGTCGCGAGCGAGATAACGGGGATGAACGTCCGGGACGCGTACGCGTACCTCGACCGCGAGTACGGGACGACCGTCGACGTCGACGGCTTCCTCGCGACCTACGACGACGCGGCCGCGGAGCTGTACGACGAGCGCGTCGCCCTCATGCCCGGATTCCGCTCGCTCGTCGACGACCTCCGCGACGCCGGGGTCGCGGTCGCGCTCGTCTCGTCGTCCCCGCACCGATGGATCGACCGCGTCCTCGACCGGTTCGACGTCCGCGGCGCGTTCGACGCCGTCGTCAGTGCCGACGACGTCGACGGCCCCGGGAAGCCCGCGCCAGACGTCTACGAGGCGGCCGCGGCGCGCCTCGACGTCGACCCGACCGCGTCCGTGGCCGTCGAGGACTCCGCGCACGGGCTCGCTGCCGCTCGAGCGGCCCGGATGACGGCCGTCGCGTACCGGACGACGGCGAACGCCGACTCGACGTTCGACGACGCCGACGTCGTCGCGGACGGCCCCGACGACCTCCGGGCCATCCTCGAAGCACGACGACGTCCGTGACCGTCGACGTCCGACTCCGCCACCGACGCTCGACGCGTCACACGCGACCCTGATCCTGCAAGCCCCGGCCGCGGTAATGGCGTCCATCGGCGCTACTGCATCCGGTTTCCACTTTCATCGTACGTGGTCACTACTTATCCCCAAGCCGTGAGTGAGGTGGCGTATGTTCGACCGCCTCCGCCGAGCGTTCGCGGGCACGACCCCCGAGTCCTCGTTCGTCGAGTGTCGCCGCTGTGGAACGCGACTCGGGAGCGGCGAGGGCGCCTGTGGCTGTTGCGGCTCGACGGACGTCGCGCACTACGACCTCTGAAGCGACGGGCCCAGGCGCGAGTGAGTCCACGCGCTCGCGGTACTCATCAGGGGTGCCAGTCGCTCCGGGGCCCGCAAACGTCGACGACAATATCGCGTGGAGGCGAACCTAATTAGACGGTGACTGTGTATGGCACTCACACGCATGAGCGATGCCTTCGGGGACTTCGTGGACGCGGCCGACGCCGTGGAGGTGGACGTCCACCGCGTCGACGCCGCGGAGTTCCAGGAATACCTGACTGAACTGCTCGAGACGCCTGCCGTCGGCGTCTCGCTCGACGACGCCTTCGACGCGGACGGCGTCGAACTGGCGGAGACGCCGGTCGCGGTCGACCCGACCCCGGCAGCGCTCGAGGCGGCGACGACTGGCGTCACGCCCGCCGCGCTCGGCGTCGCCGACTACGGGTCCGTCGTCCTCCGGACGTCCGCTGCAGGGAGCGAACTCGTGAGCCTGTTCGTGGAGCACCACGTCGCCGTGGTTCGCGCGACCGACATCCAGCCGTCGATGCGCGACGCACTGTCGGCGCTCGACGACGAGTTCGCGGAGACGCGTGGGAGTGCAATCGTCGCCACGGGCCCGAGTGCCACCGCGGACATGGGTGCGCTCGTCCGCGGCGCACACGGCCCACGAGACGTGGACGTCATCGTCGTCGAGGGGGAGTCAGCATGAGCGACGCCAACGTCATCGTCGTCGAGGGGGAGTCAGCATGAGCGACGCCAACGTCATCGTCGTCGAGGGGGAGTCAGCATGAGCGACGCCAACGTCCTCGTCGTCGAGGGGGAGTCAGCATGAGCGACGCCAACGTCCTCGTCGTCGAGGGGGAGTCAGCATGAGCGACGCCAACGTCCTCGTCGTCGAGGGGGAGTCAGCATGAGCGACGCCAACGTCCTCGTCGTCGAGGGGGAGTCAGCATGAGCGACGCCGACGAGATCCGGACGCTCATGCGGACGGAGGGCGCTGCAGTCGCGGAGAACACGCAGGGATTCAACCACGGCCGCTACGAGTCGGTCGCGGACCTCGAGGACTACGAGGGCCTCAAGGAGCGCGCTCGAGCCATCAAGGCCGACGCCATCGACCGGCTCCCGACGCTCATCGAGGAACTGACCGAGAGCGTCGAAGCGAACGGCGGCACCGTGTACGTCGCGGACGACGCCGCTGACGCCAACGAGTACATCCGGACCGTCGTCGACGACCGCGAGGCCGACCGAGTCGTCAAGAGCAAGTCGATGACGAGCGAGGAGATCGAGGTCAACGACGCGCTCGCCGCGGACGACGTCGACGTCGTCGAGACGGACCTCGGCGAGTGGGTGCTCCAGCTCGCCGACGAAGCGCCGTCGCACATCGTCGCGCCCGCCATCCACAAGTCCCGCGACGACATCGCGAGGCTGTTCAACGAGCTGTTCGACCCGGACACGGACCTGGAGACGGCCGCGGAACTCACGCAGTTCGCACGGGAGACGCTCCACGACCAGATCCTGGACGCGGAGGTCGCTATCACGGGCGCGAACTTCCTCACGGCGGACACGGGAACGATGGCGCTCGTCACGAGCGAAGGGAACGCCCGCAAGAGCGTCGCGGCGACGGACACCCACGTCGCAGTCAGTGGCGTCGAGAAAGTCATTCCCTCCGTCGACGACCTCCAGCCGTTCGTCGAACTCATCGGTCGCTCCGGGACCGGCCAGGACATCACGTCGTACGTCTCGCTACTCACCCCACCCGTCGACACGCCAGTCGTCGACTTCGCGGACGACTCCCAGCCGATCTCCGCGTTCGAGAACGACCGCGAGTTCCACCTCGTCCTCATCGACAACGGCCGGCTCGACATGCGCGAGGACGACCAGCTCCGCGAGACGCTGTACTGCATCCGGTGCTCGGCGTGCTCGAACTCGTGTGCGAACTTCCAGAGCGTCGGCGGCCACGCCTTCGGCGGGGAGACGTACTCGGGCGGCATCGCCACCGGGTGGGAAGCCGGCGTCGAAGGGCTCGATACCGCAGCCGAGTTCAACGACCTCTGCACGGGCTGCACGCGCTGCGTCGACGCCTGCCCGGTCGGTATCGACATCCCGTGGATCAACACGGTCGTCCGCGACCGAATCAACCGCGAGGGCGACACCGAACTCGACTGGCTCGTGGACGGACTGATGCCCGACGAGGAGACCGGCGGCACGCCGCTCCAGAAGCGGTTCTTCGGGAACTTCGAGACCGTTGCGAAACTCGCGAGTGCGACCGCCCCGGTCTCGAACTGGCTCGCCGGAACGACGGTCTCGAAACGGCTCGCGTCGCGTACCCTCGGTATCGACGCGCGCCGCGACCTGCCGGCGTTCGAGCGCGAGACCCTCGTCGACTGGGTCGCCGACCGCGACGTCACCGTCGAGAACCCAACAAGGCGCGTCGTCCTCTACCCGGACCTGTACACGAATCACGTGCAGACCGACCGCGGGAAGGCAGCCGTGAGACTCCTCGAAGCGTTAGACGTGGACGTCGTCGTCCCGGACGTCGCCTCCAGCGGCCGCGCCCCGCTCTCGCAGGGCATGATCGCGACGGCCACCGACCACGCCGAACGCGTCGCGCGGGGCCTCGACCCCTACCTCGACGACGGCCGCGACGTGGTCGTCATCGAACCGAGCGACGTCGCGATGTTCCAGCGCGCGTACGACAGACTCCTCGACGAGGACACCGCCGCGCGCCTCGACGCGAACAGCTACGAGGTCCTCGAGTACGTCTACGGCCTCCTGGAGAACGGCGGGGACGCCGCGACGCTGTCGGGCGCGACTATCGACGGCGAGGCGCTCGCGTACCACAGTCACTGCCAGCAGCGCACGCTCCACCTGGAAGCGCACACGGTCGAGGTCCTGGAACGAGCCGGCTACGACGTCACGACGACCGACGTGGAGTGCTGTGGGATGGCCGGGAGCTTCGGGTACAAGGAGGACTACTACGAACTCAGTATGGACGTCGGCGAGCGACTGCGGACGCAACTCGAGAGCGACGCGGTCGCGGAGGCGCCGGTCGTCGCGAGCGGGACGTCCTGTCTGGAGCAGATCGACGCGCTCCTGGAACGCAAACCACGGCATCCGGTCCAGTTGCTCGCACCGTAGGTCGACGAGCATCGCGTCGCCAGAAGAACGGATGGCCGCCTGGCGCAGGAACCCCCGCGTCAGGTCCCGAGGTAGAGTTCCGCGACCTCCTCCGATTCGAGGAGCTCCGCGCCGGTCCCCTGCATGCGGGACTCGCCCATGTCGAGGACGATCCCGCGGTCGGATTCGGCGAGCGCACGCCGCGCGTTCTGCTCGACCATCAGGATCGAGGTTCCCTTGTCGTTGATCTCGGTGATCTTCTCGAACATCTCGTCGACGAGGTCCGGCGCCAGGCCGGCCGACGGCTCGTCGAGTATCAGGAGGTCCGGGTCGAGCATGAGGCCAGCTCCCATCGCGACCATCTGCTGTTGGCCCCCGCTGAGGTTCCCGGCGAGCGTCTCCGTTCGATCCTCGAGTTCGGGGAAGCGCTCGTAGACTTGCGAGACGCGCTCCTCGAAGACGGCCTCGTCGTCGAGCGACCAGGCACCCATGCGGAGGTTCTCCATGACGGTGAGGTTCGGGAAGATGTTGTCGACCTGCGGGACGAAACAGAGGCCGTGGTCGATGGCGTCGTCCGCGGCGACGTCCGTGATGTCCTCGCCCTTGAAGCTGACGTGGCCGTCGCGGACCCGGAGCAGGCCGACGATCGTCTTCAGGAACGTCGACTTCCCCGCGCCGTTCGGGCCGATGATTGTCACCATCTCGCCTTCGGTCATCGAGAGGCTCGCGCCGTTGACGATGATGGCGTCCCCGTACCCGCTCACGAGGTCCTCCGCTTCGAGGAACATCAGACCTCACCTCCGAAGTACGCTTCCAGCAGCTCGTCGTCGTCCTGTACGACCGACGGCGGGCCGCTCGTCAGGACGCGACCCTGGTGCATCCCGATGACCTTGTCGCTGATGTTCATTATCATGTCGACGTCGTGTTCGACGATGAGGAACGTGATGCCGCGGTCGCTGAGGTCGTGGATCTTCTCGATGATGTCGTCGGTGAGGCTCGGATTGACGCCGGCCATCGGTTCGTCGAGCAGGAGGAGGTCCGGTTCGGCCATGAGGACGCGACCGAGCTCGAGGAGCTTGCGCTGACCGCCCGAGAGGTTCCCCGCGTACTCGTCGCGGAGCTCCCAGAGCTCGAGTTCCTTGAGCAGTTCCTCGGCGCGCTCGCCGATCTCGGCTTCGCGGTCGCTCGCGCTCCCGGCGAGTGCGTGGACCACCTTCTCTCCGTCGTGTGACTGTCCACCCAACCGCATGTTCTGGCCGACCTTCATGCCGGTGAGTTCGCGCGTTATCTGGAACGTCCGCACCATCCCGCGTTGTGCGCGTTCCTCCGGCGGTTCGTCGACGACCTCCTCACCGCGGAAGCGCACGGAGCCGTCGTCGGCGTCGTAGAACCCCGTGATGAGGTTGAACGTCGTCGACTTCCCGGCGCCGTTCGGCCCGATGAGGCCAACGACGCTGCCCTTCTCGACCTGGAAGGACGCACCGTCGACCGCGACGAGACCGCCGAAGGTCTTCTGCAGGTCCTCGACGGCGAGCAGCGGTTCGGTGCTCATCGCGTCGCCTCCCCGAACACGCCGTCCGGACGAACGAGCAGGCCGACGACGAGTAACGCCAGCCCGACGAGAGGCTTGTACTCGGTCGGGATCACGATCACGCTGACCTCCTGGAGGAGTCCGATCGCGTACCCGCCGACGACCGCGCCGACGGGGTCACCGATGCCGCCGAGGATGACGGCGGCGAAGATCGGGATGAGCGCGAGGAACCCCATCGTCGGCCGGAGCTGTCCGTCGAGCCCGAGCATCACGCCCGCGAGCCCGGCGATGATGCCGCCGACGAGCCAGACGTACGTGACGAGTCGTTCCGTGTCCACACCGCGGAGTTGCGCCAGGTCCGTGTCGTCGGACGCGGCCCGCATCGCCACCCCGATGTCGGTGCGTCGGAGCAACAGGAACGTCACGCCGAGTGCGACCAGACTCAGGGCGACGATGGCGACCTGGTCGGCGAGTATCTGCACGCCGAAGTACGTCGGTGCCGCCTCGATCGGGACGTCGAAGCGCTTGCTCCCGCTCCCCCAGATGACGCGGATGAGGTTCCGGAGGATGAACGCGAGTCCGATGGAGACGACGAGCAGGACGATCGACGAACGGTCGCGGAAGTGCTGGAAGACGAGTTTGTCCATCGCGACGGCGAGCGGTCCGGTCGCGAACAGGCCGACGACGGCGACGGCGTAGATCGGGAGTTCCGTGCTCGTGTTCAACCCGTACGCGATGAACGCGCCGAGCGCCATGTACTCGCCGTACGCGATGTTGATGAAGTCGAGGATACCGAAGATCAGCGTCAGACCGAGCGCGCCGAGCGCGATGAGGCTCCCGGAGACGAGCCCGAACCAGATGAATTGGGTTATCGCCGCCATCATTCGCCCTCCAGGCTCTGGCCGGCAGCCATGCGTTCTTCGTCACCGAGCAGTCCCTGCGGCCGATAGTAGAGGACGAGGATGAGCGCCGCCCCGATGAGCATCAGTCGGATGAACGGGAGCTCGGCGCTCAGTGGGATGTCGCTCGGCAGGAACCGCGTCACCTGTCGGATTCCGACGATGAAGACCGTGCCGAGGATGGCGCCGACGTAACTGCCTGCGCCGCCGATGATGACCGCCGCCCACACGCTGAACGTGAGCGACGGCAGGAACATCGTCGGCGTGATCGCGAAGAAGAAGTGCGCCCAGAGCGCACCCGCGAGGCCGGCGATACCGGCGCCGAGCCCGAACGACTTCAGTTTGAACAGTGGCGTTCGCTTCCCGAGCGCACGCGGCACGGCTTCGTCCTCGCGGATGGCGTGCAGGACGCGACCGAACGGACTCGCGGAGAGTCGTTCGAAGAACGCGTAACTCCCGCCGACGAGACCGAGGACGAGCACGAGGTAGAACAGGTCGTACCCGGCGACGAAGGCGCCGAGGTCGAGCGGGAACGCCCCGGACGCGGGACGCGGGATGTTCTTGATGCCCTGTGCGCCGCTCGTGAGCCACGACTCGTTCGTGATGAGGAGTCGAACGATCTCCGCGGCGCTCAGGGTCACCATCGCGAGGTAGTCCCCTTCGAGGCGGATGCTCGTCAGCGCGATGACCACGCCGACGACCGCGGCGAGTACGGTCGCCACGACGATGCCAGCGACGATCGGGAGGTCGAACCCGATGGTGCGTTCCGCGAGGAGCCCGTCCGCGGCGGGCGTCGTCAGTATCGTCGTCGTGTACGCACCGACGGCGAAGAACCCCGCGTGCGCGAAGTTCAACAGACCGGTGTCGCCCCAGTGCATGTTCATCCCGATCGCCAGCAGGGCGTAGATGCCGGCGATGATGCCGACGGTAACGAGCAGCGTCGCGTAACTCACGGCGACCCCTCTGGCGGAACGGCCTCTGTCTGTAGCCCCTCTGGTGGAACGGCCTCTGTCTGTAGCCCCTCTGGTGGAACGGCCTCTGTCTGTAGCCCCTCTGGTGGAACGGCCTCTGTCTGTAGCCCGATGCATCTGTGTCGGAGCGTGTGTCGTAGCATAGTGGATGACGTCGTGGGTCGCGGGGACCGGACGCTGCCGGCTCGATTCGTGTTCAGTCCTGCGCGAGTTCTTCGGCGGAGTACGTCAGCACCTTCTCCCAGGAGCCGTCCTTGGCGCGGAGCGCCGAGAACGGTCCGAGCGGGTCGCCCTCCTCGTCGAAGTTCTGCGGGTTCCCCGCACCGACGTAGTTGATCTCTTCGCCGTTCTCGAGCGCCTTCTTGCCCTCGGCGAACGACGAGACCTTCTTCCCGGGTGCGTTCCCGATGGTGCCGAGCTGATTCGGGACCGCCTCCCGGGTTGCTTCACCTTCTGCGACGAACGCGAGCCCGATGAGGGTCATCGCGTCGTACGCGGACGCGGCGAACGGCCCGGGTTCCTTGTCGTGGACGGCGTTGTGTTTCTCGCGGAACTGGTCGTACGCCGGGCCCGGCGCCGGCGCCTGCCCGACCATGCCCTCCATGACGTCCGCGCCCATCTCCTCGATGAAGTCCGGCGTCAGGACGTCGTTCCCGAGCGTCAACTGGTAGTCCTCCTTCGCACCAGCCTCGACGTAGTTCTTGATGAAGAGACCGGCAACCTCGGTGCCGGCGGTCATGGAGACGACCTCCGCGTCCGTGTCCTGGAGCTTCTGGACTGCACTCCGGTAGGAGCTCGCGCCGGGGTCGAGTGCGACCTCGGTGACGACCTCTCCGCCGAGGAACTTGAAGTGCTCTCCGGACGCCTTCGAGAAGCTCTGCGAGCCCTTGTCGTTCTTGTACGCGAGCGCCATCTTCCGGTACCCGAGTTCCTCGTACGCGAACTTCGCCTGGGCGCGAGCACCGATGCTGTCGGACGGAACCGTCCGCCAGATGTACTCCCCGCCGGTGTCGTTGAGCTGGATCGTGCCCGTCATCGGCGACACGATAGAGAGACCGGCGTTCTGTGCCGGGTCGACGAGACTCGGCATGACCGTACTCGACGGGCCGACCATCGTCACGACGCCCTGGCTGTCGAGCGTCTTGAAGCCGCTGATGGCGGGCTGGGGCTTCGTCTCGCTGTCCTGTTCGACGATCTCGACAGTGTTGTCGAGAACGCCTTCGGTGTTCACGCCGCCCTCCCCTTCGAGTGCGGTCGTGACCGCGCGCCGCGAGTTCGGTCCTATCCAGCCGAGTCCGCCGCTGAACGGCGAGAGGTTCCCGACCTTGATGGCCTGGGAACCGCCGTCGCCGCCGTCGCCACTGCCTTCGTCGCCGCCGTCGCTGCCGTCGCCGCCGCTGCCTGCGTCGGTATCGCTATCGCTGTCACCGGTGCACCCGGCGAGTCCGGCCAAGGCTGCAACGCTTCCGGCCTTGATGTACGTTCGGCGTCCCATGCTACCACGGTCGTCTTCGGCACCTCGTGGCATGACACCAAGGTACAACTGGCATCACTTATAATTTGGGTCAACGATGAATACATTCACTGTGAGTTTAGCTCCTTTCCGTGGCGAAAACTAACGTCTCACGCTGTGCACCGGTTTTATCTGGTCGCACTGTGATTGGGCGAAACACAGCGATGGGTATTCACACGACTGCAGCACCCTGGGGTGGCTGCGCGCGGAGCGTAGGTCGCTCACCGGGGGCTATTCAGCCACGTAGTCCGCCATCACACGCCCACAGTGGGGCTTCTGGGTCATCATGACCGCATCGGTCTCGAACCTGTCGTTCCGTCCCACGACGCGATCTGGGGATTGTACACGAGTGCAAGTGCGGTTCACTCGTGTGCAGGGGTGGGCCTGCACACGTGTGTACGGGGCTGACGTTCGTGGACGACCGAACGAGCGCTCCGAGCTCGCACGAAGGAACGGTGACAAGTCTTATCCCGCTCCCACCGCAGGATTGAGACATGGTGCCGCCGCGAGAGCGGAACGACGATGCCGGAAACTCCGGTCGCGTTCCGCTGGACGCGATTCTCGACGTCTTCCATCAGCGCCACGACCAGGCACGGCCGCTGACGGCGTCCGACATCATGGAGAACGTGAACTGCTCCCGCCGAACCGCACACAACAAACTGAACGAACTCGTGGAGCAGGGCGTCCTCGAGACGCGGAAGGTCGGGTCGCGAAGTCGCGTCTGGTGGAAACCGATGCCGAAGACCGACGACGTCGACCAGGACTCGTCGTCCTCGATCGAAGGACTCGTCGAACAGACCGACCTTCCCGGAACCGGGAAGACCCTGAAGACGCGACAGGAGGCCCTCATCGCGGCGTACGAGTACCTCCAAGAGCACCCGGAGGCGAAGAAGTCGGACTTCCTCCAGGACGTGTTCCCCGAGAACCCAGCAGAGTACCAGACAGCCGAAGGCTGGTGGAACGCCATCCAGCCGGCTCTCGCGGAACTCCCGGGCGTCAACCCTCCCGAAGAACGCGGTCACATCTGGCACTTCCTCGGGGGGTGACCGGAACAGGTTCGATGCATCCTGCCGACGGCCCTCCACCGACGACCCAGCACGCCAACACCGGAGGGGCCGCGCATGTCTGAGGACGACCCCGCGGACCTGGAAGGCACGGTCTACATGTCCGACGAGGAGGGCCGCGAGTACCACGGGTCGTCGTACATGCCGACCGCGTACGACAACCTCGACATCGCTCCCGAGACCGACGAGTTCCCGGATCGAGGCCGCAGCGGCGGGTATCGGTTACTCGACCTGCCGCGAGTCCCGAAGCTCTCGCACGTCCTCGGGCCGAGCGCCATCATGCTCGGTGCCTCGCTCGGCAGCGGCGAGACGCTCTTCTGGCCGGTCCTCATCGCGCAGCACGGCTGGTCGCTGTACTGGGCGTTCTTCGTCGGCGTGCTCCTCCAGTTCTTCATCAACACGGAGATCCAGCGGTGGACGCTCGCCACCGGCGAATCCATCTTCCGTGCGTTCGAGCGCTTGCATACGTTCTGGCCGGCGTTCTTCCTGCTACTTGGATTCATCAGCCTCGGCTGGCCGGGGTGGGCGGCAAGCGCCGCGAAGGTCGGCGCGATCGGCGTCGGGTTCGAAGAGTTACGGTTGTCGATACTGGGCGTCGAACTCGTCGCCTGGCGGCTGTTCGGCATCGCTCTGATGATCCTCATCTGGCTGACCTACCAGCTGACGCCCCTGATGTACAACGTCGTCGAACGCATCCAGATGGTGCTCGTCACCATCGCCTCGCTGGTCGCAGTTGCCCTGTTCGTCGCGCTCGGCTCCGTGAACGAACTCGCGAACGTTCCCGGAGGTATCGCGAGCATCGGCGCTATCCCGCCCGGTGGTGACCTCGCGATATTCCTCGGCGGGCTCGCGTACGCCGGCGCTGGCGGGTACCTCAACCTCTCACAGAGCCTCTGGGTGCGCGAGAAAGGGTACGCGATGGGGCGCTACCAGGGCCGAATCAAGAACCCGGTCGTCGGGGACGAACCCGAACCCGTGCACAAGGACGGGTTCACGTTCCCGCCGACGGTGCGGAACATCCGTCGGTGGCAGGGCTGGTGGCGGCTCGCGCAACTGGAACACCTCCTGACCTTCGTCGTCGGCCTCATCGTCGTCGCGACGATGATGATGGCGATCGCCGCGGAGTACGCGTCGGGCGCCGCGACTGACGGCGTCGTGATGTGGGCCGATACCATCGTCCCGCAGGTCGGTGCCGTCGGTGGCGGCCTCATCTTCACGACGCTGTTCGTCTCGCTCCTCACCACCGAGTACGCCATCGTCGAATCGTTCGTCCGGAACAGCGCCGACGTCGTCTACGAACTGTACGGGCGCTCGGCGGGCTGGAGCCTTCCCCGGATATTCTGGACGCTCCTGACCGTGTTCGTCGCCTGGGGTATCGCGATCCTCGCGTCACCCATCCCGATCGACCAACCGTTCGGACTGCTCGTCGTCGCCGCTGCCATGTCCGGTATCATGATGTGGCCGTACACCGCGCTCGTTCTCGTCCTCAACGTGCGGGAACTCCCCGAGCACACCCAACCGGGGTGGGCGCGGACGATCACGCTCTTGCTGGGGACGGGCTTCTTCGGGTACTTCAGCGTCCTGCTCGTCGGCGAGATCCTCTCCTCGACCGTCGGGCTCCCGGTCTTCCAGACCGACCCGGCCGTGCTCGGGAGCGGGTACGGCGGGCTTCTCCTCTACGGCGTGTTCGGGCTCGTTCAAGCGACGACGGTGTTCCTGTCCATCAGAGCGAAACGCGACAAGCGCGGCACGATCGGTGATGTCGGGCAGGAAGGAGGGTACTTCGACTAGGATGCGCGTGCACGACTCCGCGGAACTGCTGGCTCGGTACCGCCTGTGGGTGTACGTGACCGCGCTCGCGTTCATCCTTGCTCTGCGAGCCGTCGTCGGTCCTTCGACGGCGCGGTCGGTCGTCGTCGCGGTCGTCGTCCTCGGGATGGTCGCGGCGTACACCGCGCACCGGTACAGCGAAGCACCTGACCCGAACCCGAGCGTGCTCATCCTGGCCGGTGCTGGTGTCGGAGTCGTCACCGGGCTTGCACTCGCGCTCACGGGGACTCGGACCGGGCTGTTGTTCGTCGGCGGTGGATTGCTGCTGGTGAACCGCGGCGTGAACGGAGTGGTGACTGGATGACGGGGTCGGAGCACGAGGCGGTCCACGTGCACGTTCACCTGGTGATGGCGGGCGCGTTCCCGCTCCGGATGGCGGACCTGCTCTTCACCGATAGCGAACTGGTGATACCGGAGTACCACTACCTCACGCCGCTGTTCGGGATTGCGCGTCGCGAAACCCATCGGGTCGCCGAGCGCGCCGTCGAACGGTACGCGGACGCCGGCGTCGACGGGCTCGTCGGGATGGCCAAGCGAACGCACCGCATCGAGTACGAGGACGTCGAACGCGTCCGCATCTACGAGGGCGGTGCGTTCGGGCGACCGAAGGTCGCGGTCGACGTCGCCGACGGTCCGGCGTACGCGTACCGCGTGCACGCTCCCATCGACGTCCCGTCGTTCGCGAGCGCAGTGAACTCGCTCGGCGAGCGACGCGGGTTCCGAGTCGACCGTCGTGGCGCACTCGGATTCAGGCCGCTGGAGAGCGTCCTCCGGTTCGTCGCCGACCGGTGATTCAGGGTCTCGCGGCGTCGAGCTTCTCGATCGGATGCGGTGGTTCCTCGCCACCGCGTCCGTCGCGGTCGCCGAGTTGGGTGCGGCAGGACGCCCCCGGGGCCACGACCGTCTCGCCGTCGCTGTCGTCGACCTGCTCGAAGAGGATGTCCGCGATGGCGGTGCTCATCGAGTAGTGCTCGGCCTCGTACCCGAAGCTGCCAGCCATCCCACAGCACCCCGAATCGAGCGGGTCGACCGCGTAGCCCGCTCGACGCAGCACGCCGACCGCGTGGTGGTCCTTCCCCGTGGCCTTCTGGTGACAGTGCCCGTGATAGGTCAGTGACTCCGCGGGGGCGCTCCAGTCGACGGCCTCGTCCAGACGGAACCGGTCGAGGTACTCGAGGACGCCGTACGTGTTCGCGGCGAGCGTCGCCGCGTCCGCGTCGTCGCTCCCGAGGAGGTCGAGGTAGTCCGACTGGAACATCACTGCGTCACTCGGTTCGACGAGGACGACGTCCCAGCCGTCGTCGACGCGCGGCGCGAGCGCGTTCACGTTCTCGCGAGCGGTCTCTCGTGACCGGTCCAGGAAGCCCTTCGAGTGCGCGGGGCGACCGCTGTCGGTCCGGTCCGCGAGCTGAACGTGGACGCCCGCCGCCTCCAGGACTCGCACCGCGGCCTTCCCGACCTCGGGGTGACTGTAGTTCGTGTACGTGTCCGGGAACAGGAGGGCGCGGCGGTCGGCGTCCGCTTCCGGTACCCTGGGGCCGCGGGCGTCGAACCAGTCCGTGAGGCTCTCCCGTTTGAACGTCGGGAGCGACCGCTCGCGAGCGATCCCGATCGTCTTCTCCATGAGGACGCGAGCGCCCGGGACTCGGGACGCGAGGTTCGAGAGTGGCGCGAGTGCGCTCCCGACGCGACTCAGCGCGTCGACGTTCTTGAACGCCTTGTCCCGCAGACTCGACCCGTGTTCCTCGTGATGGGCGTGCGTGACCTCTGCCTTGAGTTTCGCCATGTCCACCTCGCTCGGACAGTCCTTCGCACAGCCCTTGCAGCCGATGCAGAGGTCCATGACCTCCGTGACGAACTCGTCGTCGGTCGGGTCGTCGGGCAGGTCGCCGCTCATCGCCTGCCGGAGCATGTTCGCACGCCCACGGGTCGCCGTGATCTCCTCGTCGGCCGCGCGGAACGTCGGACACATCACGCCACCCGTCGTCTCCTGTGGGCCACGGCACCCGCCGCAGCCGTGACAGAGTTCGACCATGCCCTGCATGCCGTTGTCGTTCTCCCAGGCGAGCGCGGGCTCGAACCCGGCGTCGTACTCGTAGTCGGGCCCCATCCGCACGTGCTCGGTCATCGACACGTCACCGCAGACCTGCCCGGGGTTGAGGATGGACTGCGGGTCGAACGCCGCCTTCAGGTCGCGGAACGTCTCCCAGAGGGACTCGCCGTAGAGCTTCTCGTTCCACTGCGTGCGAGCGCGGCCGTCGCCGTGCTCGCCACTCACCGACCCGCCGTACTTCACGACGAGGTCCGTCACCTCGTCCGCGAGCGTCTCCATCTCCGCGAGGCCCTCGACGGTCTTCGAGTTCACGAGCGGTCGGATGTGGAGGACGCCCGGGCCGGCGTGCGCGTAGAAGGACGCCATCGTGTCGTGTTCCTCGAGGAGGGCCTGGAAGTCGGCGACGTACTCGGGGAGTCGCTCGGGCGGAATCGCGGTGTCCTCGATGAACGCGAGGTGCTTCTCGTCGGTCGTCCGCGACAGGAGGATCGGGAGGCCCGATTTTCTTAGTTTCCAGAACGACTTCCGTCGCGCCTCGTCGTGCGCTTCCAGCGCATCGAACGCCCGGATGGGCGCGTCCGTCCGGAGATGGCCTTCCGACGGGGATGCGACGGTGCTCACGCCGTCGGTTCGGTCCGCGAGCAGGTCCGCGACCGCCTGCTTGCCTTCGTCGTCGGTGTCGGCGTAGAACTCGACGAGGAGGACCGCGCTCGCGCCGTCGGGGACGAGGTCGACGACGTCCGCGAACTCCGCGGTCTCCCGTGCGAGGTCGATGAGGACGTCG
>NZ_AP043835.1:0-398080 GCF_055378595.1 Halorubellus litoreus
GATCTCACTCGGCGACCCCACACCATGACACATGACCACGACGATACTGGCGGCGACGACCGACCCACCGACACACGGTCCGTCGAACTGGCACGATACGACTGGCGCGACTCGCCGACCGTCCTGGAGGCCATCCTCGCGACCATCAGCGACCTGGACCCGGCCTTCGACGCCACGAGCGACGCACCCCTCCAGTCCGCCGTCGACGTGGACGCACTCGAAGGACTGTTCGAACCCGTCCGCGACGAGGCCGTCACCACGGACACGGTCCTCACCTTCGAGTACGACAGCTACACGGTCACCATCACGGCCGCCGGCACCGTCACCGCAGTGTACGCCGACGCACCGCACCCGTACCGGTCGTCCAGATGACGGACACGACCGACGAGGTCCTCCTCGTCGAGACCGTCGCCGCGCTCGCAACCCTCCACGAGCACTGGCTCGAAGACGCGGGTCACGCCGTCACCCGGCCGGCGTCCACGAGTCACATCGCCGATATCACGGACACGGGTGCGGCCGTCGCCATCTGCGACAGGTCGATTCTCGAAGCCGTCACCGACACGGCGACGGCCCCCACGACGCGGCACACGCAGTCACCGCCACGACTCATCCTCTGCATCAATCGACTCTGCGACCCCGACGTCGTCGACCTGCCGTTCGACGACTACGTGGAGAAGCCGGTCAGGCGACCGGTGCTCCTCGACACCGTCGACCGCGTCCTGGCGCGCGACACCTACGCGGACGTCGTCCATCGGTTCGCCTCGACAGTCAACAGACTCGCACTCGTCATCGACCACGAGCACTCGACCCCCACCGGTTCCTCGGAGCCCGCCGCTGCACTCGCAGCCGACCTCCGCGAACTCGCCCCGGCCGTCACCGACGGCGCACACGCACTCACCGCGACCGACATCGACCGCCTGTTCGCCCCCGGCACCGCCGCAACGATAGCTCACAACCCCGCGGACGCAGTGGACCCCTAACCACCCACGCACACACCAACCCATGACATCACCGACTGCACCAACTCGTATCACGACAGGTATCGACAGTCTCGACGAGGTACTCGACGGCGGACTCATCCCGACCCGCGCGTACATGTTGACCGGCGACCCGGGCACCGGCAAGACGATTCTCGGCCTGCACTACCTCACCGCGGGCCGCGACGCCGGCGAGACGGCTCTCTGTGTGAACCTCGAAGAGTCCACGGAAGACATCCGACAGAACGCCGCCAGTCTCGGGTTCGACCTCGATGGCATCGAGTTCCTCGACCTCACGCCGAGCAGCGACGCCTTCGGCGACGGCCAGCGATACGACATCTTCAGCGCCGCGGAGACCGAAGGCCCGGAGATAGCGGCCGCCGTCACGGACGCGATCGAGGAGCACGACCCCGACCGCGTGTTCGTCGACCCGCTCAGTCGCTTCCGGCACCTCGCCCCGGACGACCACCAGTTCCGCGAGCTCATCGGGAGCTTCGTCCAGTTGCTCAGGGACACCGGCGCCACCGTCCTGTTCACCACGCAGGCGACCGCCGCCCGGTCCGACGCTGACCTCCAGTACCTCAGCGACGGCACCATCGCCCTCTCCCAGGGCGCGCACGGCAGAGAACTCGAGGTCAAGAAGTTCCGCGGGTCCGACTCCGCGCGAGGCCCGCACACGTTCCGGATCACGCCCGACGGGCTCGCCCTCTTCCCGGAACTCGTCCCCGGGACGCACTCGGCCGCATTCGACACCGAAACCATCTCCTCGGGGATTCCCGAGGTCGACGACCAACTCCACGGCGGCATCGAGCGCGGCACCGTCACCATCCTCAGTGGCCCCACCGGCGTCGGGAAGACCACGCTCGGCACGCAGTTCATGAAGGAAGCCGCCGAGCGCGGGGAACGGTCGGTCATCTACATGTTCGAAGAGAACACGCAGACGTTCCTCGAGCGGTCGGAGCAGACCGACATCCCCGTGACCGAGATGCGGGACCGCGGCACGCTCGAGATAGCGGAGATGGAGCCGCTCCGCATCTCCTCGAGCGAGTTCGCGGCGCGAGTCCGCGAGGAGGTGGAAGCGAACGACGCCGAGATCGTGATGATCGACGGCATCGACGGGTACCGGCTCTCGCTCCGCGGCCAGAAGGACGACCTCAGGAGAGAGCTACACTCGCTGTGCCGGTACCTGAAGAACATGGGCGTGACCGTCATCCTGGTCGACGCCACCGAATCGGTGACTGGCGACTTCAAACCCACCGCGGAGGACGTGAGTTACCTCGCCGACAACCTCGTCTTCCTCCGGTACCTCGAGATGCAGGGCGAACTCCGGAAGGCCCTCGGGATACTGAAGAAACGGACGAGCGACTTCGAACGGACGCTCCGCGAGTTCGAGATCACGGACCGTGGTATCGAGGTCGGTGAGCCACTGCGGGAGTTACGGGGCGTCCTCAAGGGCACCCCCGACCTCGTCGACCCCGGCGACGAAACCGTGAGACCACCGGACGGAGAGGAGCCTGATAGCGATGGATGACCCTCCCAACGATGCATCTACCACGAGTTCCTACGTCGCGCAAGAGCCATCGGTACGCGGGCCGCGCACGGTGCTGTTGTTCATGGACCCCGGTGAGAACCGGCGCCTGCTCGGGGAGTGGCTTGCCGACGAGGACTACGACGTGGCGACCGCCGAGACGCCTGCTGGACTCGAGAGCGAGTTCGATCTCTGCATCGTCGACGCGACGCACTTCCGGGCGCATCGGGACGCACTCCAGGACTGCAAGTCGGACGCGGACCTCGCGTTCCTCCCGTTGTTGCTGGTCGCGAGCCGGGAGTCGGGGTTGCTCTCGCGGAGCGAGGTGTGGGAGTTCGTCGACGACGTCGTGGAGGCGCCGATCCGACAGGCGGAACTCGACGCGCGCCTGGCGTCGCTGCTCCGACAGCGCACGCAGTCGCTCGAACTCCGCGAACGCGAGGCACAGCTCCGCGAGACCCTGTCGGAACTCCGGATCAAGGAACGCGCCATCGACGCGGCACCGGTCGGCATCACGATCTGCGAGGCCGGCTCGGACTCGAACGACATCGTGTACGTGAACGACCGGTTCGAGGAGCTCACGGGGTACGCGGAGGCGGACGTGGTGGGGCGGGACTGTCGGTTACTCCAGGGCGAGAACACGAGTCCGGAGCCAGTCGCGGAGCTGCGAGCGGCGATCGATGCGGAACGGCCGGTGTCGGTCGAACTCCAGAACTACGAGAAGTCCGGCCGGTTGTTCTGGAATCGGGTCGACGTCGCGCCGGTTCGGGACGACGACGGCGAGGTCACTCGCTTCGTCGGGTTCCAGACCGACGTGACCGACCGGAAGATCCGCGAGCAACGGCTCACCGTGTTGAATCGCATCCTCCGGCACAACCTCCGGAACGGGATGGGCGTCATCCAGGGGTACTGCGAACTGCTCGAGCAGCACGTCTCGGGGAACGAGGAGCAGTCGTATCTCGACGCCGTCGCCTCGGCCGCTGCGGACCTGACGGAGCTCAGTGAGAGGGTCCACGACACGGAGGTCGTCCTCCAGGGGCTCGACGACGATTCCGGTGGCGTGTGTATCACGACCGCGCTCGAGACCGCTCTCTCCGAGCTCGACGCGCACGCGCCGGCGACGGAACTGGATATCGACGTCCCGAGCGGCCCGCTGCCGTTGGTACCGAGCAACGCGGTCGTCGTGTTCAGGGAGCTCGTGCGGAACGCGCTCGAGCGCTGTGACGGGACGCCCCGCCGGCCGACGGTGTCCATCGATCGCTGTAGCGAGTACGCCGAGGTGATCGAAGCGACGATCACGGACTACAGCACGGAGCCCCTCGACCCGGACCGCGAGGTGCTCGCCGCGGGCGAGGAGACGCCACTGCTCCACGCCGACGGTATCGGGCTCTGGTTGGCGAACTGGGTCGCGAGCGCGGCGGGCGGCACCATCGAGATAGCGGGCGACGAAGCGGACGCCGTGACAGTACGATTCCCGGCAGTATGATACACACCGACACCGACCTGGCGCCTGCGGTCGCGTCCGCGCTGCAACTGGCCGATGCCGGAACGGCCAGTCTCCTGGTCTGCGAGACGAGCGCGCCGACGGTTCGAGCGGTCAACGACACCGCGTGCCAGCGCCTCGACCGAACCGACGCCGACCTCATCGGCACCAGCCTCGACGCCGTCCAGTCCGACGTCCCGTACCTCGAGGACTGGGACGCCTTCACGGCCGACCTCGAGTCGACGGACTGGCAGACCCACACCGGCGTCCACCACCGCGGCGACGGCGCCACCTATCCCGTTCACGTCGACGCCATCGAACTCTCGCCCACCGACGTCCAGACGCTGGTCCTGCTACGGACCCGACCCCGACACACCGATCCGATGCCCAGATCGGAACTGGAACGACAGTTCCAGACCGTCTTCGACCACCCCGCCTCTTTTGCCGCCGTCCTCAACCCCGACGGAACCCTCCGGACCGCGAACGAGACCGCCCTCGATTTCATCGACGCCACCCTCGACACCGTCGCCGGGAAGCCCTTCTGGGAGACGCCGTGGTGGACCCACGCCGAGTCCCTGCAATCGGAACTCCGCGACCGCGTCCGCAGGGCCGCAGCCGGCGAGTTCCAGCGATTCGAAGCCGAACACGTGGCGCCCGAGGGGGACAGCGCCGTGGTGGACGCCAGCCTCTCGCCGGTCACGAGCACGCACGGCGCCGTCACCGGCATCGTCGCGCTCGGTCGAGACATCACCGAACGAAAGACGCGGAAACGGCAGGTCGAACGGCACCGGTCCCAGGTCCACCGGCTCCACGAGGTGGCGACCGACATCGGGTCCCTCGAGGCTCGCGACGCCGTCTACGACCGCATCGTCGAGGCCGCCGAGGAGATACTCGAGTTCGACATCGCCATCGCGGACCAGGCCGTCGGCGACGTCCTCATCCCGAAGGCGGTGTCGACGGACCTCGACGCCCAGCACTACTACGAGGAAACGCCGATAGACGCCGACGACAACATCGCCGCCCGCGTCTATCGAACCAATGACGCCTCGATCGTCGACGACCTCAGCCAGCACTCGGTGACGCCAGTCGTCAGCGAGTTCGAATCCGCGCTGACGGTTCCCATCGGCGACCACGGCGTCTTCCAGTCCGTGAGCCGGTCCACGGGTGCCTTCGACGAGACCGACCTCGAGCTGACCGAGCTCCTGATGTCGCACGCCGCCACGCAACTCGACCGCCTCGCCACCAAGCGGGAGCTCCGGGACCGCACGCAGACCCTCGAAGCGCAGAACGAGCGCCTGGAGCGCTTCAAGAACGCCGCTTCCCACGACCTCCGGAACCCCCTGAACGTCGCGCGCGGCTACCTCGAAGAGGAGATGGCGTCGACCGACAGCGAGAACCTCGAGGAGGTCCGCAACGCACTCGACCGTAGTCTCGACCTCGTCGACGACCTCCTGACCTTCGCGCGCGACGGGCAGACGGTCACGAACGCCGAGGTCGTGTCGCTCCCGGCCATCGTCGAGGAGAGCTGGCGGACCGTCGAGACCGGCGACGCGTCGCTCGTCGTCGACACCGACCGAGCCGTCCGGGCGGCCCCTAGTCGCCTGAGACAGGTGTTCGAGAACCTCATCCGGAACAGCGTCGACCACGGCACCGCCGACGCGCGAAACGCACCGCGAGGGGATACGGAGGAAGCGGGTTCGTCGCTCACGATCTCGGTCGGGTCGCTGGAGGACGGGTTCTACGTGGCCGACGACGGGCAGGGGATTCCCGCCGCGGCCTCGAGGAAGGTGTTCCAGCCGGGGTATTCGACCGCGTCCGATGGCACCGGGTTCGGGCTCAACATCGTCCGCGAGATCGTCGAGGCACACGACTGGCAAATCGAAGTGACCGAGAGCGCCACCGGCGGGGCGCGCTTCGACGTCACCGACGTCCCAGACCCGTGACCGCCACAGTCCCGGAGCGGTCGTGGAATCGGCGTGGTGGTATCAGGTTTCTCGTTGCAGGAGGAGGCTCACGGTTTCGCCGGTCTTGTCGGTGATGGGCGCGGCGACGTCCCAGCCGTCCGCGCCCAGTTCGTTCAACTGTTCGACCGGGGGGTGGACGTCGCCACCGAGTCCCGCGACCATCATGCTACTGTCGACCTCGATCGTCCGGTATTCGTAGGAGGGCATACGAGCCGAACGAATATTTCTAATGTCAAGCGTCTTCTGGTTCTTGTGAGGGGCTGGACGAATCGGAACGATGTCGTCCCGGTGCTGGCCGGGGTCCAGTTGAACTTCGTCCGAGCGGCTTCGTCCGGGGTACGAGATTCGTGGGTTGGCCCTACCGTTGATTACTGGGGCGTTGGTTAGCGTCGTCTATCACCGAGCAGTTGTCCAGCGCGTCTGTCCGGTCGCGTTCGAGTGGCTCCGATGAGCGGGACGTCGAGCGTGCGGGGCCGCTCGACGTCAGGGTGCTCCGGCGTGAGCGGTTCGGGGTCCTCCGGGGCGACGTGGACGCGGCTGCTGCGCGCGCCGATGCCGTGGAAGCCGTGACTGCGTCGAGTCCAGCCGTTCGCGAGGCGGGGCTGGAGCTGGTGCTGGCGCTCGAGGACCCGGCGCCGATGTCGCTCCTCGCGGACTACTCGCTCCCGAGTGATGCGCTCGCGGCGGACGACGTCGATGGCCGGGAGGGCCAGTTGTTCGCGACGCTGGCCCGTGAAGACCCACCGGGTGTCCGGAAGCACGTCGGCGAGGTGGTCGCGGCCGCCAGCCACCGGGAGGACGCCGCCGCGCGGGACGTGGCCTGTGCGCTCGCGGGCCGCGACCCGGCGGTCCTCAAGCCGGCGGTCGAGTCGCTCGTCGCGGCCGGGGGAGGGTCCGATCGTTCGCTGTGGACGCTCGCGCGACTCGGGGTCGCCGAACCGCCGGTGCTCAGGCGGCACCTGGCGAACGCCGCGTGGACGGTCGAGCGCGCGGACGCCGACCCGGTGCCGGACGCGGTCGAGTCGATGACTGGGGCGGTGGTGGCGCTGGACGGGGAGGTTCCAGAGTCGGTCGCCTACGAGCGGTTGCTCGAGCACGTCGACGATGCGACGCGAGTCGCCGCCGCGAACGGGCTCTCCCGTATAGCGGGTGCGGACGGTCAGGCGGCCGAGCTCGAGTGGCTCGACGCGCCGGCGGCGGTCTCCGCGCTCGTCGACGGCACGACGGGGTCGTCTCGGGAGGAACGCCAGGCGGCGGTCCGCGCGCTCAGCGCAGTCGCCGCCAAGCGTCCGGCGGCCGCGCCTACCGCGGTGCGAGAACTCGTCGCGCGCCTCACCGACGACCCCGCGGTCATTCGGAGCGCGCTCTCGGCGATCTGGACCGTGGTGGGGTGGCGGCCGGACGAGCGGGCGCCCGGCACGGTCCGTCGCGTGGCGGCGCGTCTCGGCGACGACGACGCCGGCAGCGCTCTCACGGAGGCGCTACTCTCGACGCTCTCCGCCCACGGTGCGGTGACGGTGGACGCGCTCGACCTGGACGTGGTCGCGGTGTTCCTCGGTCACGACGCCGAGGAGGTGCGTCGCGTGGCGGCCGGGACGCTCCTGGACCTCGGCGCGAGTGCACCGGGGTCGCGGCCGGCGGTCGTGCGGTACCTCCGGTGGGCGCGCCACGACGGGACCGCGGGCGTTCGGCGGAAGGCGCTCTCGCTGCTGGGGACTGCGGGCGCGCTCTGGCAGGGGGAGGCGCCGACGGTCGTCGACGCGCTCGTCGCGCACCTCTCGCAGTACCCGGACGATGCGACGCAGGTGGCGGACGCGCTGCTGGCGGTCGCGGACGCGACGCCGCCGGCGCTCCCTGCGGTCGTCGATCGACTACGGCGGCGCGTGGACCGTGGCGAACTGCAGGAGGCGGCGGCGAGCGAGTTCCTCTGCGAACTCGCGACGTCGGCGCCCGACGCGCTCGCGGCGTCGGGGGAAGATCCGCTCGACGCCGCGGTGGGTGACCTCGTGGCGACGGGTCCCGACGACGAGAGCGGGCGCGAGGCGGCGCGCGCGGTGCTCGCGGTGGCTCGGACGTCGCCCGCGTCGGTCGCACCCTACGCGGACCGGCTCCGAGCCGGCTTCGAGGCCGACGACGCCGGCCTCGCCGTGCGGGCTCGGTTGGCGGCTGCGTATGGGGTCGTCGCCGACGGGAGCGATGCGGCCGAGGCGACGGCGTGGCTCGGCAAGCGGGTGCTTTCGGCGCCAGTCCTCGTCGGTCGCGCGCTCGCGCACCTGGCGGGAGACCACCCCGAGACGGCGCTGCCGGCCCTGGAGAGCGTCCTCGCCACCGTCGAGCGCGAGTGCACTCGCGACGGCGCTCCCGCGGTCGACGTGGGTGCGTTCGTCGACCGGGTGGTGGTGCCGCTCGTCGGGAGTCATCCGGCGGCCGGCCCGCCGGTCGTCCGCGCGCTCGCCGCGGCGCTCGAAGCCCCAGCCGCGAGAGACCCCGCCGCCAGCGCCCTCTGCGACGCGCTCGCCGAGTGGCCGTACCTCGCACCGCTTGCCGTCGACGCGCTCGTCGACCGCCTCGACGACGCCGACGGCGACGTCCTCCGTGAGGTCGTCGCGCCGCTCTCGTGGACCGACGACGAGCGCGCCGCTGGCGCGTTGCGCGAACTCGCCGCCCACCCCGACGCGGAAGTCCGACGCGCCGCGACCGCTCGGAGCAACGACCCGTCGCCACCACCGGATGCCCCGGACAGCGACTGGCTGGCCGACTTCTCGCCGAGCGAGGCGACCCCCGCCGACGTCGACCGGCTGGCTCGCGGTCTGGCGACCGCCGCACCCGTCGATTCGGCGGCCGTACTCGGGACCCTCCAGCGGGTCGCTCGCGAACGGCCGTCGCTCCGCGCTCGCGCCACCTGTCACGTTCTCGGCGCGGTCGTCGCCGACGCGTCGCCGGGCTCGCTCACCGAGACGCTGGCTGCGTTCGCGCCGACGCACGCGCCGGACGACGCGACCCACCCGACCGAGAACCCAGGGCGAGTCGGGGCGCTGCTCGCGCTCGCCGCCGACGCCGAACCGGCGGTCGTCCGCGGACAGGCGACCGCGGCGCTCGCAGCGACCGTTCGTCGAGACCGCGCGCTCGCGACGGCCACCCTCAGCGAGCACCTCCACGACGCGATCGGCGCGGACTCGCCGCTCGTGACCGGGCGGGCACTGCGCGCCGTCCGCGTGCTGGCCGCGGACCTCCCCCTCGAGACGTTCGTCGACGCCGGCGCGCTCGAGGCGCGGCTCTTCGGGCCGGCCGCGGTCGTGCCACGCGCCACGTGGACGGTCGCGGCCGTCGCGGCACAGCGCCCCGACGCGGCCGAGGCGCTGGCCGAGTCGCTGTCGGGACTGCTCGACTGGACGACGGTCCACCGCGCGCACGCCCTCCGAACGATTCCCGACGTACTCGCGGCGGCGCCGGGGGTCGACGCGGCGCTCGCCCCCGCCGTCCTCGAACAGGTTCCCGCCGACGGGGTGCCGGAGGACCGCGTGATCCAGGCCGTCGGCCACCTCTCCGGCGAGGCAATCGCGTCGACCGCGGGCGGCCCGGCGGCGCTGCTCGGGGCGCTCGACGCGGTCTACGACGGTCGCGCGTACGCGCTCCTGACCGACCGCCTCCTGCGCGTCGCCGAATCCGCGCCCGAGGCGGTCGTCGCCGCGCTCGAAGCGCGGGAGGCGGAGGCGCTGCCGCCGATGCGCCGGGAGGGCCTCGCGCACTACCTCCGCGCGCTCGAACGCGCCGTCGCCCACGGCGGCGACCGCGTCGCGTACCCGTTCATCGACGTCGGGAACGTCTTCGACCCCCACGAGGACGCTGGGCGAGCGCGGATGGGCGCAGACCTCGCCGAGCGCGACGTCACCCACTTCGACCTCGGCGACGCCCCGGAGCTGCGGCGTCGAGCGAAACGGAGCTTCGTCGCCGTCCTCGCCGAGACCGGCCACGTCGAGTTCCTCCGCGTCCTCGGCGCCTACGAGGATGGCAAGCCTGAGGTCGAGCCGACTCCCGACCAGGTCGCCACGTGGTTCGCGCTGACGACGGACCCGGCCGCGTCGACGGCCGCATCGACGCTCTGCGAGAGCGCCGACGCCGACTTCGTCGCCGCCGTCGGCACGCGGCTCGCCGACGCGCTCCCGTCGCTCCCGTTGGACGCGGCGCGGCGCATGCTGGCGGCCCTCCCTGCGTTCGCGACGGCCGTCCCAGCCGGCGATGCGCGGGAGACGATCCGCGAGGCGCTTGCGGACGCGCTCGACGGCGACTGGGCGGTCGCGCTGGCGGCGGTCGACGCGGTGACCGACCTCGGAACGACCGACGGTATCGCGGCGACGACCGCCCTCGAGATGCTGTTCGAGCACCTCGACGCGGCCGAGCCGACGTTGCGACGTCGCGTCGCCGAAGCGATTGCGACGCTGAGCCGCGAGCCCGGCGCGGACGTGGCGTCGGTCCGCGACCGCCTCGTGGACCCGCCGGGCGCCGAGCCCGCGTCGGTCGACCGCCAACGTGCGCGCGTGCTGGCGCTCGGCGCGCTCGCCGCCGGCGAGCCCGGACTCCGCGACGGCATCGTCGCCGAGCTGACGGACGCACTGACCGACGGCGACGCGAGGGTCCGCGAGTGCGCCCTCGGTGAACTGGCGCGCGTCGCCGACGGCGACGCGACGGCGGTGGTCGAGAGCGTCGACGAGATAGCCGTCCGCGTCGCGGACGTCGAAGCCCGAGTTGCGCGCGCCGCCGTCGACTGCCTGCGAACGGTCGGCGACGACCGGACTCACGCCGCCGTCGTCGCCGGGGCGCTCGTCCGCGCGCTCGACACCGTCGACGGCCAACGTGGCGCGACCTGCGCGGAGGCGCTCGTCGACGTCCTCGACCTGCACGTCGCGCTCCCCGAACGCGACGTCGACCGGCTCCGCGAGCACGTCGACGACCCCCACCCGGGCGTCCGCCGGCACGTCCTCCGTGCACTGAGCCACGTCGGAACGCGAGCCGACCGGCCCGCCATCGAAGCGGCCGTCACCGACCCGCGGCCGGCCGTCCGGGCCGCCGCTCGCACCGCCCGCGACCGGCTCGACGCCGCGCTCGACGCACCGTCGACTGCGGGCACGAACCCCTCGCGCGTCCCGACCGGGCGGGCCAATCACGCGCGGACGGCGGCCACTGCCGGCGACCCGCCGCGGGACGCGCCGGCGGAGACGTGGGCCGTCGCTCCAGACTGGGACGTCGACCTCTCGGAGCCGGCCCACGCGGCGCTCGCCGTCGTCGACGACGCGGTCTACGTCGACGGCCGAACCTGGGTGTGGGCGCTCGACGCGGCGACCGGCACGCCAAAGTGGCGGTACGAGCGCGCACCCATCGACGACGGCGGGCACGATGGAGAGGGCCTCGGCGACCTGTTCGGCGACGGCGGCGTCCGAACCAGCCTCGAAGCGCCGACCGTCGCCCACGGAACCGTCTACGTCGGACACGCCGGGTCCAACGGCCCGGGCGTGTACGCGATCGACGCCCAGTCCGGCCGCGAGCAGTGGACGGGGCTGGTGGACCGCCGCGTCGAATCGACGCCGGCGGTCGTCGACGACGCGGTGCTCGTCGGCGACGACGACGGGACGCTGTCAGCGCTGGCCGCCGCCGACGGCGACCCACGGTGGCGGTTCGAGACCGCGGGCGGTGCGTGTTCGACGCCCGCGACCGACGGGGAGACCGCGTACGTCCTCGCGGAGGGCACGCACCTGCACGCGGTGGACGCGACGGACGGCACCGAGCGCTGGCGCGTCGACCTCGACGGCGGCGGCGGGAGCGCTGGCGGTCGCGCGCCACCGGCCGTTCGCGGGAACACGGTGTACGTCTGCCCGGGCGGGTCCGCCGTTCTCGCGCTCGACGCCACCGACGGCACCGAGCGATGGCGAGCGGACGTCGCGGACGCGACGGCTGCGACCGCGGCGGTCGGGCCGCGCCGCGTCTTCGTCGGACTCGACGACGGCGACGTCCGAGCGCTCGACGCCGCCGACGGGAGCGTCCAGTGGACGCGAACCGTCGGCGACCACGGCCGCGTGTTCCCCGCGGTCGTCGGCGACCACGTCGTCGCGGGGAACGCCACCGGCACCGTTCACTGCCTGCGGCCCAGCGACGGCACCGAGGAATGGCGGACCAGCGTCGGCGACCCGCTCGAATCCATGCCCGTCGTCGCCGACGGCACCGTCTACGCCGTCGACACGACCGCCAGAACGGTCGCCTTCGACTGAACGACACCCCTCGATCGCCTTCGGCTGAACGACACCCATCCCCCGAAACCAATCCAATGAATACCACATCACGCACCCGGTCGAATCCAGCATCGAACCGACACGCAGACGACGCGTATCGTACCCCCACCGGGACGACCCGTCGACTCGAGACGGTAGCGTTCGGCCCCGAGCCCAACACCGCCTTGAAGACGAATACGCCACTGGGAAGCGTACGGAGACCCCGATGACAGACCCCGATTCCCGACCGATCGCGGCCGTCGCCGCCAGCTACGTAGCTGACGCCGCGACGCCACCCCGTCGAAGCGACGTCGTCGACCACGTCAGCGCCGCAGTCGACGGTGCCGCGCCCGACGCCGTCAGCGAGTGTCTCGCCGTTCTCTGCACCCCGCTCGACGACCGCGACGACCCACGGCTCTCGCTCCGTCCCGCCGACGGCCACCACGACGCCACGGCCGGCCCGTCGGACCCGCCGCAGGAAGCCGGTGCGCGGACCGACGACCGGTTCGGGCACCTCGCCGTCCTCGAGGACGTCGGCCACAGGGAGGTCCCATCGGTTCCCGCCGACGGCTACTACGAGCGCGAGACCGTCGCCGACAAGACCGACGTCCAGGTCGTCACGAGAGCGCTCGAGGCCGGCATGAACGTCATCCTCAACGGCCCCCCGGGCGTCGGCAAGAGCTACCTCGCGAAGTACCTCTGTGCGCGAACGAACCGGCCGCTGTATCGCGTGACGCTCTCGGAGACCACGTACCGCGAGGACCTCCTCGGGCACCTCCAGCTCGTCTCCGCGCCCGGCGGCGAGAGCGTCACGTCGTGGGTCGACGGCCCGCTCACGCGCGCCGTCCGCGCCGGCGGCGTCCTGCTGCTCGACGAGATCAACGCCGCCGACGCGAACACCGCCGCCGCGCTCAACGCCGTCATGGAGCGCGAAGGCACGCGGTCGCTGACGATACCGCAGACGGGCGAAGTCGTCGACCCCCACGAGGAGTTCCGCGTCATCGCCACCGCCAACCCCGGCTATCAGGGGACCTACGAGCAGAACACCGCGTTCGAGGGGCGGTTCCGGCACGTGGAACTCGACTACCTCCCGACCGAGGTCGAGGTGGAGATACTCTTCGAACGAACCGACCTGGACCGCCGGAAGCGCGCGGAGGTCGAATCGCTCGTCGAGTTCGCCGGCCGGCTCCGCGAGGCCTACGTCGCGGGGGAACTGACCACGCCGATCACGACGCGCGAACTCGTCCGCATCGCGACGTTCATGGAGGACGGCTTCATGGACATGCGGACCGCCACCGAGAGCGAACTGCTCGCTCGCGTCGACGACCACGACGAATCACTGGTCGCGACGCTCCTGGAGAAGTCACTCTAACCGTGGAGCTGGACCGAACGACGTCGCGTCGGGAGCTCGCGCGGCTGTCCACCACGGACAGTCGCTCTGAGCGACGCCGCACGGAACTCCAGCGGCTCGCGAACGTCCTCACAGACCCGGCGCTGGACGTCCGCGTGACGTTCGAGCACTCGGGCGCGTTCGCGCACCGAGCCCCCGAGGGCTCGCCGCACGACTTCGAGATCCACATCCCCGTCGAGCGCTTCGAGCAGGTCGAGACCGACCAGGCGCCGGCGGTCTGGGACCGCCGCGTCCAGTTCGGGCTGCTGTTCCACGAGCTCGGGCACGTCATGTACTCGGACTTCGAGCGGTTCGACCAACGACAGTCCGAGGTCCTCCCCCGGCATCGGGACGTCTACCGCAGCCTCTTCAACGCCGCCGAGGACGTCGTCATCGAAGCCCAGCTCGCGGCGGAGTTCTCGCTGACTCGAGACTTCGAGACGCTGAACGAGACGTTCCGGCGACTCCAGCACCGCGACCACGAGCGGTACGTCGAGGCGTACGCGCCCGACGACGCCTTCACGTACACCGTGTACGAGGCGCTCTGCATCGGCATCCTCGAGCACGGGTTCGGCGCGGAGTCCCGGTTCCGCGCCATACTCGACCCAGGGGCGGACCGCTATCGCGTCCACGACGGCCGCCGCGACGTCGTCGCCGCGCTCGCCCCCGACGTCGCCGCGTTCGTCGACGACGTGCTCGCGCTCCCGTCCGGCCGCGACCGCGTGGACCGCAGCGTCGCGTTCTTCGAGACCGTCCGCGACCACCTCGACGAGCTGCCGACGGTGCAGTCCGTCCGCATGCAGACCGAGGGCTTCAGGCCGATCGAAGCCGGCGACTACGTGCTCGGGAGCGCCGGCCGCGCGACCGACCTCCCCGAAGGACCGGGCGCGACCCGCGGGGCCGGTCCCGGGACTGGCTCGGGCACCACCAGCCGGCGCGGCGACGCGTCGCGGCCGGCGGACTCCGGTGACGACGCCACCGGGGGACGACCGAGCGGCGACGACTCCGTCACGTCTCTCCTCGACGACGACCGGACGGAATCGCCGCTGGAGCGGGAGGCCGCGAAGCTCCTCGAGCTCGTGCACGCGGAGGACGTCGGCCTGGACCGCACCGGCGTCGTCGAGGTCGACGACGTCGACGGGGACAGAGGACGCTGGGAGGCCGCGAAGCGCCGCGCTGAGCCGCTCGCGAACGACCTTCGGAGCACGCTCCGGCGGCGTCGGCGCGCGGACGAGCGCGCCGGGCAACGGACCGGACGCATCGACCCGCAGCGACTCGCCCGCGCCGCCCAGGGCCGCGACCGCGTGTTCAAGCGTCGCGTCCGCGGCGACGAACGCGACTACCGGTGCCTCGTCGTCCTCGACCGCTCCGGCTCCATGGACGGCGACCGCATCAGGGACGCCGAATCGGCGACCGCCCAGCTCGTCCACGCCCTCCACGACGTCGGCGTCGACGTGTCCGTCCTCTCGCTGCTCGAGAACGCCCCGTTCCTCGAACTCCCGTTCGGCGGGACGCCCAACCGCTACGCGGACGCCATCACCGCCGGCCGCGCCTCCGGGTGGACCCCGCTCACGGACACCCTCGAGATCGCGCGCAACAGACTCGACGCCGGCTCCGGCACCCGGTCGTTCATCGTCGTCGTCACCGACGGGGCACCGGACGACGAGGACGCGTTCCTCGACCAGCTCGACCGCTGCAACGTCCCCGTCTACGGCGTCTACGTCGACGGCGACCCGGGAACGCACGCACGGTTCTTCGACCGCATCGTCTACACCGACAGCAGCTCGCTCGACGCGACGCTCCGCTCGCTCGCCCGCCAACTACTCGCCTGACCACCACACCCGACTCACGGGACGTGCAACAGGACGGCGTCATCGACGTTGGTACAGTCGAATCGGCGACCGTGACGTACCCCGCCGCGCCGAGCGGTATCGAGGGTCGCGTCGGACAGGTCGACCCCCGTCAGTAGGGGCCTTCGCCGACGCCGAACGAGTCGGGGGCCTCGTACTCGCTCGGGTCGAACTGTTCGGCGTCCGCCTTGGATGGAATCTCCAGTTCGTCCCCCGGGTGGATGAGGTCGGGGTCGTCGATGCCGTCCGTCTCGACGTCCGTTTCGGTTCTGGCGTCCGAGGCGGCCTGTTGGAGGTCTTCGGCGCTCGAATCCACGCCGTCGACGTCATCGCTGTCGGATTCCGCGTCGCCTTCCGACTCGGCGTCAGCGGCTTCCTCGTCGATCGCCTCCTCGCTGTCGACGGAGTCCGCATCGAGTTCGGCGTCGCCGAGACTCTCGGCCGCGGCATCCTCGCCGTCGACCTGGCTCTTGTTCGCCTCGTAGATCACGCCCCACATGTCCGGGTCACCGTACTCGTCCTCGGCGATACTGGAGAGGGTGTCTCCGGCCTCCACCGTGCGCGTGTGGCCGCCTTCGCCAGCCCCCTCGGTCTCGGGTTCGGTGCCGCCTTCGGGCAGGCTGTCAGCTGCCTCCTCGGTCCCGGTATCGCCGCCGTCCTCGGGGTCGTCCGACGCGGGCCCCATGTGGATGCCCGTCGCGTCCTTCTCCGGGTTCAGATCGCCCTCGCGACCGCCCTCGGGGTCGCTCTCACCTTCGCGGGGGTCGCCCGAAGCTTCAACGCCGGCCTCACCATCGCCCGTGCCTTCTGTATCGTCAGCGGCGCCTGCCCCCTCGACGGGGGCGTTCGAGAGGTTCTCCGCGGCTCGACCCGCAACGGAATCCGCATCCCCGTCGGCCGCTGCGTGCTCACCACTGTCGACGGCGCCGTCGGACTCCGCCGAAGCGGCCGCACCGAGGGCATCGCTTACCCCCTCTGCGGACTCGTCCCCGGACACGGGTTGGTCGGAGTCGCCGCTCGCCGCTTCGACGTCCCCGAGTGCCTCGTTCGTCACCTGTTCGGTGTAGTCCTCGACCGCGTCTCCGAACGACTCGGCGTCGATATCACCGCGTGCCGCGGCATCGGCCGCGTCCTCAATCGAATCGAACGCCCCACCGAGGTCGTCACCGTCGCCGCCAACTGACTCGCCGTCGGCGCGTTCACTGGCGTCTCCGACCGCCGGTTCGTCGGCGTCACCGACTGGTTGCTCGGCCGCCGCCATCGCCTGCTCCACCATCTGCTCGTTGTAGTCCCCGACGGCCTCCCCGTACGTCTCGGCGTCGATGTCGCCGTTCGCCATCGCCTCCGTCGCTTCGTCCAGCGAATCGAACCCCCCCGCGAGGTCGCCATCACCCTCAGGACTCGCCTCGGCGGGCTCCTCGCCTGCTGCCGCCTGGCCGCCATCGACCGCGTCGGCAGTCGCCTGCTCGGCCTTCGCCTCCATGCGGTCCATCACCTGATTGTTGAAGTCCGTGACGGCCTCGGTGTAGGTCTCGACGCCGATGTCGCCGGCCATCATCGCCTCTTGGACGGCCTCCATCGAGTCGAACTGGCCGGCGAGCGCGTCCCCCGCACCGTCAGGTGTCTCGGCGTCACCAGCGACTTCGGTACCCGCGGTCCCATCGGCGGCGTCGGCCGCGTCGCCCGGTTCAGTGGGGACATCCGGTGAGCCGACCTCGCTGTCGGGGAGCGGCTGCTCGGCGGCTGCCTCCATCTGGTTCATAAGGTCTTCCGTGTAGTCGCGGGTGGCCGCTGCGTAGGTTTCCGCGTCGATGTCGCCGGCCTCGAACGCCTCGGTGGCTGCATCGAACGAATCGAACTGTCCCGCGAGTTCGTCGCCCGCACCCCCCGGCGCCTCGCCATCAGCGCCCGCCTCCCCAACGTCGTCGGAGCCGTCCACCGACATCGGCGCATCCGCATCGGTCGCCCCCGCGCCAGCGACGTCCTGCTCGGCGGTCCCGACCATCTGGTCCATCATCTGGTCGTTGTAGTCCGTGACAGCCTCTCCGTAGGTCTCGGCGTCGATATCGCCGTTCTGGACCGCACTCGTCGCCGCATCGAGCGAATCGAATTGCCCAGCCAGGTCACCATCTACTGCTCTACTGGCGTCAGCGCCCTCCTCACTCGCATCGTCACCGTCGACATCATCGTTGGCACCGGCCCCCGGAGTAGCGCCTGTAGCCGAGCCGTCGCCTCCGGGTTCGCCCGCCGACTCGTCTCCCTCGGTCTCCGCGTTCATGGCGGCTTTCTTCGAGACCATGTCGACGACGTTCTCCGTGTGGGACTCGACCATCTGCTGGAAGCTATCACGGTCGAGCTCGCCACTCACCATCGCCTCCGCCGCGTCACCGAGCCCCTCGTAATCGGCACCCAACTCTGGAGTGCCGTCCTCGCCACCCGCTTCTTCGGTCGAATCTGCAGCCTCACCCTCGGACTCGGACCCGTACTCGCCGCGGTCGCTTCCGGCATCCGTCCCGTCGCTCGACCCATCGCCGTCCTCCTGTTTGTCGACGTCGAGGTCGCCGGCCGCGGCCGCCTCGCGGACGTCGTTGACCACCTCGACGTTGTGCTCCCAGACGGCTTGCCGGAATTCGTCGGGACTGATGTCGCCGTCCACGGCCGCCTGGACCATCTCGGGAAGCGAATCGGTCTCGTCCGTCGCGCTCTCGTCCGCGTCGTCGGGGTCTGGATTACGTTCACTCATTGGGTGTCATCGCTCTCTGGTGCGAGGACGGACTCGATGCCGTCCACGAGTTTCGCCTCTAGTGCTGCGTCGATGGTCTCGACCTCCGCTGCGGCCTGGACGGCGACGCAGCGTGCGCCACGCCACCGTGCTGTCGCCGACGCGTCCGCGGGGAGGAACCGGCCGGTGGCGTCGCCGACGACGCCCGATACCCGCTTCCAGAGGCCGTCGCTCGACGCCGCGAGCGCGTCGGTGAGGTCGTCACCGACCCCGTCGGCGACGAGCCGCTGAGCGTCGACGGAGTACCGACACCCGCCGTCGACGGCCTCGTACGCCATGCACGGACACGAGTCGACGGCGACCACGCTGGCGTACGTCTCGGCGAACCCAGCCGGCGTCACCGCCGCCGTGCTCGACGCATCGTCGCCACCTCCTCCGGGTGTGGTGCCGGCGAGCTGGGAGGCGTCGATGCGCGCGTCGTCGGCGATCGCGTCTGCGAGCAGGGTCGCGAACGACGCCTTCAGGGCCTGGATCGTCTCGTAGGGCGCGTCCACCGACTCGCCGAGCGACTCGAAGTGCGTCTCGATGGCAACGACGAGCGCCGGGACCGCGAGGTCGTCGACGCGCGCGGTCGAGAGCTCACCGGCGACCGCGTCCAGCAGCGCGCTGGCGCTCGCATCGACGGACTGCAGCGATTCGCTCGTTGCGTGAACGGTCCGCGCAAGGGCGTCCCGGACGGCAGCCGCCTCGACCACGGGTCGGACCTCACGGCGGAGTCGTCGGACCGTCGTGCCGTCGGCCGCAATCCACGGGTACGCCTCGTACTTCGCCGGATGCGCAGCCCGCGTCCGCTCCGAACGCGCGCGAATCCGCGCCTCCAGCGACGCATCCTCCACTGAATCCGTGGTATCTGCCGCAGCAGCGTCCACGCCGGTGTCGACCTTGCGGAACGGGACGTCGACGAGGATGGGGTTGTCGTCGGCGCCACTGAACACCGCGGCCTCGCCGACGCCGGAGAGGCCGAGCCAGCGCGTCTGCTCGGCGCTCGCACCCATCGACCCGCCGAGGAGGCGGCGGTCGTCGTCGGCGAGCAGCCGGTGGACGACCTTGAGGTTCGTGTTCTTCACGACCGACGGCGCGAGCTTCGCCGGGGTCTGGTCGACGACGAGCGCGCCCTCGCCGTACGCGCGGATCTCCGCGAGCAGGTTCGTGAACGACTCGACCGCCTGCCCGGCTTTGTTCGACGACTCCGGGCCGCCAGAACTCGACGCCGACAGCAACCGGTGGGCTTCCTCGACGACAGTCACGTGATTCAACGACGCCCCTGCCGCATCCATCGCCCCACTCGACTGGTAGTGCTCGTACAGCGAGAACAACACGAGCCCCATCAGGAACGCCTTCTCGTCGTCGTTCCCGACCGCATCCAGTTCGAGGACGGTCGGCTGCCCGAGCAAGTCCTCTATGGGGACCGACGTGTGCGTGTCCAAGAGCAAGCCTTTGCTCCCGATACGGAGGTTGTCGAGCCGGGTCTTCAGCGCCGCCGAGACGTCCTGCGTGATCTCCTGGTCGTACCCGAGCGAGTCGACGACCGGGTCGATCTTCTCGTAGAGGTCGGTGATGGTCGGCTGAGCGTTCGGGTGGTGGCCGCGGCGGTTCGTGCCGGTGACGAGGTCCCAGCCGCGGTCCTCGTACACCTCGTGGATGGCGCGCTCCAGGATGTACGGCATCGGCGCGTACATCACGAACGTCGCGTTGAACAACGCGGTCAGGTGGTCGATGTGGCTGCTGACGGAGACGCCCGGCCGTATCTCGAAGGGGTTGATGCGGAACGGGGCGGTCGTCTCGTCGCCGAGCGTGAACACCTGGAGGTCGTCGCCGAGTTCGCTGTCGAGCAACCGCCGGTACTCGGTCTTCGCCGGCTCGACCACGAGGAACGGCACGTCGCGGTCGGCGAGCTGGCGGAGGACGTGGAAGACGGTGTTCGTCTTCCCGCTCCCGGTCGTCCCGACGACGAGCCCGTGCCGGTTCAGGTCCGCTATCGGGACCTCGTACTCGTGGTCGGTCGGTCGGCCCTCGTCGAGGATGGTCCCGAGGCTGACGCCCGGTGCGTCGGGGTCGCTGCCGTGTGGTGTCACGTCGAACTGGGGCTGCGGGCGGACGTGGAACCCCGAGGTCTCGCGCGTCGGGAGGTGGAGCATGGCCGCGACCTCGGCCGAGCAGAGGACGGTCGGATACCGATACGGGTACTCGAACGTCCCCGGCGCGTCCGGTCCGGGTGCGGCGGGGATGGCGAACCCGGCCGCGAGCGAGGCGGCATCGGGTGTCGGTATCGTCCGTATGGGGTCCGGGCGCGAGTCGACACCGCCGAACGCGCCGGTCGCAACCGCACAGGCACGGTCGCGAGTCACGGGGTCGGCGGCGAGGAGGTACCCCACGGTGTGCCACGCGCCGCTCGCCCGTCCAGCGGCGAGTTTCTCGCGAACGCCGTCGAGCACCTGCTGGTACGCCGACGCGATCGGCGTCTCCCCCTCCGCGCGCTGCACGCTGTTCTGGACGCTCCGCAGTTCGTTCAGCGTCCGGTCCGACAACCCCTCGACGCCCTCGCCCGACACCGGTGACGCACAGAGGACGTACGCCCAGGTGTCGCTCCCGAGCGACCGGATGAGGCGGTCGAGACCGGCACCGGTGTCCGCGTCGAGGTCCCGACCCGGCGCCCGGTCAGCCCCGAACTCGAGGGGCGTCGCCGGACTCCCAGTGACGACCGCACCCGCCGTGAGCGGGTCCAAGCTCGAAGCGAGCGTCGACGACTCCACCGCGTCGAGTTCGATACCCGGATACGCACCCGCGAGCAGGTCGTCGAGCGGGACTGGCCGTCCTCCCTGTCCGGCAGTCGCTTCGGTGATCGCTGGCCACGACGCGAGGTAGACCGAGACGCCCGTAGGTTCGCCGACGACCGCCAGCCCGAGCCCGTGGCCCGTGCCGGCGAGTCCGGTGAGGACGCTCGCGATACCCTCGAGGGGGTTCGCTCGCCCGTCCCAATCGTGGTCAGGGATGCTGCGAACCCGCCACAACTGGAGCGAGCCAGCGTCCGGTCCGAGCGTCGGACCCCCGGCGAGGTTCGCGGTCCCGGCGTCGTCGAGGAAGGCTCGCTCGACGTACTTCACGTGCTCCGTCGTGACGTTTGGGCCAGGCATACGACACCCTCACCGCACCGCACCGTACACCGCGAGCCCGAGGATTACGAGGAACGTACACGCCACGCCAACCGCCAGCCCCGGCCCAGCCCCCGCGAAAATCCCAGCCATCACCCCGCCCGACGCAGAGCCTGGCACAATCCCGATGAGGCCACCGATGCCGCCGAGCATCGCGCCGACGACCGGCGGGCCGAGGAAGACGAGCCCTCCAAGTTCACCCCCGTCCGGCGAGAACGTCACACCCGTCGTCTCGTTCTCCACCTCCGACACCTCCAACAGCCCGTCACCACCGAGACTCCCGTGAACCGTCACCTCGTCCCCCTCGGAAACGACGTTCTTCGCGTCGATGGATCCAGCACGCGCTTGCGTGTACCCCGTGACGTTCCCCGTCTCGTCCGTCTGCTCGACCCGGAACGAGAGATTCGACGGCGTCTGACTCTCGTGCCAGGTGACGTCCCTGACAACCCCCGACGCAGTTGCATCCTCCGACCCCAAGAGTGACATGACACCTTCACTCTCGCCGACGATAATAACTACTCGGGTGAAACGACAGCTGCCCCATCTGAACGGCCGAAAATCACGTGACTCGGGGACCTTCTCAGGGAGTTCCGGCCCGGAATCCATTCGTGTGCCTGACAGAGCTCGAACCTCTCTTGTGATGGGGCGCCGAGCACGGTAGAGTAGCAGACGAAACTGCGGGATTACAGTACGATCGGGGTGTGACTGTGGGCTGGTCCACGGGAGTGCGGCGTAGGTTTCGAGTGGGGGAGGAGGCTCACGGTTTCGACGGTCTTGTTGGTGATGGGTGCGGCGACACCCAGCCATCTACCACGAGTTCGTTGGTGAACGAAGACACGAACCTCTTCGTGTGGCAGTGGCTCACCGCCAGTGTCCGCCACACCGAAACCGGCACCCGCCACGACGTCGGCCCACTCATCCGCGCGGACTTCGAAGCGCTCGTCGCCGACGTAGACGGTTGACCACCAGCCCTTATTTCACAGAGACTTCCCGATCTTGCACCGAGGTAATCCGGGGAAAGCAACTGCTAGCCAAAAAGATCTAACGTTGGGGGGCAGATGTGCAATCGCTTGATCAAATGAGGCTTCGAGGAACTACGATCCGTAAATTATCGTTGATATGACTGCAAGTGCGATTGACGCGGGGTCACTTTCTGATCGGTCCCTCTTCCACCTGTTGCGATCTTGCCAGATGGGAGAAGCGGGAGCGATCGTCGGTGGCCACATTGACCGAAACGAGTTGCGGAAGGAACTGTACGTCCCGACTATCGAAGATCAGGCCGTACAGGACTTCTTCGTGGACGACTACCGGGAGGATGGATCACTACTCGTCATTACGGGCAGTGCGGGTGACGGGAAAAGTGCGCTCCTCTCTCGGGCGTTCAAACGGGCGATGGACGCTGACAAACCGGTGGATGAATCCCACATCCGAATGGACGCCACAGCAGCGGATACGAAACACGAAACCTACGACGTGGCACTCAACCGGTTCCTCCGAAAGCGTGCACGGAACGCAGAACGGCAACGAGGGCCGCGGTCTGGGCTCGCTATCAACCTCGGGCTCGCCATCGACTTCTTCGACCGCCAGGGGTACGCCGACCAGTACCCCGGCCTCTGGGAGGCAATCGACGCAGTCCGAACGAAGCGAGAGTACAAAACCGAGAACGTACACGCAATCAACCTCGGTCACCGACGACTGTACGAGACTCGCCCGGACGAACTCGGAGAGGGGCTCCTCCGTGAGATCGTCGAGAAGTTCGCGTTCGACTCACCGGCCAGTCCGTTCCACGAAGCGTTCGAACGTGAGAAAGACCAGTGTCCGGCGGGCGAAAAGTGCCCGCTCCACTACAACGCGAGTCAGTTCACGAAGGAGACGGTCAGGGAACGCGTCGCAAAGTTACTGGCGACGAGTGGCGTCGTCAACACGACGTACCTGAATCCGCGGTCGATCCTGGATCACGTCACGTCGATGATCCTCCCACGGTCGCTGCAGGAACTCGCGGTTGAGGGCGCGTGTCCCGTCGGAGCAGGGATTCGAGGTAACCCGGTTCCGCCGGAATCGCTTCTCTGGAATACTATCTTCGAGCGGCTAGACGATCCGTCAGATCCCGGCGCTGGCCAGCTCGACCCAGCGGCGAGCTCGAGCGTCTCGCTCGACCAGATCCTCCTCAGCTGGGGTGCCGCCCCGGACCGCGTCTCGACGTTGCTCGGGGAGACGCCACTAGGGTCGCGCGTCGAGACTGCAACCCGGATTCGGACTGCGCTCCGGCGGCTGTATCTGGTCGACGAACAGCGTATCGAGGCACCCATCGAGACGGCGCTCGAATCGCCACAGTTCGACGAGTTCCTCGGTGCGTTGACCTACCTCAACCAGGAGCCATCGACCGTCGAGGACGACACGGAACTCCAGCAGTACGTCACCGACGTTCTCAGGACGGTGCAGGCGTCCCTACAGGGGTGGAGTGGGTCGATTACCGACGACGACTACATCGAGTTCGTCGACGGCATCAAATCCACGGACTACCGCTTCCTCTCGAAGTGGAGCAAACCGGACCCGGACCGTGCAGCCTCACATCGACAAACCCAGCAGGAGACGACGCCAGGCCAGCTCTGGCTCGTCCTCAAGCCCGAGGGGACCGACGTCACGGTGCCCGTGCCAGTGACGTTCGAGCTCTATCAGTTGATGACGCGAATCCGAGATGGCTATAATCCGAACGCGCTCGACCTAGAGCGATCGGAAGGGATGCGGCTCATCCAGTCGCGGCTCTCCGAGTTCACGAACAAACAGGAGCAGGTTCGCGTCGTCAACAAGCTGGATACTGAACTCTTCCGCGTAGAGGAAGGTGGCTTCGACACCATCGAGATCAAATCGGGTGAGCAGCTATGAGCGACGACCAATCTCTGGGACGACAGATCAGTCGAGTCATCGACGACGGGTTCTTCCCGACGTCGCCTGCGGCGACGTTGCGCGAAGCGATCTTCTCGGAGATCCTCGCGGGCGTCCTCGGGGCGTCACCCTCCACCAGTGACCTGGAGGAGATTCAGTCGGTGTTCGAACGCCACGAGTCGGTGGACGACGACGTTGCAGAACAAGTCTGGGACGTGTTCGAGGCGACCTACACGACGACCGGATCACGGGGGGCACGCGGGAAGAAAGCGAAACGGTACGTCGTGCCGTTTCACCCCGTCATCGCGAAACACGTCGAACCGCACGAAACCCGGAACTGGGGCGACTGGTATCGGATGCTGATGTCGAGCGGGCGCCCTGCCGAGTTCAACCAAGAGTTACACGATGCGTTCGTGGCCCGGCTGGAAGGGCTGGAACCGTCGAACCTGTTCGAACAGGTGTTCGTCGACGTGATCGGTCGTATCGAAACCGAAGCAGTCGGTGAGCCGGCGACGGATCCGCTGCGCCCCTACGTGGACGAGTGTGCGAGCGCGTTCCAGAGCGACCTGCGGCGGTGGCTCGACGACGAGTACGATTCCCCGTCGAACTGGTTGCAGTCGACGCGTGACCTGTTCTGTTTCCACTTCATGATGTACTACGCCCAGCTGGCGTTGAATCTCGAACGAGAGTTCGACCGGCTGGCCAAGGACCCCGAACGGGACTACGAACCGGAGATCAAACAACTGTACTTCGGGCTCTGGGACGAGAAAGCGTCCCAGGACCGTCGATTCAGGCAGGAATGGCGGGCGCGCGACCAACGGGGCGTGGAGGGCCACGTCTACGATTCGTGGGGTCGACTCGCTGTCCTCAACGAGATCGCAGCGGTGGTCGAACGAAAGACGGACCGGGAACAAACGGCAGTAACGCTGTCGGAAGCGATGGCGCTCCCCGACTCGGTTCGACGGACCGTTGTCGTCGAGCTCTGCGAGCACTTGCCGGATACCGAGCCGTCTGACGATGTCGACTTGCCGACGGTGGCACAGCGCATGACGAACCGGGTTCGGTCGTACTACGAGGAGAAAACCCAGTCGAACCAGACGCCGATCTCGATGGGGATCAACGTCGTCCGCCAGCTCGGCGACGGCGGGGATCGGAAGTACTGGCGGACACAGCGGAAGATCGGGCCGACGTTCAGACTGAACCGGGGTGCGCTCCGGTTCTTCGCGAGGCTATTTGCTATGAATGAAGACGACACGCACTACGACGAGTTCGTGAGTTATCTCCAACGACGGGGGATCTTCCTGGACTCCAAGAGCGAACGGTACGCGCTCGAGGAATTGGACGAGATGGGGATGATTGACCGGCAGAGTGACAGTGGAGGTGCTGTGTATGTCCGATCTCTTTGAGCAGGCACTTGCGGCGCACGTCAGAGCGTATCTGGAAACCAATCCGCCGCGTGGTGGACAGATACTGCTCGGCGAGTTCCACAGTGGCGCGTTAGCAGACTCGTTCGCTGCTGGGCTCGTCGAAGAACTGGCCGAGGGTCGGAGTCGAAGCCAGACCCCTGGGGGCGACAAACTCCCCGTTTTCGAGACGGCCGACGGGGTGCCGGTGTCGATCGTGCGCGTCGTTCCTGACGTGAGCGACGGGGCGGCCGCGAGTGCCTACGAGGTGACGCAGGGGTTCGCGACGACGATGCGCAACCAGATCGCTGCGTCGGTCGAGGGTGACAGCCCGAAGGCGATGATCATGGTGCTGGAGACGGATGCGAGTCTGGATACACTCGAAGCGTCCGAAGCCCTGTTCGGCGACGACGCACCGATCAATCTCGACTCGTTCCGGGAGAGCGTCCTCGATCCGGGCACGTGCAAGCACCGTCAGGGACGCGCGCTCCTCGACGGGTTGCTGGATTCGTTCGAAGGCGACTCGGCGTACAGCGACGACATCTCGGTGCTCGAAACGCTCTGTGAGCTCCGGGATGCGATCGACTCGAAGGACGCGGAGCGCGTCCAGGAGCTCATCGGTGATCTGCCGCAGTATCTCCGCGAGGACCAGCTCGGTGACGACTGGTTCGAGAAGGGACAGGACGAACAGAGTCTCTACGAGAGTGTGTCGAAAGCACTCTCGGACAACAAGGATCACGCCGAAAACTTGCGGCGTGCGCATCAGGCCGGCACAAACACCGAGAGTCGGCTGAGTTCCACCTACGACGAGACGTTCGTGAACAAGGTCCTGGAGTCGCCGGACTGGTCCGAACTCAAGCACTCCGATGCGAGGCAAGCACAGAATACCGGGGGTGGACCGATCCAATTCCGGGAGCTATCGATCAACGCGGCCGAACACCGGATCTACGAACCGCTGGATAGCGACCGAACGGAACGCTCGATCCTCGCCGTTTCGGACGATGGAGAGCTATCGCTCACTGTCGAGTTCGCGAACGATCTGGAAGAGACCCCGAAAGCGTTCTGGGGGCCCGACGGCGACGACGTTGGCCGGCTCTCCAAGCGGGAGAACCGAGCGACTGCCACCGTCGAGGGGCTGCCAGAAGACCGCCCGTGGTTCGGGACCCTGCGGTTCTGGGTTGGGAAGAAGACGAAGCGGGGGAAGCCGACACACGTATTCAACCTTGCCGTCGTCCCGGAGTGGTTCTTCGCTGCGACGCGTGGTATCTCGCTCGACGTCGACGTCGACGGGGAGGCGCTGGTCTCGAACGGTGACGGCGAAATCGAACTACAGCCGCTCGAAGACTTGCGGTTTGAATCTGAGCGTCGGGTCGTCGACCTGCGCGAGGAACAAACGATCCAGTTCGACCGGCCGATCACCATCGATCCGAATCCGCCGGACGTCGTGGAACGCGTCGCGTGCCAGCTCGCTCCACTGGACGGGGTCCCGATCGAGATCGCGTTCCTGACGGAAGTATCGACGGCGGAGTCCGAAGAGGTGGTGTTCCCGTTGATGCTCGCGGCGATCGTCGAACCCGACCGCTGGGCCGCTACGGACCTGCAGCTGCCGGAGGTGATGGACATCGACACCGACCGGGGAGAGATCTATACCGCCGGCGACGACGGGATTCGACTGGAAGACGAGGCCCTGGAGCTGTTGCAGATCGAAGAGCAGATTGTCGACGACGGGAGCATCCGGCCACGGGAAGTTGAGGGTGAAGACCCGGACTTTGGGTCGCTTTCGGGCGACGAGTCCCAGCTAGACGCGGCCCTGCGCGAGGCATACGGGGAGCTCTTCGAACACTTCGCGGAGCGTAACCGGACGCCGTCCACTGACCCCTGGGACGAGCCGACCCAGCAGCGAGCGCGAGCGGTCGTGCGAGCCTACAACGATGCGGTCGACGATATCTCGTCGCAAAAAGCGTTCACGAAGTACGAGCCGTTGCGGGACGTGTGTACGATCCGGTCGACGACGACGGAGAAACTCTGGCTGACGCCGTTCCATCCCGTCTTGTTGGCGTACGCACTTCGGATCGCAGAGTGGCGCGACGACGAACTCGTTCCGCGAAACGTGACTGGAGGGTTCCGGCGCGAGCAGTTCATTTCGAAATTCAACGCGAACGGTCTTCACCCGTATCGGACGACTGAACGGTCCACCGGTTCGTTACTGCGTGGGATGCCGTACGCCGAGACGCCGCTGTGGACGGTTTATTCGCCGGTGGAATCGCCGGGGTCGGTGACGCCGCGCTACATGGAGCGTGTGGTTCGAGACAAGCTGTATACGTTCGTGCAGGCGTTCCCGATCCTGTTCCAGTTGCACTCGGGACGCCAGATCCAGCTCAATCTCGTCAACATGGGCGACCTGCGGCCCGTCGTCAAGGGCCTCTACGAGTTCTACAAGAAAATCGAGAAGGCCGACGTCGACCCGCCGCGCGTCCTCCTGCGGATCTACGGGAGCGACGCCGAAGGAGAAGCGCTCGAACGGTTCTTCACGGAGAGTGCAGAGTCGCGGCTCCGACAGAACCTCGAGAAGAAGAACGACGAACTCGTCGACCGGCTCCGGTCGCATGTCACGTACGTTCAGGCCGGTGAATACAGTAGCGACACGCAGACGGAAGCCCATCTCACGTTCTTCCGTGGGCTCCTCGAAGAGAACCCCGGCGTCATCGACGTCGGCGAACTGCCGTCCGGGATGCTCAACGACGGGTTGTTCCCCCGGGAATCGATCGACGTCGAAGTAACGCAGGGTGAGACGGTCTACACCGTCGGCTTCAGCTGTGACGGTGGCGAACGCGACCTCATCCACGAGGTTGCGCGTCGCACGAACGCTCTGGAAGCGGGGAAGTGGAGCAACGCCTATCACGCCGGTCAGACCGTCAAGAAGAACATCGAGTCGACGCAGGGTGCTGACCTGGCGGAGCTGTGGGACGATTCGCTGTGGGTGGTGCACGTGCAGCCGAACGTCGGCATCGACTTCTACGTCCGGTCGGACACGGAGCTCGAAGACCTCGACGACCGCGTGATGATCCACTACAGCGACCAGTACGACTCCTCGTCGCCCGACTACGACGTCATCACCTCCACGAGCAAGCGCACGCCGTACCTGACTGCGTTACAGCGAGCGCTCTCGGAAGCGAACCTGGACCACCTGATGGATCCTGAGACCGTGCTCTCGATTCTCGTCTCGATCGACGGCGAGATGGCGCTGGACCTCCAGCAGTCAGAGGGCACTGAGGTAATCGAGACGATCGGGTTCGTCGGCGGGCTCGCGTTGAGCCAGCGGCTCCTCGAGCGGTCGGCGCCCGACCACCTGTGGATTCCACTCAGCCTCAATGAGCTCACTCGGCACGACCGGTCGTATCGCGGTGGCAGTGACGGCCTCTTGCAGTACGATTCGACGGGGAAGGCGAGCGACGACCTCTGTTTCGTCGGTGTGCCCCGAGACGAATCCGACGACGAGCTGAAGCTCTGGGTGGTCGAGACAAAAGGCGGGACCTCGCAGATCTCCACCGGTCGCGACCAGGTCGTGGGCGCCGTCGAGAACCTCAAGGCGATCTTCGATCCGGGAGAGAACTACGCCGACGAAGACATCCTGCACGGCGAGTTCGGGAAAGTCGTACTGGACGTTGCGCGACGAATGCAGAGTTACGACGTCTTCGACGACGATGCGAGCTCGTGGGTGGAACAACGATGGCGGTCGCTGCAGGAGGGCGACTTCGAGGTGTCCTTCGTCGAGGACAGGAATGGATCGCTCGGGGAAGTGATCCGCGTTCGCGAGAACACCGTCCAATCCGAGGTCGGATTCGAAGATCGCGTTCGCTCCATCGAAACGTCTATCGACGCGTTACGGCTCCTCCGGACGGACGACATCGAAGATGTCCTCCCTGACCTCAATCTGGATCAGCTATCGTTCGAAATCGACGCCGGCAGTGCGCAGTCGCCATCCGACGACAGCGATGCCCCCGACGGCGAGGACACATCCCGCGACACCGCCGAGCCACTCGCAGCCACCCCCAATGCCTCAACCGGAGGTGACGGCGATGACAGTCGGCCATCTGGAAGCGATAGTGACGAAACAGGTCCGGATAGCGAACCCAAGGCGGATTCGCTCACCGACGCTCAAACGCCGGACGACAACGCATCCGATGCGTCGGCCGTATCTGCAAGAGCGGCCGAAACCACTGAGTCTGACCCTCAACCAGCAGATGCAAAGACGGGGGAATCAAATCCCGAGGAACCAGAACCTTCGGCTGAGCCGGTGACGGAGACCTCGTCGGGCGATGACGCTCGCAGCGAGGAGCAAGCTGACGATTCACCCGGAGCATCTGCCGATGATCCACCCGACGAAAGCGAAGATCCGGCTGACGGAGAACCGTCGTCAGCTGATGATTTGAGCCCTGATTCCGGCGAGGGGCAGTCGCGACTGGAGTCGGTCGTCGAGAGACTCGACGAGAGTCCGGAGCCCGAGACGGAGTTCGACACGGGGACGCTCGCGTCGAACATCCGTGACGGGTTCGAAGCGCTCGGTGTCGACGTCCACCCGCCAAATCCGTCGAGTATTTCGGTCGGCCCTCGCAAGATCGGCGTTGACGTGCTCCCGAAGGAAGGCCAGAAGGTCGAAGGTATTCTCTCGAGTCTCGACTCGCTGAGCGTCCACATCCAGGCCCAGGGGAACATCGTCGGCAAGCCAATCCCGTCGAAAGGCGCGGTCCGGCTGGAAATCCCCCACGACAACCCACAGGACATCTATCTCCGCGAAGGCCTCGAGGCGCTCGCACCCGAACTCGAGGAGCCGTTGACGATCCCGCTCGGCGTCGACACGGAACGCGAGCACCACGCGCTCTCGCTGCCCGACGAACGGCACGCGCTCATCGCTGGCGCTACGGGGTCCGGGAAGTCCAACTTCTTGAGCGCCGTGCTCTGTAGTCTCGTCGCGACCAACGACCCGTCGGAGGTCGAGATCAGTCTCCTCGACCCGAAAGGCGTCGACTTTGGGCGGTTCGCAGACCTCCCGCACGTCGAAACCTACGAAGACACCTCGAACGATTGCGCAACGAGACTCCTCGACCTCGTCGAGAACCGTATCCCGGAACGCAAACAGCTCCTGAAGGAAGTGGGTGCCACGTCAGTTGCGGAACTGAACGAGCACGCGGCCGACCTGGGTCACGACCCTGTCCCGTACCACGTGGTCGTGATCGACGAGTACGCCGACCTGAAGATGTCCGTGGACGACGCTGATGCGTTCGAAGACGCCGTCACCCGGCTCGCCCAGGTCGGCCGGGCGCTCGGGTTCGTCATTCTCCTCGCAACCCAACGCCCCTCCGCGGACATCGTCTCCGGGAAAATCAAGGCGAACTTCCCGTGCCGTATCAGCTTCCGGCTGCCGTCGAACACGGACTCTCGCGTCATCCTCGACAAGCCTGGCGCCGAAAACCTCCAGGGCGCCGGTGACATGATCACCAGCACCCAGGCCGGCGACGAATACCACCTCCAAGGCTACCGACTCACACTCCACGACGCAACCCAGGTCAAAGACTGGGTCAACGAACGAGACAGGGAATTCGAGAACGGACACTGAACGTAACCGCGACCCCCGATCTAACGCGCATCACTCACGAATCCTTGCGGGGTTGAAGCACCACGTGGTTGGGACTGCCAGCTGCGATGCCTCACCCTCGTCCCGGATTGAAGGAGTTGGGAGTGGGTGAGTTGGGGACGGCGGGGATGTCTACGTTTGGTCCGGTAGTCTGGCATCGAGAGTTACTGCCTGCGCTCTGATATGTAGAGTGGGATAGTGGATGGGGCACGTTGTCTGCGGTGAGAGTAGAGCGGTTGGCGGAGCGTGTGGGTGCTGATGGTGAAAGGGAGGCTGTGTCGCTATGAGGAAGCCTTCAGGTACCGTCAGTTACTGGTCGAAATTCGATCTCGCGGCTGTTCGCCGGTGCATCACCCGGGACCTCATTGTGATTGAGGAGGGACTCAGGCCACGCCTCGTATGCGAGTCCGACGAGGAGCGGCTCAACTTCTGCGAGATACGCTGGATAGCCGTACGGCCCTGGATACGCTTCTGGATCCCAGGCGCGAATCCACAGATACGTCTCCTGTTTGAGTTGGCGCGTGCCTTGTTCGAAGAGTTCGCTCGCCCAACTGAGTTTCTTCGAGTCCTCGCCGAATACGGTCTCCGAGAGTTCTCCAACGTGCCAGAAACTTCCGTCTCCCCACCGAGCGAAACTCCGTGTCCCGCTCCGGTCTTTCGCAATCTCCTCGAAGTTCGCACTCAGTTCGTTCTTTTTTCCGTACGCCTCAGCTTTTCCGATGTACCGTGGAACAACATCTCTGGGGGAGGGATTCGCAGCGTTGAGTTGAAACAGGACGTAGAGTAAGCCACTCGCCCCCTCTTTCACGCCGTTCGTGTGAACACATCGTTTTCCCTCTCGCCGAATCCGGTCGTCAATAGCGTCGCTTCGCTTGAGGACCGTTGAGGACCCGAGTGCCTTCGTCTCGACAACGAGGTCCTCATCAGTCTCGAAGAGGGGTATCGGATCGACCTCCTCGGAGTGGGCGATGTCTCGACAGATAGTCTTCGCAACCCACTCGAACCAGAGTTCCGTCTTACTTTCCGCAGGCGCCTTCTCAGTGGAGAGCTCGGCGAGACGTGCCGCTTCCTCATTCATTGATGTGAGGTCCGTGTCAACCCACTCGTGACCGACAGTCCCCATCTCGTGGGGGACACGGTTGGGGACGAAGTCGCGATTGGCGAACACACGGTTGTACCGGGGAAGGGAGTGCACCAGCCCGACCAGTTTCCCTTCGAGTTCGTGCCGGTACGTTGGGTAGCCGTACGGACCGACCTCTAGGTCGTCAACGTTGACTACCCACGCGTACAGCTGTGAAGTCGATTTTTCGTACGTGGTCGCGATGTGATCATACTTTCCGTAACTCCCCCACGACCCATCGTCTTCCCACTCCGAAATGGGGAGCGCGTCCCGGAGCTTTCTGAAGTGGTTCATCAGTCGACTCGCAACGTTGCTTGTTTCGCCGATATACACCGGAATCACGTCGACAGGCCCGGCTACGGGTTCGTCAAGGAGGTATAACAGATACAGATAGTCACCACTCCCCCGCCCGAGGCGATACGCATCGTACTCGTCGGTCATCGACAACGTCGAGCCGCTGTCGTCGACCATCGGCACCGGATCCGGGGTTGCAGTCGACTGGATGTCTGCGAGAATTGTCCTCTGCACAAACTCATCCCAGACCTTCGCTTTCGATCGTCTGTCCGACATTGTCGGCAGAAGACAACATCCGATTATAAAGCTGGTTGGGCCGAACCACAGCACTCTGTTACCCTCCGAAAAGACCTCTGGGGGGCTATGCCAGATGCGACACTTCGTCTGACTCTTCGATGTCGTCGAACTCGCCGCGCTCCAGCGGTTTCCAGTCCGCACCTGGCTTTGGACTCCACCAATCAACCTCATAGGCACCCGGTGCGCCCAATACCTTCACGCGTGCGGACCCATCAGGCAAGTCGCGACGCAGTTTTTCGTCGACGTGGAGGTTCCAGGTCGTGGTGGTATCGAAGCAGGCGAGCACGGCGGCCTCGTAGCCGCGTGTCTCTCGGGACTCCTGGAGTTGGACCTGCGTGTTGCAGTTCTTGCAGAACACCCCCTCGAAGGGGATGTGAGTGAAGACGTCCTTGCCACAGACCGGACACCAGAGGAACTCGAACAGTGCCTCACGATACCGGTCACGTACTTCGAGACTCATTGTTTGGTCACCCCGGCCGTCCCGGGCCACCCTCTCGTGGCCGGACAAAAACAGCCGCCAGCGGGGGCCACCTACTCACCGGTCGGCGCCGTAGACGACGCGTGAGGGGGCTTGGTACCCACAGTCGGGGCAGTCGTACCACCGCTGTGTCGCCCCGTCTGCTGACTTCTCTCAGACGTGACCGTCGTCGCTTGGCCATTCCGGACAGCTGAGCTCCGGGGCAGGATGCCCCCGAAGCACGTCACGGAACGAGGGTGCGTCCTTCATCTCCGATCTCCCCGACCACACCCTCTAGCCGTCGACGGGAATCACCCCACGCCATTTGTACCAGTAGGACTCGGACGGGCGATACAAGATGGCTCGGTAACCGGCCTCGGTGTTCTGATACGCGAGTGTCAAGGAACGGCTTTCGCGTCGCCAGTTGATGATGCCGAGCATTCTTCAGTAGTGGACGTCAGCGGGCACGATCCAGAGCTCTTCACTCTCCTCGAGGACTCTGTCAAGCTGTCCACGGTGGCGAATCCCTGTTGCGTGTTCGGTGTACAGATAGATGGTCGGGCCGTCGTACGCACCGACCTGGTGGAAGGCGTGCCGGGCGAGGTCCTCGTCGCGCATGATCTCCTCGTCGGAGAGTTCGTCGATGGCCTCTTTCACCCGATCTAGATTACGCTCGAATTCCTCTTTCGTTGCCTTCCAGCCATGCTCAAGGAGATCCTGACCAGCATCAGAGTCGACGGGGGTCACAGTCGGCAACTCTCCCCATCGCGCCTTCCCCGCAACGGACGTGTCTTTCTCGTCGAAAGTTACGTAATAGTCAAAGACTGCACCAGCGTGTGGGTCAACGCCGACTAATCGATCGAACACCGCCTTCCCCGCAGCTAACGCTTTTTCATTTGTCGATGCCTCTACGAGCGCGTAAATTACCATGTGCATCTCGAATACCTCGAAACGCCGACGCACCGGTGTTCGTTACTCGCTTTCTCCGACTGCGCCGGCACCCATCGCCGGCGCTCGAAAAACTCTCGTCGGGACGGCGGATTTTCAGGATTCGTCGGCTCGTTCGACAGTGATGGTTAGGTCGCCCGATGCGTAGTCAGCCTCGATAACCAATGAACGGCTGCATACCAAGCTCGAACCGACCACAACGAACGTGTCCGCGCACACGTTCTTTGCGGAACTACCCGAGAAACACGGCGTCGTCGACGTCGTGTTTCTCATCGATGGTGCGAAACCGCTGAAAGACGCCTGCACGCGTCACGGCCTCGATTTTCGCTACGAACGCCATGGAAATTGCAATCGCGTCGAACGTGTCTTTCGGGATGTAAAACGCAGAACTACCGCTTTCTCGGACGATTTCAGCCATACCGAGGCGGGAACTGCTGACGAGTGGCTCAAATAATTCGCCTTCGTATGGAATCAGCTAATCTGATCACGACCCCTTGCTGAGGGCAAACGATTATTGATGACTGGGCTGATAGGTGTACCATCTTCAACGAGTGCTTCGGTGAGACCGGACGATGACTGCACGCCCACCCTCTGATTTAATTCTCGTTGGCAGTGACGCCACCACACTGCGAGACCACGCCTTTGAACGAGCCACAACACACGCGGGACCGCAACCAGGCTCAGTCTTATACCTCACGCCAGATACCAAGGATGCTGACTGGCTTCGAGACCACTGGCGTCAGCACAGCCGCCCAATTCAATTCGCGGCGCGAGGGCTTGACGCCATCGTGGATCAGGTCTACGATCGAAGCACGATCGCGAGTCAGGCGACGCACTTCACTCGCCCCCATCACCGACAAGCCGTCGAGACCGCACTCCATACGCTCCAGTCGGACCATCGATTCGCACCCCCTGCCGACCCGATGAGTACCGGCCACCTCACAGAACTCGATGACTTGCTCACGCTCACAGAGTTCGCCGGGCTCCACTCACCTACCGCTATCGCAGACCGCCTGCAGACCGAAGGCCTCCCCGAGCTCGCCACTGACCTCGAAGCACTCAAAACCGCATTCGAAACCGCTCGCAGCAGCTTCACCGACACCATAGACCGATCCTTACGATCTGAACGATACGCGCACGTCACAAGCCAGACGCCAGCGGACTATCTCTCTCATGTGGACGTCGTCATCGTCGGCCAGTTTTCGCGACTGTCACCAGTTGAGGCCGAGCTCCTCGAGTGGCTCACAGCGGACCGGCCGACGTACGCGATCAGTACCCGCTTCACTGAAGCGACCCCCACGGGGACTGATCGGACACTCCAAGACCTCTGGCACACATACACCACACGACTCGACCTCACCCCACACCGGGTCAGCGACAACACAGCCACAGCGCCCCCACTCGACCCCACCGTGTTCGGGCGACTCTATCACCCAACCACGAGAGACCCCGTGCCAGTCGGCGACGGAGTTGAGCTTGTTGCACCAATGGACGTGGGGCACGAAGCACGACACATTCTGCGGCGCGTGCAGTCACTCGTGACGACTGAGGCGGTTCCCCCTGGAGACATTGGGATCGTGATGACGGACCCGGGCACATATCTTGAGCCGCTTGCTGCGGCAGCGGCCGAGCGCGAGCTCCCCCTCCGGTACACTCACGACCGAGACCTTGACAACACCCGACCGGGCGCGGCGATGTTTGATTTGCTTGCGTTTCTCACTGACCCGGCTGACCCGACTGCACTGGCAGCGGTTCTCACCAGTCCCTGCACGGACCTCACCAGCCACGAACCAGCACTCGACGCGATCACACTCGGGGAGACACTCCAAGCAGCGATCGCGGAGAATGCAGTTGCAGAGCTGGACGCTGACGCGACCGCACTCGTTACGGAGCTGCAAGAACAGGCCAGTGCGGTCGCCGCTGGATCCATCGAGGACCTCCAGTCGATCAGACAAACCTTCGGGTTGGAGCCGGAGGACGAAGATGCGGCGTCTGAGGTGGGGGCGGCAGCCTGGGAGACGGTCGAGCGTACGATCGACGTTGTGACAGCACGTCCGATGCTTGAGTCGCGCCCCCACTGGGTGCAAGCGCTACGACGTGCGTTCGCGAACGCGACCGTCTCGACCACACACGGCCCCAAGCATGCCAGTGTGGACCTCGTAGGTGTGCTTGATGAGACTGAACGCACGTTTGAGCATGTCTACATTGCAGGGCTTACGCAAGCGCACTATCCGAGTGGTGGGCGGCGGCTGGCATTCACACGGCGGTTGAACGAAGCGCACCGGGATTTTGATCGGACGAACCCCGACCAGCGTGCTGATCACCGCATTGCCTCACTCATCACGAGTGCGCAGACGGCGACGCTCACTCGCCCACGAACGCGCGAGGATGGCAGCGAGTACATTCCTGCTGGCCTCCTGCAGGAACTCCGCAGACACACCACCCTCAAGTCGACTAGTGTTGATGAATACGACCACTTGACCAGCGAGGCAGCACCGTCGGAACAGATTGGGTCCAGCAGTGACACCTGGCGCGCCCTCGCCGTGCTGGGTGGCGAGAGCCGCGACGCACTCACCACCGCCCACACTTCGACTCAGGATGTCCTCACCACGTATCTGAGTCAGGATGAGGCCGCTGCACGGAGTTCGACGGTATCCCGTGGCGTCGACACGGCTACGAGCCGGGCGCGGAGTAAGCCCGGCGCTCGGAATGGGTGGCTCGAATCGGAGACCGTCGGGTTGCTCAAGGATGATTCCGATGGCGCGATGTCGCCGAGTGAGATTGAGACGTACGCTGCGTGCGGGTTCAAACACTACGCCAGCTATCTGCTTGATCTCGAACGCGAGGATGAAGACACGACCAGCGCCGACCAGGGAACGATCGTTCACGACATCCTTGACGAATTCTACACGACGCTCCAGGGTGAGGACGACACGCCAATCGACCTCAGCACACACGACCCCGAGACCCTCGAAGCCCACCTGTTCGAGGTAGCAACTTCGGTGCTTTCCGATGTAGATGATCCGGATGCGGTCACTGACCGCTGGAAGCGATCGCTCTTGGCGGGCCTCGCCAGCGACGCCGTGAACCCGTACTACAATCCATGGGGGATGGCTGAGCCTGTTGCTGGGACGCTGGCCAGTTTCCTTGCGGAAGAACGCACGCTCCGGGGTGTGACAGACGCGATGACTGAGCCACTCACGACACAACCAGCGTACTTCGAACGGTATCTCCAAGCAACGATCGACGGAGTCGATTTACACGGAAAAGTCGACCGAGTGGATGTCACGCCGGATGGCGAGTTTGTCGTCCGCGATTACAAGACTGGCTACACACCAGGCGCCGACGAAGTTCTCGACGGGCTAGCGTTCCAACTCCCCGTCTACCTCCTGCTCGCAACCGCGGATCTCGAACACACACCACTCGGCGGCACATACTATCAGCTCGCCGGCCCGAATAACGTCTCGAGTTACAGCACCGTGCTCGCAAGTGCCGAGACGGCCGTCTGGCACAAACACGGGGGAAGCCCACTCCGTCGGCATAACACGCCGCGACTCGAGACACAGGAAGCGTTTACAGAATTCCTGACTGAGACCATCCCAGAGCGGATCACGCGAATCATCGAGAACATCAATCGGGGGTATTTCCACCCCACTGTGAACGACCCCGACGCTGCTGGCTGTTCGTACTGTGAGTATAGCGAGATCTGTGACGTGCGGTCTGATCGCCGGCATGCGTTCATCGACAAACTTGACGCCCGCCCAGAGGAAGATGTGTACGTCCCAGTGGCCGCACGTGGCGAGGAGTATGAACCAACAACTGAGTCGCTGGATGGGGGTGATGCCTGATGCAGCCGAGTGACTTGACCGACGAGCAGCGCCACGCTGTCGGCACAACCCGCGCAAATTATCCGTTGATTGCTGGTGCGGGCACCGGTAAAACCACAACGCTCTCGTTCCGGTATGTCGCACTCCTCGAGCAGAACCCTGACCTCCGACCGCGTGAGATTTTGGTGACAACGTTCACGAAACGTGCAGCACGTGACCTCGTTGGCGCCATTCGAGAGCGCGTCCTGGATCGTATCACCAGCGCAGATCCCGACGACACGACCGACATCGAACGCTGGCGACAGGTCTTAGATGAACTCACTGACGCATACGTGCATACGCTGCATGCGTTCTGCCAGCGCATCCTCGAAGAGCACGCACTCGACGCACCAGGGATTCAGCCGGGCTTTGAACTCGTCGACGACGTCGAGGGGGCTGAACTCCAAGCCGACAGTATCGACGAGTTCATTGCTGCTCAACCGCCCTGCGTGCAGACGCTCCTCGATGCCAATCTAACGAGCGAGTCGGGTCTCCACAACATTCTCTCAGATCTTTTCAGTGAACGACCACGCAGCCGCGACTGGGCCACGTACTGGGCCGACAGTGAACACACCGCTGATGAGTACATCGAGCACGTCGAGGCAACGTTCCACCCGCTTCCAGACGACGACGCCCAAGCCATCCTCTCCAAACCGGCGCTTCGGGCGGCTGTGGACTCGCTACGGTCGTTCCTCGCTGACCCACCGACGAGTGACCCGGGTACGAGTATCGGCCGGATCGAGGACGTCATCGAGTGCATCGATGCTGCCGGGGGACTCGGTGGTCCGCAGACCCCTGCGGCGCGGCGCCGACTGATCGCTGACTTGAGCGACATCCTCACCAAGAGCGGCGGTGGTACGTATGCGGATTACAGTCCGAAACAAGGCGGGTGGAACGCATCGACCAGGACTCGCGAGGAAGTCGGCGAGACTGTCGAAGAGCTTGTCGCAGCCGTGGAGGCGGAGCGCTGGCAGGAGGCACTCGGGGACGTCGACCTCGACGTGGACCGCCAGACGACACCGCTCGTGTTCGCACTCGCAACTGCCTTCGACACGGTTGCTGAGCGGTATCAAGAACGGAAACGTAACCAGAACCTCGTTGACTACACAGACCTCGTGCAGACGACCCAGCGGCTCCTCACTGCCGACGCGGGCGCGGGAGCTGTCCGTGCGGCGCTCCAAGCGCAGTTCGAGTACGTGATGATCGACGAGGTCCAGGACACAGATCCCTCGCAGTGGGAGATCGTCGGGGAACTCACGCGACTCGGGGCGGACAGCGGGCACTACAGTGGCGAAAACGTGTTCGTCGTCGGTGACGAGAAACAGTCGATCTTCCGGTTCCGTGGCGCCGACGTCGCCGTGTTCGAAGCCTCTAGAACTGAGCTTGTCACCGCAAACACCCAGGCGTTGGCTGCGCTCGTCGACGAGGACCTTGCGGTCCGCGTCCGAACCGGCGACCGACCCGGATTCGAACTCGCAGCGAACTTCCGAACCCTCCCTGGGACCCTGGAATTCATTAACGCGCTGTTCAGTGGCATTTTCGACGCTGATACGCCGGATCGCGACCCCTTCGAGGCCCCACCACAACCCCTCACGGCCGCTCGCGACAATCCAGCCAACATCGAGACCATACCCGAATACTTGCTCGTGCCAGATGAAGATCTTGCACCTGACGTACTTGATGAGTCGCACCCGCTTCGAACCCAGCCTGCCTACCATACGCGATCGAATGAAGCCCACGCTGTCGCCGCCCGCATCACCACCCTCGTCGACGACCACACCCAAATCTACGACACCACGGCGCCGAACGCAGACGTAGTGGATACCGAGTCGGTGTCGTTCGATGACATCGCGGTGATTCTCCGCAAGCGCACGCATCTCCAGGCGTTCAAACACGCATTCGAGGAATATGACATACCGTACACGGTCGTTAAGGGCGATGGGTTCTTCGAGACGCCAGAAGTCGAGACGCTGTTGAACTTACTCGATGTCCTCGTTGATCCCCACGCTGAGATCCCGCTCTATGGGGTCCTTCGCTCACCACTGTTCGGGATCGAGGACGACATCCTCGCACACGCCCTCGCCACCGCGGACGCCGACAGCGCTTGGGCCCGGCTTCACGAGAGCGACGACCCAGCGATCACTCGAGCGATCGACGTCCTCGAACACGCCCGCACGGCGGGTGGTTGTGATGGCTCCCCAGCCACTGTTGACGCGTGGAGTACGCTCGTGGAAGAGGTCTTGGAGCGGACGGGCTACCGAGCGAGTGTGAGTGCGGACGCTCGCCCACGGCAGGCAGTCGCGAATATCGACCACTTCCTCGATCTTGTCGCTGCACACGATGACCATGCGACCCTCGGGGCGGTTCGTGACCGCTTAGACGCCGAGCATGAACACGCGAACTACAGTCCAGAAGCTGCCATCCCCGAGGGCAGTCCTGGTGTACAAGTCATGACCGTGCACGCGGCGAAAGGCGACGAATTTCCCGTCGTCATCGTGCCCGGCATCATGGACGCGTACAACACGCAGAGCCCGATCAATAACAGCCTGGAGTTCGAAGTCATCGACGGCCAGCCGGAACTTGGGTTGCAAGTTCCGGACCCCGCGAATCCCTTCGAGTCGTGTTCGACGGTGGCGCGACAGGGGATTCGCGACGCTCGGATGCAACGCCTGCAAGCCGAAGAGAAACGCGTGCTCTACGTCGCTTGCACGCGCGCTGAAGACCACTTGATTCTGGCCGGGACACACGGTGGCGAGATAACCGACACCGGCAACCTCAACCTCGACGCAGCCGACCCTGACAACCCTGGGTCCTGGGGTGATCTGGTGCAGCCACTCCTGCTTGATGACGATCTCTCGGAGCTGCTGGCGTCTGAAACGGGCTCCCTCACACGCACGCTGCCAGGCGAGCTCCAGCGCGAGGGCGCGACTGTCACCCCACAGTACACCATCTCGCTGCCACCACGACCGGCACCGATCAAGGAGGCCGAAAACTCGCCCCCGTCGTCGCTCCACGCGGACCTCACACAAGTCGACCCCGCAGCGCCAACCTATCGGCTGGCCCCATCCCAACTCGCCGACCTCGCAAGCGACCACGCTGACGGCGAGCTGATCTACGATGCGGACACGAACACGATCCAGTACGAAGGCACTGCAGCGGCCGACGGCGGAGACGAAGATGCAGACACTATGGGTGCGGGAGCATCCACAGGTGACGCCACCACTGGGGGTGGTGCCGACGACGTACTAGGTGGTCGAGTGTTCGGAGAGGCAGTGCATCGCATCTGTGAACTGCAGCCGCCACGGTCTGCATGGCGTGCCGTAATCGAAGATACCCTGCTCGCGATGGATGTCGAACACGAGATCACGGCTACAGATGAATCGAAAGTCGCAACCCACGCATCGCGCGCCATTACGTTCGTAGAGAACTATTTGACCCCTAGGACGCGTCGCTACGACGAACTGGAACTCACCGCCAAACTCCCTAATGGTGAACTCTATGGCTTCATCGATTGCCTACTCGTCGACGATGGCGACTACCACATTATCGACTACAAGACCGGCGACCACAAACCGGAGGACCTCGCTGAGAAGACCGCATACTACCAGCCGCAACTCGACGCGTACGCAGCAATGCTCACTGCGACGGCGCACGTCGATTCAATTACAACGACTCTATACTACACTGCACTCGACGAAGCACGAACCACGACGTACCCGGGAGGAATCGATGTTGGAGAGGTCGAACGCCAGATTGAGCAGGCGCTTCTAGAGCCCGATATCAATTTAACAGACTAACCGCCAATATTGACGGTCTGTCTGATCCTGGCATGGTCTTGCTCATTCAGATGTTGAGGGATCGTGTTGTTGCGGTGGCGGACAGAGTTCTTGACGACCCCGTGTACCTTCGTTACGACGAAGGAGTTGGGGATTTTTATGGCATTGCGTTGAGGAGGATGCGGTCGCGTTGGAGGACGGGTTCGAGTTTCGGGCTGCGACTATCGAGATCAAGTTCTTCATGCTGCCAATTCCGGCCGCCTTTGCCGTTCCAAACGCCATACACTGTCACCTTCGGCAGTACAACCACGCCGAAGAACACGGCGAGATAGTACAGTAGTTCGGTGGCTAGTGTCCAGGACCCGGTCGCCTTCCGTGGAATGTCGACCGGATAGGCGATGTGTTGGGTGGGCACCCCAGCGTCACGACCGCGTTCAACGAACCCGTAATCGTTACTCAGCAAGATTGCCGTCTTCCGACTCTCACGATTGTACGCCTTGTACGCTTCAATAATCGCATCGTCGCCGGTGTTGCATTCGATAATGTCGACAGAGCGGTGGGTGCGGAGGCGCCGATACTCGTACAAGCCGAGGAGGCCCTCGCGGTTAGCGCCGGCGGGTTGGTTGTCAAGGCGTGCGAACTCCTCGCCGAACGCTGCCGTGAGCTCGTGGGTATTGTATTGTTTGTAGTGCCAGTCGAGTTCTTCTTTCACGCCGGTTGCGAGGGCGTAGCCATTCGTCGGCTTTCGCTCGGCAGCATCCTGGGTGCCAGTGTCGCTATCGATGTCGAGAACCTCGGGGAGTCGCCAGCCGATGATGTTTGCATCCACGCCGGGCATGACGGGGTCGTGGCCGGCTTCGAGATTGGTGTATCCATGGCGCCGGATGAAGTCAATAACGGTGTCGTGATTCTTCAGCGGGAGGAGCCCGCTGGCAACCGTCCTGACACAAGTCGATCATTTCCCGCCTCAGTCACGCCCCACAATCCAGTGGAAGGGCACATCTACAGCTAACACTCGTTGTGGCGGTCAGCAGCTCCAATCCGATCACACTCTCCTCTGTCGTATCGTCTCAACTCTACGCTTTCTCACACTCACCCAGTTCCGAACTCAGGAGAGGGGCAATGAGCAGCCCAGCGATACGACCCATTTCACACAGGCTCTCTCGGCACCAATACTCGGCCCGGTGGTGGGCTTGCTGACTCTCTCCTTGGCGTCTTCACGACTGGGATTCCATGTGGTACGCATCGCCGAACGTCTCAAAGTGGTCAACCAACACGGTCATCGCATCCATGATCTCGGCTTTCGAACTGACGTGTCGATAAAACACCGTGTTCGAATCATACGGATTCGGCGCCATCTCCAGCTCCCACTCACCTGCACGCGTCTGCTCAGCTACTGACTCATCGATCCCGGTATCGGCGCCTTTGAGCTTGTATCCGAACGCCCGGAGCGCCCCATCGATATCCGTCCGGTTGTACTCCGCCGGCGGCATCCAATACAGATGCACGTTCAAATCTACCCCATCCGGCGCCGCCGGCCCCGACAACGAGTGATTAATCCGATGATTCGCCAAGCCACTCCCCGGATTCTCACTCTGCCTTAGCCGTGCAGTCTCACCTTGCTCGAACAGCTCCGGTTGCGCCTGCATCATCTGGGCTTCAAACTGCCGTAGGAGCGCGCCAACCTGCGATTGGAACTCTTCGACCAACCGGAGCGCCTTCACGTACCGATCATCCACCAACCCATTCGAGACCACATCCTCACTCATGCCTCAACCCACTCACGCAAGTACCGTAGTTGTTTGCTCAACAGGCGCGTCCGCTGTGCCGTCGGCAACAAATCCACGATCCCTGTCGGGCCGGCTAACTCCGCGACAACCGCCGCCGTCTGAAAGCCGACGACACGACGTTCGATACTCGCACACAACAGATACGCATTCGCCGCCCAATACGCATCCACACATGCCCCGCGTACGAGACAGGACCGCAACGCCACCGCGACGTCCCGCCAGTACAGCACTCGCACCGAGGGCTTCCCCGGCCAGTCGAGCCGCGGCCGCTCGGTATCCGTGTCGATAGTGGTGCTGTCGAGGGTGGCGGTGAGCGCGTCTTGCTGTTGCTCGGGGAGGAGTAAGACGTGTGTCCACTCGTAGTTGGGGTAGTGGTGTTCGACGAGGGCGACGGTTTCCGCTGTTTTCGCGTAGTTTTCATCGCCGAGTTTTACTTCGATGGATACGGCGCGGTCGTCGTGGAAGATGAGGAGGTCCGCGCGGCGGTCGGTCCCGTCGGCGTTTGGGAGGACGGCTTCGGTTCGGACAGTGGTTGGGTTGTCGTTGAGTGTGGTGTCGAACAGTGTCTCGGGTAGTGCGTGGGAGGGTCTGAGTGTTCGGGCCAGCCACGTTGACCAGTCGGGTTCTGTGGCTGGGGGGAGTGGGCCGCGCTCGCCACGACTCATGTTAGTATCACCTGCTAACGGGTCGGTGTCGAACGGCCCCTCCCCAGCCGCCCACTGTTCATTCGCCCGCTCGAACGCCGCCACAACCGCACCCGCCGTCTCACGCCCCGCCCCAGCAAAGTCACCCCACCACGTATCAACCGACCCCCACCACCCACCATCGCACTCACCCACCACGCTCTCCCCCACACCAACACCGACCCCCATCCCGGCCTCGCTTGCCGCCCACCATTCGTCCACAGCCCCACACCCGGGTTCCGAGTCAACCGTGACGCGATCTCCCGCATACCGCCCACTAACCAATGCTGCGCACTCAGACTCAGGCCACCACGCATCAATCGCCGCCCACTCACTCCCACCCACACTCATAGCCATCCCAATCCCATACCCAACCCACTCGCATTGCAGACCCAAAGACCTACTCCCGGCCCTACCCCACACCGACTCCCACCCCCGACCGAACATCTTCAGCAACACAGCCCACCACTACTCACGCCCCCCAGCACACCAACCACCTCCTTGTCACCCTCTCCAACCCACAACCTCTCCACGCACGAGCTTTGTCCATGCGGGGGCGACCACGTGCAGACACTACGCAACGTGCTCCCTCCCCCACCCGGCCCGATTGCAGTCCCTCCAGCATCGACACCCGAAATCGATCCGGGTGCCCGTGCACGTCCGCGATGCCGGCACGGCCTTCTCGCTCCCACCCGCATCACAGAATCCATATTAGGGGTTCTCCCGTCGTGTGTTACGCCGTCGTAACACGCTCGTCACCCAGGTCGTAACGCACAACCACTCGTCCGAGACTTGCCCCTAGCCGGACGAGTCCCGGACGAGTCCACGCACCAACCACTAGCGAATAGATGCATACAGCGGCGGCGTCGGTGGAATTACTTGGCCGTGTGATATGTTGGGGCTATCGCCCAGATCAGCGTGTTACGGTGTTCGCTCGTGGCTGGTTACGACACCGTAACATCACCCCCGTCATCCGTCAACACCTGCTGTCCGCTATCGCCCTCACTGGCCGTCGCGGTCACACCGTTGACAGCGTCGGCCTCGCTGAACTGACTGGTGTACTCGTGCCACGCGTCCCTATCGATGATGATGAGGTTCCGATCGTTCCGTCGCTCGTCGCCACTCGCTGGTGCGAACTCGAGGAGGTCCTTGCCGAAGCGGCCGATGAACTCCATCACGCGCCGCACCGTGTTACGGTTGGGATGGCGGACGTCCAGGCGCTTCGCGAGTTCGGGCGTTGCGACCTCGCGTTCGATGACGTCCTGGAGCTTGTTCGACGACAGATGTAATTCGTCGCCATGTGGCGTTGCATACTGCGCCAGATGTGGGAAGAGCCGCGCGGCGATCTCTTGGTTCGAGCTGAGTTCGTGCTCGTAGGGCTCCAGATTCGTCGCCGTCGTGTACAACTGATGCAACGGCGTGAGGTCCTCGACGCTCGGCCCGGCTTGCTGTGCTGCTAGCTCTGCGGCGTCGACCTCGCCGTGGGCGACCTCCTCGACGCGCGTCTCGAGGTGTTCGAGCCGAGTGAAGACGTCGCCGTCGTTCTGCACGTGGACGTCGGCGGCCGCGCCGTCGAGCTCGCCGTAGACGATGTCTTCGAGCTCCCAGACGTCGGTGGTGATGAAGTCCAGGCGATCCGTGATGTCGCGTTCGACGTGCGCGATGGTGCGTTGGAGACCCCGGCGTTTCCGCTGTTCTCGCTCAGCTTTCGTTCTTAACCTATCCACCTCGCGATTCAATGCATCGTTCTCGCTCTCAAGCTCCTCGACGGTCTCGTCGAGATTCTCAACTTCGGCTTCGAGGGTGCCGACGCGTGCTTCGAGTTCCTGGAGGCGCTCGCCGACGTCGTCTTCGAGCTCGTCGAGTCGCTCCTCGAGGCTCTCGTGGTCGGTCATCCCGCATCACCTCCAGCGTCCGCAGTGGTGGTGTCTGGCTGGGTGGTGGTGTTGTGGCCGAGTTCGACGGCGGTGATGGCGGTGAGGACTTGGATGGCGGGGCGGGTGAGGTGGTAGTGGCGGCGCCGGGCGTCCTCGAGGCCGTGCTGGATACAGACCCAGTTGCGGTCTTCGAGGCAGAGCTTGGTGGGGTAGAAGCGACTCGACGATGGTTCGTCGGCGTCGTAGTGGGAGTAGGATCGGAGCATTTCGCGGATGCTGGTGGCGGTCTCGCTCGCCTGTGGGTGCGTGGCGTCGAGGGCGCGGAGGATGGCGCGTTGGAAACCGGAGAGGGTGTCGAAGCGGTTGGCGTCGCGCTCGTTCTGTTCGTTGTCGGTTGTGTGGGTGTGCGTCTGGTCGGTGGGGGGAGTGTGGTTCGTCATTGGTCGATGAGTTGGCCGCAGAGCTGGCTGCGCTCGTGGTCGGTCGTCTGGTCGATCCGTGGGATGCAGTCGTGCGTGTCGTCGACGAGCCATCCGCCATCCGGGCCTACGTTGGTTCCGCGTGCGCTCCGGGGGCGGGGCTGGTCTCGCTCGTGGGGTGAGGGTCTGATTCCACGCGGCGTGGATGTGGTCGGCGCGGAAGGTGACCCACTAGCGCCCGGGCGGGTCGAGCACCGCGGATTCGACCCTGGTGGGGTAGCCGCGCGTGCTGTGAGTGACCTGGAGGGGGCCGATTTTGGCGTGGTCGACGATGATGCCAGCGTTGAGCGTGGTGTCGTCGTCGACCACCGCGGTGGGGGTCATAGCAGTCCTCCCGTGGTGGCGAGGGCGATGCGCGTGGTGGCGGCGGTGATCGTCCATCGAGTGTAGGGAGTCATCGGGTGTTCTCGCTGGTGACGGCGCTGAGTGGGGGTTGGATGAGCCGATCGGCGACGCTCCCATGGTTGAAGCCGCCGGGGTGTTGGCGTTCGGGCCGCGCTGGGTGTCGAAGGCGTGTTCGAAGCGGCGGCAGTACCAGTCCTTGTCGGCGTCCTCCCCGCGTGTGGGTTTCGAGAAGCCTGGCGCCCGCCGATACAACGCCTCTGGGCCCGCGTCACAGTGCGGACACGCGTCCGTCACCCCGTACTCCGGGTCGTCGTCGCTCACCGCCCGTCACCTCCGGTGAGGCGGGTGAGGGCGTGGTCGGCGTACGTCCACGCCGGCGTGGTGGTGAGGTCGTGCTCCTCGGGGGAGATGTCGAAGGCGAGGTGGAGTTGGTCCGCCACCGCCTCGCTGATCCGCTGTGATTGGGTGGGGGTGGTGACGCTTGTGGTGGTGGTGGTGGTGATGCCGTCGCGCGTCACGCGATGCGTCTGTTCGACGATGACCGCAGTGGGTTGGTTGGTGGATGGTGCGTCTCGGGTCGGTGCGGGAGGTTTTTCTCCCGCGCTAGCATCCTTGCTCATGGCTGCGTCGCCTACTTCGACGGAGCCCACGCGGGCCCGATGTCCACGCATCGGGGCCCGCAGTTCTCGTGAGGACCCACGCTCGGAGAGCGACAGGTCCGCGATGAAGCTCGCGTCACACAGTCCTGTGTGAGCCGGATACTTACGCTTTACCCCCGAGATTGTGTGATTTTTACTTTGGATAGGGTGGAAAAAGTTCTTGATGAAAACAGTCAATTGGGGCGCGCTATGGCGTATGATTAATGCAACCCCGGTTAGCCAATTGGATGACTCCCTCAGACCGGGATATCCTCGAAATCCTCGCAAATGAGGGCGGCCACCGCGAGCTAGTTCTGACCCCTCGGTTGATCGCTGAAAACTCCGACTGGGCCAGAGATACAATCCGCGAACACGTGGTCCTCCTTCGTGACCACAATCTAATCGAATATCAAGACGAAGCTGCAGGCATTTACCGACTCTCAGACCACGGACGCGCGTACCTTGCTGGCGATCTCGACGTCTCCGAACTGGAAGACGAGGGCGTCTAGACCGCAGTTGATTCCAACGATTGGATTCTTTTACCCGGCTCACGCCGCAGCATTATTCCACCCTGTATTTGAACTGCGAAGCGACGATGCCAGACTTGCCACTTACAGTATAAGTCAATAAACATCTGAGTGGGTAAATTCGGGTCTAAGTTGTTCCAAGCGTAACGTTATTCGACACCCCGGATACTGGAAATCAAGGATTTTGAGCTTGATTACTGAGCGAATCGAACTTCTCAATGACTCTCTCGAAGTAATCTTCAGTCATTATTCTGGGGTTACTAACCCTGTGAAAGTCGTTTAGGATATATTCCACCTCCTGCCTACTAAGCTCATAGGCGTGGAAAGCGGCCGCATCAAGCTCAGCCTGTACGTCTCGACGTTCCTCGGTATTTGTTGCAGGATTAATTCCTCCGAGACGTTCACGCATCTCTGCAAACTCTTTGCCGTAGCAATTAAGCCGAGCGGCTCGGTGGGATATGTATTTAAACAACGCATCCCCCTCAGTGAGTCGTGGGAGCTGTGACTCTTCAATTACATACTTAGACATACTAGTGTCAAGCTTAGTACGGACTAAGTAATCAAAGCAGATGCTATTCAGTAGACCAACTGCTGCGAAAAGTTCTTCATCTGAGAAAACTCGTTCGTAAACGCTATGAAGTGGTGAATCCCCGAGATCTTCCAGTGCAGGTTTAATTTTGTATGGACGGACCACGGGGACTTTCTCATAACATACAACACCTTTAGGTAGTACTGTTGCTATGAAACTACGTTCGTCTGTGGCTCTTGATATATGCCTAAACCCTATCCGATATTCAGTACAATCTAATAACACATCTTCTTCATTTAGCTCTCCACGGCCGTGATCTTCCAAAAGGCTATTTACAAATCCGATCTGTGAACCGGTGCCTTCAAACTCTTGATAGAGAGACTTTTTAAGTGACCTCAAATTCTTCTCCCGAATCCTATATTTTGCACTTATCTCTTGATCCTTTGACTCATCTACACTCCACAGGGAAGGCGAATTGATGTCCTCAAAAAATGTTGAATCATAGCTGAACATATAGATGTTCTCGCCTCCGTAAACAGGATAATCGCCTTCTTGTTGATTTTCTACGAACCGGTCACGATCTCTGGTCTGGTTCAACTCCTCTTTGTAGATATCTATATACCAATTCTCTTGTTGTTTTTCACTCAAGGGTGGGAACTGGATTATACTCTGAATTATACCGATTTCGGTTTCAGAGTCTATTTGCGGGAAGAGCCGGACTGTTGGGGAATATTCTAGCAATATTTCACTTGATATATTAAACGAACTGCTGTCAAATGACGATAGAACTTCTAGGTCATGCTGTTTAAATATCCCCCTAAGATAATCCGTCGACCCAAAATTCTGTAGCGTTACTATGCCGAAGTTATATCTGTTATCGATATCCTCGAATATGCCATGATTTTCGAATGAGACTATATGTTCAATTGATGTATCGGAAAGTAAGTGAGTTCGTAAGTCCTTTCCTGAGGTGCCTATGAAATTTCTTCCAGGTATAATCTGTGATACATACCCCTGATCCCCTACTAAGTCCAATACTCTTTCCATGAAGAGGGCAGAGAGATCGTGCTTTCCGTGTCCTCCTACTTCCGGGCTTTGAAGCGAAAAACTTGAGCCGTTAGTAAAGTACGTCGACAGTGTTTGCATTTGGTCCTGGTGTTCTTCCCAGCCATTCTCTATTGCTGTATTTTTGAGGAGTTCCTCCTGCTTCGAATCTTTGTCACTTTTCCCCCGCGTTCTGAATATTGGATCGAATTGAGTGAAGTAATCCTCCCGATTCGAAGTGAGAACCTCCCACGGTGGATTCCCGATTACGATGTCAAACCCGCCAGTGTCGTACACTGGTGCGAATTCCAGGACCCAGTGGAATGGGTCAAACTCACGGATGTCCTCTATACCCAACGATGATAACCCGGCCTCATGGAATTCTTCAAGGACCTTCTCATCCAAGGAGTCAGCATGCGAATCTATACGTGATTCAGCAAGGTAACGAGCATCACGTCGGGATTCAGGATCTTTAGCGGTGTTGTAACTGTCTATAGCTTCAATCACGTCTTCAAATAATTCTCGAACGCCAGTTCCGACTCCTTCTCCCCAGTTCGACAATGGCTTATTCCCTTGATTATCGATTTCAATGAAATCCGAAAATCCAATAAGGGAGTTCCCTTGTCGAATGTTGAAGTCGATGTTCGGTAGCGGCTCTACCTCGTTGGGTTCGTCTTCGATGTCGGCGACCATCGACAACCACAACCGAAGTTTGCAGATTTCGACGGCGCCGTCGTCGATGTCGACGCCGTAGAGGTTGTTGAGGATGATGCTGCGTTTGGCGTAGAGGGAGGGGCCGCCGGAGCTCGAATTGATGGCTTCGAGTTCGTCGCGGGTTTTGCTGGTGAGTTCCCAGCCGTGGCCGGTGTCGGTGAGGTGTTGGAAGTACTCGATGCATTGGAGGTAGATGTCGAGGAGGATTTCTTGGGCGGCGAGGAGGAAGGCGCCGCTGCCGACGGCGGGGTCGAGGACGCTCATCTCGGTGAGGACGTCGTGGTAGAGCGTCTCGACGTGGTTGGTGTCGACGCTGTCGGTGGGGGCTTGGGCGGTGATGGCGCCGCCGTCCGCGAGCGCCTCGCTCGCATCCCCACTCTCGATGTCGTCCAGTGCGAACACTTCGTCGATATCCTCGTAGTCGGCGCCGACGGCGTCGTTCAGCTGGTCGAGTAGATACGGGTGGATCGTGCGGCGCGCCATGAACCCGGTGATCTCTTCGGGGGTGTAGTAGGCGCCCATCTCCTTCTGGTTGACCGTCTGCTCGAAGATGTGGCCGAGGATGGCGGGCGAGAGGTTCTTCGGGTCGACGATGTCGAGTCGTTCGTCGACGTTCCAGTTCCAGTCCGAGAGGAAGTCGAGGATGTCCCCGAACAGCTCGTTCGTCCGCTCGGTCGTCTCACCGAGGCGGGCGTCCTCGAACTCTTCCTCGACGGGGTTCTTCGAGAAGAGGCCACCGTTGAGGTACGGGAGGCTCCCGAAGTCCCCGCGGTCCACGCCTTCGGCGAGCATCTCGAAGAACAACGGATGATAGAAGTCCGCGTACACGTCCCCCTCGTCCTCGACGACGTCCTCGTGTTTGTCGTGGAGATAGGAGCGATTCCGGTCCAGGAGGCGCTTCTCCTGGATGAAGTAGAGGAAGATCATGCGGTCCAGGACTATCTGGACGTACCGCTGTTTCGCGTCCCCGCGGTCGTCGGGGATACCAGCGACCTCCTGGACGAGGTCCGTGCGGAGTTTCTCGAAGTCCTCGTAGAACTCCTTGACGACCTGCTTCGTGTCGTAGAGCGTGTCGACGACCGTGTCGGGATTACCGTACTCGATGCTGTTGAGCTTCTGGAGCACCGTGTTCTTCTGACCGCTATCGCTCGTCATCTGCTCTTTCGTGAACGAGAGCTTCTGGTGCTTGATGCGGCCGTGCTGTTGGCCCTCCCAACTCCGGATCCGAGTGAGGAACGTGAACGACTCGTAGTCGTTCGTCGCGACCAGATTCGTCCGTCGCGCCCGATTCTCCGGTTTGAAGTCGTTCGCCGACTCCCCAGCACCCGCCTCCACCAACACAATGAACTCGCCGTCGTCGATCTGCAGCGCTAATTTGTTCTCCGCGTCAAGCCCGTCGTACCGCTTCAAGCCGCGTTTCTCAAACGAAGCCGCGATGTCGTCGAGCGAATCCCAGTCCGCGATATCCCCAGCGGAGATCTGGTCAGCCATGCCCCACACCAACCCGGGAGGTCACATAAAACCCACGTGCGGGAACCTGATGCAATCGGCCACTCCTCTGGTGAAACGATAGGTCATACAAAAGCGGCTGAGCCAGTAGCAACTACAGATGTGAACCATTCAATGTTGTCCGACGACAGGGAGCCGGTGGTTAGCGGTCGATGACACCCCAGCAGACGAGCCGCCCTTGCACGTCGCTCTCGTCGACGAGCGTTTCCTGATACTCGGCGGACGCCGCGATATTCTCCGCGAGGAACGTCTCCAAGGTCTCGAGGAATTCGGTGACGGGCCAGTCGGTGAACGACTCGTAGTCGTCATGCTCGCGGAACGTCTCTCGGAGGATGCGGTCCTCGTCGGTGTTCTTGAGCTTCACCCCTTGGAGATCGTCCGCGAGTACAGTCGCCCACTCTTCGACCGTCTCGTGTGCGTCGACGGGAGCCTCGTCATTTCCATACTTGGGTTTGACGTACTGGTCGATGAAGTCCAGGATGGTCTCTTGTTCGGGCGAGAGCTTCTCGCCGTGTTTGAACGCGCCACCGACTTGGCTCTCACGAACGGACTCCAATCGCTCCTCAAGGACGGCGCCGATACGGTCACGGTTCGCCACCGCATGCTCCCCATCACCAGAAATCGGCTCTCCACCCACGCCGGGAGTGAGTCCGATGTGTCGGACGGGACGCTCTTTCACCTCGTCGCCACTGAACCGCTTGTAGTAGAGCGCCCGCCGCGTCCGCCCGAGCGGTGCATCCCGTGGGGAGTCGTCGTCTTCGAACCAGAGATGTGCAAGGCCAAACACGCCGGGGAGCGGGCCCTCGGTGTGATCGGTCGCGTTCGTGTACAGGTGCTCGCGTTCGCTCGGTGATGTGTCGAAGAAGTCCTCTGCGAACTCGAAGTCCTCGGTATCCAGCCCGAAGTCCTCGTTCAGCTCCTGTTTCAACAGATACCGCTCGAACGCCGCGTCCTCGTCACTCCCCGCATTCCGCAAGAGTGGATTCTTCGAGGTGTCGTCGAGCTCGTTCACGTCCGTCACCTCCCGACTCCGCCGGAGCGAATCCTCTATCTCCTCGACCTCGAGTTCGCCGATGGTCTTCTCGGTATCCACGCCCGCCTGCTCAAGTATCTGGTCCTCGTTCGGGTCGAGGATGTTGTTCTCCTTCCCGACGATGAGCGCGATGTCGTTGATTTTCGCTTGCAGGCGCTTGAGGAGCTTGATGGCCGCCTCGATGTCCCCGTCCGGGTAGAAGTTGTGCACGAACTTCTCCTCCGTCGACCCGATGCGGTCGATTCGCCCAACTCGCTGCACGATACGCATCGGATTCCACGGTAAATCGTAGTTGACGACCACGTGGACGTCCTGGAGGTTCACCCCTTCACTCAGCGTGTCTGTCGCGACCACGTACTGCAACTCTGATTCCCCAGATTCGGCGAGGGTCTGCTGATAGCCAGATGCCTCGGGTGCGAACCGCTGAATGATCTGCTGTTTGTTCTCGTCCCCACCCTTGACGACGGCGCTGTTCGATGCCGTCAGCGGCGAGTTCGGGTCGTCTCGCAGCGTGCGATACACGTAGTCGGCTGTCCCGCGATACTGCGTGAAGATCAGGACCTTCCTATCGTGCTCGTTGAGCACGTCCGCTAGTCGGTCGATTTTCGGGTCGCGGAACTCTCGCAGCGCGAAAACCGCATCGTAGAACTCAGCCGTCGCCGCCACCACGTCTTCTAGGTCGCTGCGCGGGTAGAGAATCGGATTGTGTTCGTCCTCGGGCACTTCCGGGAGCGTCCCAGCGTCGTGCTCGTGCAACCACCGTCTGGTGTCGACGGCGTGGTCGTTGACCGCACCGGCGTCACGAGCGACGTCGCCGATGAACTGCGACAGGAAGTACGCCAACAGCGTGAGGTCCTCGCGGATGTACTGTTTCACCTCGCCGATGGTAGCGTCGGCGAGTTCGTCCTCGGGCTCGCTCTGGGCGTCGTCAGCGCGAACCGCCGTCGTGTCGAACCCGAACTCCTCCAAGGTCTGTTCCAGATCCTCCGCCGCATCAGCGCCCTCAACGAAGTCATCGATTGTCTTCGAATCTTCACCAGCCTGGACGCGCCGCAACACGTCGATATCCTCGTCCTCAGGCAGCCCATCCAGCACGCTCAGGAGTTGGCGCTCACTCCCGTGCAGCGTCTCGATAGACTGCACGAACGCGTACGTCGAGGACTCCAAGCGCTTCAACAGATTCAGCTTGTACAACGCCTTGAGCGTCCCACCAGCATTCGGATTCTTCACCGTGATATGTGGCAGATGCAGCGCATCCATCACGTCCGGCAACATCCGATAGATGGGTTGGTACGCTCGCGGCAGCGAGTACTCCTCCTTCGAGAGCGTCGGTGGCGAGAAACTCATCTCGAAGTCCTCGCCATCCTGAATCTGGGTCTTGACGTGATTCCGCGTCCGCAACACCATCACCTCGTTCAGCATCCGCGAGATCTCCCCAGACCGCTGCTGGAGCTTCTTCGTCAGCTCCGCTTGTTCCTCGTCGCTTACCTCCTCCTTCCCCGCCGCAATCTGCTTGCGCTCCTCAGAGAGCTCGATGTACTCGTCGAACGCATCGAAATCCAGCGACGCCTTATTCCGCAACTCCTCAGCACTCGTGAACAAGCTGATGAGATTCTTGAGGTCCGTCGCTGAATTGTTGATGGGCGTCGCCGTCAGCATGATCATCGTCTTCCCGCGAAGCTGGCGGAGATTCGCGTGCCGACGCGTCCCCTTGTAATCGTCGTCGTGGTCGGGTTGGGGACGCCACTTGCCGTGGTTCCGGAACCGGTGGGCCTCGTCGACGAGCACCACCTCGAACTCGCTCTTGACGTCCTGGATTTCCTCGTAGGTTAGGTTCTGGAACTTGCTGATACTCATCACATCGAGGTGGGTGCCGTCGACCTCGAGCCCGAAGTACGGGTTGCCGTCTTCGTCGGTGTCGTTCTGGAGGAGGTCCCGCCACTGGTCGGTGAGGTTCGCTGGAACAATCAGCAGACACCGGTCGCCAGCGTGGCGATAGTCGTGCAGGAGTTCGCCGCCGATGAAAGATTTCCCGAGGCCGACGGAGTCGGAGATGATACAGCCGTCGTACTGTGCGAGCTTCTCCTTGGCACTCTCGTAGCCGAGCGTCTGGAAGTAGTAGAGGGGGCTATCGCGGATACTGACGTTGCCGTTGAGTTCGTCGTATGCGAGCAGCTTGTAGAGCTCGAACGGTTCGATGTACGTGCCGAGCTCGGTGTCGTCGTCCGTGGATTGGTCCTTGTATTCCTGATATCGGTCGCTGTTCTCGATGACGTCGACGAGTTCTTCGCTGAAATCCTCAGCGTTCGCCCACTGGTTGTCATACCAGCGCTCGAACTCCTCAGCGTCTCCCAGGTCTGCACTGGTGAGGTTCAGCTCGATGTTGTTCTGGTGCCCGCTCTGTGAGAAGTTCGACGATCCTACGATGGTTGCTCTCGGGCGTCGGTCGCGGTCTCCCTTTCGCGTAGTGGGGTCGTCGGGAACCATCCTGAAACACGCTCCTTTGGCATGGAAGTAGCCTTGTTCAGGGTTTCGAACGCGGACGTCGACGAGCCCATCAGCGATAAAATCGCGCAGTCGTTCGAGCCGATCCAACTGGGCGTTATTGAGGTCCTGGATGTCGGCCTTCACTTCGGCTTTGAACTGCTCTCGGAGTGATCGCCCCTCTTCAATCTCATCAGCTGTCTGCATGTTCGTTTGCCGGCCCATGAGGATTCGGAGAGGCGCCGTCTCGGAGTCCTTTGGCCGTTTCAGGCTTGACAAATCGTCTTTGTAAAGGTCGAATCCTGAGAGGTAGAAATAACCCGTCGCGATACGCACCTCTTCCGTCTCCGGTAGCAACTCCTGATAGACATCCTCGAGTGTGCTTTCTGCATTATCAACAAGCGGGTCAAGACCGAGCATTTCCTTGGTAGCCACAGACAGTCTGGCCTGTTAATTGTTTTTAGTATCTAGCCACGCTCCACAATTCGGAATCTGACCACAATCAAAGAACAACCCGATTGGGCGTGTATCTGGGTGGGCCGGTCGGTGAGAGTGGCGTGCATCGAAAGCTGACGAGTCAGACGGTGTCGCGACTCTGGCAGCTGTTTGACGACCGCGCCGCCGAGGTCGGGCCGGAGCGGCGCGTCCCGGCTCGTGACGAGTCGCTGGCTGCGTATCTTGGTGCAGACGCCTTCGTCGGATTCAACCACTCTGGATCATCTGGCCGCGTCTTACAGCGTCGCGTTGGTGACGCCCGACAATTTCAGCGCCCAACACTGTCTCCTCAGCGAATCCGCGCTCCGAGGGGACGCTTGCGACGCTGTCTTGCCCGACTATACCTCACCAGCCCAGCCATCGCCACGAGACCATCTCGCAGACCATTCCGACCACCAAACTCGAGTTGGAGCTTCCGGCTGATATGCTCCTCTCGTCGAACGATTGTTCCGGTGATCGTGTCGCGGACTGAAAGCACATCCAGACGTCCACCCCGAGATTTCCTCACCTCAGACTGGTCAGGTACGCACGAACTCGACGGTTTCTACACACTCCGACGATTCAGGTGGTAGCACCGCTAGACCTGGTGGAACCGGACCGTGGGGACTGGGGGCAGGAGTCAATTGGATTCACGTTGCTGATTGCGGGTGTTGTGGTGGCCAGTACCTTCATTGGGGTGTGGTTGTTGGTACCCTAGGATTGCACTGATGGGTGGCGGACTAATGTGGGATGGTAGTGCGTGATGGGGACTGATTTGGACAAGAAGATTGACAGCTGGCAGGAGCAGTTGTTGGATTTGACGCGGCGGAACAACATGGTCGATTTCTCGGCGACGAAGACGAAGTCACTGCCGACGAAGAACGATAACTGGCTCGAATTGACGACTCACCTTGCCGAGGGGGATGATCTCTACGTCTACAAACCAGATGTTGACGAGACGTCTGATCCGGCAGGTGACGCACCCGCTGAGGAGCAACCTGCGGATGCAGATAGCGGTGCGCGGAGTGATGGGGCAGTTGTGACGGAGCGGCCTGCGACGGAGCTAGTGTCGATTCGAGAGCCGGAGGCGACGGAGAGCTCGCTATACAACGTGGACTTGAATCAGCGCAAGCACGTCCAGGAGAAGGGTGTCGATTCACTCTACCTCGCGGTCGGGATGTTGGAGTGGTATAGCGTTGATTATGCCGAAGAACAACTTCGGTCGCCGTTGGCGCTGGTCTCTGTCGAACTTGAGCGAGAGACGGTTTCGGATCCGGACCGTCATGACTACGTTATCAGTTCGACGGATGAGGTCATTCTGAACCCGGCGCTCCGGAAGAAGCTCACCAGCGAATTCGGTATTGAACTACCTGGTGATGAGACGGTTGACCTGGCTGAGCTTGACGTGACGGTGTCTGCGGTGGAATCGCTTATTCAGGGGCGAGACCGGTGGGAGATTAGTGATGACGTCGTGCTCGGGATTTTCGACTTCGCGAAGCTGAGTCTGTACACGGATCTCGACGAGAATCGCGGGGAAATTAAATCGAATCCCATCGTCAGAGCGTTGAACGGCGATCAGAGTGCGCTGAATGCTGATGCCAGCAGCGTTCCGGGCGCGGAAACGCTTGACGAGGCCGTGGACCCGATGGAAACGCACCAAGTGTTGGAGGCCGATTCGAGCCAGCAGGAGGCGATTGAAGCAGCGAAATCCGACGTGAGTTTCGTCCTGCAAGGGCCGCCGGGGACTGGGAAGAGTCAGACGATTGCGAACATTATCGCTGAGAAACTCGCCGCCAACGAAACGGTGCTGTTCGTCAGTGAGAAGCAAGCAGCCTTGGACGTGGTCAAGGACCGACTCGACGAGGTTGACCTAGGTCGATTCTGTCTATCAGCCCACGGCAAACATGCAACGAAGGATTCGATTCTGTCCAGCCTCGAGACAGAACTCAACGCGCCAACCGTCAAAGCGCCATCCGAGCGTGCCTCCCAACTTGGGAAACTTCGGCAACGGCGAGATGATCTCAACGAATACGGGGAGATCCTTCACGAGTCCTACGGTGCGTTGAACGAAACCGCGTACGACGCCCACGGTGCACTCGCCAGCTATGGTGACGTCAACGCGCCCTTGTGGACCCCACCAACCGCATTCGAGGTTACCAGGACCGAGTTCGATACTGCGATCGAGACGCTCGAACAGCTTGCAAACTATTCGGACGAGCTCTCCAACTACGACTCACACCCCTGGCGACACACCACCACCACGACGTGGCAGGTCAACACCGGAGACCGACTCCGTGACTCACTCACCGCCCAACAGGACGTGGTTGATGCTATGGCAGAGACCGCCGCTGCAGCACGCGACGAACTCGGGATTGCTCCGGACTCCGTCCGAGAGTTCCGAGCGTTCATTGACGCACTTGCGAAGTTGGTGGACCGTCCCGACGTGTCCTGGCACGACGCGCTGTTCGACCCGGCGTTTGTCGACGGCGAATCAGAGGTTGCCTCACTTGCGGCGACGAGCCAGGAACTCGCCGCGAAACGAGCCTCCATCAGCGAGCACTACGAATCGTCCATCTACTCACTCCCCGCAAGCGACCTACACGGGGAGCTGGCCCAGTACGGGCTGCTTCGATACATCCAACCCTCCTACCGGCGTCTCAAAAAACGCGTCCTCAGTCACGCAACAGACGACTACAATCCCGGGCAATCGGCGCTCTTGGACGACCTCCAGACGCTCATCGAGATTACACAGCTGGAACGCGAACTCGAGGACTACGAGGACGTCATTGAAACGCTCGGGCCACTCTACGAGAAGACCGCCACCGACTGGGACCGTGTCAAGCACGCACAAGAGTGGGTTCGCACAATCAGCACGAACGACACAGTCGACCTCTCCAGCATTGAATCGCTGCTCTGCACGGCAGCCACTCCTCCCGACTTCGAGAGTTGGCACACGAAGGCCACCACGCTCCAATCAGAGCTGGAAGACGCCGCGAACGAATTCACGCGCATCCAAGCCGTCGACGACCTCACCACACCCGACGGAACGCAGCTGTACGCCGCCTCTTTCGAAGCGACGAAAGCCACGCTCGCGGATCTGGAAGACGCACTCCCGAAACTCAAAGATTGGATTCAGTTCTCGAACGGCCTCGAGTCCGCCACGGACACCATCGCAAGCGGCTACATCGACGCCTTCCTCGACGGCGACTACGAAGCTGACGCCCTCGTCTCCGGATTCCGCAAACAGTTCTACACGGCCTTCCTGAACGGAATCTACGAGCGCACGGACCTCGGCGAGTTCAACACGAACCACCACGAGCAGATCCTCCAAGAGTTCCGTCGCCTTGACAAACAACAACTCGAGCTCTCGAAGGTCGAGATTCAACACCGCGTCACACAACAGCGCCCGTCGATGAACCTGGAACACGCATCGAGCTCACAGCAAGTGACTCTCCGCCGCGAAATCGAGAAACAGCGCCGCCGGAAACCGCTCCGCGAACTCTTCGCGACGACAGGCGACATGATCACGCGGTTGAAGCCGTGTTTCATGATGAGTCCACTCGCAGTGGCCGAATACCTCCGGCAAGGCGCAATCGAGTTCGATACGGTCATTTTCGACGAAGCGTCCCAAGTCATGCCCCAGGATGCGATCAGTAGCCTCATCCGCGGCGACCAAGCCATCATCGCTGGCGACACCAAACAACTCCCACCAACGCAATTCTTCAGCAGCGACGTCGAAGCCGACGATGACGTCCGCGAGGACCTCGAAAGCATCCTCGATGAAGCGGCGGCAGTACTGCCAGAGATGCACCTCCGCTGGCACTACCGGAGTCGCTCCGACGAACTCATCGCCTTCTCCAATCAGCAATACTACGCCGGCCGTCTCAACACCTTCCCAGATAACGATGCAGCCGTCGACACCGGCGTCGACTTCGAGTTCGTCGAGGACGGCATCTACGACCGCGGTGGCTCCCGGCAGAACGTGCCCGAAGCCCACCGAATCGTCGATATTCTCCACGAGTACGCGACCGAGAAACCAGACAAGAGTGTCGGTGTTGTGGCGTTCAGTAAAGCACAGGAACGCGCAATTCGTGACACCATCGAAGAACGTCGGAAAGAAGACCCAGCACTCGATGCCTTCGTCGACGAGGACGACGCACTCGAAGGGTTCTTCGTAAAGAACCTGGAGGCCGTGCAAGGCGACGAACGGGACGTGATGCTCTTCAGCGTCACGTACGGCCCGGACCAGTCGGGAAAGATAACAATGAACTTCGGTCCCCTCAACAATGACGGCGGTGAACGCCGCCTCAACGTGGCCGTTACTCGCGCAAAGGAGCGCGTCGTCGTCGTCTCCTCGCTACAGCCCGGCGATATCGATCTGAGCCGCACCCAAGCCCGGGGCGTGCACGACTTCAAGACGTACCTCCAGTACGCAAAGCAGGGGGAGCGAGCGCTCGTCCGTGACGATGACCCAGGGACCACGCTCACGTTCGATTCGGAGTTCGAAGAAGCCGTCTACGACACGCTCACGGACCGTGGGTACGATGTCGAAACCCAGATTCAGAGCTCAGGATACAGTATCGACCTTGCAATCCAGCACCCCGAGTATCCGGGCCGATACCTGCTCGGGATCGAGTGTGACGGTGCGGCCTATCATTCGACGAAGACCGCGCGTGACCGTGATCGGACGCGGCAACTGATATTGGAGGATCTCGGGTGGACGATTCATCGAATCTGGTCGCCGGACTGGGCGTCGAACCAAGAACAAGAGCTCCAGAAGATAGAGTCGAAGGTTGACGACTTGCTTGCGGACAACTTCGAACCGGAGCACGAGGTCGATGTCGACGTTGAATCTGCCGAAGCAGTACCGGAACCAGCAGAGCCCGATGGGGGAACTGATCTCTTCGAGCCGTATCAAGCTCCGCCAGAGCGGTCCCGTGGGAATCGCGACTTCGAGGACATCCCAAACAGGAGGGTTCGAAGTGCACTCCTGGAAATTGTCGAAGACCACGGCCCAATTGAGAAGGACGCCGTCTTCACCCTCTTGGTTCAACAGTACGGCATTTCGCGTGTTGGAAAGAAAATCCGCCGCAGCCTGAACGGGATCATCACGCACCTCGTCGGAGACGAGATCGTCCAGCAAGATGGCTATCTGTGGCCGACGGATATTGAGGAGGTGTCCGTACGGACGAACACCGGTGCGGATAATCGCCCGGCAGATGAGATTCCGAAAGAAGAGTTCGCGAAGGCGGCGTACCACATCTTGGAAAACGGCCTTGAGATGACGAAGGATGATCTGGTGCTCGAAACGGCCAGGAAGTTCGGCTGGTCACGCCGTGGACAACGGATTCAGAGCGAGATAGAGGCTGCAATCGCCCATCTTATCTCGATTGGTGCAATCGATGATGCAGATACTGTACGGGCTTGCGACGTAGATATTGATAAGCTCCTGTTAGCAGAAGTGTACCGCGGGTAGTTATGTCTGGATGCGAGCTGGTCAGTTGCCTGTGACGGTCAGGAGATGGCCGAAGTTGACAGCACTTAGAAATAGAACCACACCTGCGACTGATTGACGGCAACGGTCTGTATACACCGAAGATGGAGGCAATATTCTTGGGTTAGTTCGTCCTCAAATTTGGTCGTGAACTGCTTGGACCGCTGCCGTAACTGCCAGATCAAAACGAGGGTCGTGGCCGGCGTCGCCCCAACACGTCCATACTTGCAGACGGGTAGTCACGACACTTTGGAGTGATGGCTGTCCGCCAGTGGACCAGCAGGTAAAGCACGGGTTCAGCATTGCATAACAATAGGTGTTGACCCCGCGGGGTTGGGTATGCTTTCGAAGCTCCGGCGGCTGTCGCCGACGGCGTTTGAGGAATTCGTGGCGGCGCTCTGGGAGATTCAGGGTTGGCAGACAGAACTCACGCCAGACAGTCACGATAAGGGAATTGACGTGATTGCCTCCCAGTCGTTCCCGCTCGACTTGCAGGTCCATATGCAGGTGAAGCGATTCAGGCCAGAATCGAAATTGAATACGAGTGACGTCCGGAGTATCAGTGGCCTGGCGATGAGTCGGGATGTGAACGTGGTCGCGATTATCACCACCAGTTCATTCACCGGTCCAGCGGTGGAGTTTGCGGCTGACTTCAACCAGATCAAACTCATTGACGGCAACCAACTGACGGACCTCATCCAGCAACTGGGGTGTGAACGGGTTCTCGACAGGTATCTGGCCACCGAGGACTGGAGTCGGATCGAGTTGGCGAGCTACCAAGGGTCAGTCCCGTTGTACTCACCGGCCCCGAATTTCCCGACTGGCCCACACGCACCGCCAGCACGTGACGAAGATCACGAAACTTCGGCGGACGAAGATGGGGCTGCGTGGCGCTTTCAGTCAGTAACAGCGCTAGATGGGGTGGGTGATGATACCGCAAACACCCTGGCCCGAGAGGGGATTCATACGATTGGGGACCTCGCTACCGTAGGTGTTGCACAGGAGAGTTCGAAGTTCGCGTTGTCCCAGAGTCGCCTGGCTGCGTTGGTCTCGGCGGCGCAAGACTGGGATGGGGGGTCAATTACGCGGATAACTGGGATTGGGCCGGAGAAGGCTGCGGCCTTGACTGCTGCGGGGGTTGAGACGGTTGCGGATTTAGCGGGCGCTGATCCGGGGGCCGTTGCGAAGTATACCGAGTCTCGAGTTGAGACGGTAAAGAAATGGATTCGGGAGGCAGCGTATCTCCGCGGGGATACGGCGCTTGTTCGGAAACTGTTGCCAGAAGAATCGATTCCACTTGAGTCACTTGAGAATATTGGGGCACAGCGTGCAGACGATTTTGAATCGCTGGGGATTGAGTCTGCTCAGGATCTCGCTGTTGTGGACCCGTATGCGATTGCGGCGGAGTCTACATTCGCAGTTAGTCAGCTCCGTCGCTGGAGCCGTCAGGCACGCTACAGTGCGTATTGATTCTGGTTTGTGAGTTTGCACTGGGGATTCGTATGTGAGGAAAGGGCCAGTTAGTATTCGTGTCTATGATGATGTCTGGAAACCAGTCGAGGAGACCCCCCGGGATTACCCCGCCAGTTTGTTCAGCGTCGCGTGGCTGACGCCCGACGATTTCACCGCCACGCGGTGTCTCCTCAGCGAACCCGTCATCTGTTGTCATGCGGTCTCAAGAATCACGTCACGTCCGATTCGTCGCCACATCCTCCACAACCGACCTTAGGCGGTCGGTGATCGTGTGTCGATTACCGCAATCAAATCACAGTACAGGGTGGCTGGGGGAGTTGAACGCGACAGGACTGCTGTGGATGATATGGGATCTGCTAGCTCTCAGGAGTCTCGACGCTGGCTGGCGATGGCGTCGATGTGGTGCCCGATGATGCTGTGGAGTGCGTGGAGGTCGTCGCTGGCGTTCGTGATGGAGGCTTCGGGGGTGGTTAGGTCGAGTGGTACCGTCTTTGCGAGATACGCGTAGGCGGTGTCTGTGAACTCCCAGCCGGCCGTGTGAATCGACTCCAGTTCCGACTCGGAGAGGCGGTCGCAGAGGGCGGCTCGGATGGCGTCTTTGTCGCCGTGCTCAATATCGAGTCGGAGCCGTATCTGTTGGGTGTCTCGGGTGAGGGTGACGTGAGGTTCGTACTCGATGGTCGTGCCTGATGGGAGGTTCTTCCATGCGTCCTTCGAGAAGTTGATATACGAACTCGGCCGGGTGTTCACCGCCCACTCCTCATGCGTGCCACGGCTGTCGGCGAGAAACGTGGTCTTGAGATGCGTGAAGATCTTCCCTTTGTCGTCCTCGAACGCGCCGGTGAGGCGGTCGATGATATCCGCGTATTCGGTGTACAGTCTGGTCTCCTCGGAGATGATGGTCTCGTCGTCCATGGTGAGTGTACGGCGGATCGTATCGATGAAATCGGCGAACTGTGCGTGGCTCTTCGCGGGATACCGGCCGGAACTGGCGCGTACCACGTCCTCGAAGTACGGGACGACGTGCTCCCAGGCGACGTCAACGAAGGTCCCAGCGGTCGATGCCCGGGCGCGCTCTGGGGCGAGATACACGTACTCCCCAAGTCCGTCGTGGTCGTCGACGACGAGGTCGCCGAATGCAGACGCGTCCGCGTACCGCTCTGTCTGCGCGTTCGTCTCTCGGGCGTCGACCTTCAGTTCGAGACAGACGAACCACGCATCCTCCTGCCGGAGCACGATGTCAACCAGTCCGTCCGTGGTCGCTACCTGCGAGCGCACTTGCACGCTGTCAAGATCGTGCCGTGAGGGAGTGATTCGAGTGCCGTCGTGGGCTCGAAGGGCGTCGAGGAACGCAGCGAGCACATCTGTCCCGAAGCCATGCGGATTGGCCGGGTCGAGGAAGTACACCAACATCGCCTCCCAGTAACGTTCGGTGGTGGCTTCCCCGAGGACGCCGAGGGTGGTTGCGGGACGCTGTTCGACGTCGGTAAGCCGCGCTTCGATTGTTTGGAGCGTCGCTTCGAGTGAGCCGTCGGACACGACCAGATGCTCGTCGTGAATTGGGATAAGACTGCGGGCTGATTCCCCTTTCTAACGTGACGGGTATTGTCGTCTGGCCGCCTGCGCGTGGGGATGAAAACAGCTTGATTCTACGACCTCTCCCTGCTCGCACACCAATCTGAACACCTCGACACGGTGGCTGGGACGTTGGTTGTTGAGTTGGGTGTGTGGTAGATGTGCGTGGCGGTGAATCTGGGCTTCGTGATATCGATTCAGCTGCTGCGGAAGCAGCGGCTCCCCTGAGCGAATAGGGGCTGTGTGGTTGTGGAGTCGATGATTGACGAGCGAGGGGGTGAGGTGTATATGCTCGAGTGGGGGTGCTGGAAGGACGGTCTGGTTGTTCCTTTGGAGGGCATCTGTGTCTCGTTGGGTGGTGGGATCGGTAGAGGGAAAGGAGGGGATGCCGTATTTGGCTGGTGTACGATGCGTTCGTTGGTGATTGGGGCTGATGTGGGTGGGGCAACGGCGTCGAGACGGTGGACTGAAGAGTATAATCTGTTGGATTACGAGGTTGTATTCGCGAATCTGTGTGATTTGGTGGGGAATTCGCAGGTGACGGCACCGGGGAGTGCGCCATCGAATGCGGTCTCGTTCCCAGATTCGGGAGATATTTCTGAGCTGGTGGAGGCTGGGAACTGGCTGTTTGTACTCATGCCAGGGCAGCGAACCGTTGACTTACGGTACGTCTCTACTAGTGATGACACTGAGATGCGGGAGGTGGATTTGTTGTCGTGGTTGCCGTTGGATATTTCATTGGCTGCGGATTCCGGCGAGTCTGTGGATAGTGGATCGGTTGCGTCTGACTGGGAGTGGTACTTTGGGGAGTCGTTCCAACGGGCGTACACGATTGAAAAAGTGGGTCCGGCCAGAGGGGATGAACAGCCGTCATTTGCTGAGGTGTTCATGTCCAAAGGCGCCAGTGAGCAGGCGCTTGCACGGACAGTTGCGGGAGCGACGATTGCGTGTACGGTCGACATGACACCGATGCGTGAGACCGTCACAGCAGTGGCATCGGAATCTCGCGAGCAACTCTGGGATGGTCGTATTGGGTTGGTGCCAGTGGCTGGCGATTGGACTCCCTCCGACGTGATTGCGGGGACGCTCGAGCATCAGTTCGGTGTAACGACAGAGCGTGATCTGACACGCCCGGCGTGGGTGGAGAGTGTTCAGTTAGACGGTGAGCAAGCTGTTCAAGAGCGCTTGGAGTCAGTGTATGCTGATTATGAGGTGGTGCAGCAGGCGAAGGAGTTGTTGTGGGCGTCCGGCGAGAAATTAGAAACACTGGTTGCGTGGGCGTTTGAGGAACTTGGAAGCGAGCTAGTAATGACTGCGGGAGATGGGGAGTGGGACGCTGAACTCGCAGGCGAGGACCGCGATTATATTTTCGAAATCACTGGGCAGAACGATGCGATTGCGATTGAGAAGGTGCGGCAACTCAAAGACTGGGAGGAGCGAGCTCAGACTGCTGGTTTCGACAATGAGGTGCAGATGGTTCTGGTCGCGGCGACGCATCGGGAGGCGGTGCCTGGTGAGCGTCCGCAGCCGTTGACTGAGGCAGCTCGTGATTTCTGTGCGACGCATGGATATTGGTATCTGGATACGCGCGATCTGGCGGCCGCTGTGACTCACTCGGTTAGTCCCGAGCGGCGGGAGTTATCGGGTGAAGGGTTGGTGGCGGAGCATGCGTGGCGGGTGGGTGGAGACTGAGTTACAAGAGCTGCAACCGGACGTGTCCCTCTTAGAACGTGGCAGCCGTGTATGGGTTGCGGACGCCAAGTGGAGAGAGGATAGCACTCCCAAACGAGAATCTCTATCAAGTCGTCGCGTACCAAAGATACGCTGACGCACCACCAGTGATGTTCTATCCAGATTAAGACGGCACCATCTCAGGCCGGTACTCAGTGGAACACAGCAACGATAGAGGTGGGTCGCCGACCGAATTCTGGGTTGAAGAGTTCCCAACAGGCGGCGACACGTACGACGCGTTCGAAACAGCAATCCAAGACCTAGTAGAGTCGACACTCACAAATCTACTTGAGCTATTCCCGAACCCATCCACAACCTCATCACCGTAACGCCAGTGCCGGCTACGGGATGTGAGGTTAATGTGCATTTGTGAGTGAACAAGCAGGCGGGGACGTGACTCAACAAGTGTGGGCAGGATGCACAGAGGCACCACCCGCCAGTCAGACAATTTGTCGGCCGTGTCAATGGTACTACCGAACAATTTCGCTGTAGGGATTTGGGCCAGGGCACTGTCTAGTTAGTGGAGATTGAGGAACGAGCAGCTCGTTGAGTAGCTTGTCTAGAGATGCTCCAGACCTGCTCAACGAGACGTATGACGGGGATTTAGAAGAAGTTTGGGAGCGCGAGCGGACGGCAGCGCCCGTCAGGGCCTTCGCCGTCCGCCTCCACCAGACCAGGTGTTCAGTCAGAGAAACAGCAACGATTCTCGCGGAATTAGGCGTCGAACGGTCTTATGGAGCGGTCTGGAACTGGGTGCATCGGCTCGCTGACAGCGGCTGCGACCCGCCGACGGCACAGCCGTCGCGGGTCGCCGTCGACAAGACCGCTTTCAAAATCAATGGCGACCAGTCTTGGTTGCACGCTGCAATAGGCGTCGACACGAAGCTGATCCTCAACGTCGCGTTGGTTGGCCGGTACAGCACTGATCCAGCGGCTGCGTTCCTGCACGACTGACGGAGAAACACGACTGCTCGGAGGCGGTGTTTCTCGTCGACCAGTACGGCTATCGGGCTGCCTTTGCCCGACTTGGATTGAGCTGTCGGGTGAACTACACGGAGCGAATCCCGATTGAGAAGTGGTTTCACACGCTCAAGATGCGGGTCGACCACTTCCAAAGTCCTGGGTTGACAGCCGGCGGAGAGTCCGTCAGTTGCTTGCGCAGTTCAGGGACTACCACAACCACCACGAATCACACCACGAGCTTGATGGACGCACGCCAGTCGGATAGGTGCCAAACTGGGCAGTCCCGTTTGGACAATCAGGTCCAAATTACTATCAGAAGGAGTTTAATCAAGAAAACTTGAGAAGATAAATATCCAAAATACTCTAAGAGGCGTGGCTATATTTTTAATAATATAATTCCGACACATATTTATTCTGTCTCTTCCTGGAGCAAATGTGGCGCGTAAACATCTGAATCAGTCGAGGAGAAAGGTACTGAAATTAACCAGCTCGTCGCTCGCTGGATTGGCTGGAGTTTCCACCGGAGCCGGTTCAAAAGCACAATCGGTTGGAGAGGAGCGTGGCACCATATCAGCAGGCCCCGATCAGCCGGTTCTTACTACAAATAAAAAACAGGGATATGTGAAAGGCAACCGGAATGTTCCGGTGACGAAGAAATCCGTTCAAATCCTCCATAATAAGATTATGAAGGAAAAGGGAGTGAACTCTGCTGCGCTTCCTGATGTTCACGCCCGACCCAAAAAAAAGAAATCTAAAAGAAAAAAGACAATTGTAGGATACGGGGTCAACTGGAAGGGTTCTTCACCGGATATTCTGGTTAAATACGCCCCGTCAAAGGTTCCTGAACCGGTTCGACGACTGAGTCATCCAAGCGTTCAAAATAATGTAGAAGAGTCATACCAAGATGTGAAAACCTCACATAAGGACATCGATGACTTCCTGGATCTCGGAGGTGATGAGTAATGAGTTGGGATGACGACGTATTCCTACGCCAGGAAGAACCGCTCTGGTATTTAGAGGGCGACTGTGCTATGAAAGTCGGCAAGTTGGAACATTACACTGGCCTATCTCGTTATGACGGAGTAAACGGGAATGATGAAGAGAGGTCCCAGTGGGGGATGGTCCAGCAGAGTAAGATGCTCCCGGCTACCGCAAATGAATGGTGGGGAGAAGAACCGAACTCAGACACCTGGGAGAATGACAAATCTATACAAACTCAAAATTGGAGACGGTCAGACCTTCTTAATTTGGGGAACATAAGCTACAGCCCATCCCAATCAAAAACGACTTCACTTTCTGGCTCTGTCTCTGCTTCAGTCCCAGCAGGAATTTCGGTCAGTGCTAACGTCGACCATCCCAGGTTAGAGAGGGAGGTAGATTATCTTGATGACAGGAGAGTCCGTTCCGAATACCAGTATTGGAATGGGGGTATTCCTATGGCGGCTTATGATAACGACGTTACTCTGGGACTAACTACGGGGTGGGTATCGGATAGACCTAGTGACGGAGACGCTATCGCCCCAAGTTATTTTTACGGGCGTATGCAAGGTATTCCTTGTGTCGAGGAGAGTGAATATAATATCCACCAATATTGTGATGATGAACTCTTCGTGATGTTTAACGAAAATCAAGTATAAATAGTAGGAGATTCCATCACCTCCGAATAGCGTTAGAGGCTGCCACGCATAGAATTTTTAATTAATCCATTTAGTTAATTGCGAATCAAACATAACCATCTCAAGTAATAGTATACATACGATATGGATGGTCCTACTGGGAGCGCCGACAATTACGTTATTTAGTTACCATACTTGAAAAATACCCAACAAAGGGGATATTTGCAGGAACCCTTACGATAGTCATTTCTACATGCTCCTCACTACTCGTATTACATTCTCTTTTGGAGAGGGAATAGTTCAGTTTAATTGGAGTTCCTTGTTCTGCAGGATCGCCCCATTGCAGAGTTTCGAGATTTCGACTCCGGCATGACAAAATCGGGTACTGATGAACTAATAAGGAATATTCAGAGAAACCTATATCTGTCAAGAACTTATTAACTTCTTCTGAGTTATCTATAGTATTATCAATATCAACACCCTCAAGATGTTCTTGTTTATTTATACTCCAATTTGATGGAACCCATCCATCAGCCGGAGTAATTTTGTTTGTCGTTCCTACTGGTTTTAAGTCAGAGAGCCGAGCTTCGATATGCGCTGGCTCTTCCTCCAACTGAGTAAATCTCTTTTCAGCAACGGTCTTTGTTGCCGAGGCTTCAGGCTTTGGACCCTCAGAAACCGATTCGAGACATCCAGTACTTACCGCAATGAAACCTGTTAAACTTGTCACGATATGTCTTCGGGTAGCCATATTATCAGTTCGATTTTCGTGACGAAAATAGTTACGGTCAAGTATATTTCCGTCAACACCGCCTCTTCAGTCTGCTAATTTTCGCGTCCTGAGTTCTATGTCACCAAGTATCGCGATTGTATCATACTCATCTGAAAAGGTGATTCCTGATTCAGTCTCATTCTTGTAGGACGTTCGCACCACAAATCGTGAAGTTCGATTGCCGTTCGATCCTATCGAGTCACGGCCCGAAGATTCAGTTCACGGCCGTGCGGTGTACGGCTTATCCGATAAGGTACGGCGCCATCAAGAAATAGTTTTGATTCTACCCCACACCTTGGTGTCGGGTCGGGTCATGGGGGTGGTTCAGGCTACCCACAGCCACCCTCACCATGATATCTGAGGCGTGGGCTTGAGTGGGCGTGGCTGTCGACGTCGATCACACAGCTGTGCGGAGAAGAACGATCGGGTTAGTCGCGGATGTTGTAGTCCTGGTACGCGGCGAGCTGGTCGAGCAGGCCACGGCCTGTGTCCAGGAGCGGGTCGTCGTCGCCGGGTGCGTCAGCCTCGGGGAGTTGGAGGTCGATGGCGTCGGGGGCGGTGCGGACGTCGACGTCGCCGAGGGCCTTGCTGAACTCTCACCGAGCACGCTCGATGTTCTCGTCTTCGCGAACGATGTGTTCGCGGTCTCGCAGTCTCGCTAACCCCTGGTTCGTCGCCTCGACATCGGCCTTCACGCGGCCCCGATACCGACTGAGTGCATCGTCGAGCGCTCGGTAGGCGGCTTCGATGTCCTGAGCGTCGTCCTCGAAGGCGCGGCGGAGGGCGTCGTAGGCGTCCTCCTGGCTTGCCAGACGTGTTCGCGGATGCGGTCAGGGAGGTCGTCGTCGACGTACTGTTGGAGGCGCTCCTCGAGTTCGGTCTTGAACGCGGCCGGGTAGCGCGACTGGAAGGCGCGGATCTCGACAGGGTACTGACCGGCGAACTCGCGGAACAACTCCTTGTGCGTCTCGTAGCCCTTCGCGCCACGCACGTCGTCTTCGAGGCCGTCGGGTGTCTTCGCCGGGTCGCCCGGGATACCGTACGCTTTGACCTGCTCTAAGGTGACGGCGCCGTGGACGAGTTCCACGTCGATACCGCGGAGCGCGCCTTCGAGTTCGAACTTGCGGGCGACGGAGACGGGCATGTCGGCGCCTTTGGCGTCGAAGTCGGAGATGATGATGACTGCGAGGTCCTGACCGCGCGCGTCCGCGATGTCGAGCGCCTGTTGGCACATAGAGAGTGAGAACTCGCCGCCGCCGGCGGGTCGGATGGTGGCGCCGTACTCGCTGGCGAGCCCCTCGGAGACGACGTCGGATTTCTCCGACCATATCTCGATGTACCAGTCTTGTTCGCGGAATTCGTCGATGTAGAGGCCCTCGTAGGCGTGTTCGGCGAGCGCGCGAGCGGCGGCATCGAAGAGGTCGTCGACGTCCTTGAAGCTCAGCGACGCGGGCGTGGCTTCGTCGGGAATCTGTGCGGGCTGGTAGCCGTCGGGGACGTGCCGGGAGAGCGCGCTCGCGTCGAGGTCACGTGCAACGGTGGTGTCCGGATCCGGGTCACCGACCGACGGGAAGGCGGTGGGTGTGGGTGTGGCGTTCTTCTGGTCCTGTATCTTCGTGTTGGTTGCACTCGGCGAGGCCTTCGACGATGCGTTCGCGACGGAGTTCGTCCCAGCCGTCGCGGACATGGGCTTCGGTGACGACGTCGGCGTCGTTGGCGCGTGCGATCTGGCCGGCTTCGTAGAGGAGGTCGAGGGCTTTGCGGGCGTCGCCGGACTCGCTGGCCACGAGTGCGGCACAGTAGGGAATCACGCCGTCGTCGAGGGCGTTGGGTTTGAATGCGGTGTCGGCGCGGTCGCGGAGGATGGCCTGGAGTTCGCCGGCGTCGTAGGTGGAGAATTGGAGTTCGCGTTCGCAGAGTGAGGACTGGACGCGGGGGTCGAGTTTGTCGCGGAAGGAGAGGTTGTTGCTGATGCCGATGACGGAGATCTCGGTGTCGGTGAGGTCGCGTTCTTTTTCAGCGCGGCTGAGTTTGTAGAGGAGCTCGTCTTTGGAGCCGATGCTGTCGACTTCGTCGAGGACGATGATGACGGTGTCTTCGTAGCCGTCGAGGACGTCCCACATGCGGTTGTAGACTTCGCTCGGTGGGAGGCCGGTGGCGGGGAGTTGGCCTTGGGGTGGGGCGATGTCGTTGGTGAGCTTGATGGCGACCTGGTAGGAGGAGGTGAGGCCGTTGCAGTTGATTCAGATGAAGTCGCAGGCGATGGTGTACTCTTGGGCGGAGGCCATGAGTTCGTCGAGCTTGTAGCGTGTGGAGACGGTCTTCCCGACGTCGGGTTTCCCCTATATGAAGGCGTTCCAAGATACGGGTTGAACGCTTCCATAACTCGTGGGTAGGCAGTCGGTGGAGCGTCCACGAATGTTTTGCACAGTTCATGCACTACTACAACCACCAACGAGCGCATCAAGCGCTCGATGGACACACGCCAGCTGCGGAGGTGCTAAACTAGATAGTGCCGAAGTCAGAGAATCTATCAGTCTATGATACGAGCACTTGTCATGTATGGCCATTGAACGTAGTCACCTGCGGTTGATTTTATCTGTTGTATTGGCTGTCCTGTTTGGGTTGGCGGCACTTGGTCCGGCGTTCGGAGCGGGAACTGGAGCTTTTGAAGAGCGATATCCTCGACAGGGTCTCCCTCAAGAGTGTACTCAAGAACAGGGGTACTATCAGAACCCAACGTTCCTCCCGGACCTTGAGAATTCCAATTTCACTGCAAGTACGGTGACTGCAGTTTATCAACGAACTTCGAACACCTCTCAGTATCGAGTCGTGTTCAACATATCTGAGACCCGAAACTCCACCTTCCGAGTAGGGCTAAACGGCGATGGCGCCATCATAAACTCAACAGGATTCCGTAAGACAGGAACTCGGTTCCGATGGGATGGAGATAATCGAAACGCATCGATTACGGTGGAGATTAACCCAGATGACTCCCAGACGTACAACCCAAGGGACACAAATCGGTCGTATCCATCTGGAGATAGATGGCTGCTTGGGCCTGCTCTTGATCTTGCTGGAGGAAATGTTTCGGTACGTCCAGCCTCTGCAGGAGCGATTGGCGAACAGTTCGTCTATTTAGGGAACGTCTCTGTATCGCGTCAGATGATTGGATGTCAAGAACACGTCTTCGTCCAGCCAAATATCTCCCGAGAGAGTAGTGTTTCACCAGCGACTGTACTCAGTGTCTTGAACGAAAGCTCACGTCGACTCCATGGCGGTAAAACCGACCAAACCGTTCGGGTGTTCGCCTCACCGACAGTACCCCAGGGAGATCATCCTGGGTGGGCCGTTGCAAATGAGTTTATCGCCCCAGCAGAATATTCGTCGGGGTCACCTGAGGAGATGAACATTTGGTTTCATGAGTACGTTCATACACGCCAAGACTTTCGCGTAACCGGCGGACTACAATGGTTCACGGAGGGCAGTGCTCAGTACCTCGGACTTCGGCTCCAACTTGAGAGCGGATATATGTCTCCACGGGAGTATGATGGGATGCTAGCTCGCTATCGCGAGGTCCCGAATGGAACGGCTTTGAACCAAGCAGACGCGACCTCAAAGCGCTCGTATCTTTGGGGAGCTGCTCTGTTATCAGACTTAGACCATCGGCTATCGGAGTCAAACCAGACTGTGGGTTCACTAATCACTCACCTGAACAACCGTGGGTTCTCGATGAGTGGAACAGCTGAACAGTGGGTAAACCAACAGACTGAACCAACGTCGAGTCGGGAGAATAGGTATCAGTTCCGTAATCAGGTGTTCTCGTCTGCCTATCCCAACGTCTCGTACACTATGGGGCCAGATTGGCTTCCATGGCAAGCGCGAGCGATTCTTGCTTCATTGGAAGCACCACTCGGTAGACTCCTGTCAGCACTATTTTCTGTAGCATTTCTCGTCCAGGCCCATCGGCTGAGAACTCATACAGAACCCACAAAAACGGAGTAAATCACCGTATCAGGTTGCCCACCATCTTGGAATGCGCATCGTCCTCGAGTATCTCGATGGCCTTTCGATGTCGATCATGGAAATGGTGGTCTGGGATGGTCTCGTCTGGAACATCGACATGGAGGTCATTCAGTAATTGAGTCCCTCAAGCAACACCTTACACGTTATCGAAATCGAAGAACGTTCCCTAAGGGGCTTGACGCAGATTCTTTTTCGATCAGTTTTCCGCTTCCCGGACTCTAGAACCGAACGATTCCAACTGTCTTCCTCGACGGTATCTCCCGTAGGTCTCTTCTTGGCTTTCTACTAGACTCCCTATTGTGTTACAGAAGTTTCGGCGCTTTCGACGTACTGCGTCTCCCAGTTGCGTCGGTCTTCGAGCTCTCTGCTGCCGCGGCGGGTGATGGTGTAGTAGTTGGTGCGGCGGTCGAGTTCGCCTTTCTCGACGAGGCCTTTGTCAACGAGGGTGTCGAGATTGGGATAAAGGCGGCCGTGGTGGATCTCCTTCTCGTAGTAGTTCTCGAGCTCGTCTTTGATTGCGAGGCCGTGAGGTTCGTCTTGGCCAGCGATGACGTACAGGAGGTCGCGCTGGAATCCGGTCAGGTCGTGCATGACTAGGACTAGATGTATCGAACGATATGAGTCTTCTGAGATGTGATAGCAATCACCAATGGACTTGGCCTCTAGCTGTGGACAGTTCAGTTCTCCACTAAGATTGCTGGGCACGGACTCGTTGTGGGTCACCATGTTCGCGATAGACGCCAGTACGGTGCTCGAGGAACCGTCGGTGCTTCTGGCTGGTGTAGGCGAGTACGATCCCATCGTCGTATTCAACGAGTACGCCGCTTCCTTCGTCGCCACCGGGTTGGCCGAATTCGCAATCGAAGAGCTCTGCTTCGGTCGGGTCGAAGGGTGTGCCCCTGGTTGCGAAGACGGGGTCGTCTGGTGAGAGGACCGCACTCTGGTCCTCGTGAGTGGCCCAAACGCCGCGCTGCTGCCAGTATGCCTTGGCGTGCTCGAGGCTCATCCGGACGCGCTCGCGGAGCGAGCTGTCGTCGTGGGTCCGCCAGTGTGGCTGGACGGGATACCAGACATCGCCATATCGGAGAGCGTTCGCAAAGAAGCCGTTGTAGTCCATTCCCACGATATTCGCTGGTTCGAGGCCGGTGACCGTCGGCTGCGTGAGTTCCTGGATGAGCGTCCAGCGACGCTGTGGCGCGCCGCCGAGCAGGTGGAGCCTGCGCCCACGCCAGTCCGCGAGTGCTGAATACTCCTCGGGAGTGTGGTCGGCTTTCCCGGCGTGACTCCCAGCCGGATACCCGAGCACGACCCAGTCGGGAATGACGTCGAATGCAGCCTCGCACTTCGGAACGATCACCAGCGTCGCCTCTGGATACGCTCGCCGAAGCTCTTGGGCGACCTCGACGTATTCTCGGGCTTCCGCTTCGGTGAAGGCGTCGCCAATGATGCCGACGTTCGGTTCGTGGCGCTCGAACACACGCGTCCAACGCTCGACGTCGGGGTCGCGAAAATCGTTATCCAGCACCGAGACTGGGACGTCGACGTTCGCGTACTGGGACTGCTGGAGCGTGTAATCCTCGCAGATGCCGGTTGCGTACCCGAGACGGTGGGCGTCGACCGCGAACGGAACCCGCTGCAGGAACGCTACGTACCCGACCTTGCGGGCTTGCTCGATCGTCTTGCTCGCGGAGGCACCGCCAGCGGGCTGTTGTGGGGTGGCCATCAGTCGAGCCAGCCCGGCTGCTGACAAACTACAGCAGTGAGTCGGAGCGGGAACTGAGGGCAAGAGGGAGTTTAGTCGATGAATGCGAGTGCACGCTCGATGGTTCGTTCGCCGTACGTGCTGCCGTCGGCGTAGTGGACTGTATCCCATTTTTCGCGCATCAACTCGGATTCGCGGAAGCAGGCATCGACGAGGGCGGGGTTCTGGTTCGTCCAGTACGCCAGGAGGCACGCGAGTGCCATGTCGGCTTCCGACTGGCTCGAGTACCCCGTAGTATCGCCACTCCAGAGGGCGTCGAACTTCCCACCATTCACGGCGTTCCGAGCACGTGCGACGACGGCCGCCACCGCGTCGCCACTTCCATCGACGGAACTGACGTCGTCCGAATCCCGCGGAGTGGACATGGTAGCCTGCTCGTCGCTCTGGCCGGTGGTGTCATCGCCGGTGAGGTACTGCTCATGAACCTGTGCGAGGGCGTCGTCGCGCTCGCACAGTTTCTGTGGGGTGTGGTCGAGGTGCCGGCCCGTGATGGTGAAGAATCGGGCGTTGTCGTAGACTTCGAGCCTCCCCCGCCGACGTCGTGTTCCCGGGAGGTCGGCTTTCGCGAGGACGTGCACGCCGAGTCCTGACGGTGAGGTCTCGGCGTAGGAGTCGAGGGTGGTGGTGATGTCGTGGGCGAGCGGTGAGAGCTCGCCGGTGACGGGGTTGCGGCAGTCGTCGAGGTCGACACCGACGAATGGGTCCTTGTCGGTGAAGACGAAGCCGAGGCCGTCGAAGCCGTCGACACGAAGGGACCGGCGTGCGGTCTGGTAGTCGACCCACTGCGTGGGTTCGTCAACGCTCGCGCGTTGCTGTGTCGACGGGTCGACCGGTATCTTCGTGCGCTTCCCATCGCGTAGTTCCGAGCGCCAGACGATCCACTGTGGATACTCCAGCAGCTTGGCAGGCACATTCCTCGCCGTCTCTGTTCTCTGGTTCACGGGATGCTGCCACCGATGGTCGGAACTCGGTCGAGCTCGAGTTCTCGTTCGACCCGGCGCTGGTGCTTGTCGTGGTCGTGTGGGTCCGGACAGGTGCAGGTCCCGTTGACGATGTCGACGAGGTACGTGGAGTTGTCTTGCTTTCGGACCTGATAGACGCCGCCTTTCTTGTAGAGCGTCACCGCCATCGGCTCTTCGAGCGCACGCTGAGTTCGCCCCGGCAGCGTGATGCCATGAGCGAGCCGATGGGTGGTCGTGTCGATCAACGGTTCAGGCCCGTCGCTGGGCGGCGTTCGGTGTGGGTCAATGGTGTGAGACATCGTCGCCTCCAGCGCGCATGGGGGTGAATAAACAGGTCCAAGACGGAAGCGGCACGAGCATCGGTATGAGCGAAGACGGTTGGCATCACGACCGGCTTGACCTGACGGAGTACCTTCCGGATGCCGTCTTGGAGGGGAGCGAGGAGCGAATCGTGTGCGAAGTTCGAGTGTGGAGCGACCTTGCAGGTAGAGAACGGGAAGTGGTGGCGGAGTATCTGCGAGGGCTTGCCGACGGAATTGATCCCACTGTTGAGGGTCAGTCTGGGCTCGAGGAGTGACGGAGTTGTCTGGCGCGCTCCTGGCAGAGTCGAAGCACGCCCGGGCGGGCGCGGTGCTGGTTTTCGGCGGCGACGACGCGCTTGACGTCGTCGACTGAGTCCAGGAGTTCGACGGCTGCTCGGATGAGGTCGGTGTTCGCGGTCTGGACGAGCGTCTCTGGTGGGAGGGCGTCGAAGACCGCGACAGGCTGGCCGGGGGTTGTCCGGTCCGTCGTGGCGGCCATCCCTGGTCACCAGTGTTCGACGCAGCCGAGTTCCTGATCCTGCGACCGGAGGACGTACAGGCTGGTATCGAGTTGGTCGCGTTCGACGAGGCGATGGGTGCGGACGACGAGCACGGAGCGGCGGCGGCCGCCGCGGGTCTCCCAGTCGACGTCGTAGCCGACGACCGGTGCGCCGCGATGGATGTCGCCGACGTACTGGTCCGGGCCAGTCCACTCGACATCGACGCTCGTTGAGGAGTGAGGCGCGTCGACGGTTGCACCCCCGTAGACGGAGACGTCGGTGTGGTGGGTTTTGAGCTGGCCGACCGTCAGCAGCGTCTCCGCACTCACTTTGACCGTCGTCTCGGCTTCGGTCTCGAAGAAGTGGAACGAGGACGTCGAGTGCGGCGCGGCAGTGTGGCTCGAAATCGGGGAGTTGTAGACGTAGTCGAGCGTTTCGACGAACCGTTCGATACCATCCAGAACGACTGGGTTGGCTTCTTCGACGGCGAGCTCGTACTCGGTGTCCGAGCGTGGACGCGTGCCGGTGACGGTACGTTCAGGGCACTGGCTGTCGTCCTGTGGCCGCGCGATGTGGCCGGGACGCGAGAGCAGGACGCCTTCTGGCCCGCTGAGGACGAACGGCTTCCGTCCGCAGGCGACCAGCGTGTACGCGTCGTGGTCGTAATGCCCGCCGCCGGTGAGGAGTCGAAGCGCCTTCTCGAGTTGAGTGGCGTCGATGCCGTAGCCGTACCGGCGGCCCGCCCCGTCCATCTCGCCGAGATACCGCTCGAACCCGTCGAACGCCGTGTACGTCTCTGGGATGGGCCACACCGCGTCGCCGTACTCGTCGACGTAATTGGTGACGGTCTTGGCGTCGTCGACGACCCAGTAGCCGTCGCCGGGCGAACAGCTAAGCTCGCGCTTGCGGCCCTGGACGGTCTGGTAGCCGCTGAGTTGCTTGCACGCCACGCCCTCGATGTCGGTGTCTCGTGGGAACGAGCGATGGTCGTCCGGGGGTTCGGTCGGCGTGAACGTGAGGTCGTGGCGGGTGGTGAACGATACAGTCGACTGGTGGTCTGATTGCGTGGACATATAGATAGTACGAGGCAGGCTAGTGCCAGGTGGCGAGGTGGTCGAGTGCCTGTTCGGTCGTGTCGGCGAATACTGACTCGGGGTCCGTGGCGTTCGTGTCGACGAGCACCCGGAGTTCGAGGATGTCTGGAAGCGATACGCCAGGCAGGTGGCGTTCGAGTGCGCGCAGCGTCGCGCCGACGACGTCGTCTTGGTCAGTGCAGTCTGCCCTGAGGACATCTTCACGGACCGCTGTCAGCACACTCGCGAGCGACTGTTCGGCGTTGCGTCCGTAACTTGGGACCGTGACGTCGTCGTCGTCGGAGTCGATAGCGACCGTCGTCATCGATTCTGGTGGGGACCGCCGGCGAAGATTTCGCCCGTCTGTTGAGCAAGTTGATGCTCGACTGCGGGTGGGAGCTTGAGTCGGAGAGCAGGTGCAACTGGACTGTCGGCTGGTGGATTCGATGCCATCTGAGAGTTCCTCCACCCCGCCAGGGGACTGATAAACAGGATTCGTGAGCGAGAACGTCGGGTTGCCTCAAGGTCCAGCATCCCCGCGATATCTGTCACTCATGGATGGGAAACGGTGGCTGTCAGGGCGGATTGCTAGCGGCGTTTAGGGGTTCAAACGAATCTCGGTGGTAGGCTGTCCGCCAGAGTCTCAGGACGGCACGGGTGACCAGAACTTCGAGGGACTGCTCGATGCAGGAATCCTCCACCTCGTCAGGGTTCGAGGATGCATCCGGCGGTGGATGATAGTGCGCTAGTCCCTCAGCGTGGATGTAGTCGCCGTCGTGGTGATGTTTGCCCCAACGGAAGTTGACATCCTCGGTGTCCGTGTAGTGGAATTTGTAGTCGTCTTTGGTAGTCCACTGGACGTCGATGCGCGCCGCCGTCGCTGCTCGAAGGCCATCATCCAGCTGGACCTCGACAGCCGTTGGGTTCAGGTAGTCGTCGAGTGCTGGCGTAGCGAGTGGCTCTTCGCGGTCGATGACGTCACGAATCGAGATGAGGGCCGCGCGGTCGATCGGGCCGCGCAGAGAGTGGGATTCGTCTGTTCTTGGTGTTCGCGCCATCGATCAGGCGGTGAGACTGCCGTCTGTCTGCTGTCGGTCCCCATCGACGAACCGTTCAGCGTTCGCAATCGACAATGCGGCGTTTGCGAATGCGAGATTACGCCGCGTCGTCTGCCACTCCTGTAATACCTCAGGCTCAATCCTCGTGTGCTCTTCGTCGGTATCCGTTAGCATCTGATTCGTCTGCTCGACTGCTAGCTCTTCGGGCGAATCGACGCCGTATTCGGCCCGATAGTTCTCGAGTTGCTCACGCATGTCGGTGATTCGGGAGACGAGTTCGTCTGTCGAGACGTGTTGGAGGATGTCGGCGGCCTGTTCGACGACGAGTGACTCGGGCGAGCGACGGTACGTCGTCGCGCCATGCTTGCCTGGCGCAGTGGTGACGAAGCCCTCGTCTGCGAGCGCGTCCAGATGCTTGCGGGCAGTCTTTGTTGCAGTCTGGGCCTGGTCAGCGACCGTCTCGGCTGTGACTGGAGAGTACGTGTGCGCGACCACCTGTCGAACACGCTCGTACGGAGTCGTCTCGTCGACCCAGTCCTCCGTAACGGCGTCGTTGACGTCCTCGTATGGTGGCGCGTCCGCTGGATTCCTCATATCTCACCAATCACATTGAAGGAACATAGGACTTCCGGGTAATACTATATTCTCTCAGATTTCGGCGGCCACCAGTTCGCACACCCGGCGAAAGGAGCTCCATGACAGACTGGGAGCTACGAACCATCTACGCCCGTGGCCTCGTGGTGTGAGGCGTCGATGTCCCTGTCGTACTCGTCGGCGATGATCTCCAAGGCCGGCTCGTACGCTGGCCGGTTCGCCATCATCTGGTCGACGGCATCGTCCAACGGGATGACGGGATTGCCGTCGACCCACTCGACTTCGATACCGTTTGTCTGTGGGAACAACACGTAGTGGACGTTCCCGTCGACGGCGCTGGCGTCCGGGCGTTCGTTGATCGTCGTGTCGACACCGAACTGCTCGAAGAAGGCTATCCACCGTTCGATATCCCTGTCGTGGACTTCGATGAATACCGGGTAGTCGTCGTGGCCCCGGGCGATCTGGTAGCCGCCGTGCGTCCAGACGTACGCCGCGTCGATCTCCGTGTACGCGAACTCCATGCCGGCGAAGTGCGGAATGACGTACGCGTCCTCCTGAGAGATGGTTTCGCGACTGTACAATGCAGCCATCATCTCGGCGTACTGCTGGCGCAACTCATGGTCGACAACTCGGAGCCCGCTATCTTCATTACTGATAATATTAGCCTCTGCTAACCGTTCGACCCAGTCGTACACCCACGAGTACGAGACGCCGATCTTGCTCGCAACACGATTGATAGAATCACCACGCTGTATCGCTAAAACGATCTTCGCAGCGGTGGCATCCATCATCTCTATCATTGTTTGGATCCTCCAGATAGCCGCGTCAATTGGCTTGCTCTTAGTTATCTCTAATGAGATAGTAGATTATAGAACTTGCGGCGATATCGACCACTGGACGGTGTTGGTGAACTGCCTGTCAGCCCTTCAGAGGCCGAAAACCACCGTATACATCGGTAACTGCGTTCAGTTGCGACGATGCGTCTCGATGTACTCGACCATCTCGGTGCCGATTGCGTCCTCCTCGTGGGCGCGTTCCTGTGCGGTGGTGTCGGGCCACTCTCGGTCACGACTCCCGGTCTCGGACTCGGCGGGTGGGCCGGTTCGCGTTCGGCGACAGCGTTTGCACGTCCAGAGGTTGGCACCGGTGACGAGTGGGTCGTCGACGCGGGTGTCGGCGCGTTCGCGCCCCCGGTGGGCATGGGGTCCGGGCCCGCAGTCGTGGCACTTGAGGACGCGCGTTGGACAGTCCGCCAGTGTTCGAGTCTTCGTGCGGAGGACCCCAGCGACGAGCCAGCCGTTGTCTACGTCACCGACCTCATCGAGCGGATCGCCGTCAGCATCGTAGAAGACAGGCCGGTCGGTGTTCTGCTCGCGAATAGCATCGATCAGGGCGTTGGCGTCCGCGCTGTCCGCCTTCGCGAGTGCGTCGATTTCGCGCCAATCCGGACTGCCGAGGTGGTCTTGTTCGAGTGTGCCGAGGTCGTCCAGGAGGCGGACGCTCTGCTTCGACCGTGAGGGCGTAGAGCCGTCGCGGTCACGTCGGCGGATCGCGGTCCGGGCGAACGCTTGGGCGAGCGTCGCCAGTGGTTCGTCGACGTGGACGACGGCGACGCGGTCGGCCTGCCACTCGTAGGCTGGTGACTGGGATTCCGAGGCGAGAGTCTCGGTACTGTGGTCGAACTGGCAGTCCTCGCAGCGGTCGCGGTCCGTGGGCATCGGCTGGCCGTAGCGGGGGCACTCGCGTTCGTCACGAGGGGTGTGGTCGTCGAGGACGGGGTCGGTGACGGCACCGATTCCGTAGATATCCTCGGGGTCGTAGTGTGGGTTCGGGTCCGTGACCATCGGGCTACTGAGTCTGTACGCGGAATCGGATTTAAACATGAGGCAGAGGATTAGTGGAGAAAACGCGAGACTGAGTTAGCGGTGGAGGTGCGTCCAGAGGCTGGCTGCGGTCTCGCGGACGGTGTGCTGGCAGTTCGCTGGCAGTGCCTCGAGTGCGCGTTCGAGACTGGCGCGCTCGCTGGGGTTCGTCCAGGCGAGTGCAAGGTCGACCTGGTCGGTGACACCCGCCGACATCAGCACGCTCGTGGTCTGTTCGCCGATACCCTCGACGGCCCGCAACGCGGTATCGACGCCCCGCATCTCGACGGTCTGGGCGAGTGCCTGACCGTAGCGTGGGCCGGGCGACGTCTCGTCGCTCTCGACGGTCGAGAACGTCGAGATGGTGCTGGCCTGGCTACCGTCGAGGGCTTGCTGGTCGTCTTCGACATCGGGATACAACGTCTCCTGCTGACCGTCATCCTCGGCATCGTCAAGCGGGCGGTCGTCACAAAGGATGCTACTGGCGGTAGGCTGATCAGGTCGCGACTCGCGTTCACGCGTGTCGACGTTGGCACCGAAGTCTGCCAGTGAGGTCTTGACGGACTCATAAGTCGGCTCGAGCTCGCCATCGTCAGTGAACGCGAACTGCTGGTCGATCGAACTGTGGGTACTCTCGGTCATCTGTGGTATGTCCCAGTCCGCACGGGACACGAGAAATCTGATAAAGTACGTTCTTCACCCCCAGATTCGACTTCGAATGCCTCCTGTGGACGCTGCGTTCTCTTTTGCTTAGGATAATCTGGAGGCCTTACCCTGGGTTAACCAACAATGGGCCGTGTAGTGGTTTCTTGTTGGTTAATCCCGTGCGCTCCACTTCCGAGTCCTGGAAACGCCAATTGATAGATACAGGTAAACGATCTATCACTCTATGTGGTAACCTTCCACGAATCCGTCAAAACCGGGTGCTGAATACAGAAGGCACATTCAGCAAAGAAGATTTAATATGTGCATAAAATGGAAAATTTATATCAAGATGAAGATTATCGTGAAGCACGGCGTCCCATTACGAACACTAAAAGAGCAATCATAACGGCACCAAGGGCGGTTTCGGCTATAGTAAAAAACTGACCGATAGAAGTAGTTGGCCGGAAGTCACCAAACCCGAGTGCAGTGAAGGTCAAGGTACTGTAATATATGCTCTCCCAAATGACTCCCAATCCTTCTGATAAGCGACTCGAAGAAATAGCCGGACCTAATGCTCCTCCTGGCTTTACCGGGCGAATCCATCCACCTTGAAGATATGTTAGCGCAAATAGCAAAATAATGGTTATAGACCATCCAATTACTCTGCTAAATCGTTCACCGTATCCAAATATCGACTTCTCCATAGAGTGATAAAGTGCTGCAGAATATCTACTTTCCCGGTTCAGTTTATACAATTGCATATCTTGTCGAAGGATAAAAAATCGACCTTCCCATTTTTGTAAGGCATTTCTGTCTGCTAGACGCTCAAGTTCCAAATACACTCCACCGGCACGGACTTCCGGATTATTGTAGTCAGAGTTATCTGATTCTGCGATGTTCTTGAGCGCTTTCGGGTCGTATGCACACCTATAAGCACCTCTGCCTTCTGGTCCTAAAATTAATCTTCGAAAAATGGTTCGAAGCTTACGATCCTTCTTTTGATTTTCCTCGGAGGCGAGGTTTTGGAAGGTAGATTCATTAACACGTGCGTCAGCGAACAAAGTGCCCTCCATTTTCGCGTTTGGCAGTATGGCGTCAAATAAGTCTGTACGAATCATAGTAGCTCGTTCTAAGTTCGAGTTCGATAAATTGGTGTTTTGGAGTGAGGCATCTGTCAAGGTCGCCTTAGTTAAATTTGCGTGGGTCAACTGTGCGTCGCTACATTCTGCGTTTGTGAGATTTGCCTTAGTGAGATCAGCGTTAGGTAATTGCGTCCCTCTTAAATTCGCAGACGTGAGGGTTGACCTACGTAGAATTGCATCGTCGAATTGAGCCCCTGATAGGAAGGAATCGGTGAGATCTGCCTCGGTGAGATTAGCTTCAGACAGGTCGGTTCCCCAAAGACTAACATCTCGTAGATTTGCTCGCGAGAGGTGTGCAGAATGCAAATCCCAAGACTCTAACTCTGCGTTTTCGAAGTTCCCTTCTCGCAGGGAGCAATTCCTCAGAGAATCTTCGCCGACCATGAACGCGTCTGTGAGCTTCATTTTCGGGAGCTGAGCCCCATCTAAGAGTTCATCGAAAGGAGAATTCAACTCCCGAATATGTGGTGTGGCCCTAGCTTCACGAAGGTTTTCGACGGTTTTATGCTCAGTTTCTCTGGGATTTGCGTGCCAAGCACAGTAATTGGTGTCTGGAAGCGATTTCCGATAGCAACAGCTCTCTACCCCGATACCGAGTTCTAGATTAGGAGTTAACGTGAATTGAGGGTCGTAGTCTTCGGGCCAGGTATATCCGCATCGACCTGAAAGAGGCTCTCGCATAAAAAATATCTCTATAAGTACTATAATAATATTTTGGTACTATGGTTTCTTGAAAGGGTATTGGCAAAGTAGACCGTGGTTGCTTCATTCTATGCTAAGACTCGCGTTATGTATCTTGCACGGCGGTACGAATCTCCACTGAAACTGGCGGGAACTCCGGTGGTAAATTCGCAGACCTAGTTCACAGCGTTTTCAACGTTGAATTGGTCGAACCAAACGGGGTTCACCGATGTGATTCGAGCGTGTCGTCGAGGCATTCTATGAGGGACGCGGCAGTGGACTGGATGCGGTCGAGGCGCTCGCGGACGTCCGCCTCGTCCTGATCGGCCCACGCGGCGAGGTAGAACCGCGATTTCGATGCGTCCAGCCCGAAATGGCGAGCGATGACGTACGCAGTGGCTTCGGCTTCCAGTTCGCGCCTCGGCCGTTCGTTCTCGTCGAGGCTCGGTTCGTGGAGGATGGCGTGGGCGAGTTCGTGGACGGCGACACGCGCTTCATCGGCGTCGTTCGATTGGGCCTCGACCTCGATCGCTTCCGCATCGTGCTGGTAGACACCGCCAGCATCGCCGTGAGTCCACTCCCCGCTCGGGACGACCTCAAATGATATCCCGCGGTCCAGAGCGACCGCACGGACACGCTCCAAGAGGTCGCCCGGCTCGCCGCGCGTCGTGGTGTCGAGTTCGGGCAGGGGTTCGCCCTCGGTCTGACTCACGTCGAACACCGGGACAGGTTTGAATGCCACCACGCCCGTCGACCACTCCGCTGGTGGGGCGTCGTCGTATTCGCAGTCGATGCTGTCGTGGTACGAGGGACTGTTCCCGCAGTCGGGGCATTTCGCGGCGGTGATGGGAGCCCAGATCCAGATCGCTTGCTCGCCTTCCTGGACGTGCCGGTCGAACTCTTCACGCCACGTATTGTAGCCCGCAACGCGGGTCGCTTCGGGCATCTGCGCGTAGATCAGCAACGTGTTGTTGAGCGAGTAGTCGTGGAACTGGGATTGGACGTCGAGCCACTGCTGGAAGTGCTCGCTCGCTTGTGCGTCGTCGACGCCGCTGGCGAGCTGGTCAAGCCAGGCGTCGATCGTCTCGTGCATTGCGTCGCGGCGGTCGTCGACGTCCGTGAACGACTCACTCCCTGGCAGGATTCGGTCCTGTTCAGACGTGCAGTCTGTCGACTCTTCGGGTTCGGTGGGTGTCGTGGCCATTTCGTGGTCCCTCCACTCGCCGAGGGGAGCTACAAATCGGTGTCGTCGCGTGCTTCCCTCCCTTGTGAGAACCGGCGTGGGCGAGTCAGTGGCGGATTCGTGGGGCTATCATTGTCCGGACGTCGATGGCGTCGCCGAGTTGGTACGTGAACTCGATGGGGTGGTCTTGGCCGAAGCGCATCCCAATCTGGCACGACCGAGGCATCCCTTTGCGGGCGTCCTTGACGTAGTCGAGGCTGTACAGCGATGAACTATCTGTGAGACTGTCGATTGTGTCGAGCTCGTCGTCGACGGTGTACTGCATGTCGTCGCTGTCGCCCTCGACGGCGAACACCACCGCCTCGTCTTCGGGACTGCCTGCGACTTCGATATGGTCGGCGATGAGATTCGCCGCCTTGTACGCCTGACTCAACTCGGCCTTCGCGAACGTCACGTCGACGTCCATCTCTAGCTCGGGAATCTCGGGGTCCGACCGGATGGTTTCGGGGTCGGGACACGACAACTCGAACTCGAGACCATCGACCTTGATTTCGAGCTTCCGGGTTGCTTCGTTGAGGGAGAGGGAGACGAGTTGGCCCTTGTTCGCCATGCCGAGGACCTCCGCGAAGCGCTCGAGGTCAAGCCCGATCAGACCGCCGGGCGTCTCATACTGCTCGAATACCATCGTGGGCATCCGTATTTCGGTCATCCCGACGTTCGCTGGGTCGACGGCCTTGATGCCGATGCCCTCCTCGGAGAGGTGGACGCGGGCTTCGTCGACGAACGCCCGAACCGCCGTCACGACGTCCTGAAGGAGACTCGCCTCGACGGTCGCCTCGAAGCTGTCAGCGGCCGATTCGGTGTCGAAGAACGCCTGCTCGGTGTCGTCCGCGTCTGAGTCAGTGCCTGCTTCCGCTTGGTTTGGCGTGGTCGGTTCGTCGGTGTCACTGGGAGTGCTTTCGGTCGTGCTCATGGTTGATCGTCCTCCACCCCACGAGGGGGTCAATAAAACGCGGTCGGACAGCGCATTCGGCGGGCGCCGTTGATTCCGCGAATAGTACGATATTTCAGTAGACATCCTTACCATTGACTCGAATCAATCATGGAATCCGACAACGATTCCGAGGTACGAATCGTTCGATACAGAGGGTGTATACAGTAACGTGACATCACGAGCTACCGGCCTCTGGCCAGGGTCCACCTTTTTCGTCCCAAAGTGTCTTGATGCTCCTAATGAGGGACCCCAAGGCTCCAGAATCCGTCGGACAGGTACCGACCGACGTTGCCGATGAGATGGTTCGTCGGTTGTTTGCAGACGGTACCCCCGATCCCGATGAACGCATCCTCTTCCCTGGCGTTGGACGCGGTGAACTCGTCGAAGCTGTTTCCCGGTACTGTGACCGTCACGATCTCGACTTTCCCGAGAGCGTCGCTTTAGAGACTAACGAGGGCCTCGTCGAAGAAGTCCAAGAACTGTTTGACGAACTGCCCCTTGACATTCGACACCTCGACTTTCTCGGCAGTCTGCCCGACCTCGGGGAGTTCGAATACATCCTGAGCGACCCTCCGGTGGCCAGACTGCGTGATCTTTCTCCGGAGGTTCGGGAGGACTTGGCGATGCGGTTCGATACCATCTCCGCCGACGAACCGGGTCGGGACGAGGATCTGTACCTCGCGTTCTTCGAGCAGGGGTTGGGAATGCTCGCACGCGAGGGACGATTGGTGTTCGTCACCCCCGACTTCACGAGCAAGCGCGGACACTCCGCGATTCCCGAGCTCAAGAGGCGGCTCACAACGTTCCACATCGAGGACATTGACGCGAGCCCCGTCGAATCGCCGTACGACCAGATTGAACTGGATGTCGTCATTACGACCGTCGCACATGCAGAGCCAGACCCGGAGTACGCATCGGAGGTTGACTTCGACGGTGTACAGGAGGCTCTGACGGTCCCCTATGACATTGGTGTCGCGGACATCATGACCCAGGGCCCGATGTCGTTCTACCCCGATGACGACGTCCACGATGTCTACCTCTCCCTGGTGAAGAACGACTACGACGCGGCACCCGTCCGGGAGCGGGATAGTAAGGTCTGCCTCGGCCTCGTGTCGAAAGCAGACCTAACTGGGGCCGACACTGGTACGCTCGCTGACGGCTATATCAAGGAAATCAAAGAGAGCCTACTCGTCCCCGTTACGTCGTCGTTCGATGAAACTCTTGACCGGTTACGAGAACGGCGGTTCTGTCTGGTCGGACCGAAAGATGACGTCCGAGGCATCGTCACCCGCTTCGACCTCAATAGCATGGAGGTGTACTTCCACCTGTACGCGAAGTTCGCTCGGTTTGAGATTGGGCTGCGGAACGCCATCCGTGACTACGGTATTGACTGGGAAGATGCACTCATGGACGCTGGAATCAGTTGGAACGACGTCAAGGAGCGCAGCGAGAAGTATAGTGAGAAATCCGAAGTCGCACAGGACGTGCTTGACATCCTACTGTTGTCTGATCTAATCAAGATTGTCGAAAACAGCATGATACAGGAGGAAATCGGATTCAACCAGTCGAACCTGGGGATTCGACCATCCACCATCAACGATCTTCGTGTCTCTGTTGCTCACTACCAGCCACTGATTCATACCATGGATACGACATCCTGGACGAAGCAACGGACAACGGGGGATTTCACCGAGATTTATGAAGCGCTGAACGGTTGCCTTGAGTCGATTGAAAATCAGAACTACGTATAGGATCCAATCACCGCACTTCATCCCCAAGTGAGGTGTTCTTGGGTTCTACTTGAGATGATTCAATCGATCTCCCCGACTTCGTTCAGGTCGTCGGTGTAGACAGACGACGTATTCACTACGACCCTCGACCACCACTCCGTACGAGCTGATGTCGAGACCTAATCACGATTCTGGATGAGACGAACGTGCTGGGCGGAATCTTCGCTATGCCGTTCTCATTTGTCCATACCCGCCACGTGTTCAAGTGATTCGATGAAATCAGCTTTGCCGATATCAGCGGTTATCACGGGCTTGATGCCTCCCAGATACTCGGTGGAGGGTTTCCAAGCGTCAAGCCACTCCGTCTCAAAGTAGTAGTTCGAAGCGTCAGGCCGGCCGCCACTCAGCTTCACCGCATTATCTAACAATCCGCCTGGCCTCTTGCCCTGGACGATTACGAGGTCTTCGAGGTGGCTACGATCCATGCTACTTAAGTAGCGTTTGATGTGAGCGTTCTGCCGGTTCCGCTCGACTTCGGCCAAGATTTGTTCCTCATCGAGCGAATTGAAATCCACGACACGGTCGACAACGAAGTAACCAATCAGGTATCGGTGCTTCGGTCGTTTTTGTCTCGGAGGAGTCAGCCCAGAGTAGAATCCGACGACATCATCGTGCGCAAGCGTGAGCAATTTGCTTCGAGACTTACCGGGGTCGCCGAACGTGAGGGCATCGAAGTTGGGATCGTGGTGGATTCGAATGTCATCAAATGACGCCGTCTCCTCCCCGTCATATACCACGTATGAGAGATGGTCATCGTGCCCCTCACTCGCGTACGTCGCAGTTTCTGTGGTTTCGTACTGCTCTGGTATCGGGATGTACTCGAATCGACCGTCCTCGAAGATCGGAGGACAATTCGACGCGTTCTGTGAGTCGGCGGCGATACCGACCAACACCAACGACATCAGCTTCCCCCGGGAACCGCCTCGAAGCGGTCCAAAATCTCATCGAGACCCTCTGCTGTCGGGCTACCGACGTTGAATTCATCCTCGGGCTTTATAACAAAGGTCGGTTCTGTCCAACCAATCCAAGAGTCGGGCTCGGAGACACATTTTACGTGGTGTTCACTATGCTTCTTCTAAATCCGCCTCATAGCACTCACTGAGCAGGTCTGCGAGCATCTTGGTCGATTAACTCAACGACCTGCTCGTTCCTCAAACTGGCTTAACTAGACAGTCCCTTGAGACCCAAAATATTATATTGCTGATGAAGAAAAGTTTCAACGACTGTGTCAGATGTCGATGGAATCAGTAAACGAGACATTATAGCGGCGGCCATCTTAGAAGAACTTCTGATCCCATATCAAGAAGACGAACATGCCGACTCCCAATTCTCGAAGCCGCTCTATGAGATTCGCTCTGCGATCTCTGACTACCCAGACGAAGACGTAAATGATGTCGCTGATGAACTTGCCGGCGATCGTTCTGGACTAACCTACGACAATGGGGATCTAGTCCTTGAAAATAGAAACCGAGCGAAAAACTATTACTCGATGTGTGCTCCGTTCTGATACCTCCTTGCCCTACATCACATCCAAACATGAATACCAGAACCTCGAACCGGCTTACCGTCGCTGTCGTTCTATTAGCAGTATTTAGCGTTGGATTCCTCTCGCTCTTCTACCCTCAGATTTTACTCGACAATGTACCTGCACTACAAGACGCTAACCAAGACACTGCATCTTCTACCCCTAGCGCCAGCACGGTGATAACGGCCGCTGACGTCATCGTGGGTTCCTTGCTCACCCTCTTTCTCGGCTGGGTATATCTCCGTCAGAACCGCATCCTCGATTCCCAGTCAGACATTCTAAAAGCTGCACACCGGCCGTTAGTACAGGCTACTTCCGAGCCAGAACCGGTTGATGAACATCCTCTGAACGACGAATTCCCGAATGATACGCCACCGGGTGGTGAATGGATTGAGCTTACCCTCACGAACACTGGTAATGACGTGGCTACGAATCTACAACTCGAATGCTTCCTTGTTGTTGAAGGCGAGTATGACGGTACATTCCTTCGTTCGGGGAATGACCTGTTGTCAACTAGTGGTAGCCCTCAAACAAGTGCTGGGACGAGTTCGATCCGTCCAGACGGGGAAGAGCATACGTTCTTTGCATCAACGAAAGTCATCGAACGCCCACCGGATCTTGATTGCCTGGAGCGAGTTCAAGCGGTTCTTGATTCAAAGGGGCTTGGTGAGTGGGACGGTCATAAGTCGCCGACGCCACTGGGAAATCTCCTCCAAGATCTCACCAAGGATTCCGGCGTCGATCAGGTCGCATTTGGGTTTGTGGTGACATACCAAACCGCACTTAGTTCCTCGACTAACAGTGACAGAGAAACACTCTATCTGCAACCTGCGAAGAGACTTAATGCGGAGGACCCCCTTTCAAAGCCATCTCTCATAGCTGCATGGGAGCAGGGTGACCAATACTGGATAGAACGCATCCGGGATCAGCTTGACGAGTAAGTCCAGGTATTCGACGCTCCCAAGGACTTGACGACGGAATGAGCTAGTTCGGGAAGTTTGGTCGTTCTGCGGGATTTTCTGCAATTGTCCCATCCTCGTCTTGGCGGATATTCACGTCATATATGTATTGGAAGAACAGCATCCCCATATTCGCTGGAATTCGCGTCCGGACAATTGACTCATCGAGTGATTTGATATTAAAGCTCTCCTCGTACGGGAAGATCCGTTCACGGACTTCGAGTCCTGTTAGCCCCCCATTGGCTGCCGAATTCACACGGAACTTTACCGGTACGTTGGAGAAGATATCGACGAGGTTGAATATAATCTCCTGTTCTTCTTTATCGGAGACCCCATTGACAATATCAAGTGCAGCTGCGATTCGCTTTCGCCACACTTTGACGTCTTCTAACTCAGTGTCATCGTCCGGTTCGTCAGTACTTTCCTCACCGTTTTTGGATTGTCCGTCCTTATTCCAGATCTCCTCTGTTTGTTCGTCAACTAAGGTGACTTCCGATGGAAGGTATATAAATAGGTCGTTATCACTATACTGGTATGAACTAGCTTCTCGCTTGTCACGAATCTGATCGCGACCTAGTGTGTTCGCGATATCGATGACAAGGTTGTAATAACACTTGATGTAGAAGAACCGGTCTCCCTCTTTGCCTTCGATATAATAATCGGGGCCTTCAGGCTCTTCGACATGAATTGTGATAGAACGAGGATCATCACCATTCTGGTCAAGTGTCGAGTCGACCGAACCACTGGCAAGACTATTGAGATCGAACAATAAGTTTTCGACGGCCTCTTCGAAGTTCTCCCCTTCGTACATGGGGATCACGAATTGATACGGCTCTTGAGACTCTGAGCAGCCCCCAAATTGCTGCTCACGTTACCGAGAGTGGTTTTGACTCCGGTGTCGTCCTGATCCGTATCTCCGTAACACTCCTGAGCGAGGGTTATTACCCCACGCCGGAATGCTTGTGACCCCTTCAAGAGCTGTCTGAGGAGATCCACAGTTAGTGGTCCCGGAAGCAGGCTCTCTAGGGAGTCTTCGGATTGAATTGCCTCCTCGGAATCGGGGGGTGACACAGCCTGGCTGCGTTGCACCAAGAGCTGGTGTGACTTCCCCAGGGACTGGGTGAGCTCGTCGTCCATTTGCAGGCGAAACGATCTCCCACTGCCGCCCTCAACTTCCTTGACGAGGCCAACATCGACAAGGGTGTCAACGTGACGGTAGACGCTGGCACGATCGACATCCGCCAGGTCTGCGACTTCCGAGACGCTAAGCTCCTTCCCGGGCCGGCTTAAGAACGCAGTGACCAGCTCCGCACGTGCATCACTACCCAATAACCGCTGCAACGGTGACGCGTCCGAACTTGCACTCATAATTTGTAAATTGGTGATCTGGATGGGCTGATTGACTCACTCTATCTGCGAGGGACGCTGATTCACACTGCACTTACTACGCTTGGTCCCTGCTCTTCTGTCTACATATAGCCATTCTACACAACGGGTAATAAAACTGTTGCAGTATTGCAACGCTTATATGGGAACCACAGAAACCGCCTCTCCAACCCATCAGGCGGACTCTCCGAACCACCAACCACTTCCTCTAGTCACCACCGGCGGACGCAACGCGATCGACGACGACCTCACAGAGTACTTCAATAGCTTCAGAACAATCGACGAACTTCAGGAACGTCGCGTCGATCTCTTGGTAGATCTTCTTGAGAAACGCGCTTACGAGGAACTGGACGATAAATTCGGACTTCAAACTAACCGCGATCAAGTCCGAGACAATCGCCACCACCAGACAGAGGACGAGATTGAGGTATTGTCGAGCAGGAGTCGGAGAGTGGGTTTCGTCTGTTTTGGGCATAGGTGGTTGGAGGAAGTTCCCTAGAGGTGGAGAGTGTACTTCGTCTGTTTTGAAGCGTGCTCGAGGGAATTCTCTCTGGTCACGAGGAGTTGGATGGATCAACAGCTGTCACGGTTGAGACGCTCAATTCGTCCATCAGTGAGGTGCTGGCTGCGAGTGACGGACTCTATTTCGATTACGTCGTCGGGGACGTCAGTGACTATCGAGAGGCGAACGGCAACGCTCACTTCGATCTGACGCACGACGGCAACAGCATTCACAGTGTGTTGCTCGGGTATCGCCGGGATTGGGTGGATGCCGAACTCGAAGATGACCTCCAGGTGGCCGTCAGTGGTGACTTGACCTACTATGAGGCGCGTGGGAGTTGCTCGGTGATGGTCGACGACGCCATCGAACTCGGCGAGAGCGAGTACAACGAGATATACGCGGAGAATCGGGCGACGTTGGCCGACGACGGCCCCCTCGACGATGACCACAAACAGCCGCTCCCTGAGCATCCGGAGACAGTCGGGCTCGTGACGAGTCTGGATAGTGATGCGCGGGAGGACGCGGTGACGAGCATTCACGCGCGCCATCCCGACGTGGATATCATCGTCCAGCACGCGACGGTGCAGGGAGACGCAGCAATGACGGAGATGATGGAGGCCATCAGCGTCCTCGATCGCGATTCCGCCGTCGACGTGCTCGTCCTCACACGAGGCGGCGGTGCCGACACGACGCTCCGCGTGTTCAACGAGACCCCGCTCTGTCGTGTAATCTTCAACACCGAGACGCCGGTTGTCGTCGGCATCGGTCACGAGCGCGACCGCACGCTCGCTGAGGAGGTCGCCGACAGGCGGGTGATGACACCGACACATGCTGGCGAGGTCGTCCCAGAGAAACAGACGCTCGAACAGGAACTCAGAGACGCGACCGCTAGGCTCGAAGACACATTCAGTCGGCACGCAACGGCAGAGCTCGATCGGGCACAGGAAGACCTCGAGCGCGTCTACACGAGCCACACTGAGCGTGTCCTTACGCGGACCGAGACAGGCCTGGAAGCAGCGTTCGAAACGCAGGCCAGTCAGGAGCTGACCGAACTTGGGAATCGACTCGAGTACGCCTACGACGCGCTCGAACAAGCCGAAGCACACGAACAAGCGAAAGAAGCGGCTGTCGAGGAAGCCGTGCAAGCAACACAGGAGGAGGCTGAAGCAGCCGTGCAGGCAAAGTATGAACGGCGACAGCGACTACAGCGCGCCGCTATCGCCTTGCTTGTCGCCGTGTTACTCTTGCTCCTCGCGTACATCATCCTGGCATAACCAAGACATCCATTATGACCGACGCTGAATCTGATATCGACCCTGAGGCATCGATCTCCGAGAAGATGGACCGCGTCCACGAGATCATCGACACGATTGAAGCTGGTGAGCTCTCACTTGAGCGCGCAAAGCAACTCCGTGACGAGGGGCGGGCGATTATCGACTCGGTAGGGGAAGATCTCGATCTCGGGTCTGGGGACGTTCTCGAACAGGAGTAGCGGGGTTATCCTGCTCGCTCAGTCAGTAGAGAGGGTTCGATCGAGCTTGAGGAGGTCGCCATCGGGCCCGAGGAATTCATATGGTGGTGTGCCAACTGCAGGCGCATCGTAGATGGTCTTCTGGTCGATCCCGAGCCAGACGGCAATAGTCGGCAAGACAAGCGTACTATGGGTATGCACGATTTTCCCGAAAACGGGTGCCTGTTCCCAGTCGGAGACGTCGCCCTGGTCTTTGAGCCATATCGCAAACAACAAGGATAAGATGTCTTTGCTGGCGCCACCCGAACAGCGTGCGCCGTGGTGGGCGTTGAGGGCGTCGAGCGACCACTCGTAGCGAATCGACGGGTCAGCGTGTGTGGACATTGTGCGGACCACTGACTGCAGTATCCCCGTATTTAGAGATAGCGGTTTAACAAGTTGATTCCACACAAGGAGAGAAGAATTATTGTTCTGGGCAGAGACGTTGGCGATTGCTGCGCTCGACAGTAATCACTCAGCGACGGTGAGACGCTCACTAGTGTTCGTGGCGTCGGTGTAGGCGATGAGGTGGTCGGTCTGTTTGTAATCGTTCCCGCAGTGGGTGGCGGCGACGGCGCAGACGATGTCGAGCGTCGGGCCGGGGACGTCGTGTTCCTGGAAGGTTTCGAGGCGGTCGAGTCGGCTGCTGTGGGTGTCGTCAACGGCGTCGTCGAGTTTGTGAAGGCTGTTGTAGAGGTCGGTCCAGGCGCTGAGTGAGGCCTGGATTTGGACGGTCCAGTCTTCGGCGTGGTGGTCGCCGAGGTGGTGGTCGTCGCTGGCTTCCTCGAAGAGCGTGTCGACGACATCGTCGTGGCGGTCGTCGCGACGGTTCGTCTCGCTGGATTCGAAGTATCGCGTCTGACGGCTTCGAGAGACGTCGACGAATGCGAGGAGGTCGTCGTAGTCGTCGATGGTGCGTTTGACGTGGAGGGTGGTCTCGGTCTGTTCGCACCACGTAGCGTCGTCGTCGACGGCGAGTCGAGTGGCTGGCCCGCTGGCCGTGAGGGTGAACGCGCTCCAATCGAGAGGTGCGTCGTGTTCGGTGCCCGTGCTTGCTGCATCTGGAGTCTGGGTTGTCGTGGACATGATCAACAGGTTCGCGCACCTCGCTCGGCGAGGAACAAACCGCAGCGTAGTGATTACGCGTCGTCCTCGAGGCCGTCCAGCCGCGCAAGATGCGAGCGGATGGTCTTCGCGCACGTACCGACGACGTCACCGACCGCATCCTGGCTGATTGGGTACGAATGGTCGCGGCCGGCCTGGTAGAGACAGCTTCCGGCGAACGCACTGGGGTCACACCCCATCGCAACGTTCGTCTCCGTCGCGACGGTGGCGAGCTCGCGCGCGGTCTGTCGGACATGATCCGGGACGTCGAGCGCGCTGGCGTGCTGTGGGACGAACTCGACTGGCGAGCGGGGTGGGGCAGGGATGTCGAGTTCGGCGTTCAACGTGTTGTACGTCGATTGGAGGGTATCGGCGCCGACCTTCGCGGGCTCGGCGACCTCGTCGATGGTTCGAGGCGTCTGGTTACATCGACAGGCGGCGTACACGCAGGCTGCGGCGACGCGCTCGATTGACTGGCCGACCAGGAGCTCTTCGGACTGGGCGGTTCGGAAGAGCCGGCAGGCCTGTTCGCGAAGGTTCGTCGAGAGGTCGAGACAGCTGAGAATGCGTCGAACCTCGGTGAACCCCTCGGCGAGGTTCCGGTCGGCTTTGGATTCGAACATCCCGCGCTTGTGCTCGCGACGCAACCGGTTGAGCTGGCTGCGTTTCTTCCCGGAGAGACTCCTGCCGTTCGCATCGTGGCCGTGGCCGATCTGGGTGGTGAGCCCGCGGTCGTGAAGGGTTTCCGTTCGCGCGGTCCCAGTGTGGCGTTTGCTCTCGGTGTCGTCGGTGGGCCGCCAGTCCGGACCACGGTCGATGTGGTGGTCGTCGACGACGAGCCCACAGCGCTGGCAGACGGACTCGTGGTCGGTGGTCGCGATGGTGCCGTCACACTCGGGACACGAGCGTGACTTGGTGTCGGTTCGACTGCTGGACTCGACAGTGTCGGAGACAATCTGAGACATGGATTTGAACGCGCTTGGCGAATCTCGCGCGTGCTGGCTGGGCGAGTGAGAAACACCGGTCGATGTGAGGCGGTGCGGTGAGGTCGTGGCTGCGCGCGCAGCGAAGCGAGCACGGAGCGGAGGGTGGGGAGGCGGGGAAGCCGCGGCGCTAGGGTGCCTGTTTCCTCGCGCGCGACCTCGACGCGCGTGGGTGGGCTTTCTCGTAGACAGCGAACAGGAGTTGCGAAACTATCTCGCGAAAATGTTCGCGCTCGCTGTGGTCAGTCCGCGCTTGCGGGCGTCCCCGCCGGGCCAACGTCCGCGTCAGCCTCGACTTCCAGACTCTCGAGTGCGCGCTCGACGCTCTCGTGGTACGCCCCGACGTCGAGGTCGTCGTAGACCTCCCGGGCGCGTTCGCCCTCTGACTCGTCGGGGTGGATGCTCCGGCCGATGCGTTCCATCGTTGCGGCGGCCGTCTCCACCACCCACGTCTCTCGCGTGTCTTCGTCGACGACCTGGATGGACTCTGGCCGGAGCGACACGTAGGCTTCGTCGCTGTCCTCGGGCTCGTAGACGCGGGGCTTGCCGGTGACCGCGACGTACGTCGGTGCTTCGAGCTGGCGGAGTGTCGCCATCGCTTCCTGTTGGTACTCGCCCGCGTACACGTTCACCGCGCCCGTCGGATCGACCACTCGAGCCTGCCAGTACTCCGAATCCGACCCGATATCCTCGACGTTCGTGAGCGTCCCGACCATGAACACCCGGTTGGCCTTCCCACCGCTTGGGAGCGTCACGAACGACGGTGCTCGTTCCTCGTCGGACTCCGTGAACTCGTCGGTGCAGTCAGTCAGCTCTTCGGCGAACAGTCGAACCGCTGGTTGTCGTTCCATAAGTAGTGAACCTCGATTGCGTCGGGGGCTCTCGTCTCACCCCTCCACCCCGACAGGGGGCATACAAAACGGGCCGCGTCTGACCGGTCAGGCTGCTGCGTCGGCTATCTCGTCGCCGAGTTGGTTGGCGAGCGAACTCGCTTCGGCCTGGAGCGCGTCCACGTCCGTGTCCTTGTGGAACTTGTCGGCGCCATCGACGAGATACCACGACCCCGTCTGCCGGCCCTCCACGCGATAGTACCGGCCTTCAAGGAGGTCACGCATCCGGTCCTCGACCACACTCGTGTCCAGGGCGTCCATCGCCTGCTGTTTCGCTTCACTCATCGAGATGCCCGTGACGGCCTCGGTCGCCGCTTGATCGAACAGCACCCGGTGAGCGTCCTCACCGTCGTCGAGGACGGCCTTGAGACGCATGTCGAACTCACCGGCGACGTCACCGTGGTCCGGACACGACCCCGACCCGACGACGCGCGAGCAGTCGTCCTCGGGACAGCGCTTGATGAGCCCACTCGGTGACTGGATCGCGACGAGCGCACCCTCCAACGTCGTCGACGCATCTTCGACCGCGACGCCCTCACTGAGGGGCTCGATACCGGTCTTCGAGTTGAGTTTCACCGAGTACTCGCCGTCGTACTCGTCGGTGACGACGTTCGTCAGCCGATACGACGCGCCCTCCTCCAATCGGGGGAGGTCGCTCGATGTGAACGCGGTGAACATCGTCGTCCCCGTCTCGTCGCCGATGAGCCCCTTCTGGGCGATGGCGTCGTGGTCGACGTCCCACAGTTGGAGGACCTGAACTTCCATGCCACCCCAGACGTCAGCCCCACTGAGGTCGCCCGCGTCGAGCGTGGTGTTGGACCCGCCGAAGAACGTCGTCGCGTCGAGATTGGTGTCCTCGAGGAGGCGATGCTGGACCGAGGACTTGGCTTCGTCGCGCTGGACCTGGTAGTCATCGATGAGGGTCGCGAGCAGCTCGGCGATCTCGCGCTCGCTGTGCATGAGGTCGGCGCCGGCGTCGTCGAACTGGTCGGAGATCTCTGCAGCCATCTCGGCATAGTTGCTTGCAGGCATTGGAATCAACTCACGCGGGGCACCACACATCTCACCCCGCACCCCACCCGGGGGAACAAAAATTGGCGTCTATCGGTAGATCGTCACTCGCAGATGCACTCGTGGCCCTGGCTAGACTGTCCGACGATGTAGGCGTGGAGTTCCTGCGCGAGTGCGTGCATCTTCTCACCACGGTCAGCAGCAGCAAGCCCATCCTGATAGTACGTCTTCGCTCGATGATCCCGCCAAAGCTCCGCAAGCTCGTTCGCTGTCGTCTCGGAGAAAATCCCAATCCGAGCGGCTTCCTCATAGACACCCGGGTGCGTGCCTGGGAGGTCGTCGGGGTCTGTGGTGCCTTGCTCGAGGAGTCGAAATTCGACGGTGCGTTCGATGGCGACGAACGACGCTTCGATGACGAGGGTATAGAATTCCGCATCACGGAGTGCGTCTGCGCCAGCAAGGAGCCGACATGCTTTCCGGAGTTGCAAGAGCGCAGGGCTGCTGACATCCAGCCCGGGTTCGATTTTCATTGGCCGACGGTCGAACGCGGCCCTGACGTCGTCGATGAGTTGGTCGATACGCGTGCTACTCATCGCTGAACACCGCTTTCCGAAGGTCAGTTAGCTCGTCGCCGCCATAGACGGTGATGCCTTCCTGGAAGATCTCCTGCAGTTTCGATCCTGCCCGTGTTGCACTCTCAGTAGTCTCGACGTAGGGCTCGAACTCGAAACGATCGCCATCGAACCTCTCGTCTTCGAGTTCAGACACGACGTCGGTGATTGTTCGTCTGGCGGTTGTTCGGTCGCCACGAACCACGACGAAGAGGTCAATGTCGCTGCGGCGGTCAGCCTCGCCGCGAGCGACGCTCCCGAAGACGAGGACTCCCTCGATGTCTTCGACCTCGTCGGTCGCTCCGACAGCATCGACCGTTCGGTCGACGAATTCCCGGATCGGCGCGCGGAACTCCGGTTGCTCGATGGCTAAGAGCGGGTCATTCTTCTGGAGGCGTTCTGGATGGATTGAGACGTAGTTTCGCTGTGGGGTCTCGCGGACTTGGACAGCACTGATGCTCTCGAGTAATTCGACGGCCCGCCACACGGTCGATCTGGTCACGCCAGTTGCGTCGACGAGTTCTGGAATCGTGAACTCGGTCTCATGGGCGTCAGCGAGCAGTCGAAGTATCTCGTCGGCTGCTTCTATCCGGAAGACCGTGCCATCGCTCGACGAGGGCACATCTACGCATATGTTTATACCTTGTTTCATCTCTTCGGATACTGTCTGATACTGTGCAACGGCATAAAAAGGTGGTGCCGGGGACGGTGAGCAGACACCGGAAAATCTCAAACAAGGAAGACGGCAGGTCACCTATAGAAGGCCTATGAGTCAACGCCCCAGACAGAGAAGAAACAGCAAACCAATATGCCTGATTTCGGTCCTCTAAAGCGGTAGATACAGACCATCTTTTTCCCGCTCGGGTTCGCGCTCCGCGCGAACCGCTCGCGGCAAAAACATGGGTGAAAAAGGCCGCCTCCGCCGTCTCCGACGGCTCCGGCGGTGAAACGCCTCGCTCCGCTCGGCGTACGCCTGACCGCGACCGGTGTTCAACTCGCAATCTTACTTACCAGGAGATTCAGCGCTAGGTCTGTGGATAGAACCAGTCCGTCGTGCTGTACTGAACCGCTCTACCCAGCGCCCAATGTTGTCAGGATCTGAAAGGTGGCCGTGGTGACGGAAGGGAAAGCCCGGCGACTTACCCGGTGGGTGAGTCGCCTGGAACCTGGAGGCGGGTGGGAGGTGGTGTCGTGCGGTCCTTGGGCTTTTTCGCGCGCGACCTCGACGTGTGTGGATGGGTTTTCTGCGGTCACTGTGGTGCGGTCGTCGGGGTTGTGGCTGCCGCCCCCGCCAGGGGGCGGGAGCGGTGGGCGGGGAGGTGGTCGACAGCGAAAAAAGAGTGCTGTGGGTCTATGCCTGGTTCTGGCGCTTGTGGTACTTGGCGCCGAAGACGGTGCCGTCGCTCCGCCGGGTCGCTGGTCCATCGCCGCGCTCAAGGACGCTGATGCGCGTCTTCGAGTCCACCGCCACCTGCGCCTGTCCCGAGTACCATCCTGCGAGGCCGCCCGTCACCCGCACCCGGTCGCCCTCGCGGAGGATGGTGTCTTCGAGCGAACTTCGCCACACCGTCAACTTCGCCTTCGAGGTTCCATCGTCGAGGATAGCGACCTGTTGTTGGCTCGTCGAGTGTGGATAGTACAGCGTCTCGACGCGGGCTTCGACCGTCACCCGCACGTCGTATCCCGGGTTCCCCATCCACGACTCGAACGACTCGATGGCACGTGGGACGCCACTCATCTCATCCAACTGCTCTTGGACCGCCAGGAGGGCTGCGAGCGCTCCCTTCCCGTCCGCTCGCTCCTCGGCGAGCATCCGACTCAGTGCTGCTCGCGATGGCGCACACGACCGCGCACTCGACAACCTGTCTGCGTCCCGGTTGCACTCCCCGATGGCGCCCGCGTCGAGCTCTGACCGTGGGTCCGCCCGAATCGACGACACCTCGTCCCTCTGCCCGCGCTCAATCATCCTCACTCGCTGCTCACGCGCCTCCGCCTCGCACTGCACGCGACTCGACCCCGCACGGTCCACGCCCGCATCGTGCGCTCTGAGTGCCCGCTCACGCTGTGCTCTGAGTTCCCGTTCCTCGGCGAGTCGCCGTTCCTCCTGGGCGAGCGTCGCCCCCCACGGATGGTCCAGACCAGCGCGCGTACTCCAGTCGTAATCGCGTTCGCCCTGGAACTCCTGGGCGTTCGAGGGTCTGAGTTCCTCACCGCGCTCGGTCTCCGCTGCCGCACTCGCGAGCACGCCCTGTGGGTCCTCGACCTGTTGCGCTACCGGCGTCTCCCGCAGATGCGGCGTCGCCTCGTGCACCGACCGCGTGAACTCGTCAGTCTCGCTCTCTGCCACCGAAACCGTCTTACCGAAATCACTCGTATCGTACATTGGAATTCCTCTTAGGATTCCGCTTGAGGCGTGTCATCACCACGCCTCGTTTCTACGACTGCTGAGCCACGCGTTTCCACGTCGCCCCTCACCCCACCGTGGGGCACACAAACTGGCAGCACGACCGACCACGTCCTCGCGCCGAGTACGCGCTTGGTCGACCGCCCACCACGTGGTTGCTGGCGGCCCCTGCGGGCTGTTCTCGCCCCGGGAACCACACCTGGAAGTTTCGAAAAGACAAACCCCTTGATGCTGGTCGTCTCGACCCCGCAGGCCGTCGGCGGAGCGCAACGCGCCCCCGTAGTGGGCGCGTCCGGTCCGCGGCGGACTGCGGGCGTCGAGATCGCTCGGAAAGCGAATCGCTCGCGGGCGGTGCGGACCGCGAGCTATCGACCGCTTCAAGGGGTTTTCTTTGGAACCCCCGGCGCGACAGCGCCTCGGGAAGCCACGAAGTGGCACCGCAACCCCGTGCGTCGCGGCCAGCACCCCACGGGTGTCGGCCGCGGCGGACGGGTGAGGTGTCTCCGACGGCGCGCCGGCCCGTCCGTCACGACGGTCGAGAATCTCGCCGCCAGGCGAGGAGTCGAGGGCGTCGTGAACGCAACGGCAGTCGCGACCACTGTCGCGACCCCGCGGGGCGGCGCGCCGAGAGAGAAGCCTGGAGGATATGGGTGGGCGTGGCGGACGCGCCGTGGGCGAGCACGCCGCCCGGCGGTCGGCGGCGTGCGAGGCGTAGCGCTCGCGGCGGCCGACGAGGCACGACCCCGCATGGGGTCGACATGGAATCCGTGCGCGCGCTCAGCGCGTGCGCGTCGACTCGCGAGACGGCCGCCGCGAGGAAACGCCGATGCGGAACCGATCCGACCGGCGGTCAACCCCACGAAAGCCAGCCCGGGCGGCCTGTCTTTGTTCACACCCGAACTGCAGCGGTCACACGCTCGGCCGAATTCGTGCAGGCCTGGTGGATGCAAGGGCGAAGCCGGCTCGCGCCCCTGGCGTGGTCGCCTCCGTCGACCCCTATCCGCGCGATTGGCTGGGAGCGCGGATATGTCGCGGAGCGGCCGCGAGCCGGCTGAGGGCTTGCTACGTGGGGTCCCTGAGACGGGAGTGTGTAGTTGGGTTGTTAGAATTGGTCGGTTGGTGGGTGGGTTGTGGCGAGCCAGTGGGCGCCGATGAGTTCGGATTCGGTTTGGCTGAGTTGGAATTTCTCGTTGTTCTCCGGGCGGGGGGTGTATGAGAAGTGGAGGGTTGGGTCTCGGTTGCGGCGGTGAGTAGTGAGGCGGTTTTTGAGGGTGACGGATTGGCCGATGTATTCGAGTGGCGGTGCGGTGTTGGGGTTCCAGATGCGGTAGAGGCCGGGGGCTGGTGGAACGGTGTCTGTGACGTCGCTGAGCGGGCGTGGGTTTGACCAGTCAAGCCCCATCCAGTCTGGGGCGAGGACGTCGGTGGCGTTGGTCCATGGGAGAGGGTCGACGCCGGTGGTGTAGTCTCGGTCGGCGTCGGGCGATTTGGTGCCGCGGTCGCCGGTGGATCTGGATCTGGATTTGGTGTAGCCGGGGGGCATGCGGCCGAAGTTCCCGATGAGGTTCGTGTTGGTGTCTCGGCGGTGGCGTGCGATGAGGGCTTCTTCGATGGCTTTCCGTTGGTGTTTGTCCGCAGCGTGCTCGGTTGTGGTGCCTGAGACTTCGAACCCACGGCCGTGGCGGTCTGCGATTGCCCAGAGACTGGGGGATGCAGTATGTGGGTCACTGTACGGCATCTGGTCGTCGAAGACACCTCGGATGAGGGCGCGGAGTCGGCCACGGAGGCTGCGCCCGGTTTCACCGATATAGATGAGGCCATCGTACGCTGGGTGTCGGACGCGATAGAGCCCTGGGTCTGTCGAGAAGATGCCTAATGCTTCGTCTTCGGGTTCGAGACTCACCCACGGCGACCACTCAAGATCAAGCCAGTCCTCGTCGTACACCCCTGCGTCAGTCACCATCTCTACTCGGGGTTAGACGGATAGCGAATTAAAAGCAATTGGGAGAGACAGAGCAAAGCTGGTTCCGGCAATCTCCAATCTGCCCGGGGCTGTCATCTACGACGATTCATTGAGATGTGTCGGATTCGAGTGTAGCTTCGGAATCGGACTGAAGTTGTTTGTTGGTGTCTTGATCTAAATTATTTCGGAGAATCTCAGCGGCGTGGAACCACGAGGATTCTCGTTTAGCGTCTTCGTGTGCTCGAAAGGTCTCCAAGGTATCTTGAATCACGTCAAGTGAGACCATGACAGAACCTGAATCCGCCGTCTCTTCGGTCCCGTTCTGTTCTTGGTTTGGAACTGCTGTGTCAGACGTGTGTGGGGATGGTGAACTCTCGTTTCCGCTTGGGAATTGTTGTTCAATCCATGCTCGCTCCATTCGGTCGTAGACGCTCTCAATTGGATAGCAATAGCCAGGCGGAACATACAGATCTCCGCGATACTTCCCAGGTAAGAGTTCATCAAGCAGTTCATCTGGTACTTTCAACCCATCCTGCGGCTGAGTCCATGATTCACGGTATTCACGGAGTGAGAGACTGGTATCTTCGGTCTCTGCTCGAAGTTCGTGAAGTCTGTCGATTATTGTCTCCTGCTGTTGAGTAAGTTCGGTTCGAATCGATTCATCATCAGTATACTTACTAAGAATCTTTAAGAACCGCGATAGTCCGACTAACAGCCACCGTTTCTCGTATGCCTCACGTCGCTCAGGAACCGTGGCGGGTCCTTGGCTTCCTGCATTACGCTCGGACTGTTCCGTGTCGGACTCAGTTGCCCGCCACGTCTCGTGACCCCAATCATTCGGGGGACGCCCCAAGGAATCAGTCGCGAAGGACATGTCTGAAAGTGCTGTGTCGGTGAATCCTTCAGCGAGAATCTGGCGAGACACTGCAAGGTCATCGCCATCAAAGGGTAGTAACACAGGCCGCGAGTAGCGTTCTGGATTCATCTCATGGACCTGTAAGTCCTTCCCCTCGCGATTACTGTCCAGATGAATCTCGAAAGCGGGGAAACGGAAGAACCGCTGTCCACACCACCGACAGACGGGATAGTAGCGATACCCGTCATCAGAATCTTCTGGATAAATAATATCTGCTCCAGCGTCTTTGAGTACCGTGGCCGTGCCAGGAGTGAAGTCATCTGGGAACTCCCCAGGTTCGGAATGAGTTCCACCTAAGAGTTTTACGTGATTCAGATAATCGACAGCGTTCAACTCCGCCGCACAATATTCACACTCGATCTCTGGACTGCCGAGATTCTTGCCTGAATACCGTGACGGGGGCTTGGTTGCGGAGCGATTGGGGTCGCTAGTATCTTCGTGGCCCGGGGTTGCGTCGTCGGTATCTGGACGCTGATCCGAAGACTTGGCTGTTGAAAGTTCTTTCAGAGAAATGTCGTGGTCCGCTGCATACTCTCGGATCTCAGCCTCCTCGTTGTCCTCTAGTTTCACATGGTTGAGGAGGTATTCCAGCATCTCTTCGCGGTCTTCTGCTTCCAGCACTCCGATCTCGCTGTCGAGGTCAGAGAGTTCTTTGAGAGATTCAATTGGTTCGACTCCTGAGTGGTGAGTGTAGATCAGCTGTAGTTTATTTAAAACACCAAAGAGCTCATTTGGGAGCGAATCACCGTCCTCGAAGTCCAAGGCTCGGAGAAGGTTTTCCGCAGGGACTGAGACCTGATAGGTGACGACTTTTCCATCAAACCCGTCCCGAATATAGAACCCAGATTTCGAACTATTCGGGACATACTCATGAACAACTGCCATCATATAATGAATTCGGGTATTAAATATTGACTCTATCGGCGACCACTGTGACCGCACTACGGTGGATTTCAGCTGATAGTTTGTTGTGTCTGGCTTCAACGACTTCGAAGCTCCTCGTTTGATTCCAACCGCCTCAAGGTACCCCAGCTGTTGCAATAGTCGACAGGATAGGGCGGGCTGAGGGTCTTATGCGTGGGTGTTGTAGGGGTGAGTATGCAAGATTCGGGCGGCTCGCTCCGTGTGCTCTTGGTGGCGTTGGTGGTGGTGTTGGCTGGGTGTTCGAGTGCGGTGCCGGTGACGGAGACGGAGTCGGATGCGACTGTGGAGGAGTCGACGGTGACGACGACGTCTGGAGTGGGGACGAATAGTAGTGGGGGTGGGGGTGTGAACGGATCGGTGGAGGTTCACTATATCAATGTTGGGCAGTCGTTGAGTGTGCTCGTCATTGGGCCGACGGGAGAGACGTTGGTGTATGATACGGGGCATTATCAGGACGATGGCGAGCACGTCCTCCAGTACTTGCGAGCGCACAACATCACCCGCATCGACCACCTCGTCGTCTCGCATAATGACGCGGATCATATCGGTGGGAATGCGGCGATCATCGAGTACTATGAGACGGAGGCCGACGGTATCGGAGCGGTCTATGATCCGGGGATTGCGGCGAGTACGCAGACGTATAGCGAGTACCTCGATGCAATCGAAGAGCATGGGGTGACGTTGTATGAGACACGGGAGGGTGATTCAGTTCAATTCGAGGGCGTCGATGTGGGTGTGTTCGGCCCACCGGAGCCGTATCTGGAGAGTGAAGCGCGTAACGAGAACAGTATCGTCCTGAAACTCTCCTATGGGACGACGAGTGTGCTCTTGACGGGCGATGCGGAGGACGACCAGGAAGCATACCTGGTCGAGGAGTACGGTGAGCGACTGAATGCGACGGTCCTGAAGGCGGGCCATCACGGGTCGTCGTCGTCGACGAGCCCCGGCCTGCTGGATGCAGTCCAGCCACAGACCGTGGTCATTTCGAGCGCGTATGACTCCCAGTACGGGCATCCAACTGAGGAGATGCTCCAGCGCTTGAGCACGCGAGATATCCCAGCGTACTGGACCGCGACACACGGCGATATCGTCTTGGTGAGTGACGGGGAGCGAGTGTCCGTTCGGACGCAATCTGACGCGCCCACGACCCCAGGTCGACTTCGGGATGGTGACGCTGTCGAACCGGGGTCGAGCGGTGCGGTTGTCGAACGCACGGTCCTCAACGGGCGTAGTCTCCAGCCTTCGTCGACGACGGCGGTCGCGACGGACGGCGGTACAACCACAGTGGCTGACGGTGAGCTCGTCCTCCGGGAGGTGCATGCGGACGCCGAAGGGTCGGATGGAGAGAATCTCAACGACGAGTACCTCGTCTTCGAGAACACCGGGAGTGAGACGCTCGACATCTCGGGGTGGACGATCGCGGATGCAGCAGGTCACACGTATACTGTCCCCGACGGGACGACGCTCGCGCCAGGGGAGACGCTTACCCTCTACACAGGAAGTGGCGCTGACACCACCGCCGCGCTCTATTGGGGGAGTGGCTCGCCAATCTGGAACAATGGTGGCGACACCGTAATCGTGCGGAATAGCCAAGGCGATATCGTGCTAGAGGAGGCATACGAATGATCGACCTCGATGACGGCACCTACACGGCGGTCGTGGATTCGATCGAGGATGGGCTCGCCACGATCTTCTACGAACAGGATGGCGAGGACGTCGCCAGCGACGTCCGGGAGGCGAGTGACCTCCCTGAGGATGGGCGGCACGCAGACGCCCTCTTCACAGTCATCGTTCGAGACGAGGCGGTCGTCGACTGGAGCTATGAGCCTGCAAAGACAGAGGACCGGCAAGAGGCCGCCCAGAATCGCTTTGATCGGTTATCGAGTCGACCACCAAGCGACGACGAAACGTAATGAAACTCCGGAGACCTGGCAGAGACGCGTCTGCTCGACGCGAGTCCAAGAGAGTGCTAGTCGAGGAGGGAGCGGAGTTGGGTGACGTATGGACTGTTCTCCCAGCTCCGGTGGGAACCGATTGTGGTGAGGAGTGTCTGGGCGTGGTCGTGCGTCATGTGATTGTTGCGGGCGTAGTCACAGATGAGTCGAGGGGTGGGGACGATTCGAGGTCCGGTGAGGACGGCGTGGATGAGCGCGAAGTTCGTGCCGCCGAACTCGTCGGTGAGAAAGCCATCGACAGCAAGACTGTTCGCGAGGACGATACCGTCAGTCTCGCCGGCGTCGAGCCCGTACGTCGGGCGTGTATCTGATGCGTCGGCTCGTTCGTAGGGGTCTTCGACCGTGTAGTAGTCACTGGCGGCGAGGACGTTCGCGGCGGCAGCAGCGTGGATATCCTGGTACTGTGTGAGCGTTTCGAGCTCCGAGACGACTTCGCGGGGCACCGTAACCGTACACGACGTCAATAGATACTGGAGGGGGTCAGGGTTCGACGTCGTATCGTAGTTCGGGGCAGCGCTTGGGACGGCGAGACTGACGAGTGCACTCGTATCCGCAACGACCGTCTGGAGACGCGACCGACTCATTCCGTCTCCCGCGAATCGTCGTCACCAGCAGTCGTCACGTCCTCGCTATAGATGTCGACGTCGTCAGGTGCCGCGAGGTCGAGTGGTTCACCCTCCAAGTCCGCTTTCAGAAGCCGGAGGCGTTGGGCGGTTTCGGCGCCAACGAGTTGTTTGACCGTCTCGAACTCGAGTTGGTCGTCGTAGTACTTCGTCGCCACGAGCTCCTGGAACGTCTCGCTCTCTGCGGTCTCCTCGAGGTATTCGCGAATCGCTTCCACGAGGAGGTCAGTTCGATCCTTGTCGAAGAGATCCGCGATTGCATCGAGGCGTTCCACGAGGTACTCCGGGGATTGGAAGTGTACCCGTCGTGGTTCGTCACTCGCACCCATCTCATGTGCAAGTATTGCACACAGCATCATAGGTGTTGCGTCCGCATGCACAAGCTTTGCACATCGATTCGGGGCGGCATACCCACAGGACATCTGACCCTCATTCGAGTTCGAATTCGACAGCAGCGTCCGCAGTGGGCTCCTCGAGTGTCCGCAATCCCTGTCACGTGTCGACGGCGAACGATTCGAGAACGATCTGCATATCCCAACGTGAGCGGCCAACGCGCTCGCTAGCCTTGCCGAGACTGATTTCCCGGAGAAGGCACAACACAAGCGGGGTGGCGATTGTAGTCGAATGATGCGAAGGCATGGGTATTCGTCTCTAAGCTCCTGTTGTGTTGCATAATACCGAAGTCATTTATATCTTGGTTTGGTATTTTGCAACAGTATGCTCACGGAAGGCGAGATTCGCGCCCTCACTGCTCTCCACGGTGAGCAAACCGTCTCTAAACTCGCGACGAATATCAATCGAAGTCTCAGCTACACCTCAGAACTCGTCGAACGGCTCGAAACGGCTGGCCTCGTCGAGACACGCCGCCGGGGGAAGACAAAGCAGATTCGACTGTCGGACACCAAGGCACTCGAGTTACTCACGGACCTCACCCAGCAGTATTCACACATCGACTGGCCGGAGTTATTGTCAGGAGCAGCCCTTCGAGTGTGCTACTATCTCGATACCCCACGGACCGCGACCGAACTCGCACGCCACGCCGACGTCCACAGAAGCACCGTCCACCGTGCGCTTGCCCCACTTCAGCATCGCGGACTCATCTACCAAACTGACGACGGTGCGTATGCACTAAATGACGGCTTCGAACAGCTGAGTGTATTCGCTCGCGAGCTTGCCCATCACACTCACCGGCAGACTGTCGAAGAACAGGCTGATACCTACACCATCCTGTGGGAATCCCTCGACGAGTTCCTCGTACAGACAACGACTGAGATCAGCGAGGAGCACTTCGTTCCAACAGGGCCAGACCAGTTCCAGCGATATGGCCTCCCGCTGTTGGCACGTGACCGTCGATACTACCTCTACTCGGAGACAACGAATGAGCTCTCCCCGGAGAGGTTGTGCTGCCACATGCTCGTGATTGATTCGGGCGCACGAACGCAGTCATACTGTCTACTCTTGCTCAGTCACGTCAACATCGACCGCGACGAACTAAGAGCCCAAGCCACCAAGTACGGCGTCGACGACACCGTCGTCGAGCTTTGTACCTATCTCGACACCAGCGGTGCCCAGCGGACGCCTCGACTCCCCGAGTGGGAGGACTTCCAGGAACTGGCTGACGAGTACGAGGTGTCACTATGAGAGCGCGTTTCGATAGCGCGTACATCCGTTCAGAACTCGAGCGCATCGGCCAGCAGCTCGACAACCCACTCACCGTCTTCTTGATTGGCGGTGGGTCGATGGCGTTTCGCGGACTCAAAGAAACGACCAAAGACATCGACCTCATCGTCTCCTCCGGCAACGACCTAAGTCAGCTACAAGCAGTGCTCCTCGACCTGGGATACGATATCGTCCAGGAACCGGACGAAGAGTACGAAGAACTCGGCGCCCAGCGAATCCTCGAGAACGAGGATGGGTGTCGCATCGACATCTTCAACCGACAAGTGATCGGCAAACTGATGCTGTCTCCAGGCATTCGTGAACGGAGCGAACGGTACCTTGACCCGGGTAATCTCGTGGTCGAACTCGTGAGTACAGAAGACATCTTCCTGTTCAAAGCGGTCGCCGGTCGAGTCGACGACATCGAAGATATGTTCTCGTTGATGCAGACCGGTCTCACGTTCGACATCGTCGAAGCAGAACTCGAGACACAGGTCGAACTCCTAGACCAAGAGCTGTTCGTGACGTACGTGAACGAAGCGTTAACCGATCTCACCGAACAACACAACGTAACGACACCATTGCACGACCCAGTTGCAGAGATCACCGAGCGCGTCTACAAGGAACTCGAAGTGCTGCACGCACTCGATGAACCGAAATCGGTAACTGACCTGTACCAGGAACTCGACTGGCCTGCAGCGGACGTACAGGAGATTGTGAGGCGTCTGGAAGAGAAAGACGCTGTCGCGGTAACCGATGGACGCATAGAACATCGCTCAACGAATATTTGACCGCAAGAGGGTAGAAAGACAAGCCAGCCTACGTAGCATTCGTCATGTGTCCAGTCTAATTCTGAGCGGTTCTACTCATTCGTAGGTGACTCCATCCGATAGGTTGCCTCAGTATCAACGTCGTCGTACATCCGGTCGAGCATTTCAAGAGCCGGCTCGAAGGTCGCGTCGTATTCGGTTGCAAACGTCACCGCTTCTTGAAGTGGGACGACGGGGTATCCGTCGACCATCTCGGTATCGATCTGTGTTCGTGGCTCTAGAACGACCTGGATGGCGCCATCGAGGTCCTCAGCGGGCAGGCGTTCTTCTGCAGTCGGAATACCGAAGCGGTCGAAGAACGCCGCCCAGGCGTCAAGGTCGGACTCGTGGACGGCAATGAATAGCGGATAATCATCTGGGTTGCGAGCAACCTGGTAGCCACCGTGCGTCCAGACGTAGACCGCATCGATGGCAGTATACGCGTACTCCATATTCGCGAACTGCGGGAGGACGTACGCCTCAGGAATCGTAGGTCGCGAGACGGATGCTGCCGCCGCAAGGAACTCAAGACCGGCGTCTTGAACAGTCCGGTCGATGAGCTGGAGACCACCGTCGTACGCAACGTATCCAGCGTCCTCGAGACGGTTCACGACACGTCGGATCGTCTCCCGGTTCTCGTCGATCTTCCGCGCAACACCCGAGATCGAATCACCCGCGTCGAGCGCAAGGAGGACCTTGAGTTCCTTCTTGCCACATCCCTCGTACATCCTATAGTTGCATATATCTGTGCAACACTCAAAGTAGTTACTATTCGTGTGAGTTCGATGGCAGGAGATAGTGGGTTCAACGACGTGATGGATGGATTCCAAGAACTCACCTTCTCTTCGCGAGCGGTTTCGAGCATCGCGCTTCTCGCTAGTACAACCAGACCCGCATCGACTACACTCCCGCCACGCCAGCGCTCCCGTCACCATCGTGGTCGCCACCGCCCGGTTGCCATGCCCGGAGCGCGAACCCACCACGGATACTCTCCAACGACTCCCGATTTCGAACCACGAGCACGGCGTCTTCGTCGCGATGACACACCGTCACCAAATCCTCCCGAACCGTCGCCCGACTCACCGTCTCACTCACCCAACCATGTCGCGGCACGTACCGATGGCGCTCGAACACCTCCCCACTCGACCCCGGCACCGCCACGTACTCGATCCGCTCCACACCACCCACCGTGCCGCGCCGATAGGCCACTCCCACCGGCTCGTACTCGAGATCCACCAAGAGGTGCTCCACTAGCGAAAGCACTCTCTCACCTGACACACCGAACGGGAGCTCGTGCACCGTACGAACACCGTCTCTCGACACCCCCGAACTCAACACTACTTCACCAACTCCACCACCCGAAAGGCCACCCACCATGTCAGTCACAGAACTGAGATATTCACTACTTGATGCACCACAACCCGTACCACGAAGATCACTACTCATCTCTCCACCCCCGCCCGGAGACCAACAAACCAACCCACCCTATACACCATCACCCACCTGATACAACACCCCGGGTATCCACCACCCACCACACACCCACCAACCCCCAACGCACACCGCCACGCACACACCCCCACGACAGCCCGATACCCCCACTCCTTTGGAGAAAACACACCTGATATTGTGGCCGGGGTAACGAATTAAGCACCGGAAAGTCGTCCTCGGTACCTCTAGCGACGAGAGATTGTCTGAGAGGTTTCTAGAAGCGCCAATATTGTCCGAGGACACCGAAATAAGGCACCTCAGGCAATTTAGCCCGGTTGTGGAGGAACGATACCGATTCAGGGTCCGTTGCAGGGGTTCGATATATCCGAGTAAACAGCGGAAAATAGAGTAGAGTGAGCGAGGAGTCATCTAATTGAGCGAGACGTGACTTCCCAGAGTCATCAAGACAAGTTCAGCTGGCCAGTTCCAAGAACGGATTATTGGTATTCTTGATTCTATATAAGAAAAGTCTGTAGTGGGCGAGACGAGGAGGTCGGTATGCCAGTTCGAGTCAGTAATCCGGATGACGATGAGGGGCGTCAACCGCTTCGTACATACTTTCAGCGAACGGAACACTCCCCCAGATAGAGTATGGGCACTCGTCCTGGCCGATGCAGTAGCGTTGCATGTCGTCGTTGTCACAGTTCATCGGCAGCGGTGTCTCCCCACTGATTGTATTCCCGAACTCATACCTAATCTGGTACTCTGTTTCGGCCGGGTCGTGCCACGGCCAGCGGTCGAACACACACTGCAGATCACGGACCACCTCGTCCACCGAGGCGGACTCGTATTCAGGCAACCAGAGTACCATCCGGACGAAATTGAACAGGTCCTTCCGGACCGGCCCACGCTCCCTGAGCCGCTCGTCCATTTTCCCCATACACGGCAACTCGAACAGGTCCTCGATCGCTTCGACCAGCACCTCGTTCCCGCCGGTTCTCGACTCGAGACTGAATAGTCGCCGACCCTTCCTCTCCATAACTTCTAGTCGATTACTGTCGGCGTCGACGAGGCGCGCTTCGAGCGTGCTCGCACTCGAGATGCGCTGGCATAGCGACGCCTCCCAGCCAGCCGACGGCTCGTACCGCTGCAAGGCCTCGAAGAATACATCGGCCGGGTAGACGCCGTCCCTATCGAGGTCCGATGCAGACAACGCCGAAGAGACGAGTTGAACCAGTTGATCATCGCCATCCCAGCCCTTCCAGACGCGACCTTCACGGCCAGCCTGCAGCAAGCGATCGATGCGCTCGCCAACTCCATCAGCACGATTCCGAATCCACTCACGCTGATCCTCGTCGAGACTCGCGTTCTGTGCGTCGACGAGCGCCCCGAACCCGCGTTTCAGGCGCTCCCAGTGCTTGCGCCGACAATCCTCCACTGGCACGTACACGTTGTTATCCCAGACTCGTGTGGCGAACTCGCCGTCGACGGTCCCCTTCCGAGTATCGTACGCACCGCCGATTCCATCATCAGTGACGCGAACGATGCACTCGGGCGACGCTGCTGGCATCGGGATCTCCACGAACGTCCCATCGTCGTCGAGGAACTCGGGGTTATGGACGACACCTGTGCAGACGCGTCCGAGATGTGGTCCCTGCTCGCCGGGGTCCTTCGCGTAGATGACTTCGGCCAGCTCTTGGACGAAGTCGTCGCCGGCGTCGACAGCGAGGTCTTGGATGGTCGCGGCATAGAGCGACCGAAGGTCTGCGACCAGCTGGAGGCGGTCGGTGGGCGTGTCCGCGAGTGCTGGGTGGTCCGTGACGCAGACAGTCGCAAGCGATGTGATCGTCGCGAGCACGGCCGGGTCCTCGACGAACGGTCCGTCACGATTGCGTGGGTCGCCGGGGTCGAACGCTTCGAGCGCGAACCGTTCGACCGCACTCACCAGGGAGTCTGCATCGACGTCCCCATCTTGGGTGTGGAAGGCGGTGTAGCCGTGGTCGAACAGGTACTGGAGGGCGAGCTGGCTGTGCTCGCCCGGGAGGGCGGCGCGCTGGAGGGCGTCGAAGTGGTCGGTGACGGTTGGTGCGTTGGTGGTCATGCGAGGAATTCCGGGGTGGCGTCGGTTCGCGGGTCGAACCCGGGGTTGTCGATTGGTGTGACGATGCGGGAGACGTCGGCGTGGAGGCTCCCAGGGAGGCGGGCGACGCGACGGCGATCAGATGTGACCTGTTCGTCGACCGCGATGCCGTGGCGTTCGGTGAGAACTGTGTTGAGGACCTCACGCGAGGCTTCATCCCAGGCGTGGGGGTGGTCGTCGTCGTAGAGGTAGACGTGGACGCCCTGGCCCGTGTAGAACACCTGTGTCTCCTCGGCGTTGAATCGCGTCTCGAACACGTCGGCTACCTCGAACCCTTGCTCGATGGCAGTCTGGATGTCCGTGAACTCGTAGGGATAGTCGAGTGGTGGGCCGTCGAGGACCCCGGCTGTTGCGAGTATGTCGTCGGTCGTGCAGCCGTCGGGGTCGACGCCAGAGTCGCGGAGCAGACGGGTGGCGCGGTCGCGAGCGATGTCTTTCGCGTCGATGTCGACCATGATGAGCCACGACCGCGACCAGTGGTCGAGCGCGTAGTAGACGGCGTCAGGGACTGGGTCGCGCTGCTCGATGGTGTCGGGGTCGGCGAGGTCGCCCAGCGGGTCATTCCGCACCGGGTTTCGGATGAAATCGAGGACGTCGCCCATGTGGTCGAAGTGCGTGCTGTGGCCGTCGTCCGTGCGAGTGTCCCGACGGATGAAGTCCCGTGGCGGGCGGCCGTCGGTTCGTGTCGGATACGATTCCCGGAACGCCAGCGCGAACTGCAGTGGACCGGTCGCCGTAATGTGCTCTGGCCGTTCAGCGAGGTGCTGAGTGAACTCCTCGCGATAGTACGTCTGGATCTCCTCGCGGGTTGCCTGGCGCCACATCATGTGTCGAGTCGGTTCTGGAGTTGGCGATACGTCTCCAGTTGGGTGAGACCCTGGATTCCGTGTTCTTCGACGGTTTCACGGATGGTTCCGCCGCGAGCGTGCTCTGGGACATCGGGGAAGTCCCCATTCTTGATGAGACTCTGGATGACGTGTTGGCCTGCGTCGGTGTTGCGAACGAGCCAGACGGCGGTCGCGTCCGCATTCCGAAGTTTCTCAAAGTCGGTCACGACGCTCTCGCGATTGTTGCTAACGGTCTCGACTTCGCCCACGCGAACGAGTTCGTCGTCTGCGTCGAATCCGACGACGTCGTACTTGACATCCTCCGACGCACGATGGTAGCGTTCGACCCGGTCGACCTCCTCGCGGTCCTCGAACGCTCTCGCGAGGAGCGCCACCCCGACCTTGTGCGGCGTCTTCTCGCCGAGATCTCCCTCGCCGGGACTGACGGTCTGTGTCCGTTCGAGATGCCGTCGACCCTCGGGGAGCACAGTGTAGTAGCGTTTCCGAAGCACGCGGTGCGTATCGAGGTAGCCTTCGGCCTCCAAGAGGTCGACGTCGGGGTCGCCAGCGCCGTCACGGAGCTGGGTCATGCTCTCGAGGAGATCGTAGTCCTCGAGGTCGCCGTTCATCGCTCGCAGGACGAGCAGAAGGAAGTGTTCGTCGTCGCGCGTGAGCCCGAGTTCGTCGAGTTCGTCCTCGGTTTTCGGGCTGTATGCCGCCGGCAGCGGCGATGCTGGTGGCTCGCCCTCCTCGACATCCGATTCATCGTCGTCTGAAGCCTCTACATTCCCGTTCTCGTCGACGGTGGTCTCGCCGTCGTCGCCGTCCTGTGGGGCTGCATACCGCGTCGTGTCCGCTTTTCTGGGCGTGCGCTCGGTCGCTGCGGTCGACTCGTCCTCACTGTCGGTGTCGGTTCCGATGGTGTTCCACGGCCCATCCAGTGGATCCGACGCCGCTTCCTCACTCGACTCGTCGATCTCCTCGCCGGGACGTGTGTCTCTGGTTTCCCCCTCTCGCAGTTTGTCGCGTGCTGCTAACACCTCCTGCCAGTCCTCAGGTTCATCATCCTCGTCGGCATCGCCATCCTCGGAGTCGGTACCGTCGGTTTCGAACTCGGCATCGGGACGTGAGGACTCACTCGCCGTCGCGTCCGTTGCCGCGGTCGCACTCGCTGTGGTATCGCTCGTGGTGTGTGCGGTGACTGTCTTGCGTGGCTCAGTCTCCAATCGAGAGAGCGACACACTCAGTGAGTCGTCCACGTTCCTCGTCATCTCGTCGAGGGCGTTCGCGAACCCGGGGTCGGACACATCGATGGGTACGTCGCTTTCGGAGTGCCCAGCGGGGATATCCAGTGCTGACAGCGAGAACGGCCGCAGGTGCTCGGACCCATAACGTGGACTCGGCAGTTCAGCAATCCACTCCCCGCGTGGCATCGCATTCAACCGGTCCCGGACCTCAGCCGGGTCGACGCGCGAGGAGGCGAGCATCGATTCGACGTCCGCTTCGTTCGCGAGTTTTCCATAGAGGCGGGTCTGGACGTTGTTCATCATCTCCTGGTACGCGCGCTCGCTGACCTCGCGAACCTGCGATGGATACTGCATCACCAAGCCCAGGCTCAGCCCGAACGACCGCGCCTTCGGGATCAACTGCTCTGTGACGAGGTCGCTCGCGACAACGTCCGCAGCTTCCTCCATGATAAGGTTCGTCTGCTTCTCGTAGCCACCGTAGGCTTGTTCTTCGAGTTGGATGCGATACCAGAGCTCGCTCACGAGCACGAGCGTCATCCCACGCTGAGGCTTCGGCCGCAACTGCCCCATGTCGAAGAGGACGACGGCATCGTCGTCGAGGAGTCGTCGGAAGTCGAACCCGGTCCCATCGGTGGCGTACGTCCCGGTCTCCCAGTCGAACGCGGGGACGTGATTGAACAACGCCTCCAGCGGGGGGTCGTCCGCAAGTTGTTCGAGGCGGTTTCGGGCGGCGTCCATCGTCGTCAAGAACTGACGGTCAGGCTTCTCGAAGTGCGCCGCCAGCGACTGCTCCAGGTCCACGAACGCCCCGCTCAACTCGGGGAGGGCTTGACTGCGCTGCATGTCGTCGACTGCGGTCAGGAGGTCGTCGAGCGTGTAGGCGTCCTGGCCGTACTCGGGGTCGAACAGCGCGGTCACGAGTTTCCCGAGGATCTGTGTTGCGACGTACGCCTGGTCGTAGTCCTCGCCCATGACGACACGCAGCACCTCGTGGAAGCGCTCCACGACGTCCTTAATCGCAGTCGCCCGGTCGAGCCCAGCCGCGAGTGCGGGACGGATATCGAAGAACCCGATAGCGGGAACGTCCTCGGGAATGGTGAACGCGTAGACGTCCTCAAGCGTGTCGTACGCGGCATAGTGCGCTTGGAGGTATTCCTGACTCATGCCGTCGCCTTTCGGGTCCATCAACACGACCGGACCAGACGTGTCGCTGTGCAACGTCAGCATGTCGTTCAGAATCCCGACGGACTTCCCGGCACCGCTGGCTGCGAAGCGCGCGTAATGCCGGGAGAGGACGACCTCGGGAATCTGGATGCGCTCGCATGGCCGGCCTGCTTCGTCAAGCGCGTCCCCGACCGCCATTCCGGTGCCGGTGAACGGGTCGACGTGCTCCGGGAGCGGCCGTGGAAGCGGGACCGATTCCTGTTTGCGCGTTCGTGCGTCCCGGGAGACTTCGACGGGGAGATTCTGGCCGGAGGGAACAGTTGCAAGCCGGGCGAGTTCGCTCGGGTTCACGACGATACCCGCACGCCGGCGGCTACTCGAAAGGACGCGCTTGGCGAGGCCATCGTCGCCAGCGGTCACGAGGTCTCGACCAAGCAGTCGGCGGGTGAGCGTGGTCGCTGTTGGTGAGGATTCCTCGTGGATGCGGTTCGTTTTCAGTTCGATGTATTCGCCGGCGAACGCGTCCAGACTCGTCTCCAGTGCGTCGAGCACACGCTCGCGTTCCTGGATTTCCGCGGGCGCATCGTCGACGTCGTCGTCGTGTTCCCATGCTGGTCGGGTTGGAACGGTGGTGGCTCGGATGTTCAGGGTGAACGTTCGTTTCGGGTGCTTCGCCGACAGGTGCGCGAGGCGACGACGGACGCCATCTGGATATTCGGTGTCGGACCGGTTCTCGTCGCCGGAGGGGATGATGGTCCCCATGACGCGCTGGGTGATGGTGTCGCGTTGGTCGCGGATCCGACGCTTGCGTGACTCGGCCTCGGCCGTCCAGTCGTCCTTTGGCTCGAACACGAGCTGGACCGCCGTGGGGACGCTGGCGCCGCCGACGGTCGTGATGAGCGACTGCAGCGCCGGTGTTCCCGATTGCGCCCAGTCGATGTGGACGTCGTCGGTCTCGCGCCCGATGGTGGTGGTCTCGAAGCACGTCATCCAGTCGTGCTTGCGTTGCGCGCTCGACTCCCACCGAACACCGCGAGCGTCTACGGTATCGATGGCGGGCCGGGCGTAGATGGCGCCCGAGGGCGCGAGTGTCGGCCACGTCAACGAGAGCAGTGATTCGTCGTCGCGGCCCTCGAACTGGCTCGGTGGCGACACCGCGACGTGCGTGCCATCGACGACGAACTCGACATCGCGAGTGGGATGCTCCGCATCGTCCGGGACCGGCGAAGGTGAGCCGACGGCGATCTCCTCAACGTCGACGAGGAGGTCGTCGGCTCGGAGGCGGTCGACGAATTCCTCGCTACTGAGTCGAATCGGCGTCAGCACGCGCTTCCAGGGCGCTCGCATCACGCGCTCGATCTTGAATGTCTCTGGATAGATATCGCGGAGATTCCGCTTCATCGTCTCCACGTGCGCGTTCGTATCCACCCCGTAGTAGAGTTCGACCGGTGCGTCCTCCCCACGCGACATGACGAGGACCTCGAACACGGCAGGTGGGTCTCGAGAGTCGATGAAGCCACGACTGCCCTCACCCGTGAGCGAGTGCAGACTCCGGAACGCCGCCGGTGGCGGCGACGCCGCGTCGTCGAGCGTGTCGTTCGACGGCGTCACCCGAATGTACGGGCGGTCTTCGAGCATCAATCGTCACCCTCCACGACCGGCGCATCCGACGACTGTCCCGACCGCGAGCCCTCGTCACGTCCCGCGGATTTGAGGACATCCCGGATATCGCGTTCGTCGACACCACCGAACAGGCGGTTGAGCTTCTCCGTCACCGGCGTCGCGATGGCCGCGACTGGGTCGCGGCCGGCGTCGATGGCTTCGAGGACGCTCAGGATCTCCGTGTCCGACAGCAACGACAGGTACTCTTGCTGGCGGTCACTCAGTGCGTGGAACTGCCGGTGTGTCGACGACCCCGGTGGGGCCGGCACTCGCTGTGGGTCGTCCACCGCATCGTAGGGCTTCATCCGGAGCGTATGCCGGAGGCGTTCAACGAGCGGCGACCGCGTCTCATCACCCATTCCAGGGAGGTCATCGACGGAATCTTCGCGCTCGTCGAAGTCGACCACCGCGTGCTCGGCGGGCGTCGAGAACAACTGGATCGGATACCACGTGCCGTCGATCTCCGCGAGCGCCTCCGAGTACCCGTTCGTGCCCGTGTTCGCGTTCTTCACGAACCCGACCTGTTGCCTGTTCAGGCCGAAGGCATCCCCCCACTGCCCGATCTCCTGGGTGCGGTGGAGGAGTTTCACGAACGAGTTGTTGATGATCGCCTCCGCTTCCTCGTGGTCGAAGAAGTCGTTCACCTCCTGCGTGATGAACCGAATACTCGTGTCGTAGTGGCGACTGTGGCGGACGCGCTGGCCGAGGAATTCGAGGTTCGCGGCGTCACGCATCAGGAACCGCGCTTCGTCGATGATGAACACCACGTTGTCCGTGGTTTCCTTCGCGCGCTCGTACACCAGCGAGAACACGAGTTGCATCATCAGCCCGCCACCACTCTGGCGTTTCTCCTGCTGGGAGAGGTCGAGGTAGACGACATCCTCGTTGCGGAGGTCGAACTCGCTGGGTTCGGCGAGGTTCTGGTACTGGCCGTCGATGAACGGCCGGAACAGGTTGATGAGGTCGGTCGCATTCGCCGCAATCTCCTCGGCTTCACTCTCGATGCGGACGATGAACTCCTCGGGTTCGGTCGCCATCTCCTCCAGAACGTCGAGGACGTCGACGAGCGTCGGGCTCGGGTTGCTGTGGGTGTCGAGGTCCGTCGTGATACCCTTGCGGGCGTAGGCTTCGGTGATGGCGGTGGTGAGTGTCATCCGTTCCGGGCCGAGGTCGATGCCTTCGCGGTGCGCGAAGTTATCGAAGAAACTCATTACGTCCCGGATCTTCTCCGAGAGTGGGTCGATGTCCTCGCCGGCTGCGCGCCGGCTGGCTTCCGTTGGCGCACGAATCTCGAGCGGGTTCAGTCCGCGAGACCCGCCGAGTGTGATGCGTTTGGCGCCCATCGCTTTCGCGATGCCGTTGAAGCCCTGCATCGGGTCGAGGATGATGACCTTCGTGTTCTCCTTGACCGCTCGCGTCCGCAACGCGTTGAGCTTCGTCTGGTAGGATTTCCCGCTGCCGCTGTCGCCGATGACGACCCAGTTGTAGTTCGTCTCGGACTCGAAGGGGTCCTTGATGAGTGGCGTCCCGTTGAACGCGTGCTCGCCCATCTCGACGCCGTCGTCCTCGAGGAGCTCGCTCCGCGTGAGCGACCCAAGAAGCGCGCCGACGCCACCACCGAGCGCGAGCTGGCTCGGGTCCAACTCCGGCTCTCTCCGTAGGTAGTCCTTGCCGATGGGGGCGATGGACTCGAGCGTCCGCAGTTGCTTGCCCGTAACCGTCTTCATCCCCAGGAACGAGTGCTTGTCCTGGAGGGCCTTCCGTAGCGCTTCGGTGTCGTCGTCGAGTGTGTCCTTGTCGTCGGCTCGTGCGCTCACGTAGAGTGAGACGTCGAATGGGCGTTCGCCGTCACGGACGTTGTCGCGCATCGCGGCGGTCCGCTCGACGCGCTCGCGCTGGTCGTGCGCGAAGAATCCGTCGACGAGGTCGTCGTTCGCGTTCGACTCCGCCGACATTCCCTGCGCGCGCCGCTCCAATTGTTTCTGTACTCGACCGCGGTCTCGCGGTGCGAAGTGGAGACTCATGTCGAACTCGAGGTGTGGCGTGGCGCCGATGAGATGCCGGAGTGCGCCCGGTTCGATCTCGTCGGGCCACCCGTGCGCGAACATCGCGCGCCGATACTGCTCGCCAACCTTCGCGTGGTCGTACTCGCGCTCGATTCCCTCGGGCGCGATTTCGCGTCCCTGCAGTGCTTCAGTCGCGGGGATTTCACTGGAAATCGTGGGGTCCGCATCGGTATCGCTAACACTGGAAGCAGTGGGGTCACCGGTCTCGCTAACACTGGAAGTAGTGGGGTTGGGTGGGAGGTCGCGGTCGAGGTCGTCGTCGACGGTTGTGAGTTTCTCTTCGTCGGAGGCCTCGGTTGATTCGACCCACGGCAGGAATGCCCAGCGCGACCCAGTGGGGAGGGGTGTCAGGCCTGATTTGCTCTCCGAAGCGGATGCCTCTGGGTCGTCAGTTGCGTCGTCGGTGGCGGCCTCGTCGATGTCTTGCCAGTCGTCTTCGTCCACCTCGAACATATCACCGGTTTTACTCGTTTCAGGGGGTGTGTCCGCCTCGCTTTCCTCGCCGCCGCCTTCCGAGTTCGGTGTGCCCAGCGAGAGGTCGCCGTCGACGCTCGGACGCTGGCCAGACGCCACCTCCTCAGAATACGAGTCGACATGAGCGGTGGCTTGCCCAGGACTGGCGGTGATGGCGGGACTCCTCCGGGCGAGTTTCTCGGGGTGGTCGTGGCGCTCGCTTCCCTGCCAGTACGTCTCGGCGAGCGCCAGCCACTCCCCAGTCGTGAGCTGGCGGGCGTCCGCGCCCTCGATCTCGTTGACGTACTCCGTCCGTATCGTCGTGAGTCGACTGTCGAGTCGACTCAACATGAGCGCGTGCTCGCGAGCGTCACTCAGCCCCTCCCGCATCGAGGACGCAATCTGGAACGGAATCCCCAGCAGTGGGATGTCACCGAGTTTCGCGAACCCGCTCGACTCCGTGCTCCCGGAGTCCATGATGACGTCCGTGCGGTCGACACTCACGATGAGGTACGCGTGAACTGGCGACGTGCCGGCATCCTCGAGCTCTCGCGGGCGGGATTCGATGGTGTCCTGGACGACCGCGTTCAGGATGGCGTGGTCGCGGACCTCGTCGTCCTCGAGTCGCTCGGCGAGCGTGCTCGTGTAGTCCTCGATGTCGAACTGCTGGGTGGTGAGGTACACCTGCAGGTCGAAATCAAGCGCGTTGTTCGCGAACTCCGCAGCCTGGGCGGCGACGTGTTCCCACTCTCGAGACCCTGCGAAGTCCTGATTCGGCGGGTCGAGTTCGAGTGCGGCGACGAGCTGGCCGTCGTCGCGCTCGACGACGCCACGGCCGGGATAGACGTGCTCGATGTGCGTGAGTTTGCGCGTGCTCTGGTCGGTCTGGAACCGCTCGAAGAACGACCCCGGGTCCCCGAGGTCGACGTCACGAACGACACGGTTCTCGTGCGTACTCGCGGTCGTGTAGTGTGCTCTGAGGACGTTGAGCCAGTCTCGTGTGGTCAGGAACGATGGCGTCGCGTAGACGACGGCGCCAACCCCCGCGAAGGCGGCGGCACCCAACAGGATGCCGAGCACGCGCTGGTCGAGCGCGAGTCCACTGAACAGGACGAGGCCAGGGATGCCGATGAGGAGCCAGAGGTCACTCGTCGGAATTCCCAGGAATGGGATGATGTCTGGTTCGTCGGTACCATCGAGCGTCGCGGTCGCGTACGTGTCTGTCATCAGGAATCGTCACCGTAGTACTGGTCGCGGAGGGTGGCTTGCCGGCGCCGTCGCCGTTCGTGCTGTTTGACTGCTCGATTCGTCTGGGCTGGCTGCTTCCTGCGGCGGCGTCGCGCTCTCGCGGCTGCCTCGTCGACGATTGCAGGCGTCTCGCTGCCGTCCGATTGTTCGATACCGCCGCCACTGGCATCGCTCGACCCGCGGGGTGTTCCCTGGTTGGTGGGTGCCTGGGTTCGATAGTAGGGGCTGGCGGCCCCGGTCGCGATGACTTGCGAGCGCGCGAACTCGCGGTCAGCGTGCGTCGCGAACGACACCTCCGGGTCGACCATCCGGCCGTCACTCACGTAATCGACATCCGAGCGAGCGGGTCCTCCGGCAACGTAGTCTGCTCGCGCGCTGTCGCCGACGAGCGGATCGCCGGCTGCGTCTGCTTCCGCAGACGTGACCTCTGGATACGCACTCGCAGGATGCGTGTGCTGGTATCCTGGAAGTGCAGGCTGCTCGCCATCCACGGTCGTGGATCGAGCGCGACCCGCCCCTGGGTTCCAGTTCGAAGCGTCGATGTCGGACGCTGGGTTCGGCTTCGGTCCACCTCGTGTATCCGGACGAGCGCCAGACGGCCGGCGTTTCGGGAGCCCACCCCGGCCGTGTCCATCTCCACGACCAGAGTCGTCACTCGATGGGCGAGGCCCAGAATCACCATGCCCACCACCGTCATCGTCCCCACCATCATCGTCGCCATCCTCATCAGTAGAGTCTGAACCGAACATCTTGGAGAGGCCTTTCTTGCCTGCAGCCTTCCAGCCCGAAGCGGCCATGCTCGCTGGAGTACTGATGATGGAGAGCGCAGCGGATACGCCACGAATCGTCGCATAGTCCGCAGCCTGCGAGAACACATAGATGGGAACCAACGCCGCAAACGTCGGCACCACCAACACGAACATCATATCAGCAATCCCAGCAAACACCACGTCCCCGCCTCTGTCCGCCATGGCCTGAAACGAGAGCATGATTCTGGTCCCGATTCCGATCGGGATTGGTACCGCACCGAGGACGATGAACGCGCTGTAGGCCCGTCGAGAAAACTTCCCGAGGATGGGGAATTCGCCAAGGTCGAATCCCATCACGAGTGGGAGTGTTGGGACAAGCACCCAGATTGCGAACAGCCGAATCATATGAACGACAACCGCTAACAGATACGCGACCACAGCGATGCCGCCGATAGCACTCGACGTTACAATCTCTCCGCTGACTACGTTCGACATGGTCTGGACACTGATTGTTTGAAGTTGAGCAGGCGCAGGAAGGACGCTCAACGCGAAGAGATTCATGAGCTTCAGGTATGCGACGGCTAGATACCACCCACCGGGAATGAGGAAGAGTCCGACGAGGAGTCCAACTTTCCGCTCGTTGGCCTTGCTCTGACCGACTCCCCACGCCTTCCCGAAGTTACTCACCATCACCGAGAGGAACAACACAAGGTAGCCAACTGGAAGGAACTTGCTCCAGTACAGCGTCTTCAGATGACTCCAGATCGGTTGTTTTGGTGTTCCGAACAGGATGCCACCATTCCGCATTTCTGGCGAGGGCGTCCGGAGTAGGACCCGGAACAGTCCTTCATTGCCGAAGAAGTTCTCAACAACTGCGTCGAGCCCCCAGCGCACGAACGACTTGTACATCTCCGGGAGTTGGTCGGTGAAGATATCGAACACGGAGTCCCAGCTAATCCCAACCTGGAGAATCACGTGTTGCAAGACCGCGGTGAGTGTCTCACTCATAGCCTAGTTCCCGGTCTCCTGGATGACCTCGAACACAGGGGCAAGATTCCCATCACCGACTTCGATGAACGTGAGTTCGACGTCCTGCGAGAACCAGTCCTCTGAAGCATTTTCCAAAACCGAGATAGGTACCGTGTATTCGTCGCCTGGTGTCTGACTCCGATATCCAGTTTCGCTCCAGACGGGAGCGAACGTCAGACTCTGACCAGGGGCAAGCACCGGGTCAGTAGTCCATTCACTACGGCCTCTTGAGTGGCACTCGATGTAACTCGGTGTCTCCCAGCGATTGCGATGATACCCACTGATGTCCTCTGGAAGCTCTGCCTTGAGTTTCCCCAGAGCGGCTGGACCAGAACCACGGTTCTCGATCGTGAATAGATGCTGATGTGGCTTCTCAGCGCATGTCGTACCCTCGTTCTCCCCTCTCGTCGAGGTCAACTTCTCTTGGCCACTCTCTTTGAGCAGTTCTATCTTCGTGATCTGGAGATCAGGTGCTATCTCAAGCGTGTGCTCTGCGACGACATCTGAGCCAGCCTTCGCCTCAATGACAAACTCTCCTGGGTCGTACAATTCGACCGATTCCATCAGCGGGAACGTGTGTGTACCTTGCACCTGTTGGCGGTCGATGACGCCACTCGTGGGTCGTCGGAGCGCTATGGAGTCCAGTTCTTCGGGATTCGCGACGTCGACGGTGACCTCGTACGTGCCAACAGTTACCCGGTCGAGAGTGCCTGGAATCTGAGTGTCTTCGTCGCTATCACTGCTGTTGTTTGTGTTATCACTCGTGTTCCCAGTGAGACACCCGGCGGTGGCAATGAGTGCAGTAGTTGTGCTGGCGAGGGTGGTGAAAGTGCGTCGTCGCGTCGTCTGTGGGTGTGTGTTGTCGGTCGTTTCGGGTGAGCGTGAGGTCATGTTGTTAGTGAATCGTGTTGGGGTTGCTGCTGGCGATATGCCGGAGCGTTACAAACACCAGGAGGAACGGAAAGAACAGCAGGATGAGCTCGCTCACGAGTTGCAGGAGGAATCCGGCTCCAGGGTCAGGGACGCGAACGCTCCGCGTGCTCGAGAGGTAGCCGACGTCGCGACGATGCTGTTTCCAGCCCGCTGGCTTGTAGCGGGCGTCGACGTACGCGGCATCCCGGACCGTGACGGTTGCCGTGCCGTCGGCTCTGGTCTGGATGCGCTCACCGTTCACGACGACGTATCCGAGTGTCGGCTGTGTTGACAGCGGCGTCTCAGTCTGGCCGTTCGCGGTCTCGCGGATGCTGGCGAGCGAGACCGTCGTGCGTAGATGCGTGTCGTTGATGCGGTCGACGGTCGCGCTCAGGTTCGTCGCGCGGACGTCGACTGCACGCTGGACGTAGATGCCGGTGGTGTTCGTGTCGTTCAGGAGGCCGATGACTTCTGCTTGCGAGAAATTGAGCGCTTGTGGTGATTCGTAGACGACGGCGTACGGGAGTCGGTACTGGGGTTCTGGGGCGGAGATGAGGATGTTGTCGTCGATGCTCGGCGTCGTGACCGCAGGACTCGACCGAAGGATCTCCTGGACGCGGATTCTGCCCTGTGTGCTGAGGCGCGTCCCTGTCGCGTCCTCGGTCGTCGTTGCGACTGGGATGGCGTAGTTCTGGAGTGGATGCGCTGGCGACCGCCCTCTCGTTCGCGTCGTTCGAGACTCATTGATGAGATAGCGCCACCCTGGTCGTTCAGCGGAGAACACGCGCCACGTCCACCCGGCCTGACTGTTCGACGCCGGGAAGCGGACGCCTGAGAAGAGGCCATCCCAGCCGAGCCGGTAGCCGTACGTGTTGCGTGCTTCGAGGATGAACTCCGTACTGTCGTCTGGATAGCGGGCGACCTCGGCGGTCGGGGTTGGCTGGCTGTAGTACTCGACGTCGAGGTGGTCGATGGCCGACGTGTACTGGCTCGTTTCCGAGAACTCTTCGAGGACGTATGTCCCATTACACGTGTTCGAGGTGCCGTTCCAGTCAGTGCAGACCGTCTCGGTCCGTTGGAGTCGGAACTCGAACGTTGCGACGTACGACAGCGAGTCGTTCATCGCGGTCGTGTACGTGAACGACAGCGACGCATTCCGGCGGGCGGCTGGATCCTGGGGGCCGCCAGTGTTCAGACCGGCGCCCGTCGCGAGCGGCGTCTCGTTCCGACAGAGCGTCGCTGATTCGTTCTCGTGCAGCTTACCGGCGTCGCTGCGATAGTCGCCGTCAAGGAGGCACGCGCCGACGACGCGGTGGCGTTCGATATCGTAGGTGACGTGCGTACGCCCACTCGTATCGTTCAATCCCAAAGGGAGCTGTGTGCGGTAGGACTGGGTCCCGTGGATGGTGGTATTGTCGCGGATGAGGAGGGTGGTGCCGCCGCGGGCTTCGTCTCGGAGTGCCACACTGGGTGTGACGGCGAAGACGCTCGCGGTTGCGTCCTTGAGATAGCCCGCGTCGTACGTCGATTCGCCTTCTGGGTGGAGACTCACCTGCCCGCGAGGCTCTGGGAACGGGACGTCACCGACGTCACGGCGGTTCCACGTTCCTACTTCCGGGAATGCCTGCATGCTCGTGTAGTCGAACTCGAGCGTGCGATTGGTCGCCCACGTTGGTTCGTGCCCACAGTCCTCGATGTACTCGGTTCCAGTGTAACCCTGGCCGTCGAGCTGGTCGACGTCCCGACTGAACAACGCCGCCGACACGTTGATCGCGAGGCCATTCTCGCCGTAATGCTGGCACATCGGATGCTCTGTCTCGTTCGAGCTCTCGTCAGGACGACCCCCGGGAACGGCACTCGATAGCTTGGGTTCGGCAGCTGCGTCGGCGTTGGCGTCGACGACTGGAGAGTCCTGTGGGGGCTCAGGTGTGGAAGGGACCGCAGTCGTTGGAGCGATAGCGGTGGCGAGGACACTGGTGAGGAGGACGGCGATGAGCAGGACTCGAGCGGTGAGTCTGCCTGCGGTTGTGAGTCGGACGATTAGTGACGTCGATGACATTCCAGGCGTCGAGTGTTGTGGGAGGGTTTCGGGAGTGGCGTGACCAGGCAGCGTAGGGTTCGAGGGGGTGGTTGGTTAGAACGGGAAGAGGTTGATGCACTGCGCCCAGGGCATCCCGGTGGCTTCGATGATGAGGATGGAGATCGGACCGATAGCGAAGAGTTTTCCGCCGGCGCTGATGGAGAACCGGCGGGCGCGTTTGAGGTTCTGGCGTTGTTCTTCGCCGAGACTGGGGAGGCTCTCCATGGCGCTGGTTGCCATGACGGTGAGGAACGCGCCCGCGCCGCCACCGTAGATACACAGTTGGATGATGGCGTTCGCGATCTGTGGGAGGAAGCCGGTGTCACAGATGTTGACGTTGACGACGCAGCCGTTGGCCTTCGCACCGGCCTGATTCGGGCACTTGTCGTTCCCATTGCTGACACCGTCGCCGTCACTATCGGGCATCGCGGCGACGCCCGGGACGGCGAGTGCGAGGACGGCAGTGAGTGCGATACACGCGATGAGTGCTGTGGTGTAGATTCGATTCGAGGTACTGGGTGTGGAGCGTGTCGGGGTCATTCGTTGGGTTCGTCTGAGAGGAGGCGGTCGAGTTCGTACTGGTTGTTCGTGTCCAGGAGCGCTTGCTTGGTGACGCCGGCGTCGAGGGCGTCGGTGAGTCGGTCCTGGAGGTGTGTGGGTGTGATGCCGTCGTCGCGCATGCGTCGGCGGACGGCGTTGCGGAAGAGCCCGGAGCGGTTGATGTCGTCTGCCCAGGTGAGGTAGACGTAGTCTGCAAGGTCGATCGTGACCGTCGTGGATTGCTTGTCTGGCACCCCACCCATGTTTATTTCACATCCATTCTATGAAATATTGGTATCGGAGATTGCCATTAAACCCTTTTGGTTGTATTGTTCGTGTGTGAAAATATGTGTAGGCGCTCCCCTCACCGGGTTTCAAAGAATCGCGCTAGTTAGATTCACTCGTGAAAAGAAATAGCAAGCCAAGGTCCAGACTCGTCCGCACGTTCGACGGTGTAACTCGTCCCTGACTATGAAGGTCTGCTCGGTCTCGCCACTGATCGCACACTCCGTGTTCGAAGTGTAACCGTGATACCCGCCCTCAGCGACGAACGTCGGTCCCACCGGGGACGGAGCGTGCACGTCACAGCGCCACTTCTCTCGAGAGCGCAGTAGCGGCGAAGCGATGGACGACGGGGGGGAGAATCGATGTCGTCTCACCGGTCTGCTGCCGTGGCGGTCCTGGTGATGTGTGTAATGGTCTGGACGACGAGCAATCGATCGTTGCCGTCGAGGGCTTCGGTTCGGAGCAGGTCACGGAGCGCTGGGGCGTACCGCTCGAACGCGCCGGGCTTCCGTTCGCTCGCGAGTTCCAGGAACTCGAGCGCGTCACTCGTCGGTGACTCCAGCCACGAGGGGCGGCTTCCACCAGACCGATCGTGGTCGCTCACGGCCAGCTGGTCGGCCAGGTCGGCCGGTGCGAGTGCGTTCCCGTCGACGAGCGCCGTCAGCAGGCTCGCCGTCGGCTGGTGGACGTCATCGCGGAAGATGTCGACGAGCGCCGCCCGGGCGGCGGCCGGAACTGTCCACAGCAGCCTCGCATCGATTAGGTCACGGATACCGCGGAACGCGTGCGAGCTGACGTCCAGCGTATCGGGCCGTCGTTCGTCGACTCGAACCGCTGCCGCCACGAGTCCGACTGCGACTCTGGCCGGCGACAACCACTCCCGTTCTGCGAGTGCGACGAGTGCGTCGACCGCGTGCTCTCTGCCACCGAGTACGTTGTTCAAAGCGTACAGCAGCGTCGATTCGAGTAGCGAGATCGGGCATTCGACGCATGCGGCGTCGACGACGACGGCGAGCAGTTCCACGGCGGCGTAGTTCCGCGGCCCCCCTCCCTCGTGCACGTCGTCGACGAGCGGGTACACTGGTACCGCGTCGGCCCGTCCGGAATCCGCCCGAAGGAGCGTCACCAGGAGCTCGTACGACTCGTGCCGCGAATGGGCAGGGAGCTCCGGGATCACCGCGGCGAGTGGGTCGACGACTCGGGCTCCGTCGACGCCGTCGAGTGAAGGGCCGACGCATTCGATTGCAATGCGTGCGGCGTGCTTGCGTGCCGCCGGCGCCGCCACCGGAACGACGGCTGCTGCGGCGCGAGCGAGCGCCACCCTCCCCTCGGCCCGATCGACGTCGGCTGCCAGCCGCTCGATGGCGGCGAGGCCGTCCGCGGGCGACAGGTCGGGATCTTTGCCGACGAGGTGCCCGTACTCGCGGCGGACCGCCGGGAGGAACTCACGCTCCGCACCTGCGTCCGCGAGGGTGAACAAGAGCGACTGGAGCGCCGCCTCCGTGGTCTCCAGTTCTGCGCTCCGCCGGGCACGTCGGATCGTCTCCAGTGGGACGTCCAGTGGCTCGGTGAGGATGCCTTCCTCGACGAGCACGGTGAGCGCTCTTGCGGCGCGAGCCGACTCCGACCCTCGGAGTGCTTGGACGTCGTCGACGAGTTCGTCGACCGGAATGGCGTCGGTAACGGGGAGTTGCGGGAAGTCGGCAGCGAGTTCGTCGAGGACGTCCGCCGCCCCGTGGCCGGGGTCGGCCGCCGTCTCCGCGATCAGTCGGTCGCGGAGCCGTTCGACGTCCGCTCTCGATGCGATTCCGGCGTCGACCAGGTGGCCAAGCGCGGCCGTCGAAACGAACCGGTGCTGGGCGTTCTGTGTTATCGCGGCGACGGCGTCTGTTCTCAGCTCGGGGCTCGGGTCAGCGTAGCCGCCCTCTACGAGGCGTGCGAGCGCTGTCGCGTACGTCTCGTGTCCCTGGTTGCGGTTCGACAGCGCCGCCACGAGTCCGGCACAGTCGAGGGTTGCCGACGGCGGGACTGCGTCCGCCTCGACCACCAACCGGATGCACTCCACGGCCATTCGACGGGCGGTTGCACGCGACTCCCGCTTCTTGATGATGAAATCGTCGGCGTCCGTCCACTTCTCGTCGGCGGCGACGACGTCGACTATCCGCTGGCACATCGGTTCCGTGACCGCAGTGACGACGCCTGTCTCGAGCACGTCGGCGAAAGCCACGGCCGCCTGCACCGGGAACTCGTTCGACTCTAGGCCCGTGACGACCGAGTCGACGAACGCTTCGACTCCCGAAGCCGCCACGGCGGGGGTCGCGTCGCCAGGGAACGACGTCCGGTCGGCGACCGCGTCCGCGACGGCGAGCCCGCTGGCGCGGACGAGACAGTCCTCTGCCTGGCAGGCACTCTCGACAACGCTCACCAGCGTGTCTGGCTCCTGAATATTGGACTCGTGGTACTCGACGATGCAGCGAACCGCCCTGAGTGCCGCGACCCGATCACTCGCTTCGTCCGTCGCACGGTACGCCCGCAGGAGATCCGGGACGAGCACGGACGCGCCTTCGTGGTTGCCGACCTGACACGGGTCGACGACGCTCAGCATGCCAAGCAGCGACAGGCCGCATCGGGCGGCCACTGGCGAGACAGGGGCCGAGACTGCACTGCTGGCAACGTCCACGAGCGCGTTCAGCCGGCGGTCACTGCGGGCCGACCCACGGACGGTAGCAGCAGTCGGTGGCGCCACCACGCGACCGACCCCGACCACTGAACCGGTCAGGTCGTCGGGGATCTCCGCGAGCGTCGACAGCGTCACCCCGTCCCGACTGCGGAACATTTCCGCCAGCGACGCAACCACCATCTCCTCGAGCTGTTTCGCATGGTGTCCGAGGTCGAACAGTGCCGTCGCCCGCGAGTCAGGTCCCTTTCCGTGCACGTTCTCGAACGTACCCACGAGCGCGTCGACGAGCGAGCGGACGCGCTCGCCAGCGAGTGGCGTCGGCTCCTGGACGGTGAATCCGGTGGTCCGTGCCAGCTCCCGGAGTTCGGCAACAGCGTCCCGCTGTTCGATGAGCGTGAACGGGACGCCATCGGTGTCCTTGTCGAGGCGTGCTTCGAGCTCGGCGACGGCGGTTTGGACGTCCAGCTGTCGATCGGTTCCGTTCGTCATAGCGAGGCGCGCGTCCCGGTCCGTCTGTGGGCGGGTGTCCGCCTGCATACAGCGGTTTCGTTCCAGATATTCCCGGGAGCCACCTAACGATATCGGCTCCAGGAACGGCGCACCACCGGCTCTGGACCTCGGACGCGGCTCGAACGACGAACGAGCGCACGCGGCTCCGCGACGACCGCGTGGTCGCGAGCGCCCGCACCGCGTTCTGGCGACGCCAGCAGGGTGCCACGGCCACCGGCGCCTCATCGTGGAACGGGGTCGCGGGGTCAGTCGGTAACTCCTCTCTCCCTCATCACCGGCGAGACTCGGAGATACTTTCTGCCGAATGTTCTCATCACCATTCACGTCCGCGTTCGCCACCGTATCACACGAATCGCAGACGTACAACCCACGCTCAACACGGTTTGCGTCACGCTTCCGACCACAGTACGAACGCGACTTCGACGTATCCCACGCAGATACTTCTTCAACCGAGATCCCTTCCATCTCGGCCTTGTACGTGGGGAAGTCAGTGAAGCGGTCGAACGCTCACGAGTGCAGATCGGGGTTGCCGTGCCTGACCCAGTTCTTCGACTCACCGTTCGCCTCGTCCTCACGGATGCCGGAGAGGTCGCCCACGGCAATCGTTCCAACACCCTCGTCAACACACCGCTGAACGACGTGTTTGGAGAGTGTGTGGCAGTCGCATTCCTCTCGAAAAGAAGCCTCGATACGCTACTGCTGTACTGCGGTTCTTCTCTTCGCTAAAGACGGATGGTCGCCAGGGGCCAATCTCTGACTCCTGATACCCTAGCTCGTCACGGAGGAGTGTCTCGGCGCTGGGTTGGAGGGTGAACCGGTAGCGAGGTTCGGGAACGACGCGCGAATCTTCCACTCGTCGTGCGCATCAACGACCAACCGAGGCGGCTTCGACATTAATCACTATTCCAATATGTTCCCGCATCAAAGTTCCCATTCAACCAGCACTACCTGACGACCGCCATGGAACCAAAATTCGAGTCACACTTGTTCGACCAGCGCTTCGTCCGGGGGTAACACGTGCACGGGCCGGGAGCGGTCTGCGAACGAGCGTGCTTGCTCAAGTTTCTCCTCCTTCTCGGCGTGAATCGTGAAGAGCGAGTCGTCGCGCTGGACCTCGTCACCGAGCTGGCAGTGGAGCGCGATGCCTGCCGCTCGATCTTTCGGGGCTCCTGCTCGTCGTGCCAGTTCGTTCACCTGGCGGTTGTCGACGTGCGTGACGACACCGCCGTTGGAGGCGTGAACCGTCGACCGACGTCGTCCGGGAGTGAGGTCCGAAAGCGAGATATCGGGGTCGCCGTTCTGTGCGGCGATGATCTCGCGGAACTTCGCTGCCGCGTCGCCCGATTCGAGAAGTTCGGTCGCTGTCTCGTCGACACCTGCTTCGTCCAGTAAGACCTGTGCGATGCACTCGCTTTTCACGCGGAGGTCTCGAGGGCCCGTGCCTTCGAGGACGGCGAGGACGTCGCGGGCTTCGAGTACCGGTCCGATCCCGCGTCCGATCGGTTGTTCGCCGCGCGTGATGGCACACTCGATGTGCATCCCGAGGTTCGTGCCGACGCGACTGAAGTCCTCCGCCATCTCCCGGGCTTCCGAGAGGCTCTCGACCTTCGCACTCTCCCCGTAAGGGAGGTCGATGACGACGTGGGTCGCGCCGGCACTCTTCTTCTTCGAGAGCACGGACGCGATCACTTGTCCGGGTGGGTCGAGCGAGAGCGGCGTCTCCGCGCGAATGATCTTGTCGTCGACGGGCGACAGGTTCACCGCTCCACCCCAGACCATACAGCCGTTCGTCTCGTCGACGATGGCTTTGACCTCGTCGAGGGAGAACGCGACGTCACAGAAGACCTCCATCGTGTCGGCGGTTCCTGCTGCGGAGGTCACTGCACGCGAGGAGGTCTTCGGGATGGTGAGGCCCGCGGCCGCAACGATCGGAACCACGATCGGCGTGACGCGGTTCCCAGCCACCCCACCGATGGAATGCTTGTCGACGATCGGGTCGCGTCCCCAGTCGATGGTCTCGCCGACGTCCACCATGCAGGTGGTGAGACACATTATCTCCTCGCGAGAGAGGCCATTGGCGTAGACGCCGGCGACGAACGCGCTGAGTTCGACGTCGTTCAGTCGGTCTTGGTTGATGTCGCGGACGATGGCGCCGATCTCGTGCATCTCGAGCTCGACGTCGTTGAGTTTCTTCGTGAGGTACGCGACGGAGTCGGGGCGCGGTGCGATGGACACCGCCACGTCGCCCGTGATGTGTCCGAGCGAGCGGGTGACGCCGAGCGTGCCCGGGGCGACGAGTTCGTCGGTGATCTCGACGATGCCGGTGCTGGCGCGGTCATCGTGTCGGATGCGGATGCGGTCGAGCGGGTGCACGCCCAGTTCGCTCGCGTCGCTCGAGTTGAGGAGGACCGTGTGCGTTCGGGTCCCGATATCGATCGCTTTGGCGACGAGCTCCATACGAGTATGTCACGCTCACTCATAATAGAACGACGCGGTCGTCGGGACTCTTCGAGTCGTCAACATACGAAGCGCGTTGGCTGCGGTGGTGCATGCTGTCGTTGAGGGGGTGTCGCTGAGGCGGTCGTCGAGGCCGACGGATTGCAGGATGCGGCGGTGCTTGTCGAGGGAAGCGGTTTCGGGGGTTACGGCCACCGCCACCGTATTTTTGTACTCGCCGTCTGTGTCAAGGGAACGTATGGAACCGGGTGAGGTGGCAGAACGGCGAGAGACTGTCGCCCGACGGGCGGAATTCGTCGAGTTACTCGAGGACGAGGGGGTTTTGAATCCAGCTGACATCGTGGACGAGCTCGCCCACTCTCGGTCGACGGTCACTCGGGCGCTGCGAGAACTCTGCGATGCGGGGCTCGTCGAAAATCGAGATGGTGGGTACGCTGCGACGGTCACGGGTGTGATGGCCGTCGAGGAGTTCCGACGCCACGAGGCGGCGAGTCGAGCTATCTTGCGGGCGAAAGAGCTCCTCGACCCGCTCGTCGACCCCAGCGAGTTCGACCCGGCGTTCCTCACCGGCGGCGAGACGTATCTCGCTGACGAATCCGCGCCGTTCAGGCCGCTCGAGGAGGTAGTGAGCCGAGTCCGCGAGGCCGACTCCGTGCAGGCGTATCTCCCGACGCTGGTGAATCCGTCGTTGCTGCGAGTCTGGCACCGGAAGGTGCGAGCCGAAGGTATGGAGTCGGTGGGGCTCTTCGACGAGGAACTGCTGACGCTTCTAAAAGGGCAGTATCCGCAGTTGCTCGCGGAGATGGGCGCGGCGGACGCGTTCTCGGCGTTCACAGCGGACGGGCCGCGGCACGCGCTGCTTCTCACGACGAAGGGCGGCGCGGCCACGGCGTCGGTCGTGGTCTACGATGGCGACAGCGGCGTCAAGGGGGCGATCGTCAACGACTCCGACTCGGCCGTCGAGTGGGCGCGAGACCGGTTCGAACGGCTCAAGGACTCGGCATCGGCCGTGACAGCCGAGTTCGACGCGCTGGCCGGAGCCGTCGAACTCGGACCGTCGGACCTCGAGCCGGCTGACTCGTCGGACTCGCGTACCGGGAACCTCGAACGCGACGGCGGGTTCGCCGGTCACGCACTGCCACTGGACCTCGAACGAGAGGGTTTCACCCGCCTCTCGAAGGAGTACTTCGAGTCACGCGAGCAGGCCCGCCCCGAAGTCAGTTGGCGGACTGGCTTCACGCTCTCGGAAGTGCGCGGGGGGCACGCAGTCGACCGATTCGACGACGAGGACCGGAACTTCGTCGACCGGATGCTCTCGGCGCTACAGGCAGGCCCCGACCACGTCGTTCTCGGACCGCCAGGAGCCGGGAAGAGTACGGCTTGCATGTCCGTCGCGTGCGAGTGGTACGACCAACAGATCGGGCCGGTCGTGTATCGCGAGCGCGGCGCTGGCGGGGAGTTCTCGTCGCCATCGCTCCTGGAAGCGTACCTCCGCCAGACCGACGACCACGCACTCGTCGTCGTCGAGGACGCGATTCGGACGGAAGCAAACGGCATCTTCGACGTGATGCTGTCGCTCAAGGGCCGAGACGACGTGACGTTCCTGCTCGACTCGCGAACGAGCGAGTGGAACGCGTCGGACGACCTCGTGGGTGACCCGCGTGTCGACGCCTATCGACGACGGTCGGTCGAGCAAGTACCCGTCCCCGAACTGGACGCGGACGGGTGCGAACGGTTCGTCGATCACTTCCGGTCGCTCATCGCCGAGGACATCGACGCCTCCGGTACGGAACTCCAGTCGGCGGTGGCGGACGGTGCACTATCCGCCCCCGCCGATACGCGGCCTCCCGGAAGAGCCCTGCTCGCCCAGACACACCTCTCCAGGCGCGTCGACACGGTCGCCGACCCAGACGGTACGGTGCCGAACGCGCTCGACGCCGACGTCCGCGAGACCTGTCAGTCGCTTCTCGATGCGGACCCGGAGTACGCGACGGAGCTCGCTGTGCTGGCCAGTCTCTGCAATGCCGCTGGTATCCCCGTCGCGACCGAGTACCTCTACGGCATCGCCGAACCGGACCGGTGCGGCGATATCGAAGCCGCAATCTCCGTCCTGGAGGGGCGCGTCCTGTTCGAGCATCGCGGCGTGACCGCTCCCAGGATGGAGTACCGCACCCACCACGAGACGTGGTCGCGGCGGTTCCTCGAGCGGTTCCTCGAACTCCTCTCCGAGGACCGCGCACGAGCAATATTCGGCCGATGTACCTCTCGGCTGTTGTCGCTCGCCGACGACGCCGATCGACGAAACCGCATCGAGCGGCAACTCAACCGGACGGCACCCCACCTTCACCGGATCGAGTCTGACCCTGGCGGGTGGGGCGACGAACTCGTGGAACGGATCTTCAGGCTCGGCCATACGAATGCTGGTCTCGCACCGTTGTACGGCGAGACAGACGACGGTACGATTGCGGTTCCGGACGCCTGCTCAGAGTTCATCCGACAGAAACAGCACTACTGGCGGGGAGAGATGAACCGCCTCCAGGGGAACCTCCGGCGAGGGAAAGCCGAGATAGAACAGTTGCTGGACGCCGACTCGTCGCCCGACGGCTTGACCGAGCGTGAAGCGAAACGGCTCCGCTATCGTGGACACGGCGGCATCTGGCACTTCTCCGCTATCAACGGCGACTACGAGACGGCGATCGACCACGCTCGGCGTAGCCTCGCGCTGGCGGAGGAACTGGAGGACGTGAAGAAGATGGCCCAAGCGCGAGCCATCATCACGCACGTCGAGATCGAGCGTAACAACCTCGAGGAGGCACAAGCACAGTACGAACGGTTCCGAGAACTGGCAGACGAGCACCAGTCACCAACATATGCGGGGACAGCATTGGAAGGGGCGCGCTGTTCGTTTCTGCAGGGAGCTCACCAACAGGCGAAGGAACGACTGCGTGAGTACCTCGACCGTATTGAGGACGCTGACAGCACCCCCGAAGAGGCGTCAGCGAGATACCATCTCGGTCGAATCGCAATCGTCGAAGACGACTTCGAGACGGCGAAATCCCATCTGAGCCGTGCAATGGCGACCAGTCGGTCGTCCGGAGCCTCGATGGTGGAATCTCAAGTCCACGCCTCACTCGGACGGGTTGCGCACTTGGAAGGCCGTCTGGAAGACGCCGAGAGCCACCTCGAGCGCGCGTCAGAACACGGACGTGGCGTTCCGTCCCTCGTCGCCCCAATCCACGCCGTATTGGCCGACGTGGCGTTCGACCGCGGCAACCTCGACAGATCTGAGTCGCTCGCGAGGAAGGGCCTGGAAGCGGCAGCGGATGATTCAGCCCCAATCGAGATGGCCGACGTCTCGCGAACGCTAGCTCGCATCGCGCTCCGCGAGGACAGCTACGAAGACGCCGAAGCACACCTCGTACGGTGTAGAGAGGCGAGCCGAACGCTCGACAATCCGTTGTTGGCCGCCAAGTGCAATCGGCTCCGCGCACGCCTCGAACTCGCGCGTGGGAAGGAGGATGAAGCAGAAGAGTACGCTCGCCAAGCGCTCGACCGGTGCCGAGAGTACGACACGACCAGCGACGCTGCCGGCTGCCTCAGGCTACTCGGGCTGACAGCGTTAGAACGCGACCACATCGAATCCAGCGCAGACTACCTTCTGGCGGGGCTCGAGGCGGCCAAGGAGAGTGGCGTGGTCACTCGAACCGCCGAACTGCACACGGCTCTCGCTCGTCTGGAACTCACGAGACAGGACCCACAGAGTGCCCGGAATCATCTCGAGTCAGCCCTCGATATCGCCGCTCGACTGGGCGACGAGGAACGAGTTCAATCCATCAGGAACGACATCGCCGCTCTTGATACCAATCCAGCAGCCGATAGCCCGTGACGACTCTCGTCAGTTCCTCCGTCCCCGATCAGCGCCGTTCGCATCACTCGATGGGATTTCGAACCGAGGCGTCGTCACCGATGGGCAGTCGATATCTCCGGAAGGCCCGGGAACTGTTGCGGTCAGATCGATGGCGCGACGAACGTCTCCTCCATGGGGTCTTCCAGGCCCCGAACCGCAATGTAGGTATCCCACGTTTGGCCGCCAGTATCGACGATGCGTCCGACGGGCCCGTCGGGGTCGATACCGATACCGATACGATTCCCGACGTCCGGATGTGCCCGGATCGATTCGATGAGTGCCTCTCCGGCCGCCTCGTGACCGGGCGCATACCAGAGGTCGGCGATACCGGTCGGCTTGATCTCACGGCTCTCCGGGAACGCCGGCGGGAGCTCGTCCGCGTCTTCGAGTTCGGGCGGGAGGGTCTCGAGCTTGTTCCACATCAGCTTGTGCGAGTTGATGACGCCGGCGCCAGCCACGAGTTCCCCCTCCGAGACGACCACGAAGTAGTCCGCTATCGGCTCCCCTATCGGTGACTCCGCCAACCGCTGGCGTAGTTCGTCGACGGTGTGAGGCGCGTACAGCTCGGCGTCCGCATAGAACTCGTCCGTTTCCCGCACGACGGTATCGTGCTCCGCGTCCGTCACTGGTCGAACGGTGTATTCGTCTCGACGCGGCGCTTCGTCGAGCGGTTGCATCGGAACCATCACCGTCTGATACGGGAAGCCGTCGGCCCACGTTTCCGCAACCGCCTTCGACGGTTCGTTCCCGGTCTGAATCTGGGCGAACACCACGCAGTCATCGCCACGGTGGTCCTCGGCGTACTGGACGCGCTCGGCAGCGAGTCGTTTCCCGAGACCGCGCCCGCGGTACTCCTCGTGAACGGCCAACCCGACCAGGTAGGCCATCGGCCGAATCTCTCCGCCCACGCGGGCGTCGGTGAAGGAGACGAATCCCGCACCTGCAAGGTCACCGTCTCGCGTTTCGGCGACGATGCCGTGCGTATCCGTTGCCGGGTCTATCTCCGTGTAGGCAACGTAGGGGTCGATCTTGAATCGAGGCGCCATCCCGATGTCGCCGGTATCCGGACTATTCGCGTAGAGGGCCGCGAGCTCGTCGCCGTCGTCAGCCGTCGCCGGTCGCACGTCGAACGCATCGTCAGCCGGTTGGGAATCAATCGACATTTCACTCCTAACGACGTCGGGAAATCCCGAGGTATCATCCCACGACCCACTGGCTCACGGACCGAGCCAGCAGCGATCAGCCGTCACACCGACTGATAGGTGATCGAGCCCCGGGTCGTGGATTCGACCTGCCTTGCTCACTCCCTGAGCCACCGGGTCACGGCTCGAAACCAGGGGGCTTCCACCACTATATCGAACTGCATGTCGATCGACCTTGGACCGTTGTATGGAGCAAGACACGCTGGCCATCGGCGAATCATCGTGGGCTGTCTGGTGCTCTGTCTCGTGTTCGGCGGGCTGCCTGCAACCGCGAGTGCAGCCACCTCGCCCGAGTTGAGCGCAGATGACTGCGAAATCCGGCTGGACCCGCCCAGCGACGCCGCGTACGACGTCCACGTCGTCGGGTACGCCGCGTCCACGAATACGTTCCACGTGACGCTCACGCACACCGGCGATGAGCTCCCATGCAACGCCAAGTCTCGCAATCACATGCGTGCAATCTGGAGCCACAGGTCCACCAATCTGTGAGTCGCATTGCGATTTCATTCAACTCAGGATGCCCACCATTCGTCGTACCCCAAGGTGGCCTCACGGTTCGGGGGAACCGCGAGTGCCACCATCGGGCAGGACTCCCGACTTTCCATGTACGATTGCATGATGTCTACGAACATACAAGTAAATGGATAGAGATTTGATTTCCATGTCCTCGGTCGAGATTAACGGTGTCTCCACGTACTACGAAGAATACGGAGACGGGCCGCCACTCGTCGTTCTTCACGGTGCAACAAGCGATCATCAACTCTGGGCCGAGCAACTCCAACCCCTCACAGATTCGCTCAGAGTAATCGTCTACGACCTCCGCGGGCATGGTCAGTCAGAAGGGTCGACACACAAGAGATACACAATCGAACGCTACGCCGACGACCTCGCCGCCTTCATCGACACACTTGGTTTGGAGCGACCGACCGTCTGTGGACTGTCGACGGGTGGGATGATCGGGTATCAGTTTGCAGCCAACTATCCAGAACAGCTATCGGCACTAGCCACGGTCGGCGCACCAACCCCACAGACGTTCACCCTCGGCGAACGCCTCACCAGAGTCGACGTTGCGAAACTTCTCACCCCCATCATGGGGAACGACCGGCTGATGCGAACCATCGACTGGGTGTGGGAGCAGCTTTTCCGCGACAGTACCACCGTCGACATGGACGACCTCGAGGAGATACGCGACTCTCACGCCTGCGATGCCCCGGAAATGCAGGCCAGCGAACGCGAAAAGGTGATGCGGGGCGTCCAATCGTATATCGGTTCGCAATTGGAGTGGGACCGCATCGACGTCCCCGTGCTTGCGATGTACGGCGAGAACGAGCCCTTCATCGACCGGCATACTGAGTACCTCGATTCGGTTCTCGAGGAGTGTCGTGTCAGGGAGATCCCTGATGCGACCCACAATTCGCACGTCGACAACCCCGAGTTCATCATCGAGGAACTACAAGAGTTCCACTCCGGGTTCGACAATCATTGAGGTCAACATCGTCGTCGAGGTGCTCGCTACGGGTCGTGTCATCGGTTTCGAAGTACTAGAGCCGGGCTCGCGAGAGGCGACGACGAAATCCAGGAACTCATCGTCGGCTTCGTTGATAAAGTTACGAGCGCATACCCCCGTCTTTAGGCGGGGGTCAAGCGGACAATAGCGTACCCCTCAGCGACGACGCGACGGCTGGATTTCCAACCGATTCACCGTCAGTATTATCACAACTTGACCTATAGTGTGCAATACGGATGAAGACCACACGGCACGCGATATATAACCTCAACTACCACATAGTGTGGTTGCCGAAGTACCGCAACTCGGTACTCGTCAACGAAGTCGCAGACCGTGTGCGAACCATCCTCTACGAAATAGCCGACGACAAGGGCCTCGAGATACTCGACCTGACCGTACAACCCGACCACATCCACCTGTTCGTCAGTAGCCCACCGAAGCACGCGCCGTCGCTTCTCGCCAACTGGTTCAAGGGTATCTCCTCGCGGAAGTACAACCACAGATACGCCGACCACGACGGCGAGAAGATTCGATGGGGGCGAGGCTACTATGCAGGAACGGCGGGCAACGTATCTAGTGAAACTGTCGAGAACTATATCCAGCAACACAAGGAGGGCGATTCGTGACCGAACTCACGAAGACGCTGGAACTGAAACTGGTAGAGCCGAACGCGAACAAGCGGAGAAAACTCTGCGAGACACGAGAAGTGTACCAACAGGCCCTTCACCACGCCTTCGACGCCGGATGTACCACACAGACCGAAGCGAACGATATAGTGGTCAACTACGATCTGAGTGGATATGCGAAGAACGCGCTCAAGAAGTACGTCCCGCAACTCACGACGACGTACAACGCGGGCGACCTTCACGACGACCACCCTGTTCGCTTCACGAACGAGGGGCTACGGTTTGACCACAAGCCCGAGAACGCAATCGAGTGGTACGTCAAGATTCCGCACCATGAGGACTACCACCTCTGGCTGCCAGCACAACCGAATCCCGACCAGCGTGACTGGTTGGAAGCGTTGAACGCGGGAGATGCCACGATGGGCGAGGGTCGGCTGTTCGAGCGAGACGGGACGTGGTATCTCCACGTCACCGCTACCCGCGACGTTGAGGATGGTTCCGAGGTGTCCGCCGAAGAACGGACGCCCATCGGAGTGGATATCGGGGAAGCGTCGCTCGTCACGGTGTGTCACCGCGACGGGCACGGTTCTCCGACCGATCCCGAACTGTGGGCCGACGAGGGCAAGACTGTTCGTCGGCTCCGCAAGACCTACTTCACCGCCACGAGACGACTCCAGACGCGCGGAAGTGAGCGTATCTCTGAATCGTTTGGCGACGACCTGTGGAAGCGGATAGACGAGGTGTTCCACCGCGTCACCCGCGAAGTCGTGGAGTACGCCGAGTCCGTCGAGGACCCCGTCCTCGTTCTGGAGGACCTGACGTACATACGGGAGTCGATGGACTACGGCGAGTATATGAACCGGCGTCTCCACGGATGGGGGTTCGCCAAACTCCACGCGCAGATACGCTACAAAGCCGTTGAGAAGGGTATCCCCGTCGAAACGGTGAATCCGCGCAACACGTCGAAGGAGTGCCACGCGTGCGGTGAGGTGGGGTATCGTCCGAAGCAGGCGACGTTCACGTGTACGAACGACGCATGCTGGATGGGCGAGTATCAAGCGGACGTGAACGGAGCGGTGAACATCGCAGACCGCTACCTCAGTGGAGAGAGTTGTTCCAGAGAACACGAGAACGACGATGACTCGGCTGAGGATGGGGCGTGTTTGGCCGCGCCACAAGACAGCCAAGCCGATGCTACCACGCAAGAGACGCTTGGACCATATGCGTCTTGAAACCACAGGGCCGAGCAGACGCTCGGCCTGAAATCCCGTGGCGGGATTCCCGCGTCTTCAGGCGCGGGAGGAGGTCAATCGGTTCGTGGCGGGTGGTCTCGCTCCGGTTCTATCAGTCCGTGCAGTGGTTCGCGTTGGCTGTCAGGATTCGATGGCGCGTTGGATGCGGTGTTGCATGGCGTCGTTGATGGGGATGTCGCTGAGGCGGTCGTCGAGGCCGACGGATTGCAGGATGAGGCTGGGGTCGTCGAGGAGTGAGAGTTCGAGGTGGGTGCCTTCGCGGTAGCCGTCGCTCGTCCGGTTCATATCGACGATTTTGAGGGTTTCGTATTCGCGGAGTTGGTCCGTGATGCGTTTCTGGCCGAGCGCGTCGGCGCTGATCGCGTCGGCGAACGCGCGGTAGACGCGGTACATCTCGGTGGCTTTGAAGTACGAGCGGTCGGTGAAGTGCTCCATCGCTGCGAGTGCGGCCATCGCGATCTTCGCTTGCGTGGGGCACCCGCGGATGAGGTCGCGGAGTCGAGTGACTTCGGCGTCGTCGTTGGCGGCGCGGACGTGGTCTTCGGTGACCTGCTCGGTGCCTTCGTCGCGCGCGACCTCGCCGGCGAGTCGGAGGAGGTCGATGGCGCGACGGGCGTCGCCGTGTTCCTGGGCGGCGAATGCGGCACACAGCGGGAGGACGTCGTCGCTGAGGACGCCGTCGCGGAAGGCGTCGGCGCGACGGTTGAGGATGTCGCGGAGTTGGTTGGCGTCGTAAGCGTCGAAGACGAGGTCGTCGGGGGCGAAGCTGGAGGTGACGCGGGTGTCGAGGCGGTCGCCGTACTTGAGGTCGTTGCTGATGCCGATGACGGTGAGGCCGGCGTCGATGTCGTCTTCTTCGCCGGCTCGGGAGAGCTGCATGAGGAGTTTGGAGTCGTCGGCTTCCTCGGGTGTGACGTTGCTCTGGAGGGCTTCGTTGGGGGCGAGGCGGTCGATCTCGTCGAGGACGATGATGATGGCGTCGTAGAGTTGGTTGATGATGGTCCAGAGGCGGTCGTAGTAGGCGCCGGTGGAGATGCCGGAGTGGGGGATGGTGACGTTGGTCTTGGTGGGGTCGTTGAGTTGGGAGGCGAGTCGGATGACGGTCTGTGTTTCGCTGCGGCGTTGCGCGCAGTCGATGACGACGAGACCGATGTCGACGTCGGCGTCGTGGCCGCGTTGAACGACTTCCCGACCGACGTACTTCGTGACGAGTGTCTTGCCGGACCCGGATTTGCCGAGGATGAGTGTTCCTTTGCCGGAGGCGCCGTTGATGGCGGGTTTGAGGCGGTGTGCGACGGTCTCGATCTGTTCGTTGCGGCCGACGATCTTCTCTTCGTCGGGGACGACGTTGGGGTCGAGGAGGCTTTCGTCGGTGAAGATGGGGTCTGGTTCGTCGAGGACTGAGAGAGGGTCGTCTCGGGGTGGGCTGGTGGCGCGCGAGTGGGCGACGGCGCCGTGGGCGGTGGCGAAATCCCCGAGCGTGTCACCGTCGGTAGACATACCACCACCTTTCAAATGAAATGCCCTTAGTTCTTTCCGTCGAACGTCTATTCTTCCGGTAGAGGCCTTGTTCGCGGGTTCGAGGCTCGTGTGAGGGTCGCCTAGGGGGTGTGGTGCGGATGGGGGCGTGTTTCGAATGATTCCCCGTGTATGCTGAGTGGTTGGGGCGTGCGTCTGACACCGGATTTCAGATGAATTTCTGTCGTGCGGAACGGAGTTGTGGGGCCGAGTGGACCGGGACTGGGAGCCTGTCACGCAGTGTCGAATGGCTCCGTATCGGCTGCATGGATGAGAAAGGCCCGTCTCGAATCCGACACCGTCTTTCAAATGAATTCCCGGCTGGTTCTCGAGACCGCAGCGTCACGGACACCGGATTTCGAATGAAATCCACCGCGACACAGACGCCACTCCACCACGACACAGTGGCTGCCCAAGTTCGAGACCGAGACCGAGCACGTTCCAGTGACGACACCCTGCTGGCCTGACGGCGACTCGATGACACGCTTGCTATCTCGGGTGGCACCAGACTGCCGGGGGAGAGTGGCATGACTCACTACACCCCCACACCGGATTTCAAATGAAATCGGTTCTAATGGAAGGGGAGGGGGTCGGGCTGGGGGTCGCTTTCGCTCGTCTTCTACAACGGGATTCCAGCGGTATAGCTCATCTAGCTGCTGGTTTCTGACGATTAGCTTCAACTGGAACCCGGTTCCATACTCGCGTTATTATATAACTAGGGTTCTAGGCAAGAAGAAGAAGAAGAAAGGGAAGGTACAGACCACACAGCGACCAAGTCCGAACGATCTAGAATCCCAGACGGTCGAGTTCAAATACACCCCTTCCACACCCAGCTTCGAACGCCCACACAACTCACTCGAACCGACCATAGCACTCCCGCCTACCCACGAGACCCATTAATCCCGACAAACGACTGTCCAACCGCCCGTGCTCGCTATATCGGCGGTAATCACTGGGGGATTCCGCCTCTCAGAACCGCCACACAGTACGCCGATTTCATTTGAAATCCGGTGTGGGGGTGTCCAGAACACGACCACCGAATCCCTCGACACCGACACACTTCGAGCGTCACCTCCGACACAGTCCAAGCGATTCCCACCGACCTTTCGACCACGGTCTCAGAACTTCCCGCTGGTCACTCACGAGCAACTTGGCACACCGTCGCACAAATTCATTTGAAATCCGGTGTCGGGCTGGCATCCACCCACGCCCGACCACCGCGCCGCCTACCATCCTCGCCCCAACCAGACGCCGTTCTCAAGCACCAACCCCCGAACTTGCGTCTCGGTAACGTGTAACTTGATGAGGCCGTCAGCCGTATCAAGCCCCATGGACGTTGACCTCCCAGCTGGCGTGACAGCCGACCGCGTATCGACAGGCCGCCTCGACACGGCGGTCCTCACCGCCGGTGACCCCGACGGAACCCCGCTGGTCCTCGTCCACGGGAACGTCTCCTCGTCGCGATTCTTCGCCGAGCTCATGACGGACCTCCCGGACACCTACCGCGTGATCGCCCCCGACCTTCGCGGGTACGGCGACTCCGAGACCAAACCCGTCGACGCCACCCGCGGCGTCCGCGACTTCAGCGACGACCTCCACGCGCTCTTCGACGCCCTCGACCTCGACGACATCGCGCTCGTCGGCTGGTCAATCGGCGGCGGCGTCGCCATGCAGTACGCCATCGACCATCCCGAACGCCTCACCGCCGTCTGCCTCGAGAGCACGATGTCCCCGTACGGATTCGGCGGCACCACCCGCGACGGGAGCCCGTGTCAACCCGACTACGCCGGCACCGGCGGCGGTCTCGCGAACGACGAGTTCGTCGACCAGCTCGCCGTCGGCGACACCACCGCCACCGCCGACGCGTCGCCACGCACCGTCATGGAATCGTTCTACGTCGGCCCGGACCACGAGTTCGACCCCGCCACCGCCGACGCCTACGTCCAGGCGATGTGCGCCACCGCCGTCGGCGACGACAACTACCCCGGTGACGCCGAACCGTCCGACAACTGGCCCGGCGTCGCACCCGGCGACCACGGCGTCCTCAACGCCGTCTCACCGAAGTACTTCGACACCACCGACCTCGTCGACATCGACCAGAAGCCACCGATCCTCTGGGTGCACGGCGACAGCGACCAGATCGTCTCCGACACGTCGTTCTTCGACGCCGGCTTCCTCGGCCAAGCCGGCCAACTCCCCGACTGGCCCGGCGACGACGCGTACCCACCACAACCGATGACCGCACAGACCCGCGACGTCCTCGACGCCTACGCGGACGCCGGCGGCACCTACCACGAGGAACGCTTCGAAGCCGTCGGCCACTCCCCACACATCGAACGTCCCGAACGCTTCCAGTCGATACTCCTCGAGTTCCTCGTAGACTGACTCCGCCCTGACCCACGAACCACCATCAACTCACGTGACCCCTTCGAGAGGGCTTCATCTGTCTACGCCGACGGCGCCGGTGTCGTGATCGTAGCGTACGAACACGACCCAGTTGACGCCGCTGCCCTCAGATGCGCGGAGCGATTGCAATAGGTCACCCCTTAGTTTTCCTCTCACATCTCCAGAATCTGTGTTTCGATGTCTTCGCTAGCGTTGCTTCCCTCGGATTCGGCGGCAGCCTACGTCTCTGCCGACTCCGAGAGGCTGTGGTCCCTTGTGTTCTCCGCGACCGTATCTGGGTCTCCAGCACGGGGCCAGCCGCGGAACCCGAGTACACCCGCGACAATCAAGAGGAGACCGCCGAGGACCAGCAGGTACGGTTCGGCCCCGAAGATGACCCGACCGTTGGTCCCGTCGAGCACGGGGAGGCCCGTGTAGATACCCAGTGTCGGATCGAACGAGTACCCCACGACCGCTCTGAGTGCATAGAACAGGACGACACCGCCGACCGCCTGCGCGAGGAGAGCCGCCCGCCGCCAGCGAATCGCGGCGAATGCACTGCTGGTGGCCACGACACTCAACCCCGCGAGGAGTTCTTCCTCGTGGTTGAGACTCCCGCCCCATCCAGTCTCAATGGTCCCGGCGGTACCCGGCCGCATGGTCAGTAATTCCGTGTGAACCCCGATCACGATAGCGAGCGTCCCGGCGATGGCAACGCCACCGGGGAGGAGGGCACGACGATCCATACGGCTTCATTCCCATTTGGTGATAATAACTCTGTGGTGCGAACGTACAGCACTGACTATCGCTACCACAGTGGTCGCGCTGGCGACACCGACACCAGCGGCGCTATCGCTCGCGCCGTCGCCGCGCCAACTTCGGCGCCAGCGCCCTCCCCGAACGCTGACTCACCGCCATCGACGAACGCGACGAACTCCAAGCGCTCACCGACGAACTCAATAAACGCACCTGACGACCCGAGCGCGCTTTCCTCACTGACTCGCGAAACAGTCGGAAACCCAGCCTACAGTGATGCCCTATGCTTCTTTGCAGGAGGTGCCTATTCGATTTCCGGAGGGTCGGTCACCCAGCGTTTCACCATCCGGTTTGCTTCGCCGTACCGATGGAACCTCGCTTCCTCGACGAGTTCTCCGTCGTGGAGGAACCGCGTCGAGTACGGGGCTCCATCCTCTTCCTGATGAAGTTCGATCTGTCGGTCGCCGTGGACGTAGAACTCCGTGCCATCGCCTGTGTTCACGCTGTACTTCCAACTCGGGGAGAGCGGTCCCCGCCACCCCGATTCGTCCTCCGCATTCGCATCACTGCCGAGAACGTACTTCCGGCCGGCTTCGACGTCGCGATACCGGAGCGCGTACTGCGCCACGCGAACGGTCTGGATGCTCTCGCTCGTCACGTCGGGATTTGAGTCACGGAGTTCCTCGAGGCGAGCGACGGTCTGGTCTGCGGTTCGCGCGACACCGCTATGATAGCCAGCTGCACCGTCCGCTGGTGGTGCCGTGCCGCCGAGCAGTGATTGTGCGTCCAGCACGGAAGTCACGTCGTCGGGGTGAAGCCGCTCGCAGAGTATTCTCGCCACAGCCTGCCCGACGTAGCGTGAGTCTGCGAGAACGAGTTCACGGGCCTCGATCGCGGTCGCTCTGTCGGACTCCTCCAATGCTCGGTGGAACGCCTGTTCTATCTCGGCAGTGGACGCTTCCCGGTCGACGTCCAGGAACGACTGCGCTCCGTTGATGCCATCGAACGTCGGACTCCAGTCGCCGACCATACGACACCGAACACCGGACTGCGGAAGAACGCTCGGGTGTTCTATCGACAGCAACCACCTGCAGCCCGAACGTGCAACACGTTCATGCCGAGAGCGCCCGAGCGAGTGGTATGGACGATGTCGTCCCGGTTGCGGTAGCATACATTGTGTCGGCGGGAACGACGACCCGTGTTCCAGCGGACACTCACCTCTTGCAGTGGTGTCCCGCCGTCTCACTCCCTTCGCGGGACGCATCCGCTGCAGCCCCCGACACTGAACGGCCAGCTCTGCACCCCGGACTGACGGCGCTCGACGGCACGCTTCGCGTTGACGGGAACGCTGTCGGCGCCACGAGCGACGTCATCCGCCCCGAATCCGGGCCAGCACTCGCCTTCTGGAACATCACCGACCCCCTTCCAGAGGGAACGCACGAGGCAGCGTTCAGCATCACGATGCCCGAAGAGTCCCCGCATGGGACGCCAGCCAGGATCGGAATCGCCGGCGAACTCGCATACGACTGGGAACCGGGCAAGACCATCTCGGTACCGAGGACGATCATCGCTGCACCGCCAGCCGACGTCCCCACACGACGTGACACCGACCCACTCTGGGGACGTCGCGACGTCCAGTACGTGACAGGCGGCCCCACCGATATGGACGACGGCATCGAGACCGTCACCCTCGACGAACCGCCATAACGAACGAGGGCCGAACTCGCAACGGGAACTCGTCCCAGCTGGTCCAGTTTTCGTCTTGCACTGGTTCCCACGGACCGCCTCAGCACCCTCGATAGGCAGGTCGCAACCGCCGTCTCTTCTGGCGAAACTCTCCACCGATTAGAACCCAAAACCTACGCGCGTCCGGTACTGTGCGACCCTCGCTCGGGGTTCCGAGGTTCGCTCCCCGATTCCCGTGCTCTCAGTTGTCGTCCACCAGCTCGAGTGTCTTGGCGTCCCGGTCACCGTCGTAGTACTTCTCCAATGCGTCGGCGAAGAGCGCGCCGTCATCCGCAGCGATCTCGAACAACGTCATCGACGACCGGAACTTCAGGTCGTCTGGCGACCCGAATACCTCGTTCGCCGTCTTGTCTTCGATATCCAGCACGAGCTCCGTGCAGTCACGGAGCCGCGGTCCCAAGACTGGATGCGCGAGATATGCCTTCGCCTCCTCGAGCGAATCGATGGCGTACCGTTGGGCCATCTCACTGCGTCCCAACCCAGCGATCTGGGGGAACACGAACCACATCCAGTGCGAGCGCTTCCGTCCGCCCCGGAGCTCCCGCTTCACGCTACCGATAACCTGCTCCTGTGCCGAGACGAACCGTTCCAGGTCGTCGGGGTCAGCGTCACCCGTCATTGCTCTTTCAATCTATACGGTCGCCAGGAACCAATAAGTACTCCAATGGGACTACAAACGTTGGCGTTCGGAGTGCCCTGCCGGCTATCGGTATCGCTCAGTCCGCTTGGTCGCGCCGTATCGTGACCAGGTCTTCGGCGACTCGCGTGGGTCGGACTCTGCCGTCGATGTCGTCGTTGGCGATGACGAGGACGCCTGGGGCGATTCTGAGTGCGGGTCTGTCACCTTTGCGGAGCCCTGCGTCAGCGGCCGGCGGGAGTTGAAGCTGGTAGCCGTTGCCCGCAATCTGCACTTTCGCGGTCATCGATTGGTACGCAGTCTGCGTATCGCGAGCCGTCGCCGCGACCAGTTCTGCTTCCTCATCGTCCGGAACCCGCTCGGTGTCGACGACCAGTAGGAGGCCAGCGAACGCATGCACTCGCGTCTCGGCCCTGTAGGTCGGCGTCTTCCCGTCGGGTGTGTCGCGTTCCTCGACGAGGTCGGCGGCGCGGGCCGCCTTCGTGATCTGGAGCGCGAGGCCATCGGCGGAGTGCTTCAACGAGTTCGCCACACACGTTAGTACGTACTACTAACGTATAGGCCTACGGGCGACATCCACTCACCGACCTCCACGACGACGAGGCCTCCGATTTCAGTGCAGCGATCTACCTCAGGAATCGTAAGGCGGTTCGTTCAGATGGGGCCCGCTGGTTGCTACCAGAGACCACGACAGGTTGTTGGGGGATCGAGGTCATTTTGTGGGGGTGGCTGGGGGATCGACCAGCACGCGCCGAGTTCAAGTCATCATGCTGATTGTTGTCCCAACAGGAAAATTATGTGTCTGTGTGCGTGATGGTCGGTCGTGCTCGATACCCTCCGTACGATAGCCATCATCGTACTCGGCCTCCTCATCGGGGCCGCCGGCGCAGGAGCAATCGCCCCAGACCCGACAAGTCTCCTCGGGATGACCATCACGATCGCACTGACTGTTGGTGTCAGCTACATCGCATATCGACTCGACGATCACTATTTCGGAACCACCAAGTCCACGAGATAGCTCCCCTCACTTCCAGCTCCTCCCTTCTATATGTATAGTGTTTGGTTTTTCTAGGAAATATATGGTATCTTCCGGGGAACCCGCCATCTCACCGACCGACTTCCACATGCCACGAACCGACTACAAAGTATCAGACTAAAATATTAACAAGTAAACTTAGAATGATACATACCACCACAACCGGCCCAACAGATAACTATTCCGGCTCTGTTGAAATCCTATTCCATCGACATCTCCCCCGCTGAAACAGCCGTTAGTTAGAACTGCGTACTGAACGGATATTCCTTGGGAGGATAGTCTGAACTGAGAGAGATTCAGTACGGAGTGTCGTGTCTCTCTAACACCGTTTAGAATCTAAAACCAGCTAACAGAGTGTCTGGTACAGCTCTTCGACTGTTAACGTTGCATCCCTCGCATCGAGCCACCCCTGCATATCAGACAGCGCCTGTGTCCGCTCAGCGCCTGTACTGACTGAATCGTTCTCTTCGAACACCGACTGTAAGAGAGCCTCAATTTCATCACTCAATTGAGCTCGTGAGGCAGTCATCTCTATCTCGCTGAATTGGATGTGAACCCTGCTGGAATCCGGAAACGAGATTCCAAGTGTATGGCCCATCCCAAGGACGACAGCGTCCTGCTTCTGTTGAGACAGCCGATCGTAAACTAGCAAGAGATCTTGTCCAGAAAGCGTGAGCGATTTCCTTCGTCCCTCGCTCTCAACTTCTATCTCGATATCGTCCGGGGCGAACATATAGCCCCAACCCCCGAAATTATCGATGAGCTGAACTTCAATCATTTATAGAACCAGTCTGTCTTCGACATTGGAAGATTCTTCGCCTGTCTCTACCACTTCGGACAATTGCTGACGCGGAGATCTCTCATAGCTCCTTCGCGTGTTGTATTCAGCAGGACTACTGAAACCCGTCACCGACTGAGGGTTTCAACAAGGCCACTATTCCAATACCACAACGACGTCCAACTCACGGACCCCGATATCCCCACCCACACCACCCCACTCCTTACGTTCCCTCACAGACCACGCAAAGGCATGGTCGTCTATCGTTGCGCGGAATGTGACGGTCGGATCTCACACTCTGTCGTCACCCTCACCGACACCACCCTCCTCCAGACCGACCCCGACGACTTCCAGTTCTCCGACCAGACCGGCAACCCCGACATGGTCCCGCAAGGCTTCCAGATCACGAACGACACCGCCGACTACGCCGTCCCCGACGACGACACCGGCTGGCCAGTCCTCAACCCCGAAAACGTGGTGGGGACGGACTACGACTACACCGCCGAAACCGGATGCTGCGGGCCGCCCGGCAATGCAGTGAATACGGTCTGCCGGAACGGTCACAAGGTCGGTGTCGAACGCGGCGACTGCTACACCGTCCACGCCATCGCCCTCGACCCCACGCGGGTCACCGCCACCGACAGCCATCATCAGGAAACCGAGGGGCTCGACGCCGAGGACCCAGCAGTCTGGTTGGACATCCTCGACTCCGGGTCAGTGTCGGACCGCCGTCGCGCTATCGCCCTCCTCGGTCACCACGAAACCGTCGCCGCTGTTCCAGCACTCCGCGACACACTTACGGCTGGCCCCCGCGAGCTCCGTCCGATCGCGGCGCTGAGCCTCGGCCGAATCAGCGCTCCTGACGCGCTCGAGGCCCTCGCCACCGCGCTCGACACCGACGATGAGACGGTTCGCACTGCGGTCGTCACCGCCATTGGCGGCTGCGACCTCGACGGCACCGACGACATCCTCCTGGACCACCTCGCTGACGAACCCCACGAGGACGTCTGCCGCGAGGTTCGATACGGCCTCGACGACCAACTCACAGCGAGCACCTTCCGGACCTACCTCGACCGCAGTACGACCGCTGCCGGACAGCTCGCACTCGTCAAGCTCCTCCCCAGGCAGGGCGACGCCGTTGCCAGCGCACTCACCGACACAATCCACCGGTCCAACCTCCCCACCGAGGTCCGCAAGCGAGCGGTCGTCCAACGTGGCCACTTCAAGAGCGACACCAACACGGGTTCCAGATACCGCGAGGACACCGGCGAAGCCCTCCTCGACGCACTCGAGGCCGTCACGGACGTCGACGTTCGGGTCGCCTGCATCCACGCCCTCCACAACCGCTACCTCCACGACGATACCATCCCCGACGCCGTCGAGCGAACCCTCCACGACCTCGAGACCGACCCGAGAACCCCCGAAGCCGTCCGAACAGCCGCTCGCGACGCTCTCTAACGGTCGTTCACCGTCTCATTTCTCCATCGACGAATCGTTGCCGTGCGAACCGTCGCTGCTCGGCGTCGGTCATCGCCGGATCGTGCTGGCCGTGGCGTTGGGTGCCGGAAGTCGGGAGATGACGTCCAAGACGCTCGCGGTTGTCTCCGGGTTCGGGTCGGTGCGTGCGAGGAACCGCTCGAGGGTCGGGCGGACGTCCGTGAACGCGTCGGGGTGCTGGGTCGTGGCGGTGGCGACGGCGGCGAGCAACGGTGGGACCGCGGGGTTGTCGGGTGCGAGGAACCGACCGAGCTGCGGTGCCTGATTCATGCGCACCACGGCGGGCGGATAGTTCTTGAGCCACGTCGCGTCGGCGGCCTCGGTAGACAGGACGCCAGCGAACAGCTCGGCATCGATGAGGCCGGTGTCGACCACGTCGCGGAGGGTCTCGGCGGCGCGGGTGGTGAACCGGGAGTGTTGGGGGCCGGGGCCGGTGCCGTCGCGGGAAGGTTCCTCGAAGCGCTCGCCGGGGAGGAGTTGGACGAGTGCCGTCTCGAGTACGGGGAGGACGATGTCGGCGTCGAACTCGGGGAGGGGCATCTCGTCGGTGATCACGCGGTAGCTCTCGAGTGCGGCGCGACGGCTTTGGTCGACGCGCCGTTCGTCGCCGCGGGCGACGATGGAGAGGGCGCCGAGGACGTGTTCGCGGTACTCCCGGGGGATGTGGTAGTTGGTCGCGAGGCCCTGGAGTGCGTGGACGGCGGCGACCCTGAGGGAGACGCGCTCGGCGAACCCGACGTCGACGGTGCAGAGCTGAACCGTGACGCCGAGGACGTCCGCGACTAGGTCACTGGGGAGACGCTCGGTTGCGGCGAGGGCGGCGAGCACGCGCGCGCCAGTTCGCGCCGGTGGAACGGCGTCGGCCTGCAGGAGGTCCGGCAGCCGATCGACGAGTCGCGTGACGTGTGCGTCCGTCAGCTCGCTGGCGGTGAGGAGGGCGCTGACGGCGCGGCCGGCGTTCCCCGGCACGTCTGCGACGGGCGTGGCCGTGACAACGCCGATCGTCGCGTCGAGCACGTCTGTGGCGGTGTCGGTGTCGAGTATCCCGTAGCCAGCGAGCCCGGTGACCGTTTCGAGCGCCCAGTCCCGGTCGTCCTCGTCGCCGTCGAGCCGCTCAGTGAGCGTCGACCGCAAGCGCGCGAGTAGTGGTTCGGGGAGGCTGCCGTGGACGTGTAGCCAACCGAGGGTTCGCCGCTCGTCGACCGAGACCGAATCGTGGCTGATCGCATCGATGAGCGTCTCGGCGACGCGCTCGTATTCGCCGGTCGTCAGGAGGTCCGTCTCGAGAACGAGCGGCGTGACCGGTGCCCGTTCGTCTGGGGCGGCGAGGGCTGCGGGGCGGACGTCGTGGTGCTCCATGAACGCGACGCGTCGGCCGCGGGTTGCGCGCGCACCGAAGAAGTGCGCGGCTTCAAGGTGTTCGACGACGGTCTCGCGGAGCCGGTTCCGAGCAGGCGGCGAGAGAGCGTCCAGAGCGGTGAGGACGCCCAGTTCGTGGAAGGCACCCCGTGTTGTCTCGTCGGTGGCTGCGAGGAGCGCGTCGAACGCGTCCGAGCGGGTGGCCGTCGACGCTCGGTCGCTCGCGACGACGAGCGCGAGCGGTTCAACGACCGTCTCGACGTCGAGACGCGAGTCAGATGCGTCCCCGGCGTCGGTCGGTTCCTCCTCGTCGAAGAACGATATCGTCCCCTTCTCGGATTCGTCGTCTTCCGAGGTGGCGGTTCGCGGTGTGTCGTCGTCGTCGTCGTTGATGAGTGACCCCGGTCGATGTGGCGGCGTGACAGACGGTGCGTCGTCGTCACCGGTCTGCGTGTCGTCCGAAAGAGCGTCACCGGTCTGCGTGTCGTCCGAAAGCGCGTCATCGGCGGATGCATCGTCGACGGAGGCATCGGTCTGCTTCGGGTCGACGGGGGCGTCCGCGGTTCCAGCATCGCTGTCGAGCGCGCCAGCGTCCTCGCTCAGTCCTGGTGCGAGCTCGCGGAGACGGGCGATCGGTCCGTCGACCTCGTCGCTCGCGTTGGACTCTCGGGGACGGGCCGTGGACGTCGTCGCGTCGAGCACCGCGAGTCGTGTGGCGACCGCTGGGTCGAGTCGTGTGGTGACCGCTGGGTCGTCGCGGTCGTCTGACTCGTCGTATCCGGATTCGATGAGAGCCCCAATATCGGGGAGGGCTGCTGTACGGTCGGTGTGGACGAGTGCGACGATTAGGCGGGCGGTCGTTGAGTCGAGTGCGGTCGGGTCGGGAAGCGGGGTGACAGCGTCGATGAGGTCGTCGCCGAGGCCGGTGTCGTCGAGCACGGTGGCGACAGCGGTGGGCGCGTAGACGCTCGCGCGTTCGAGTGCCGTGGCGGCAGCGACACGCCCGCGGTCCTGCCCCGTGGCTGCAGCGACCGTGGCGATTGCTGCGACGAACGGTTCCAGAGCGTCGGTGTCGACGAGTCGCCAGACCGGAATCGCCTCCAGTGCTCTCGCCGCTGCCGTCGCTGCTTCGCGGGCGTAGAGGCCGATACCGAACATCGCCGACGCCCCCGCGACGTCTCGGTGGACGAGATCGTCCCTGAGGGTCGTGGCGAGTGGAACCGCAAGTGAGCGGGCGAGCGTCGGGTCCGCGTCGAGCAAGCGTCGTGCGTCCTTGCACGCGCGCCGGTGTGTACGAACCTCCGATGGAGTGGGGTCCGTGGGGAGTGCCGTGGTGAGTACGTCGACGACGGCGTCGACGTCGGGCAGTGAGCGGCTCTCGTCGGTCATCGCTCGCTCTCCTCCCCGGAGTGCACAGTGACCGAGGGTACAGCGAGAGGATGTGCTCGTGGGGTCAGTGTTCGAGGGCGGAACGGGGGCACGCCTGAGTGGTCCACGTATCTACAGTTCTATCTGTGCTGTGGGTGCAAAGGACTGTGTGTATGGACACGAATGTTGTAGTTCTCGGATCGGTCAGGTCCTGACTACGCTTGCAGCCGTCGCGTGACTCTCGTCGAAACGCTCACTGTAGGGACTCAGCGTGTTGCTTCGGTTGTGGATGGGGTGAGGAGAGTACGTTTCGTCTGTTCTGGCGGGATGATCGAGTAGTGGACCGTGGTTCGTATCGTGGAGGCTTCCATTCGAGTTTGGTGAGAGAGAGTACGTTTCGTCTGTTCTTGTTTGTAGGATGGGGTGGGTTGGTGGAGAGTGAGGGTGGATTTCGTCTGTTCTCGGAATCGGAGTGGAGGGAATGGTTGGAGAGAGTGCGTTTCGTCTGTTGTGGTGACAATATTGGTCTTGCGTATCATGCCACAGAGAGTGCATTTCGTCTGTTCGAAGTTAACTAAATGATATGCTTTTGGGTAGCGGCAATACACTATTATTGGAGCTTTTGTCCCCCCCTATCACGACTTAACAGACGAAACGTACTCTCTCTCACTAGCACTTTCACTAGAACAGAAGAAACAGAAGAAACCAATCTTTAAGTGGTATTGGTCTGAAAACCAAACAACCGATGGGCAGTCTCTTCGAAGACATCGACGATACCATCTTCGACGACAAGGACGTCCTCGCCGAGGAATACCAGCCCGACGAGATCCTCGAACGCGACGACGAAATCGGTCAGTACAAACACACTCTCAAAGACGTCCTATTCGGTCGAAACCCCACTAACGTCATGCTCTACGGCAAAGCCGGGGTCGGCAAGACAGCCGTCACAACGTACGTTCTCAACGAGCTGCAAGCCGAAGCCGAAACTCGGGACGAAACCTCTGACGTCCACGTTCACCGATTCAATTGCAACGGAGAAACCGTCTTCTCCACAGTCCGTGCTCTCGTCAACCAACTGCTCCCAGCACACGCCGCCGACTTCCCCAAACGTGGTCTCTCCACCAGCGACGCCCTCGAAGAGTTCTACAGCCAACTCGAACGCGTCGGCGGCACTCATCTCGTCGTCTTCGACGAACTGGACCACCTCGAAGACGCGAACACCCTCCTCTACGACATCCCTCGCGCTCGCGCCAAAGGCGACCTCGAAGACGCCCGAATCGGTATCATCGGAATCTCGAACAACTACAAGTTCCGCGACCGCCTCTCCTCGAAGGTCCGCGACGCCCTCAACGAAGACGAGATTGCCTTCTCCACGTACACCGCCAACGAACTCCAGAATATCCTCCGCGACCGCGCCGAAAAAGCACTCGTCGACGACGGCTTCGACGAATCCGCTATCCGGCTAGCAGCAGCCCTCGCCGCCAAAGACAACGGCAGCGCCCGCCAAGCCCTTGACCTCCTTCGCAAGGGCGGCGAGATCGCCGAGCGTAACGACGACTCCACTGTCACCGAACACCATATCGACGCCGCCCGCGACGCCGTCCGACGCGGCCGCCTGAAAGACAAGATATCCGACCAATCCACGCACGCCCAGCTCGTCCTCGAAGCCATGGCGCGCATCGAAAACCGCGGCGACACACCAGCCCGTTCGAAAGAAGTGATGTCGGTCTACCAGGAGGTGGCCGTCGATCGCGAGCAGGAACCTCTCTCCACGCTCAAGAGCGTCCAGAACCACCTCAGCGATCTCACAATGCTCGGATTCCTCACCCAGAATCAGGTCAACGAGGGGCGAGGCGGCGGCGTCTATCACGAATACGAACTCGACATGACTCCCGACGTCGTCTTCGGCACTTGCGACGAGCTCTTCGCCACCACGTTTTAAGACGCCTGTCGATCGCGTTCTCTCAGTGGCCGATGGCGGTCTCTACAGGCGGGGCACATCGAGTCCCTCGGACCTTGACCCCAAGCAGTTCGCGCTGCCTATCCACGGACGTCCGGAACGTCCTCCACTGGGAGACGTCCTGACAGACGACCCGCAGACGGACGACCCCTGCCGGACGACCCCCCTGACGGACGACCCCCCTGCCGGACGACCCCCTGAGGGACGAATCTCTGACTACTCCTCCCCTGCCGGACGATCGACCGATTCTGGACGGCGGTTGTCCCGTCACCGACGATTCGGTCACGCGACCGACGGCCGGTCACGACGAGTGTAGGCATCCCCCGTGTTTTTGGGGTTGCTCGGTGTCGCTGGTGGTATGAATCGCGACGCTGCACGCGGCGTACTGCTGGGGTTGGCGTGTGGGGACGCGCTCGGTCGTCCGGTCGAGTTCTCCTCACCGACTGCGATCAGCGCCGAGTACGGCCACTTGGACGAGATGGTCGGGCACGGGACGTGGAATCAGCCGGCTGGCACGATCACGGACGATACGGATCAGGCGTTGTGCATCGCGCGGAGTGTCGTCGCGGAAGGCGGGTTCGAGCCGGCGGACGTCGCGGCGCGGTTCGTCGAGTGGTACGAAGCGGGGCCGTTCGACGTCGGGCGGATGACGGCGCGGTCGCTCCGCCGCCTCCGGGACGGCGACGCGTGGGAGGAGGCCGGGCAGCGAGTGTGGGAGGCGAGCGCCGAGGGGCAGAACGCGGGGAACGGGAGCGTGATGCGGTGCCCGCCGCTCGCCATCCCGTACGCCGCGGACCGCGACCGGCTCGCCGAGGTCAGCCGGCAGTCCTCGCAGATCACGCACGCCGACCCACGATGCACGGCCGGGGCCGCCATCCTGAACCACACCATCGCCGGCCTCCTCGAAGACACAGAATCCGCGGTCGACGACCCCGCACGGGCACTCCGGGACGCGCTCGACGCGGTCGACGACGCCCCGACCGAGCTCGTCGACGCGTTGGAACCTATCGCCGCGGGCGAGCGCCCGAGTTCGCTGGAGTCGTCGGGGTACGTCGTGCACTCGCTCCAGACGGCACTCCACGACGCGCTCACGGCCGTTAGCGCGCGGGACGCGATCGTCGTCGCGGTCAACCGCGGCGGCGACGCGGACACCATCGGCGCCATCGCCGGCGCCGTCGCCGGCGCTCGCTTCGGCGCCAGCGACCTCCCCGACCGCTGGCTGAGCGCCATCGACGAACGCGAGGAACTCGAAGCGCTCGCCGACGACCTCCACGCACTCGCCTAACAGTCTTTGAGTTCTCGCCACTGACCGCCTCGCGCTCGCCCATCACGCGCCACCGCCCGCGAGTCGGAGTCCTCGCCCTTGACGCTCCGAAGGGTCTCTCATTGTACCCCTTGTAGCGCCTTCGGGACTCAAGAACCGGCGTCGAGCTACACTGCGTGTCGTCGGTGGACGTCGCGACGAGCGCACACTCGACCAGAGCGAACGCCCTCGCCCGTGGCGGGCTCCGGGGTGGCGGACTCCCGGTCGAACGGTTAAGACGACGGCGCCCGGAGAAAGCAGTACGAGCGCGCGCACTCTCCGGCGACGATACGCATGACGTACTCCAGTGACCCGCTCGATTTGAGCGACCGGCCCGCGTGCGGCGACCCACCAGCGGGTCGCGAGGAACTCGGCTCGACCGACTCGTCCGGTGGCGAGGCCGACTCGGGTTCGACGGTCGACGTCGATGAACTTGCGGCCCGTCTCGCTAGCGACGGGCTGCTCTCGGGGTCGGCAGTTGGGTTCCGGGAGGTCATCCAAACATGCGAAGCGTGCGAGCGGGTGTGCGACCTCGCGACCGAGGCGCCGGCGGCTGCGCGTCGGTTGGCGCCGTGCGTTCTGGCGGTCGTTCGCGAGGCGATGGACCGCGAGGGAGCGACGGTCGAGTCGCTGCTGCTCGCGGACGTCGCCGAGCGGACGCTCGCCACTGCACTGGACGCGGTCGGCGCCGTGAGCGACCCCAAACTAGCGACGGCCTACGAGGCTGCTGGGCGGCCGCTGGAATCCATAGTCGAGACGCTCGCACTGGTACTCCGTGAGAGACGTCACGACCGATACCACGACACAGTGGTCGAGGCGCTTGGGAGCGTGGCGATGGCACGCCCCGAGACCGTCATCGAGGGGCTCGCTGACGCGCACGCCCTCGACGACACCGTGCGTGCGCTCCTCGACGACTGCCTGGCGTCGACCCCGTCGGAGCCCAAGACCGCCACCTTGTCGCTCGCGTTCGCGGTCATCGCACACGACCCGAACGCGGAACGTGTGAATCGCGTTCGCGGACGCCTCGATGCCTCCGCCCCGACACCGGCTGCGTCCGTTCGCATGACTGGATACGTCACCTACGAACTCGCGGCCAAACGGACGGTCGCTCCACGGAAGGATTCGGACGCGAGTGAGGGACACGCGGACGGCCTGAGCGCACGGATGGATTCGCTCGAGGAGTTCGCAGCGGTGGTCCAGGACAGCGTCGGAACCGAACGCGAACGGTACGCGCGAGCGGTCGGTGAAGCCGCTGCGGTCGTTGGCCACGGTGACGTCGCGACGGCCGTCAGGCACGCGAACGGTGGCGCCGACGCCGAGGAACCTGCGGCGGAACTCCCGCTCGAACTGGTGGCTCGCGTCCGCGCGTCGGACGACAGCGAGCGCGAGCGTGCTGCAAGAGCGCTCGGCGAGGCACTCGCTGCATCGCTATCGCCGACGGTCGGCGTCGAATCGCTCGCCGACCGGGTCGCTCACACCACGGGCGTCGAGTACGTGCAGTCCGCGCAAGCGCTCGGCGCCATCGCCGTGGTCGCACCCGGTCGCATCGACGCATCTGTCCCAAGACGCCTGGTCGATCGCGTCGAGCGCGCTACGGGCGCGGACCGCGACCACGCGATGCAGGTTCTCGGCGAGGCGATAGCCACCGGCTACGAGACGACCGAGCGGTCGCTCACCGCCGCACTCGGCCGGCGCGTCAGGGACGCGACGAGCAGCACGCCACGCGACCGGGCCGCCCGCGCCCTCTGGACGGTCGCCGACTCGACCGGGGTCCCCGACGGCTCACGTCGCGGGAATCCCACGTCCGGCGAACCCCTGGATAGCGTCGACGACGAGGTCGGCCCGTTGGTCGCTGGCACGGACGCCGACGCAGCGGCAGTCTCGGCGGTCTCGGACGCACTCGGGAACGTCCCGGAGTCCGAGCGAGATGCGGTGTGTCGTGCGCTCGGCATCGCAATCGTCGACCTCGCGCCCGACCGCGAGGTGGGTCCCGGAACGCTGGCCGAGCGCGTTCGCAATGCCGGCGACGAGAGCCGGCGTCGCGCAGCGCGGGTGCTCGGTGAGGCACTCCTCGGGGGTGCGTCGCCGGAAACCCCGGCGATCTACGATGCGCTCGCCGCCCGGGTTCGGCGCGCGGCGGGGATAGACCGCGACCGCACGGCGCGGTCGCTCGCCGAAACAGCGATTGCGGCCGACGCGCCGAAGGCTACCGCAACCCGCGGTCGGACGCGTCAGGACTCGGTGGCGCTCCGAGAGCGAGCGGCCGAGGCGTCCGGGTCGCGGCGACGTCGGCTGACTCGAGCTCTCGGCGAGGCGCTCGCTCGCGGCGATGATTCGGTGAATCTCGTGGACGTGTTCGAAGACCTGGCGGCGGCGAGTACCGACCTCGACAGGGCACGCAGTGTCAGGGCGCTCGGGGAACTCGTCCTCTCCGCTCCGCCGACGCTGTTGGGAACCCAGACCCCACCGTCGTGGCTGGTAGCGCACGCTCGCAGAAGGACGGGGACACAGCGGACGTCGTGTGTTCGCGCGGTGGGCGAAGCGGTGCTCGCCGAACGCGACGACCCATCGGTCGACGTCGTCGACGCACTCTGCGGTCGCGTCACGTCCGCAACTGACATGGAAAAGATCCGGTCCGGAAAGGCCCTCGCGGAGACGCTCGCTGCTATCGACGACCACCCGAACCCACCGGTCTCGCCGTCGCTAGTCGACGGCGTCACGGCGCCGACGGACCCGAGTACACGAGTCAGCGCGGCAATGATATTCGCCGACCTCCGTCGTCGACCCGAGAGGACGGCGGTACTCGTCAGGAGCATCCATGCGAACGTCGGCGTGGAACGAGCGCTGATTGGACGCGCCCTCGGCGATCGCGTCGCACTCACGGACTCGATCAGGACCACAGCGGAGTCCAGTAACGGCCTGGCGGCCGCGCTCGTGGACCTCGTGGGGCGGGACGATTCGCGTGGCCCGCTGGCAGCGGAAGCGCTCGGCCTCGCTATCGCCGCCACGACCGGCGACGAAGGCGTCCCATCCAGACTCGAGTCTCGACTACGGGACGCGGTCCGGTCGGGTGGCGCGTCCGATGGCAGGCTCGCGGCTCGCGCACTCGGGACCGCCGCTGCCGTGACGGACGCCGTGGACGACGCGTTCGCGATACCGACACTCGCCGCCCGGGTTCGGTCCGAGAGCGAACACGAGCGAAGCCTGGGGGCCTGGGGTCTCGGCGTCGCTGTCGCCGCTCGAGACCCGACGGCGCTGGCCGAGGATCTCCTCGAGGGAATCGAGGCGCCGCCGAACGGCCACTCTGGTACGGCCGTTGCACGGATCGTCGCCGATGCCGCCGAGGCCGGCGTCCTACCCGCACGAGCACTCGTCGAGGCACTCACCGTGGACAGCGCGTCGACCGAGAACACCGGTCGACGCACGCGCCTTCGCGACGACGCGGGAGGCCTCGACGCGACCCTGCTCGAGGCACTCGCGACCGCACGCGACCCCGGTGACGCGACGGCGGTCGCCGCGGTCCGTACGGATATCCGGGACGCGCTCGCAACGTCCAGCGACCACCCAGCAGATACGCGCGTCACCGCGGTCGACGCACTCGCGTCGCTCCCGACGACCGCGGTCGCGCAGAACGAGAAGTGAGGCGGCCGAGGGGGCGCGCGACCCTCGCTACTGGAACGCGGGGTCGTGGCTGGCGCCGGACTCGCCGACCTCGCCGTCGCCCTCGTCGTCGCCGGTGGCCATCGCCGCGATGTCGTCGAGGCTCGCCTGCTCGTCGCCGTCGCCTTCGCCGTCCGCGTCGGCGTCGGCCTCGCGGTCGCCGGCGGCCTCGTTCTCCTCGGGGTCCTCCTGGAGCTTGCTGCTGATGTACAGGAGCTCGGACCACATCGCGTCCACGACCTCCGCGGTCGACACCTCGTCGTGCTCGCTCATAATCTCCTGCATGAGCGCGCGGAGCGCACCCTGGACCTCCTCGCTCGTGTCGCCGTCGACGCCGAGGCGGAAGTGCGCCGCCTTCACGAGCTCCACGATCTGCTCGCCGTCTTCCTCGATGGCCTCGAACTGCGCGTCGAGCAGCGCCTTGACGTCGAACCCGCCGTCCTCGTCGCCGTTGGCGTCCGCCGCGTTCTCGATGTCGGTGCTGTCCTCGCCGTCCGCATCCTGGCTTGCTGCCATATCTCGACAGTGTGGTGCCACCATCACCGATCGGTCGTTGCCCACCGCTCTGAACTCTCTGTTTATATGGGGGTGGCGGTTCGTGGGTTGCTGGCGGTCGCGGTGAGCCGTTGCAGGATACGGATGACGGTGACCCGCTCGGAGGGGTCGAGCGCGTCACCGCGGAGGAGCCGTCTGAGTGCTGGCGCGTACCGCTGGAAGGCGTCCGGGTCCCGTGCGGTCGCCGTTTCGAGGAGGGCGAGCGTCCCGGGCGTTGGCGAGTCCAACCAGGACGGCGCGGTCAGCGCTCGCGTCGCGGGCGCGCGATGAGCAAGTCGAGCGGCGAGGTCGGCCGGCGGGAAGGCGTTCGATTCGACAAGGGTCTCCAGGACGCCAGCCATCGAGTCGCGGCCGTGTTCGAGGAACGTGGCGACGAGCGTCGTCCGCAAGGCGGATGGCGCGGTCGACAGCTCGCCGGTCGTCGCGAGGACGCCGAGGCCGCCCAGCGCTCGATGCCGGACGATGCCACTCGCCGGCCGGCGGTCGTCCGCTCGGACGGCCGCGGTAAACCCCTTCGCGACGCGCGCCGCTGGCACGGCGTCCTGCCTGGCGAGTTCGACGAGCGCCTCGACGGCCTGGTCGGCGCCCCCGGTCACCTCCTCGAGCGCGAACCACAGCGTCGACTCCAGGCGCGACCCCGACACCTCGCTCGCCTGCCGGGCGACGAGGACGGCGAGCAGGTCGACGGCGGTATCGTCCGCGATGGTCCGCTCGCGCACGTCCCGCACGACCGCCGACACTGGAATCGCATCGACGCCGCTGGCCCCGGCTTCCAGAAGGTCGACCAGGAGTTCGTACTGATGATTGCGAGCGCTCGGACCCAGTGCCGGGACCGCGGCGGCGAGTGACTCGACGACGCCCGAAAGGTCGACGCCGTCTGCCGCCGGGGGCATACACGCGACGACGATAGCGGCAGCGTGCCGGCACGCGTCGGCACTCGCCCGGGGAACGACCGCCGCGGCCGCATTCGCCACCTCCTCGAGGCCCTCGGTCGTCCCGGTGACCTCGCTGGCGCTGGCTTCGATGGCTCGGAGGCCGTCATCGGGCGTCAGTCCGGGGTCCTTGCGGACGAGGAACGCGTACTGCCTGCGGACCGCGTCGGGGAGCGTGGGCGCGAGCCCTTCGTCGGCGAGCGTCTCGAGCAGCGACCGGACGGCGCCCGTGTCGCCCATCTCGGGCGCGCGAGCGGCGCGTCGGAGCGTCCGCAGGGAGACGTCTATCGCCTCGGTGCGGACGCCGGCGTCGACGAGGACCGTGAGCGTCTTCGCGGCGAGCACCGACTTCGACCCGGACACTGCGCGGACGTCGGCGACGAGCGACGCCACCGGAAGCGGGTCGCTGACGTCGACGGCGGGGAAGTCTGCGGCGAGCTCGCCGAGGGCCTCGGCGGCCCAGTGACTCCGCTCGGTCGCGATCGCCTCGACGAGTCGGTCGCGCAGCCGGATGACGTCGCGTCTGGCCGCGAGGTCGGCGTCGACGAGCCGGCGGAGCGCGGTCGTCGAGAGGAGCCGGAGGTGGGTGTCGTCGGTCAGCGACCTGACGGCGGCCGCGAGCCGCTGGGGGTCCGGCTCGACGAGGTCGGCTTCTGCCAGTCGAGCGAGCGCTCGTGCGTACGTCTCGTGCCCGCGGTCGCGGGCCGCGAGCGCGCCTACGACCTCGGCGGCGTCGACGGTCGTCGACGACGGGACGCAGTCGGCGTCGACGAGGTGGTCGATGGCGGCGACCGCCTGCTCGCGGAGCTCCTCGAACGAGTCGACGGGGATGGGGACGGGGCCGCCGATGTCGACCAGCTCCTCGTCCGCTGCGACGACGTCGACCAGGCGTTGGAAGCTGCGCTCGTCGACGCTCGCGACGACGCCGCTGTCGATCGCTTCGACGAGCGCCGCGTAGCGGAGCGGCGGCCCGCTGGCGTCCACGCCTGCAACGACCGCGTCGAGGAACGCCGCGACGTCGCCGTCCTCGACGGTCACTGTCCCGGTCGCCGTCTGGGTCGCGTCGGACCCTGGCCGTCCTTCGAGCGTGGTTGCGAGGGCGAGGCCGCCGGCGCGCACGACGTGGTCGTCGGCCGCTCGCGCGGTGTCGACCACGTTCACGAGGTCCGGTCGCGCCGGCACTCCGGGGTGGTGGTGCTCGCAGACGGCGTGGAGCGCGCGGAGGATTGGGAGGCGGACGTTGGTCGCGTCGGTCGCCCGGAAGCCACCCGCGAGCGTGGGGGCGACGGAGGCGACGTCCTCGCGCGACCCGACAGCTGCCGGGTCGAGGACGCTCACCGCACCGAGCAGGGATATCGCGGGCTTGACGGCGTCGTGTGACGGTGGTGCCGACAGGGCGCTCGCACCGGCCGCCGCGAGCGCTTCGAGTCGACGACGCCCGTCGGCCTCGCCGGCGAGTGCCGGCGGCCGCGACCCGCCGTCGACACGGGGCATCGGCGGCGCACCATCCGCGGAGACGTCGAGCAGGCGGGCAAGCGTCGCCAGCACGTCGGTCTGGAGGTCGCGTGCGTGCGTCGTGACGTTGAACAGTGCGGTCGCTCGCGACCCGGTCTGGACGGCGTGGGCGTGCTCGAACGCGTCGACGAGCGCGTCGACGAGCGACCCGACGGTCTCGGGAGCGAGCGGCTCCGGGTCGTGGACGGTGACGTCCGTCGACCGGACGAGCGAGCGGAGTTCGCCGACGGCTTCGCGACGCTCGATGACGGTGGAGACGACGCTCCCGGGGTCGGCGCGCAGGCGCGTCTCGAGCGCGGCGACGGAATCACGGACGTCCGCCGCCCGGTCGTTCGCGTCGGACATACGAGGGGTGGCGACCTCGGTCTGGGGACGGCGACGCGCGCCCGCGACCGAAGCCTTCGGTCGGCTCGACTCTCCGGGTCCCAATCAGTGTAGCGGCTCGCGAGAACTCGGCCGTCTCCGACACGGGACGTGCTCGTGCTACGGGTCGGTGCCGGCGGCGGTGGTGTCGAGCGTGCTGCGGGCGGCCATCGCGTGGAGTCTGGCGGTGGGGGCCGCGTCGGTCGCGTCGCGTAGCCAGGCGTCGAGTCGACGGGAGAGGTCGTCCGGTGCGGCCGTCCCGTCGCGTTCGAGGGTCGCGGTGAGCGCGCCGAGGAGGGGATTCCGTATCGGTGACGTGGGGTCGAAGGGCACGTCGTCGTTCTGGAAGCCCTCCCCGGCTCCCGTGGGGCCGTCGACGGACAGGAGGGCGGCGACGGGGACGGCGCCGAGGAGGTCGTCGACGTCGATCGCGTCCGTGGCGGCGAGCGCTCGGGTCATGCGGCTGCGGCGTGCGCGCTCGAACACGTGGTCGTCTTCGCTGGTGGGGGCCATGCGCTCGAGAACGTCGCAGGGGTCGTCGCTGACGGCGAGTTCGCCGAGGAGACGTGCGAGCGCCCGCCGGTCCTGGTCGACTGGGGCCGCGACGGCGTCGACGAGCGATGCAGGGACGTCCGCGTTCACCTCTGGGACCGCAACGAGGGTCTCGCCGAGTGCGCACGTCAGCGTCTCTCGAGTGTCTCCCGACGCGGCTGCCGCGGCCGCTCCGAGTGCCCGCGCCGAACTCGGCTCGCTCAGCGTGGGCTGACAGACGTACTCGCCGAGCGCGCGCGCCGTCGTCGTCCGTACGTCCTCGGTTGCGTCGCGGACGCTCGCGACGAACGCGTCCGGAACCCCCGGGAATTGCTCGGGGTGGACGGCGGCGACCTCGCCGAGGACGTACATCAGCGCGCCGCGGTCCGGTACGGCCGCGGCGAGCCCGTCTCGCGTCCACGCGTTGATGCCCGCCGCGCCGTGCGCGTCGAGGAGGACCGCCACGCCGAGTGCGCGCGCCGCACTCTGGCGGTCCCACCCAGCAGCCGCTGCGACGGTCTCGGCGAGGGACGCAGCGCCGGACGGCGTCGACCCCGGCGCGACCGCGACCAGTTCACCGAGCGCGCGAACCGACCAGTCGCGGTCGCCCGCGGGCACACCCGACGGAAGCGATTCCCGGGTCGCCGTCCCCGCGACCGTCGCACGCTCGACTGCGCGACGCGTCGCGGACCGTGCCTCGTCGCGGACCGTCAGCCTCGCGACGACCTCGGCCACGACGCCCTCGTAGCCCCCGCCTCCGTCGCTATCGCACTCCATCGTCGCCAGGCCGAGGGCGCGAGCGGCGCGCTCGCGGTCCCGTCCGGTCGTCTCGCGAACGCGTTCCGCGAGCGCGCCGGTCGCTCGTCCGTCACCTCGGTCGCCGGTTCGGGTCGCGGCGACCCACTCGCCGAGGAGCCGGAGCCGAGTCGGACGGTCGGTGAACGGACTCGTTGTCACCGCCTCACGGAGCGCACTCGTCACCGACCCGCCAGTAGCGGGTCCCGACCCGGTCGCCACGCCGAGCGCTCGCGTCGCATACCGCCGCTGGCGGCCACGCAACCCACGAACGCGCGCCCTCGTTTCCGCGTCCAACTCGACGGCATCGACGCCTCCAGCGAGGGCGCGCTCGCCGCGAACGCGTGCCGCGCGGACCGACTCCGAACCGTCGACGACCTCGCGAACGGCCAGGCCGTCGATCGCGACGACCGCGGACGCACCGAGGACCGCGGCCGCATCCACGCGCTCGTCCTCGCTCGCATCCCGGACGGTCGAGGCAAGCGATTCGACCGGGGCGTCGACCACGCCGGGGACGTGCGCGACCCACTCGCCGAGTGCGGTCGTTGCTCGCTCTGCCGCTGGACCGGTCTCGGTCCGAACGCGGCGACGGAGCGCGTCGAGAACGCGCTCGCCGTCGCTCGCAGCGACCACGGTCTCGCCGACTGCTCGCACCGCGCTCCGAGAGGGCACCGGAGCCGCGCCAACGCGCTCGCGGAACCGGTCCGGGACCCACTCGAGGCGCTCGGGACACGCGACGGCGACCTCGCCTAGCGCTCGCACGCGACGGTCCCTGGCGTCGTCCTCGGCCGCGCGAATCCGGTCGACCAGCGTCGCTTCCACTCGCCTTTCGTCTGTCCGGGAGTGCGCGACGACCTCGGCGAGCGCGGTCGCCGCCACCGCGCGGTCCTCTCGCGGCGCCATGCGGACGCGCTCGACGAGCGCTCCGGGTGGGTTCGGGACGAGGTCCGGGGCGAGTGCGATGCAGCGACCGAGCGCTCGCAGGTGCTCGCGACGCTCGCTCTCTTCGTCGAGCGAGTCAGTGACGGCGAGTCGTCGGAGCGCCGGGAACGACTGACGGTCCGTCGATTCGTTCGACGCGACGTCGACGCCCTCGGGTGCACGAGACCGCAGGACCTGGGCGAGCGCTCGCGGGACCGCCGCCTCGTGCTCGAGCAACCGCTCGAGGACAACCGGGACCGGCGCCGCGTCCCAGACCGACGGGTGCGTCGGCAGCGCGACGACGAGGAGCTCCGCGACGGCGGTCGCTTCCCACTGCATGGCGTCCTCGTTGGCGTGCAGCCACTCGACGGCGACCCGGACCGCGTCCGCGTCCAGCCCCGACCGGACGACGCCCGGTCGCGCACGAGCGACCGCGGCGAGCGTCCGCAGACACTGCTTGCGGACGACGGGCGTGGTCGTCGCCACCAGCGTCTCACCCAGCGCACCGACCGACTCGCGCAGCGAGTACTCGCTCGCCTCGTACCCGCGAACGAGCGCGGGCCCAGCGATCGACTCCAGCGTCGCTGAAACGGTCTCGCGGCGCCGCTCGCGAACCCCGGACACGTAGAGGTCCGTCACGGTGGCGTCACCGCCGCCGCGCTCGGGCGCTCTGAGCGCGCGTTCGAGCGTCGGCGCGACCGCTCGGACGCTCGCCGGCGCCTCCGTCGCACGCCCCCAGAGATCCGTCGCTGCCTGGATGACCTCGAACTGCTCGCCGACCGCGCTCGACGTCGAGACCCCGGCGTCTATCGTCGCCGCCAGCTCCCGGACCTCGTCGTCGACCGGGAGGTCGATGCCGGCGACGTCTCCCACGGCGGACGCATCGAACGCCCTCATCCTGCTCGCCTCCAGACGGCTAGGACGGTGGCTACCACGAGCGCCCCGCAGTCGCGAGGCCGCATACCGACCCGGTAGGGTGGGAGTCGATGCATCTCGTTGTCCTGACGCACGCGAGCCCGCCGCTTCAGCGTGCTGGTCGCCGACCTTTCCCACCCCAGCCGACTACACGTCCCGTGGACGCCGGCGTCGTTCTTTTGCGAACGCTCTCCTCGTTTCGAGTGGGTGGTCGGACGGACCGACGACCCATGCACCGCTCGCTGCGCCGCCCGGTCGCCCACGGTAGGGGGAATGGGGCTCGTGGCCGACCGGGTCGGCGACGAACCGCCCGCCACGGCAGCACTGACACGCCGGCCGGCACGCTGTCCCAGCCGACACCACGGTGACACTCGCTGGCTCGCGCTCGCGGGGACGCTGGCACCCGCCAGCGACACCGGCCGGCCCCCGCGAGCCGATTCTCGTCGACGACCCCTTGGCGAGTGGCTTCGACGGCGCGACGAATTCGACATATCTCACAGAGCTGCGTTTGTAACAGCTGTTGCAAACACTCGTTACAAATCGGTGCAGAGGTTCGGTTCGAAGGGAACGAAGCCGTCTGGAGTGCGACTCCCATTCGTGGTGGTGATGGAGTCAGTCGACGGTTCGAACGCCCTGCTTCAGGTCTCGTCCAGGCGTCGCCGAAGCGGAACCGTCTCGCACTGGTCGGTCGCGACCTCGATGGCCGCCAGGTCGGTGCGCATCCGCGTGTGGAGGACTGGGTGTGTGGCGAAGCTACCGTTGGCACGCCGACCCGACGCTGGATTCAAAGGCCAGGGGTGAGCGCCGGTGGCCGCCGTCGGACTCGACGTTCGAGACGGCGTTCACGGTCGCCCTGAGGTCGCCGTGAAGGCGTTGTACGCGGAGTGCGGTGGCCGTGATGGCGGTCATCATCGAGTACAGTTTCCCCTCGGTGTAGCTGTGGGGGACGTGGGCTTCGAGGACGACGGTGGGGTCGGCGGCGGGCGTGACGTACTCGCTCGCGTGAACGCTGGCGATGGTCTCGTGGGCGGTGGCGAGCGCTTCGACGAACCCGTCGTCGCTCGCGTCGCCGCGGCCGTCGATGGCGCGGTCCAATCCCTGGTAGAGGACGAGGTGCGCGGCCGCGCCCTCGCCCGGGTCCGGGAGCTTGCAGTACAGTTCCGCGTCGGTGTAGAGGTGCGTCAACTGGAGTTCGGCGACGGTCGTGGGGTCGGCCGCGGTCGCGGCGACCTCGCTCGGCCTGATCTCGCCGTCGACGGCGACCCACGGGCAGTCGTCGACGAGGTGTTCGATGATCGTCTCGTAGAACGCCGAATCACGTGGTCTCTCGTGCATGAGTGACTCACGAGGACGGTCGGCCGCTAGCGGGATAGGGCCCTGAGCGTGCCTACAGGGCGTGTAGCGGGTCGCGGCGGCTACCCGCAGCGGGCCGTTACAGGAGTTGTGCGTCGCGAACGCCACCTAAAGGCTGGCCGTGCGACCTTCGGGTGAGATGACGCTCGCGACGCTCGACAGTCGACCGGCGGAGGAATCGCGACCCGACACCGGCTCGGAGGCGGTGGCGGAATGACCGCGGACGCTTCCGAGGACGTCGACGTGAAGTCGAACGCGGACGTGGAATCCGTCGTCGAGGGGTGGCAGGAGCAACTCCTGGATTTGACGCGCCGGAACGCGCTCGTTGACTTCTCGCCGACGAAGACGAAGTCGCTCCCGCTCGCGGCGGCTGCCGGGCCCGTCGTCGACCGTCTCCGCAAGACGGGCGCGGTCGAACTCGGGAAAGCGACGACCGACGACCCGCCAGAGACGGCACGGACGGACCCGGCGGTCGCGCGCGGGTCCGCCGACGACGGGAGCGTGGACGCGGGGGCGGCGGTCGCGGCCCGGGCGCCCGAGGTGGCGACCGAGTCGCTCGAATCCATCGCGCGCTATCACCGCCAGTACCTCCGCGAGCGCGGCGCGGACACGCTGTTCCTCTCCGTCGGCCGCCTCGCGTGGACCGAGCCCGGCGACGACGACCCCTACGAGTCGCCGCTGTTCCTCCTGCCGGTCGAACTCGAGCACCGTCCGGCGACGGCCGAGGACGTCCACGCGCACGTCGTGGCGTACGACGGCGACCCGCTCGTCGTCAACCCCGCGCTCCGCCGGAAGGTCCAGGCAGAACGCGACCTCGACCTCCCCGGCGACGGCGACGTCGCCGTCGACGACCTCGAAGCCGCCTTCGACGCGGTCGCCGCCATCGCGGACTCGTTCCCCGACTGGACGGTCTCGCGCGAACTCGCGGTCTGCATCTTCGACTTCGCGACGGTCAGCCTCTACGAGGACCTCGACCGGAACCGCGACGCCATCGCGAGCGACCCGCTCGTCCGCGCCATCGCCGGCGACACCGACGCCCTCGACGCCCTCCAGGCCGACCCAGGGCGCGGCGAGCGAGCGACTGGCGACGCCGACGACTCGCCCACGCAGGTACTGGAGGCGGACCCGAGCCAGCAAGCGGCCATCGACGCGGCCCTCGACGGCGAGAGCTTCGTTCTCCAGGGTCCGCCGGGGACGGGCAAGAGCCAGACGATCGCGAACGTCGTCGCGGCGAAGCTGGCGCGGGGCGAACGCGTCCTGTTCGTCAGCGAGAAGCAAGCGGCGCTGGGGGTCGTGAAGTCGCGGCTCGACGAGGTCGGCCTCGGGCGGTTCTGCCTCGAGGCTCACGGCCAGCACGCCACCAAGTCGAACGTCCTGGACGCGCTCGGCCGCGAACTCCGCGCTGACCACACTGATCCGCCCGCGGCCCGGGAGGCGTGCCGGGAGCGCCGAGACGATGCGGCGGAGACGCTCGACGCGCACGCGGACCGCCTGACGACGCCACCCGATGGGTTCGCGGTGACGCCGTACGAGGCGCTGGGCATCGTCGCCGCCGGCCGCGACGAACCCAGGGTCGACGTCGACGTCGACGACCCGCTCGCGGTCGGGCAGACGGCGGTCGACGACGCCATCGCCGCCCTCCGCGAACTCGCCGCGTTCGAGGACGCCATCGCGGACCACGACTCGCACCCGTGGCGGGCGACGACCGTCGACGAGTGGCGCGTCGACACCCGCGAGCGCGTCGCCGACGCCATCGACGCCCAGCTCACCGCCGTCGACGCCATGCGCGACCTCGCCGACCGACTCTCCTCGACCCTCGGCGTCGACCTCCGCGACGCGAGCGCGATCGAGGACGTCGAACGCGCGCTCGACCGACTCGCGGCGGCCCCGGTCGACTCGCTCCCCGACGACCTCCTCGACCCCGCGTTCCACGCGCCCGACGGTCCCGTCGGGCGACTCGCCGCCGCCGCCATCGAGCGCGCCGAGCACGAGTCCCATCTCCGCGAGCGATACGCGTCCAGCATCTTCGACGAGGACGGCCGCGAACTCCACGAGGCCCTCAGCGCGTACGGGCTGTTCCGATTCGTCCGGCCGAGCTACCGGCGCCTGAAGCGCCGGCTCGTCAGTCACGCGCGCGACGGCTACGACCCCGACCTCGACGCGCTCCGCGAGGACGCCCGCCGCCTCCGCGCGCTGCAGGCCGCCGAGGACACCATCGCCGAGGTCGACGTGGACGCCCGTTACCTCACGCCCTTCGTGGACGGCGATGGCGAGGACACGGAACTGGGCTGGGGGCGCGTGGACGTCGAGCGCGTGCAGGGAGCCGTGGACTGGGAGCGCCTCCAGGGCGTCGCGGACTGGGTGCGAACGCTCGCGGACACCGGCGTCGTCGACCCCGAGCGCGCCGACGGCTGGCTCGACGACGATGCAATCCCTGCAGCCGACGACCTCCGCTTCGAACTCACCGTTGAGCGTGAACGCTTCCAGCGCGCGCGCGACGAACTCGCGTCGTTCGTCGCGCTGGACGCCCTCGACGCCGACGGCACCGCGTTCCCCCAGGCGTCGTGGGCCGCTCAGCGCGAGGTCCTCGAGTCGCTCCGCGCGAACCTCGACCGCCTCCGGGACTGGGTCGCGTTCCAGGACGCTCGCGAACGCGTCGCCGACACCTTGGCTGGCGACTACCTCGACGCCTTCCTCGACGCCGGCCACGACCCCGAGCACGTCGCGAGCGCGTTCGAACGCGAGTTCTACCGCCAGTGGCTGAACGCGCTCTACGACGCAACGGACATCGACGCGTTCAACGCCGAGACGTACGCGCACCACCTCGCGACGTTCCGCGAGCGCGACGCCGCGCTCCGCGAGCACGACGCCGCGGCCGTCCGCCACGCCGTCACGAGCCGGCGTCCGAGCGTCGAACTCGAGCACGCCGACAGCGCCGCGCAGGTCGTCCTCAAGCGCGAGATCGGGAAGAGCCACCACCAGCGCCCGCTCCGCGAACTGTTCGCGGACGCCGGCGAGGTCGTCCAGCAGCTCAAGCCGTGCTTCATGATGAGTCCGCGCACCGTCGCGGAGTCGCTCGCACTGGACGCCATCGAGTTCGACGCGGTCGTCTTCGACGAGGCGAGCCAGATACCGCCCGCGAAGGCCGCGAGCGCGCTCGTCCGCGCCGACCAGGTCATCGTCGCCGGCGACGCGAACCAGCTCCCGCCGACGTCGTTCTTCGACACCGACGTCGTCGACGACGCCGGCGGCCGCACCGACCTGGAGAGCGTCCTCGACGAGGCCGCGGCCGTCCTCCCCGAGCACTACCTCACGTGGCACTACCGGAGCGCCGACCCGTCCCTGGTCGCGTTCTCGAACGACCGCTACTACGACAGTCGCCTCCGCACGTTCCCCACGCCGGCGCCCGGCGACCCGACCACGGGGCTCGCGTTCGAGTACGTCGAGGACGGCGTCTACGACCGCGGCGACACCCGTCGGAACGAGCGCGAGGCCGAGCGCGTCGTCGACGTCGTCGCCGCCCACGCCGACGAGCGCCCCGAGGAGAGCCTCGGCGTGGTCGCGTTCAGTCGCGCCCAGGAGCGCGCTATCCGCGACGCGCTCGCCGACCGCCGCCCCGAGGACCCGGCGCTCGACGCGTTCGTCGACCGCGACGACGTCCAGGAGGGGTTCTTCGTCAAGAGCCTCGAGGTCGTGCAGGGCGACGAGCGCGACCGCATCGTCTTCAGCGTCGGCTACGGGCCCGACGCCGACGGCGAGGTGACCGCGAACTTCGGGCCGCTGAACGACAGCGGCGGCCACCGCCGCCTCAACGTCGCCATCACGCGCGCCCGCCGCCAGGTCACCGTCGTCTCCTCGCTCCAGCCCGAGGACGTCGACGTCACCGGCGTCACGCACCGCGGCGTCGCCGACTTCAAGCGCTACCTCGCACACGTCCGCGACCACGACCCGACAATCGACACCCCGGCCGCGAGCGAGACGGAGTCCGACGCCCGCGCGAGCGACATCGACGGGGACGCCCACTCTCCGTGTCAGGACGCCGAGTCGTTCGACTCGCCGCTAGCGCGGGACGTCTACGAGACGCTCACCGACGCCGGGTTCGACGTCGACGTCGACCTCGGGACCGCGGGGTACGTCCTCGACATGGCCGTCCGCGACCCCGACGACCCGGAGCGGTACGCGCTCGGCGTCGAACTCGACGGCGCCGCCGCGCGCCACGCCGACGCGACGCGGGACCGCGAGCGCCTCCGCCAGCTCGTCCTCGCGGACCGCGACTGGGCCGTCCACCGCGTCTGGGCGCAGGCGTGGGCGACCGACCCCCAGCGAGAACTCGACCGCATCAGGGAGCGCGTCCACGGGGACGCCGACGCCGAGCACGAGACCGCGACGGCGTCGACGCTCACCCATCCGCCCAGCGACCGCGACCGGACCGCCCCAGGCACCGACGCCGAAACCCCCGACGCCGCCGACGCGGACGGTGACGCGCAGGTCGTGCAGTCCGACGGCGGCGACCCGTTCGCGACCTACGAACCACCGACGGTCCCGGACCTCGACGGGGACGACGACGGCGTCCCGCCGCGAGAGGTCCAGCGCGGCCTCCTCGCAGTCGTCGCCGACGCCGGCCCCATCAGCGAGACGGCCGCGTACCGCACCCTGGCGGAGGCGCTGGACGCCGACCGCCTCGACCCCCGCCTCCGCGAGCGCCTGGAAGCTCAGGCCCAGTCCGTGGCCGACGCCGGCCACCTCCACGTCCACGACGGCTTCCTCTGGCCGCCCCGCGACGCCGCCGACCTCCCGCTCCGCGACCACGACGACGCCGACCCCGACAGCGACGCACGCCGCGAGATAACCGAGGTCCCGCGCGCCGAACTCGCGAAGGCGTGCTACGTCCTCCTCGCCAACGGCGGCGCCATGACCCGCGACGACCTCGTCCTCGAGGCCGCACGCCGCTTCGGCTACGAGCGCGTCGGCGCCCGCATCGAGGACCACCTCGAGGACGCCATCGACCACCTCCTCGACCACGACGCCGCCACCAGCACCGGCGACCGGGTGGAAGCCGTCCACGACGTCGACGTCGACGAACGACTCGAAGCGAACATCTACCAGTAGCCGACCCTCGTCCCTTCGTGCCCGTCGACCGCATCCCGTCTCGACAACTTCCCCCACTGCAACAGCTGTGCGGGAGACGCGGTCACCGCTCGGGGTTGACCATGTGGCCGAGGGGCTCTAGCTCCTCCCAGTCCTCACCGACCAGGGTTTCCGCCAGGACGTCGTGATGCTCTTCGACGATAGCCAGCGTCTCGTCGGCCGATGGGGGCGCGTCGTCGGAGTCCGTCCACTCCATCAGGACGTAGAGGTAGGACGCGCCGCCCTCGTTCTGTTGGAGGAAGGCCGACTCGGTGAGCGTCCCCTCGCTGACCAGCGATGCTGCCGTCTCGCTGAACCGATCGTTGGCGAGCGTCTCGTACCAGTCACGAATCCGGTCCTCCTTCCCCGAACGAACCTCACATCTAGCCAGTTGGACTTCCGTCATCGTCCTCCACCAATCGTCACTGCACGTAATAACTCCCCTCCAGTTTCCGGGGGACGCGGAAAGTGTGTCACCGCGAGGTTCAGGTCCGCCCGTGAATTCGACGGGTAACGCGCCGGACAGATTCCGTGGTGGCGTCCGTGCGTCGACCACGACCGCTCGCAATGTCGAGTCGACGTTGCTTACGCTCGCTGTAAGACGGCGTGCGTCCTTAGGTAGCTGTGGCTCGACGGTCGGGGTATGGATTCACACAGACAGTACGAGCTGTCGACGTTCGACGAGCCGCCCTCGAGAGCGGACCACCCCACCCCACTGCTTCCGCTGTTGTACGCGCGTCACTACTGGCGGACGGCCGCACGCCGGTGCCGGCGCTGGCTCCGGGCGCACACGGGCCCCGACCACGTCGCCGGACACCCGTTCCGGGGCGACGACGACACCATCCTTCTGACTGGCCCAAGCACCCCGGGCAAGTCACTCGTCGACGGCTTCCAGACGGTCGACGCCGATTCGGTGGAGGACCTCCAGCCCCGCGGTGACCTGTCGCTCCTGCGCGCACGATACGAACTGGAGCGCGCCGCGGACGCGACCCGACAGCGGGCCGACGCGGTGGGAGACAGCGCCCGCAAGGTCGCGCGGCCCGTCGTCGAAGCGATTCGCGCCGGCCCCTTCGGCCGTGATGACGAATGACGAGCGTCCTGACGCCCGTGCATACCTGTGTAGACTGCGGGCGCGTCAGTCGCCGCTCGCACCACGACCACCGGACGTGCGACGGGCTCGTCGTCGTCGTCGACGGCGACCACGAGTGCAGTCGCTGCGGCGCACCCATCCGCCCAGCCACCACGTGCGGGGACTGCGGCGGCGACGTCACCGTCGAAGCACGCGCGATGCCCGTCGACTTCAGCCCGAGCGTCTCCCGACGAGCCCTCGAAGCAGCCATCCACGACGCCACGAACCACGCCCGCCGCAGCCACGGCCTGGACGCGCTCGACGCCGACCCGCACCTCGCGACCATCGCCCGCAGTCACAGCACGCACATGGTCGACGCCGACTTCTCCGGCCACGAGACTCCCGACGGACGTACGCTCACCGACCGGTACGACCGCGCGGGCTACGACTGGCGGCAATGCGGCGAGAACGTCGCCAAGCACTACCCGGACGACCTCGACGACGCCACCGTCATCGCTCGCGAGATCGTCGAAGGCTGGCTCGACTCGCCCGGCCACCGCGAGAACCTCCTCGAACCCGACTGGCGCGTCGAGGGCATCGGCGTCGACTACGCCACCGACGGCGCCGTCCTCGCCACCCAGAACGTCGCGTAACAACTCGTCGCCGCACCAATCTTCCGGAGGCCGATTCGGCCACCGCCACCGGCTCGCTGCCGTGCACGTTTCGCCAAGACCCTCTCTCCCTGACACACCCAGTCTCCCTCCGCTCAGATAGCCGTCACTCGGTTTCGACGACGCTCACTCCAGCACCGACAGGACGAGAACGGCAGCGAGCCTACTCCTGTCGGGAACGCCGTCGCCGTCGGTGACGAATCGCCGAAGGTCGGTCTTCAATGCCGGATGTCGTGGAACAGGGGAGTTCGCTACCACCGCATGCGACACCTCCAGGACCGCCTCGCAAGCACGGGCCTCGAGTGCTTCCCAGTCCAACACCTCGTACTTGGAGGGCTCCGATTCCGAATCCCACTCGGACAGGAAGTTGGCGAACTCGCCCACGTCGATGGGTGCAGTTTCCGAGACGAACCGGAGTCTCAGGTGGCGTGCTCCCCAGCCGTTGCCGTATTTCGATTTGAATGAGTCCTCGTCTGCTCTGTCGGGGAACTCGGTCGAGAGGACGTCGAGCGGCGCGTCGCCCAGCACCAGTCGGCCGAGAACGTAGTCACCAGCGAGCCGTCTCGTTCCTGAACTGTCCCGTAGCTCGCTGACCACTGCATCGAGCACCGCGTCCTCGTAGAACTGGCGTTCCGTCGTCACCTCTCCGAGCGCTACCACGAGCGCTTCGAGATCACGGTATCCGTCTTTGTCCGCTATCTCCGCTCGCAGCGACTCCGCGCCCTCACGACCGAAGGCGCTTGCAGCGACCAACTCCCCGATGGCACGCCTGGCCTTGCTCCGCCGGACCGGGTTCTCGTCCGTTATCTGGTCCGCCAGATGCTCCGGGACTTCCTGCTGATCCTCGTCCACCTCGAGCGCGACCTTCCCGAGGGCCCTGGCTATTTCACGCCTCCGGTCACCGCTCGCCTCGACCACATCGGAGAGCATCCGTTCCGGGAAGGTCGACTCGTCCTGGTGTTCGAGCACCGCTGCTATCGCACTCGTGTTGATTGATAGCGGATAGCCGCGGTCGTGCTGCAACGCATCGTACACCGCTCTCGGTATTCCATCCTCATCGACGTTGTCGGAGACGACGACGAACCCCAGCGCCCGAGCCAAAGTTGACCGAGACCTGTCGGTACCGACCCTCACCCGGTCGACCAACTCAGACGGAGCGTCCGGGTAGTACGTTGGACACGTGGCGACGAGCTCCCCCAGGGCTTGCGCTCGCAACCGCCGTCCGCCGAGGTCGTCGTTCCTGATAAATGCTTCCCGAAGCACCGCGATCGGGTTCCCGTTGCGAACGTTCAACTCTATCCCCGTCGTCGTGATGTCCAGTGCCTCTGCTATCGCGAGGGCGAACGCCTGACAGCGGTAATCGCTGAACGGAGCGGCCACTTCGATGCGCGCGAACAAGTCTTCTGGGTCGTTCACGACGTCATCGTCCCTCGTCGTGAGGACGGCCAACAGGTGCAGCACCGTCCGCCGGGTCGTCTCGGTCGAGAGCTCGGGCAGGAGTGCGACCAGTTCGCGGACGACCGCTGGAACGGCCACGAGCTCGACAATCTCGGCCGGGAACACCCAGCTGACGGTGTTCAGGCCTTCGATACAGTCGATCCGAGACTCTCTCGAATCGACCGCCACTAGCGCCCGACCGAGGAGGTCCACGAGGGACAGGAAGTCGTCCTCGAACGCCGCTACTGACTCCGGTGTGGTCGTGTTCACGAGTATCGCGAGGAGCTTCGACTCGATTGCGTTCGAGAGCGGTCGCTTGAACATGTCGTCGGCGGACGCGTCAAAGGACCGCTCGATTTCTTCCCGAAGTACGGTACGGACGACCGGGAGCGAGGCGACACCGACTCGCTGATCCATCTCGACGAACCCACCGAGCGTTTGACACGCTTCCTTCCGACGGTGGAGCGCCGTCACTGGCCCGGAACCCGGCGCGGACTCCGGCTCCAGTAGCGTCTCCGCCACGGAGAGCAATTGCTGGGTCTCGCCGCTCCACTCTGAACCGTCCAGGACACCCAGCCGGAGGTCGGTCATCGTAGTCGTCTATGGGGACAGGCGTAGAAAAGACCAGGGCCCGGGTGCCGGACTCCGTCCTGGCCGCGGCATCAGATGGCGCTGCCCCGGTACTCGTAGTAGGTGACGGTGGAGGCGTCGAACGTGCAGTACGGGAAGCCACAGCAGCAGTTCCGGAACGCCTCGGGGTAGCGGATCTCGATGTTCCGCTCGAACTGCTTGGCGAGGTCCTCGTACCGGTGGTCGCTGGTCCAGAACTCGCGGTCGCGCTGGGACATACCTCGTCGTTCGCGGGCGGGTTCGATAGGCTTGGAGTTCGGCTACGAGCGTTGTAGCGGAAGAAGGGTGCGTGGTGCGACTGGGGGGTCAGGTTTGCGAGCCGTATTCGTCGTTCCAGTCGTAGAAGCGCGCGACGTCCTCCTCGGGGAGGGAGGGCGAGGTGGTGGCGAACGCGTGGGTGACGTCCTGGGGCAGAATGGCGCCGACGTCGAGGGTGTGCGAGCGGAGGCGTTTGACGCTGTCGTCGACGAGGCGGGCGAGGTTGGGGTTGTGGCGCGTGACCATGTTGTTGACGGCGGCGCTGCAGAGGGCTTCCATGTCGCGGCCGGTGTAGCCGTCGGCGACGCAGCGCTGGGCGATGGCGCGCTCGGGGCTGTCGGCGCCGTGGGCCTGTTGGGGGTCGTCGACGAACGCGCTGGGGTGGCCGTCGAAGTCGACGCCACCGTGGACGGTGTGGATGCGGATGATCTCGGTGGCGGCGTCGACCCCGGGGAGGGGGACGTGGATGCGCTTCGGGAACCGACTTCTAATCGCACTGTCAAGATGCCAGGGGGTGTTGGTCGCGGCCAACGTGAGCACGAAGTCGTCGCTCTCCTTGTCCACGCCATCGAGCTCGGCGAGCAGCGTGTCCAGGACGCGCCGCGACGTCTCGTTCATGTCACCGTCTCGAGACTGCGCGAGCGAGTCCACCTCGTCGAGGAACACGACGCTCGGACTCAACTCCGCCGCCGTCTCGAACAAGGCCGATATCTGCTTCGAGGACTCCCCGTACCACTTCGACAGCAGGTTCCCGAGCTCGACCTTGAAGAACGTCGCGTCGAGCGACCCAGCCACCGCGCTCGCGAGCAGCGTCTTGCCAGTACCTGGAGGGCCGAACATGAGGATGCGCTCGGTCGCGGACACCGCGTCCGGCTTGTTCGCGACCGACCCGAGCGCCACCGCACGCTTCAGGTCGTGCTGGACGTCGTCCAGGCCGCCGATGTCCTGCCACGTCGTCGACGTCTCCGCGATGAACGACTCCATCTGCGCGCGCATCTCCTCGTCGCCCTCACCGCCGGCGCCCGGCGGCGGGCCATCGACACCACCCGAGGGCCCGTCCCCAGCCGGTTCCTGGTTGCGCTTGAAGTGGTCCTCGAGGTCCTCGCCGCGCTCGAGGATCTCCGCCGCCCGCTCCAGGCGCTCGACCTGGTGCGCGCGGTCGCTGTCGGTCGCCTCGTCGAGCTTCGCGAGCGTCTCCGCCGCGTCCACGTAGGCTCGCGCCGCCGCCTGCTTGCGGCCCTCCCGCCGGTGCTCTTGGGCGGACTCGAAGGAGTCCTCGTACTGTTCTCGTAGTATCTCTATCCGGTAAGCATCGTGCGTCATGACTGAAAAATGGGTAACCGCGGTCAGTTCAGAAGCGCTCGCCCTCGCCGGCGCGCTGGCCGGCGGACGCGGACGCGCTCGCTTCCGCCTCGGACACCGTCTCCTCGACGTCGCTGAACGTCTCGTCGGCGAGCTCCTCGAGCGTCGGGACGTCGTCGCCGTCGCGAGCCGCGTCGACCGCAGCCTCGACGCGCTCGTCCGCCATCGCGTCCATGTGCGCCGACCCGCCCTTGCTGATGCCCTCCATGCGCTGGGCCGCCACGTTCCAGCGGTCGATGCCGTCCTCGCGATCCTCGATCTTCTTCTCGATGATCTGAGCGGCCCCCTCGAACTGGCGGGGGTTCATGTTCGACGGCAGCGCATCCGGACCGTCCGCGCTGATCTGCTTCCCGAGCGCCGCCTGCTGCATGAACCGCAGGCCGACGAGGGTCTCCATCCACTGCGAGCGGATGGCCTCGTACTTCGAGAGGAGCCGCGACGCCTCGGACTTGATCTCCGGGACGCGCGTCTCGTCGGCCTCCTGAGCCTGGTGGATCTTCTCGTCGTACTGCTGCTTCGCTTTGGTCATATCGCTCTTGTACTCCTTCTTCTGGCGCTCGAGCTTCCGGATGCGCCGCTCGAGCTCCAGCGAACTCATGTTCTCGATGGGGTTGCGTCCGATGACGTTCACGCTCACCCATCGCTTCGTCTTCGAGATGATGCGTCGGAGCATCGCACTCGGAGAAAACCCCCCGATGGTAAAAGGCGGGGCCGGCCGCTCACACGACCTGTAACCGACCGGACCACACGAGGAAGGACCCGTGCTATTTTGATAGAACGCCACGAAACGAGATGTACGATTCATGACGCGGCGCTCTCCGAATACGGCCGGAACGGACGTCCCGGAGATCGTCGATGAACTCGAGACCGCGTTCCCGCACAATCCCGGGCCGTCGACAGTCCTCCACGGTCGAACCGTATGCGAACGGGCTCTCCAGTACGCGCGAGAGAATCCGGACTCTCACCATCTCCCCGCAACGGTCGCCGACCAGTTGCAGAGGCTGCTCACTCGTCCGGCCCCGGATTCAGCGGCCGCCGTGTTCGGGGTGTCCGACGTACTCGCGGACAGCCGTCGACTCCTCGCCGCCACGCTCGCCGCCTTCGATATCGACACTCTCGTGGTCCGATTAGATACGTCCGAGAAGCACGTCGTTCTCGATGCACTCGAAACGACGATGGTCGAGACAGCGGCTACGTCCGTGGTCGACCACGCGCTAACCGTCCTCGACGGGTTCGCACTCCGTGAACCGGCCTTCGTGATTGACCGAATCGACATTCACACGACCGCCGATTCGGTCGCCGAACACGTCATCGACGACCTTCGTGGACCGGGGCCCGCTCGTTCAACGGTTCAGTCGACTCCCGCTGCTATCCGGTTCCTCGCACTCGTCGCTCTACACCAACCCAGAGCCGTCGCGACATGCTCGTCAGTAGTGGCGGTACTGCAACTGGCGGCCGAACCCTTCGACGAACTACGAGGCTACGGTGCTAACGGTCGAGACGCTGAGATATTGTGGGGCGCAATCGGTCTGGCAGCAGTCTCTCGGGCGACGGACTTCGAGGCGGAGGTGTCGATGTCGGTCATCTTCGAGACTCTCGGACGTTTCGTGAGCACCGGAACTAGCTTCGACCGAGCGGAGGCCGCTGAGACTCTCGGACTCTTGTTCACCCTGTTCTCGGATGCCGATACTGAGAGTCACGTGGTCGAGGGGCTCTGCGGCGATGTCCGTGCCCGACCTGCATACCCGTGGAAGCGGGCGGCCGAGGTCCTCGGCAACCTCATCGCAACCGGCGCACTCTCGCGAACCGGAGTCGACCTCGATGCCCTAGCAGCACGCGTCCGAACAGCGTCGATCGGCCATCAAGAACTCCTCCCGATACTCGGCCGGGCGACGGGCTACCTCGATTCAGACGACACGTTCGACGTCGTCGACGAACTCGCGGCCTCCCTCAGAGACGAGTCTCGTCCCAGCGATAGACTACCGCTCGCAAATCCGGAGAGTGTTCTCGGCTACATCTCGGCCTACGGCGACCCCTACGACGAACGCGAAACGGTTCGAGGGCTCGCCCGCCACATCGCCGACGCCTTCGAAGAGCCAACGTTTTGGCCCGAGAAAGCACAGGCAGCCCTCGGCGTCGTAGTCGCCGCTGCCGACACCTACAGTCCACCACAGTCGGTCCGACGAGTGATGGATTCCGTCGCCCCTGAGACCGCTCGAATCGAGTCCGAGGTCGCCAAACGACTCGGGTTACTCGTCGCGTTCAGTTTCAAGGTCGACGACGTGTCGCTCTCTGCGGGCTTGGCTGAAATCGTTCAGGCCAGTGACACGCCCGGCTGTCGCAGAGCCGCGACTGCACTCGGAACGCTATCGGCATTCGACGACAGTATCCGAGACTCCGCGGCCGGACGACTCGCTGACCACGTCCGGACTGGCGGGCCCTCGGCGAACGAGCGCGCATCGCAAGCGCTCGGCTTCGTCGTCGCGAATGGCGGCGATTCCGTCCAAGCCGTGCGACGGCTTCGAGCAGCGGCGAGGGAATCACGCGTCAAACAGCTGTCTCTCGGCGATGTGGAGTGGGACCTCGAAGCGGTCAACGACGACGTCGCGTCCGAACTCTGCGGCTGGATAGTGCTCGTGGACGACACCGCGTACTCGTCCGCGGAACTCGCTGGTCTGCGGGCGGTCACCGACGGGGAGGGGGGCCTGAAGACACGTCCTGCAGCAAGAATTGCCGGTGAACTCGAACGAGTCACACACCGGTCCAAGAGACGGGAAGCGCTCGACACCCTGACCGAACGGCTGGCCAACGAGCCAAGCACCCGCACCAAACCGGAGGCAGCAGCGCTCGCGTTTGTCGCTGGACACGGAGCGCCACAGTTCCTGGAGGGTGCCTCGCGTCGAATATGGAACGCGGTTCGCTCACCGGACTCACCCGTGGAACGACCACGCCGCCTGTACGGCGCGACCGGGTACGCAATCGCACTCGCGCACGGGGATAGCGACACGATTACCGCACAGCTAGCCAAGACGCCCGAGGTACTGGGCATCGTCACCGCGTACTCGGACTGGGGCGCGGACGACCCACTCATCGAGCACGCCAAGTCACGGGTTCGGACTCGGAGAAAACGAACGTATGCCGAAGAACTGGGAGCGCTTCGCGCGCGAGCATTCCGCCACTCGGACTCCCGCGACAGGTTACGGTTCGAGGATTCCCTTCACGAAGAAGGCGGGTCGAAGGCCGGATTCGAGTTGCTCGAGTCGGCACTCCGTGCTGGTGCTATCGAACCCAACAGAGCCCTCGACCTGCTTCTTCGATCGAACCCCGACGAAGACCGTCCGCTCGTCGAGAACGCGCTGGACGGAATCGAGCGGACTCAGGAGGCAGTTATCGATCTGGTTTCGACACTCTCGGGCGTTCAGCCGTTGCCGGAACCGATAGCCGACCAGCTGGTTCGTCACGTGGACCGAGTTTCGTCGGTCGAATCGAAACTGCGGGTCGTTTCACTGCTGGCCGAGACCGACAGTCCAGCGAGTTCTCGGTAACGGCTTTCACTGGCGGCCAGAGGACCCGCTCTTCGAGCACACCTCGGCTCGAACGACTCCGAATTACGAAACCTGTACCCGCAGCCTCCGGTTTAGGGTGGTTTCACCGGAAGCCAGTGGTGCATGCAGCAACCAACTGTTTCCGAGCGAGACCACGAGGGTCTCGACGCGTTCTGGGAGAAGGTAGACCTCGTCGTCTATCTGGCGCTCATCGCGGTGGTGACGCCGGCGGCGACGAAGATGGTGAGTGCGGCGTGGCAGTCCGGCGGCCTCAGTCGGACGCTGGTCGTCACGCTCGAGGAACTGGTCGGGGTGAGTCACCTGGAGTTCGTGCTGTTCTGGCTCGGCGCGTACGCTGGCCTGGTCGCGTTGTTGTTGTTCGACGACATCAAGCGCGTGCAGGGCGTCCTGCTCGTGGTCGCGTCGGCCATCGCGTTCGTCGGGTTCCGGTCGAACGGCCTCCTGACGTCCCTGCAGCCCGTCGAGAACGCGCCGGTCCTCGCGGCCGGGTTCGCGCTCTCGTTCGTGCTCGCGGGCGGTCGCCGCCTGCGAAACGGGAAGCCCCCGTACGAGTTCCGGGCGGCGACCGCCGCATTGTTCTGGGTGGTGGCGACCATCGTCACCGTCGGGTTCCTCGAACGCCACCTGTCGTACACGACGCCGGTGTCGTTCGCCGACGGCCGCCTCCAGACCGCCGCCGCCGTCACGAACGTCACGTTCGTCGGCGCGGACCTCTTCACGGACTTCGTCGCCGCTTCCGTCCTCGTCATCGGCGCGCACCTGTTCACGAGCTATCGCGCGCAGCGCGACGTGTTCGTTCTCGGCGTGCAACGCGCCGGGAAGACGATGCTCGCCGCGGCGCTCTACAAGGCCGCCGAACAGGAGTCGCCGAACACGCGCCTGAACCCGTCCGAGCCGCTCACGTCGCTGTCGAGCTCGATTCACGGCGACGACGACGCCGTCGACGGGTTCGGGGACGACGACTACACCGGGCCGACCGAGAAGGGCGAGACGCACCTCCACCGGTTCCGGTCGCTCGACGGCGCCCTGTTCAAGGAGTACGTCAACGTGGACGTCCTCGACTACGCGGGCGAGTACGTCGGCGCGAAACTCGTCGAGTACGTGAAGGCGTTCGCGCCGTCGCGGAAGCTGTCGCTGGCGTGGGTCGTGTACGTCTACGAGTCCGTGCGCGGCCTGCCTTCGATTCCGGAGAAAGCCGAGGGGCTGGACTCCGCGGAGATCCAGCGCCTGATGGCGAAGCAGATCGTGCACTCGGACACGCTCTGCGTGATCGTCGACGCCGGCAGCCTCGTCCCGGAGGTCCCTTACGGCGACGAGGACTACCGGATGCAGGACGACCTGTCGTCGTACCTGGAGACGTACGTCCAGATCCTCCGGCACGTCGACGAGAGCCTGCTCGAGGAGAAGGAGGTCGTGCTGGTGGTGACGAAGTCGGACTACCTCTACCAGCTCTACCGGACCGTCGACACGCGCCTGGACTTCTTCCAGTGGGTGAACTACTACCTCCTGGAGTCGCCGGAGGGCCGGGAGAAGCTCGGGCCGCTCGTGAACCAGGCGCAGGTCGACCGCGTCCACCCCGTCTACTACGACCTCGACCACGACGCGTCCCTGGAGGCCGGCGAGCCCGTCCCGGACCGCCCGATCACCGTGAACGGCGCGCGGTCGCTCCTCCGCCGCATCAAGGGAGGTGCGTAGGATGCCGGACGTCCAGGTGTTCCGGAACGACGGCGAGGCGCTGTTCGGGGAGGACTCGCGGACGCTCGAGTACATCGACCCCGGCGTCGTCCTGCTGTACGCGGACACGGCCGCGGGCGTCGTCTGCTCGTACTTCGAGGGTCGGCTCGGCCAGCCCGTCCAGGGCACCGTCGAGTGCACGTTCGACGACGAAATCGACCTCTCTCGGGTCCGGCCGGCGCTCGAGGGCGTCGACGCGTCGGGGTTATCGGTGTCTTCGGCGCCGAGGGAGAACGCCGCGAGCGCGCGGTGGGCGCTCGACGGCCTCACGGAGGACCAGCTCTGGCTCGCGGATCCACAGCACGACGCTGTCAGGCGGTTCGTCGAGACCGAGGACGCCCAGGCGGGCGGTCGCTCCTGGCTCCCCAGCCGGTTGTTCCCCGGCGAGGGATGGTCGCTCGGCGACGTCGCCGACGACCTCCTGCTCGCCGACGCCGACGACGCGGACGCGAACGGCGACCCTGATGACGACGGCGACTCCCCTCCCGAGCGCGACGACGCGGCCGACGGTGACCGTCCTGTCCGTGTGGACGGCCCGCCCGCGCCCGCTCGCGGAGCGGGACTGGACTTCGAGACGCGGTCGACGTACGACGCGACGCGGTTCTTCGCGTTCCTCGTCGACGCGCTCGCGGACACCGGAGTGACGATCGCCGTGTCGAAGGCCGGCCGCGTCGACGCCATCGACGACGTGGACGTCGTGATACGGCCGGACGGCGACCTGCCGGCGGGGAGCAGCGTCGAGCCCCTCCCGGACACCCGCGAGCGACTGGACGTCCAGCGGAACGCGGTCGCCCGGGAGCGCGCTCGCGAGCACCTCGTCGAGCCCGTCGCGGCGCTCGGCGACGCGTACCGCGACGCGGCCACGGACGAGGCGGTCGACGACGACACCGGCGAGGACGTGCTCCGCGAGCTCCTGGACGCGCGCCTCGGCGCGCACTCGTCGCTCGCGATCGTCGACGAGTGGCGAGCGCGCTACCGTCGCGTCCGTATCGCGCTCGTCGCCGCCCTCGTGGGCGTCCTCGTGGGCGTCCTCGGCGGGGAACCGCTTCGGCTCGCCGGCTGGCGCGTCGAGACGACCGCCCGCGACCTCGCCGCGACCGACCCCGGCGTCGTCCGCGCCGCCGTCCTCGACGCCGCCAGCGGCGCGGGCGCGCTCGCTGTCCCCGGGGCAGCGGCGCTCGTCCTCGCCGCCGTCGCCGTCGCCCGCCACCGCTCCACGGACGCCCGCGAGCGCACCCACCGACCGTCGACCGCGCGCTCGGACCTCCGCCGGATAGCGCTCACCGCCGCCGTCGTCGCCGCACTCCTCGCGCTCGCGTCCTCGGCCATCCTCATCTATGCGGGAACCTAACGGCAAAGCAGCACACCTGTCGAATCCCTAACAGCCAGAGAATTTTTCACGGTATCCTACTAAATGTCTATGAGGTTCGAGTTCATAGAAACAAACAATCAATATACATAAACTGACACCATATGTGTGTAAGACATCCAAGCAAACAAGAAGACATCGCAATTCAGCGTATTCGGGCAGAGATCACACGAGGGAAGGGACAGTTGCCATCGACTATATATACCCGTGAAGCTACCCTTGCCAAGATACCTTGGACACTTTGTGAGGCCGAAGAGTTTCCCGAACTTCTAGCCGACATCGCCGTCGTCCTTCGCGAACAGGTGTCCTTCTCAATGAGCAACGCTACGAGCCTGTTCGATATGGCTCGTTCTTCCGAGGAGGTTCAGCGACACTGCGTCAGACAGATTGGACTATTTGATATCGAACGCCGATTGGCTGCAAACGGACTCTTGGCTGGGGACGAACGGCTCTTGCGAGCCCTCTCAAAAACGATCAAGCAGGGGAATATCGTCGACTCAAGTTTGGAAGAAATGGTTGGATATGCGACTTTCGACCACCAGCCATCGACATCAAAAATCCTTGTTACTGTACTCGATCAGCTTCTTTTCGCCGCAAGTCCAAATACTGTGAGGAGAAACTCAAACGTCCTGAAAGAGACCCGCGATGCAGTAATCAACCGTATACTGAAAGAATCGACACCGGACGATGTCGATCGTACTGACGCCCGCGCTGCAGCTGTCTTGCTCACACACCCTCAACTTGGGACGGGAGGAGTTGAACAAGCTAACGCTGTAATAGACAAATTTGAGGCCGCTTCTGAACCATTGGTACAGTTCTGGGGACGCTATATAAGGACTTTACTATCTGATAGACTCAGCCAGGACAGGAAGACCCAACCTCGCGATCTCGTTAACCGGCTCAAAGAGACTATCGCCGCCGCAGAAAAGTTCAAAGACGACCGCGATGCCGTAGCTATTTGGGGATTGGGCCGAGCGATAGCACAGACGTCAAATCCTGAATATCGAAACGATTGGATTGATGTGTTATCAACTATAAAAATATTCAGCAACGACGATCTTCATCTAGAGGTATTCGAAACACTCTATATACTCACTTTGGCAGATGTCTTGGTTGAGCGTGACCTGCCAATACTTTTCGAGAGGCTTCAGGCAGCGATTGCGTCGTTTAGTCACGCAAAAACCGCTGCTATTCGATTGCTCCAAGCGCTTGTGGACAAAGGCCTCACAACTGAGCAGTTCATTAACTCTATATTTTACAGCATAATATTGGGGGACGAAATTGATGGAGGACTGACCAATATGAAAAATATTCTATATTTTGATTCTTTGGTTAAAGCTACCCAAGGGCCAGGGGAAGGACCATTCCCCGTGATTGTCGATGCTTTAGAAAGAGGACCTGGCCGTCATTTAATCGGAGAACTTAAAAGAAAAATTTTGTATGGCAATATCGAGGAGGTTGAGCTAAACCACCCTGGTGAATTACTCTGTAAGGTTGCTTCCATCACTGACCGAGACCGTACGGTGTTTGATGATACATTTGAAGATCTGCTCGAAGCTGTTTTCGATTCGAAATATATTCAAAGAAAACATTCACATACTGCAATCCGGTATGCCGCAGAAGCGAATTTGCTTGGATCGGGGCTGGCCGAACGATACCTTTCCGAATACTCAGCGACTGAGCTCGCATCGGGTGCGGAAGCTACTCATGCGGCGGCCGCAATCATTTCTAACTACGATTCTCATGAGAAGTTAGACCTTGACGCGTTTATTGACGCATTGGGTAGCCGGATTCCAGATGCAGATTGGGAAGAATCCTGGGCTATCAGGGCCGCGTTGGAGTCCATAGCTCTTCTGCGAACATTCGGGGACCCCGAAGAGGGAATCGAATTTATAGGGTTGTGGATTGACGCTGCATCTAACACCGAGGGCACTCCGTCTGCCGTACCTGATGACGTCTTTGAGGCATTACCGGCAACAGGTTCGACAGCGTCGCTAACTCCATTAGTCGAACGCATCCAGAGTGAGAATCCGAACATTAGACATCAAACCATAGCTTTACTTAATGATTCTATTCCGAGGGAGTTCGACTCTTATCGTGAGCAAACCGAACAACGCATCCCACCACTGACAGGAACAAGCGTCCAGCAACTAGTTCACCCATTGGTTGAGCAGATCTCATGTGGCGACAATCAACCTGGGTTCCGTAGCACTGCTCTCAACGTGCTTGCTGGGTACGTGGAGCGCAACTGGCTCACCAATGAACAAATCGAGTCGGTCGTTTCACTTGCTCGTTCGCTCCTACATGACGACCCAGAGAATGTGGCGATTCTATTACAGGTTCCGCAAGTCGTCGACCAGCTCGGAGTAAGGAAAATCAAAGGCGGATTAGAGCAGTGCGCTTTGGCACTCGAACCGACTGAGAATAGTGCAGATCGAAGCGGCGAGACTCTTAGTTTGGATGGCGATCTGGAGGCAATTACAGAAGCTCTCGTTGCATTAAGTAAGAGCGGCAATATTTCGCCGTCGGATATCGTTGACGTCCTTAATGATACTACTCGAAGTAATCCGTCGCTTCTTGAAGCCCATGCTGCAGATCTAATACCACTTTTAGAGAGGAATGGCGTGGTTGAACAGGCCGACCCTTCTGTTGCTCAGTCTCTGGACCGAGCAATTTCGAATACAGTAAATGATGAGGAGGACCTGCTTAAATTGCTACGAATCCGAACACGTGTCCAGAAAGTCGCCATCAGGCAGACATACTAAAAACAAACAAGTCAAATAGTTTTCGCGCCCCAGTCAGAGCAGGCGCTCGGACTTCGGGAACACGGTCTCGGGCCAGTCGGCGGGCGCGAGCATGCGCTCCTCGAAGTCGCTCTCGGGGAGTACGAAGCACCACGGGGTGTCACGCTCCAGGACGGCGTCGTGGTAGACGAAGTGCACGCGCTCCTCGCCGTCGAACGCGGGGTCCTGGTTCTGGAGGACCTCGGGGAGCTGCCCGGAGGTCCCGGGCTTGTACTGGTGGGGGACGGTGCAGCGGTGGCCGTCGGCGCGGCTCCCGATGCTCCGGGACTCGGAGAGGCTGTGGTAGTCCTCGAGCTCGAGGGGAGCGGGGGAGACGACGAGCGTTCCGGTGTTCTTCTCGTGGCCCCAGTAGGCCTCGTCGTGCTGGTCGAACACGCCCTCCTCGAGGAGCGCACGCGGGAGCTTCACGCGGCCGGCGGTGTCGGCGGGGGCGACGCCGACCCAGTTCCAGCCCGAGGCGTCCCGCGGCGCGTCCGTCGCGGTGGTCCGCATCAGACCCCACCCCCGTTGCCGCGAGCGCCGACGCGGTCGACCCGGGCGTCCGTCGCCGGCTTCGTGCCGGCGCGGAGCTGGCGCGTGGACGGCTCGCGCTCCCCGGGGACGTTCGACGCGAGGACCTCACGCCCGCAGACCGGGCAGACGTACGTCCGGCTCTGCCCGTGGTGGACGGGGCCGTCGTCGCGCATCGCGGTCGATTCGTGTCCGCTCTCGCACTCCGGCTCGAAGTGGTTGTGCCACGACATACACGAGACGTAGCCCGCCGACTCCCCGGTGCTGGTCTCGAGGTGGTAACCAAACAGTTTCTTTAAGTCAGAGCGTGTTCATGTCCTGTGATCGGTTGATTATTCGACCGCAGTCGGGTCGAGACTGCGTTCGATAGCCCACCACGGCCGCGCCTTCGGCGTTTCCGGGTCTAAATAGTCGTTCCCCGACGGGGCCAAGCCCCGTAGTTTGGAACAGTGGCTCGATGGCGAGACCTTGCGCGAGAGGTAGTCCGGTTCGTCTGGCGGCCACACGTAAGCCGTCCGACGACCGCTCAATTTTGACAGAGTGCTTGAGATGGAGGGCCGACCGAGCGGTTCAATCGGTGAAGGCGACGTAGTAGTTGGAGCACTCCGGGCATTCGATTATCGAATGCTGTTCGTACGCCCATGTGTCCTCTTCGTAGGTGTACTCCCAATCGAGCAATCCGAGCAACTCTGCGGTGTGTACCTTCAGACCTGAGATCAGACGCTGATAATTCCTCTCTGGTTCGTTCCCGCAATCGTCACACTCCCATCCAGTCCGCCCCTCTCCCATCCGTATGGGCGATATCTCGCTGCTCTGGGTTTCGGCCGATTTTTTCGAGCTTCGCCGTTCCTGTCTCCTGAGGACCTCCTCTCGTCGTCGTTCCTCCTCTCGAATTGCCGCTCGACGGTTCTTCTCGCGTGTGACCACGTCGATGGCGTCGAAGTGACCGTTCAAGCGGAAGTTGTCTCTCAACCTATCGAGTTCGTACTCGGGAACCATCCGGACTTTGTTCTCGAGGTGACTGCGTTCTAGCGGACCGAGCATCACTCTATTCTTGTCATATTGACACCTAAAGCTAACTGGGCACTCGCTCTTTCGCGTCGAACTCGACGTGGAAAAGTTCAGTCAGAGTATCTCGGCGTCGTCGTCGCTGGGGTCGTCATCGTCGCCGGGGCCCCCGTCGGTGTCGCCGAGCGCGTCGACGTCCTCGGCGTCGAGTTCCTCGAGGGTCTCGACGAAGCCGCGCGTGGGCCGGGTCGAGATGCTGTCGAGTATCGCGTCGACGTCCGCCGGTTCGACGTGGGGGACCGCGAGGAGGTCGTCGCGTGTGGCGGTCCAGAGGTCCTCGACGGTCTCGAAGCCGGCGGCCTCGAGCTGGCCGATGACCTCGTAGCTGACGCCACTGGAGTACTCCAGGGCCGCCGTCGCGTCCGCGTCGGGGTCGAGCGCGAGCACGCGCCCCGAGTCCGCGTCGACGTCGGCGTCGCGCTCGCGGCTGTCGCGAGTGGGTGCGTCTGGGACCGCGACGGTCATCTCTCCCATTCGCTCGGTGATCCACGCGTCGCAGGCGTCGCAGAGCGCCTGCGCGCCGCGACCGCGGCGCGTCGAGACGGCGTCGTCGGTGCGACCACAGTACTCGCATCGGGTCGTCGATTGCGTCGACATACGCGAACCCTCTCGCGCCACCCTCCCGGTCCGAGTGTTCACTCGCGACTAAACGCTCCATTCAAGTACTCCAGGGGGGTCGACCCGGGCGGTCGACGCGGAATCCCTCGATATGGACGACGGTCCGAACGGCGGGTTCGCGTTCGTGGAGCGACGCGCCGGGGTCGCGGCGCTCCGTCAGCGGTCGTCTCCGGCGGTGTGGGTGCGCGCGAGGAGCGTCCCGTCGGCGAGCGCCGCGAGGACGGCGAGTCGAGCCGGGCCCGAGAGGACGTCGACGGTGAGGGACGCGCGGAGGTCGTCGCGTGTCGCGACGGCCGCCCGGGGATCGTCGCCGTGCTCGACGACGGCGGCGAGGACGGCGGCGGCGCCGGCCCGGACCGCCTCGCGGTCGTGTCCGACGTAGAACCGGAGGGTCTCGGCGTCGACGCGCTTCCCGAACGCCTCGGGAGACGTCTCGACGAGGTCGACGAGGACGTCGCGTGCCGAGTCGGCCTGCGGGGACGGGACGCGTTCCCCGAAATGCCCTGTCCGTTTCCGTGCGGTCGCGATGCGGTCGAGGAGCGTCTCGACGACGTCGTTCTCCACGCCGCCCTCGCCCTCGACGGCGGCGGCGAGCGCGACCGCCAGCGTCCTCAGTCGTTCGCCCTCGGCGTCGCTGAGCGCGGCGACGATGTGGGATTCGATGCTCCGCATCCGGTCGGGGTCGAGGCGGTCGACGAGCGCGGTCAGCGCGGCGAGGTCCCCGTCGGTCGGCCAGCCCTCGCGGGCCCGTCGGGCGACGACGAGTTTCCGGACCGCGACCCCCGCGGTCCGATCGTCGAGCGTCGGGGCGAACGCCGGCAGGCGGTCGACGACCGCCGCGTGGACGCGCGGGTCGACGTCCGAGAGCGCCTCCCGAAGCCACGACGCCGGCGGGTACTCGCCCACGTGTTCGTCGCTCCCGTACTCGTACGCGCCGTAGTCGTCGACGACGGCCGCGAGGACGTCGCTGGCGGCGGCCGCGGCCCGACGGCGGACGGTCGACGACTCGTCGGCTTCGATTCGCTCTTCGAGGTGGATGACCGCGCGCGACCGCAGTCCGAGCGACGCGTCGATCCGCTCGAGGAACCCCGGGAGTGCCTCGACCGCCGTCTCGCGGACAGACGTCACGTGGTCCTCGAGTGCGGCCGCCGCGTCGTCCAGGCGGGCGCGCCCGCCGTCGACGTCCAGGATGGCGCCACCGGGACCGAGGAGCGCCGCGACCGCCGCCTCGCGGACGGCCGCGTCCGGGTCCTCCGCCACGCGGTCGGCGAGCACGTCCCGGACCGACCGGGGCTCGTCCGCGGCGGCCGCGTCGACGGCCGCCAGCACGCGCCGGATGCCCTCGACTGCGGCCTGCCGAACGGCCGCCGCGTCGTCGGCGGTGCGGCCACAGAGCCGGCCGATAGCCCAGTCGGTGCCCGGCCCGTTCGGTGCGGTCGCGGCCGCGCCGAGGGCGCGGGACGCGGCGACGCGGACGTCGGCCGCGGGGTCCGAGAGCCCAGCGACCAGGACGACTTCGAGCGCGGTCCCGTCGCCGTCCGCGCCCGACATCGCGGCCGGCGTCGCCGAGTCGGTGGCTGCGTCGCAGGCGCTGTCCGCCGCGCCGGAGGGGTCACCGCCAGCGTCGAGCACCCGGGTGAGGACCCTGATGGCTCCGCGACGCACCCGCTGCTCCTCGTGGCCGAAGAGGGCGCCGAGCGGCGTCCACGTGGACGCGGGGGCGTCGGCGGCGACGGTGGCGACGGATTCGAGCGCGTCGTACGCCGCCGACCGGACCGCCGCGTCCGCGCCGGTGGCTGCGGTCGCGAGCGCGTCGACGACCGCGTCGATGCGGTCCGCCGGGAGGGTCGTCGCGACGACGTCGAGCGCGGTCGCGGCGTCCGCGCTCGCGTCGGCGTCGTCCGCCGCGACCAGGTCGAGGAGGCCGTCGACGACGCGCCGGACCTGCGCGGGCGTCGCCTCGAACCCGACCGACGCGTCCGCGAGGTGGTCGCGAGCGACCCGGCTCGCCGCCAGCGTTCGAGCGAACGCACGAGCGACCGCGTCGCCCGTCCCGGGTACCTCGGCGAGCGCCCAGAGCACGTCGAGGCCGTCGAAGACGACGTCCGCGTACGCCTCAGTGGCGGCGACGACGCCCGCCGCGACGGCGGGCGCGCGTTCGGCCGACAATCGAGGGCCGAGGGCGGCCAGCAGGTCCGCCGCCACCGAGCGCGTGTCGGTGTCCGCGCTCTGCAGGCCGAGGAGCGCGACGGTCGCGACCTGCTCGACGCGTTCCCCGGGGACCGCGTCCGCGACGTCGACGAGCGCGGCGATCGCTCGCCGCTGCGTGCGCTCGCCCTCGCTCCCCGCCCGCTCCAGCAACCCGTCGACCACGCCGCCGGCCGCGCCAGCGGGCAGCCCGTCGACGACGGCGGGCGCCGCGTCGACCGCCGCCCCTCTGACCGACTCGACGTCCCCGGTCAGTCGCTCGCCGAACGCCCCGACCAGTTCGTCCGTCCCGTCCCCGGACGCGTCGACGCGCCCGGTCGCGAGGAGGTCGACCGCGCGCTCCCGGACGGTGGCGTCCGTATGCGCGAGCAGTCCGGCGACCGGCCCCGGGTCCTGAACGCGCGCCGAGACCGGAAGCGCCGCGACGACCCGGGTGCGCGCAGCCACCGACACCGAGGTCGCGGCCCCGGGACTCCGGACCGCACGGAGCGCGTCGCACACCGCCGCCGTCGCGTCGCCGTCACTGGCCTCACTCTCGCTGTGATCGCTGTCGTCGCCGTTGCTAGTTCCTTCCGCTGCCCGTATGACGTCCGCGAGGAGTTCGGCGGCGAGTCGCGCGCGCTGTCGGGTCGTCGAGTCGGGCGCGCGGGCCGCCCGGAGGCACGCCGAAAGCACGTCCCGGAGACACGCCCCGGGGTCGACGCCGGCGTCGACGCTCTCCGGTGGTGGAACGAGCGCGACGAACACCCGTAGTGGCTCGACGCCGGCGTCGGTCGCGACGGCTGCCAGCGCGCGAACGCGGTTCCCGTCGTCACCGTCGACGCCAGGCGCGAGCGCGGCGACCTGGCTCGAAGCGCGTGCCCGACCCGCGTCGTCGGCGGCCGCCTCGGCGACTGCCCCCGCGACGAGCGCCCGCCCGACTCCCGTCCAGCGATGCGTGCCGCCGCCGAGGAGGTAGTTCCCGAGTCGCGACGCGCTCCGCCCGGTCGCCTCGCCGTCGCACGCGTCCAGCAGGAACTCGACCGCGGGCGCTCGGACGGCGGGGTCGGCCTCGTCGAGCTCGCGCAACCCATCGACCACCGCGCCCGCCGGAACGTCGGTCCGCAGCCGGTCGAACGTGCGCTCCGCTGCCCCGGGGACGCGCTCCAGGAGCGCCAGCGCGACCGCCACCGCGTCCTCCTGGACACCGAACGCCTCGTCATCGAATCGCCGACCCACCGCGTCCAGGACGTCCCCAACGCGCCCCTCGGGCACCGCCTCGTGGGACTCCGAGAGCGCGCCCGCGGCCGTCCGCCGGTAGTCCGCGTTCTCGTGAGCGAGGTGGTCGAGGACGACGTCGAGGACCGCCGACGCGCGTTCGTCATCCAGCGACTCCAGCGCCCGCGCGACCCCCCACTCGAACGAGAGGCGGTTGTCGACGAGCTCGAAGTCCTCGAACCGCAGCAACCAGCGGACGAGCCCCGGGGCGCGTTCCGGGGCCTGCCCGGCCGCCTTCTCGAACACGCCGCCGTTCCCGACGACGCCGCGGCGCGTCGCCGCCAGCTGCCTGCGGACGTCGCGCTCGCCCGCCGCGAATCCCGCTTCGAGGTCGGAGATCGGGACCGCGTCGGCGGGTATCGCGTCGGGTTCGACCATCGCGTGCAGGCACTCCTCGGCCGCTGCCTCGCGGACCGCCGCAGTGCGTCCGCGGTGAGTCGCTCGCGCGAGCACCGGGAGCGCCGCCGCCAACGCCGCGGAGTCGTCCCGCGGCACGGCCGTGAGCGCGTCGACACACGCCGATTCGACGTCCGTCGCGATGGCGTCGAGGCCCGTGATTCGCTCGCTCTCGGCGGCCGGCGTGTCCAGTTCGGCGTCGAGCAGCCCGGCGACGGCCTCGATAGCGGCTGTCTCTGTCCTGTCGGCGCTGGCCGCGGCGCGCGCAGCAGCCGCTCGCGCCTGCAGGCCGGCGAACGAGCGGTCGCGCTCGCGCGCCGCGTCGATGCGGTCGATAACGTCCTCGTGGGTCATGAGTCGTGGAAGGATGTGATAGCAGGTGTTCGTCCCGGCCCGATACGAACGCTGTGGACGCCCCGGCACGTCGGTGCTTCGGCCCGACCGGTCGGGCTCGAATCGGACGCGACAGCCGCGTCGAAGGGCTCCGCGGGCCTCAGTCCGCGGCCGCCAACTTCTGCCGGCCCGGGTCGACGAGGCGGTCGAGCGCGTCCGCCAGTGCGCTCTTGCAGTCGTCGGGGTGGAGGTCGCCGGCTTCGACGGCCGCCTCCAGCGCCGCGTACGAGTCGAAGGTCACGTCCCCGCCGAAGCGGTCCTCGCGCTCGACGGTCACCGCGTCGAACCGCGGGAACACGTGGAACTCGAACAACTGCAGGACCGGGTTCTCGAGCTGGACGTCCGCGGACTCGACGCCCTCGGGGAGGTCGTCGCTCGACAGGTGCGCCTCCGGGTCCGGGTCCGCGGTGGGCGGACAGAACCCGGCCTCGACCTTCGCCTCGATGTCGGCCGTCGAGTCCTCCATGCTGATGGTGACGCCGTCGCTCGAACTCATCTTCCCGATGCCGGTCTCGAGGTCCGCGATGAGCGGCGTGTGCAGGCACGTCGGCGCCGGCTCGTCGAGCTTCGGGAGGACGTCACGCGCGAGCATGTGGACCTTCCGCTGTTCCATCCCGCCGACCGCGAGGTCGACGTTCAGGTACTTGATGTCGAGCGCCTGCATGAGCGGGTAGTTCACGTGACTCACGCGCTCGGCGTCGTCGCCCGCGATCTCACCCATCGACCGCTGCGCGCGGTTCATCGACGTCTCCAGACCGAGTTCGTGTTGGTCGAGCACGTAGTCCTCGTCGAGCTGGAACTCGGAGCCGAGCACGAACTCGGTCCGCTCGGGGTTCAGGCCGAACGCGACGAACTGCTCCTGCATGCGCTCGGCGGTCTCGCGGATCTCCGCGAACGACCCCTTGTCGTTCAGGTACGCGTGCACGTCCGCCAGCAGCACCACCACCTCGAACCCCGCCTCCTGGAGCTCCATGAGCTTCGTCGCGGTGAGCATGTGCCCGAGGTGGAGCACGCCACTCGGCTCGTAGCCGACGTACGCGCGCTCCCCCTCCGGGTCCGCCGCCAGCTCGCGGAGTTCGGACTCCGTCACCGCCTCCACCGCGTTGTTCGTGATCAGTTCGAACGCGTCCTCGACCTCTGGGTCTGCGTCGGACATCACGATTCGACGAACAACACCCATCGCAGTCGTCCTCGCGTTCGGCCTCCGACCCAACTCTGTCTTTATATGCCATCGACCCGTGACATCGTCTTCCCTCGAGTGGACCCTCAGCGTCGAGAACTTCCCTTCACCCCCGGCGTAAAGCAAAATCCAGAAACATATTCGTACGAATCGACTGGCAGTTTTACGATTTTCATGATGACTCGAAGTCACGTTCGAACTGGTTTCGTTCGGACTCGCGACCGACGCGGCTACGGTTCGAGTTCGCTGAGCGGCCCGACGTTCGTGGCCTGGAAGCCGAGCATGTCGTCGTAGCCGTCGGTCGCCATGAGGACGGGCGTGAACGGTTCGGGAGCCGTTATCTCGCCGTCGTCGCCGGTGGTGTCGACGGCGAAGGCGTCGCCGGCGTGGACGCGTTGGAAGTTCCGGCCGGTGAACGCGAGGTCGCCGCGGTCGACGACGCCGTCGACGCGGTAGACGTCGAGGTCGACGGGTTCGACGGCTCCGGGGAGGGCGCCGCGGGCGGTGAGGAATCGCTCGAGGATGCCGCGCGCGCTCTCGGCGGCGCCTCGGGTGCGCATGGGGCCGCATTCGACGGCGACGCCGTCGACGACGTCCTCGAGGCCGCCGTCGACGTAGCTGATGTCGACGATCTGTTCGAGGCCGGTGGCGCGCACGACCGCGTCGGTGGTCTCGCTGGGGTTCTGGAGGAGCGCGAACGGCGTCGGTTCTGCGTCCGTCGAGTGGAACGTGATGACTTCGGCGTCGGCGAGTTCCTCGCGGAGCCTGGCGGCGAGCCGGCGCTCGTGGGACCGACTGTGTGGATCGCCGGGGAACGCGCGGTTCAGGTCGTCGTCGACGTAGCGCTCGCCGGCTTCCATCGCGCGCTCGTTCGCGACGACGAACTTCACGCGCCGCTGGAACGCGGGGTCGGTAGCGAGCAGGTCCGCGATGGCGTACGCGCCGCAGGGTTCGTCGCCGTGCAGCGCCGCGACGACTGCGATGGGTCGTCGGTCGTCGACGGGGCCGCGCTCGAGGCAGTACATCAGCGACGCACCCCCGGACGCGGCGTCGAGAGCGCTCGTTGGGTCACGGCCGGTCGTGGGTTCGAGTCGGGTGCTGGCATCGTGTCGTGGTCGACGCGCCGCGTTCACCGCTCCGGCGTTCGCTCGCGTCCCCAACGCTCGGTTCAAGTACCTCGGGCGTCCGGCGACGAGCAGGTCGCGCTTCCGTTCTCGACAGCGGCCCGCACTTAATGGTTGTGTTGGGTCGGGTGGTGGACGCCAGGTGGGGTGTCGTGGGGACGCGATGGTTCGACACGATGCACAAGCTCGAACTGACAGGTGGACGCGGCCCGTCCAAGCGTGCGCGCTCACCGAGCGACGCGACCCGAAAAGCCCCGTCCCGGAGCGCGTGGTCGACCGCGTCGTCGGTCGGCTCCGAACCGGGAGGTAGCTTTAGGTCGTGCCGTCGACAAGACGCTGCCATGGGGTTCGTGACCGTCCGGGACGAGGGAGAAGAATACTACGATTGGCACCTCCGACCAGGGGGTGGTCGGCCGTTCGACGTCCTCTCGGTCCTCGTCGACTTCGTCGACGACCGCGAGTTCACCGTCGACGGGAGCGACGTCCTCGGCGCGCTCGAGGACCGAATCGACACGGACTGGGGCGACACCAACCTCAGCCCGTACCTCAACACCGACAGCGACGCCCTGGACCTCCGGACCGCCGGCGCCCTGAACAAGGTCAAGGCCGTCGGGAACGAGAGCCGACGCCCACTCCAGCTCGACGGCGCGATGATCCGCACGCTCGCCCCGGGCTACTTCGAGCACGCGACGAGCGACGACGTCCGCCGGAAGACGCGCTACCTCGGGTCCGCCGTCCTCGACGACGAGGACCCGGACCCGCGCGCCGCACGCCTGTACGCCAAACTCCGGTCGCACGCCACCCTCGAGGACGACGCCGAGGACCCGGCGGTCGCGGTTCGGTTCCGACAGTTCGGCCGGCCTCCAGCGGACGAGGACGCCGACTGGCTCGCGGACTACCCGTTCGACTCGCCGCCGCTCCTCCTCGGCGAGTTCGACAAACAGTACGTCGAGTTCGCCGTCCTCGCCGACGTCGAGTACCGGAACCTCGAGGTCGATGCACCCGACGAACTCGCGGACGCGTTCAAGTCGGAACTCGTCGGGTACCTCGCGGCCGCGCTCTACGACGACTACGCGGAGTTCACGACCGAGGCGAGTCACGCCACACGCAAAGACCACGTACGCAAGGATGCAGACACCGAGGGCGTCGACGACCCGGCCGTGAGCGCGCGGATGACGTTCTACGACAGCGTCGTCACCGTCGACACGGACGCGAATCACGTCCAACTCGCCGCACTCTACCAACGTGACAAGAACTGACCGCACGACCACGCAACCGAACGACACACCACCAGCTCACCACACGACGCCACGCCATCACACCACGTCACCCCACGAAACCAACACAGTATGCCAATGACTACCGACAACGACCACGACCGGTCCATCGAGGACGTCTGGCGCGACATCCTCGCGCGCAACGGCGTCAGCGAGGCCCAGGCCGACGACATCGTGACGCTCACGTTCGGAACGCCCGCACTCACGCGAGACATCCCCGACATCGAGGACGTCCCCGACATCGCCAAGGACGCCCTCGCCAACACCGAGTTCGAGACGTACCTCGACGACGACAAGGACCCGGCGCGCGTCGAACACCAGCTCGTCGGCGCGCTCGAGGACGCCCTCCGCGGCGTCCACTCCGGGCCGGCGGCGCTCCCCGACGCAACCCTCGACCAGCCGTACGACCGCGTCACGGCGACCGGGAACGGGAAGGAGGGTACTGCAGGGGCGAGTCGGGGCGTCGGCCAACCGGACCTCGCACAACCGTACAAGTCCGCGGCGGCGGCGCGCGCCGCCGAGAGCAGCCTCGACGAGGACGACATCGCCCGGATCGCGACCGTCCTCGACGACGTCATGACCGAGTATGAACTCGAGACCGCGGACCTGTACGCCGCGCTCGAACGCCTGGAGGAGGAGGAGCGGACGGAATGACGGAGGAGTTCGCCGCGTTCCGCGACGCGTTCAAGGCGGAGACGCTCACCGAGGACGGCGAGGAGCACGTGATGGCGCGCGCTGACTACACCACGAACACGCTCCGGGTGCACGAGGCCGCCGACGACCCCATCGGGATGACGCTCATCCACGCGCTCGTCTCCCGCGAGGAGTTCATGCACGGCGAGTGGTCCGTCGGCCTCGTGAACTCGCTCTCGCGGCTGAAACTCGCGAGCATCGACGCGCTCTACGACGCGCTCGACGACCCGACGGTCAGGGCGGACCGCTTGCGGACGCTCTACGACGCCTGGCTCACCGCTCAGACCGTCGAGGCGGCCGTCGAACCGTTCCAGGAGGCCGTGGACAAACTCCAGATTCTCTCGGTGGTGTACGACGACGCCGAGTTCCCCGCGAAGATACAGAGCACGTTCGACGCCGTGTACGGCGACGAGCACGACGCCGACGAGATACACGACCGCCTGCTCTCGGAGATCGAGACGCAGACGGCGATCGCTCGCGGCGCCGTTCACGCCGAGAGCGACGGCGCGCTCTACGTCAACCCCCTGTACTATCACGCGCTCAGTCACGCCACTGGCACCGACAGCGACGACGCGGCGGCCAGCGACGCACAGCGCGAACTCAACCGGCTCTCGCAGCGTCGGAGCGTCGCCGAGACCGTCGCCCAGGTTACGCTCGACGTCCCCTACCCCATCGCGCCGCTCGGCCCGGACGCCGATTTCGACGCGCTCTGCGTCGAGGGTCTCGACGTCGACCCCATCGACCCCGGCGCGCTCGAGGACCGCTACCGGGTCGCGGACGAGGACATCGACGAGTACCTGCTCGCGCACGCCGACGCCATCGAGGACGACGACGTCCAGGCGGCGCTCGGGACGGACGTGGACGCGTACGCGGACACGTGGCTCGACCACGTGTTCGTGTCGACGCTCCAGGCGCTCGAAGCGCTCGACGACGAGATCGACGAGCGCGTCCACGAGCTCGACGCCGACGACCTCCGCCAGCGATTGAGCGAGCGCGTGCACGGCGTCGACATCGACGCGGCCGAGACGATGCTCGACCGACCGACGCCACTCCTCGAGGTTCCCGCTGCGGCGACCACGGACGTCCCCGACCAGGACCTCATCGGCGTCGAGAAGGAACCGCTGCCGAAGGTCCTCATCGAGGCGTTCGAACAGCACGGGTCGTTCGGCGCGGTCGTCTTCCAGCCGACCAGCGACGAGACCAAACGCCAACTCAACTATCACGCCGTCGACACCGACGACCTCGTCGACCATCCGGGCGTCCCGGACGGCGTCGACAGCTATCAGGCGCTCTGGGAGCACTACTTCGTCGGGAAGGAACTCCTGAACACGCTATTCATCCGCCGGCACGAGTACGAGGACCGCGTCCGCGAGGCGTTCCGCGACGGATTCCCGGACAAGTACGCGCTCGAAGCCGCGCTCGACTCCGTCGACTACGACGCCGTCGAGACGCCCGACGCCGCCGAGGACCCGACGGCCGCGCTCGGCCCGGACTCCGGGCTCGCCGCGAAGAACCTGGACGGCCTCGACGATTCCTTCCGCGAAGGGCTCGCCGAGCAAGACATCGGGGGGAGCGACGACGGAGAGACGAACGGCGAGGGTACCGCCGACGACCCGGACGCCGCGGCTCGGATGAACGCGGTCCTCGACGCGTACTCGCTCGACGAACTCCGGACGGCCGCGGCCCAACTCGACGAGGTCGAGCCGATACCGATCGACGCCGACGCCTTCGACGACGTCGAGTGTCCGCTGTGTGCCATCATCGCCGACCCCTGCGGCGGCGACGCGTGCGTCACCGCCGACGTCCGCGCGTCCTACGACGCGCACCTCCCCGCACTCCTCGACGAATACCTCCGGCTGGAGCGCGCCGGCCACCAGTAAGGCTTCTCGACTTCGGTTCGCGTGGACGGTTTCAGCTCCCGTCGAGCAGTCGCGTCCCGATGCGTCGCGGCAGCCCCTCGTCCTCGACGCGCTTGATGACGCGGTCGACGTCGTACTCGACGCGCCGGAGTTCCACGGTCGCGTCCTCGACGTCGAGCACCGCGTACGCCGCGTCCGGGTCGCCGTCGCGCGGCTGGCCGACGCTTCCCGGGTTCACGATGAGCTTCCCATCGACCTTGGCGCGATGCTGGAGGTGCGTGTGCCCGAGCACGAGGCCGTCGTGGTCGTCGAGGTACGGTCGCATCTCCGGGAACCCGCGCGGTCGAACGTACCGACCGAGCTGGTCGGGGTCCGGGTGACTGTGCACGAGGCGGAACCGGTCGCGAGCGATGGTCGTCCGCGGCGGCAACGCGGCGAGCCACTCGCGTTGCGCGTCGGAGAGTTCGCGCTTCGCGTACTCCAGACCCCGCATCGCCATCTCGTTGTGACTGTACTCCGCGGGCGTCTCCACCGTCCGGTCGTGATTCCCCTGCACGACCACCGAGCACGTCTCGCGGACGCGCTCGACGCACTCGCTCGGCCACGGCCCGTACCCCACGACGTCCCCGGCACACACCGTCGCGTCCACCGCGTCGTCGTCGTCGACGTCGTCGAGCACCGCCTCGAGCGCCGGCAGGTTCCCATGGACGTCCGAGATCAACGCTATTCGCATACGCACACGGTCGACCGTCCCACAAGTAAAGAACGGGGCACGGCCACACGTCGTGTAGCGTCGCAGTCCTCAATCCGTCGCCGCTGCAGTCGCGTTCCCGTCGGTCTCGCTCGACTCGCCGTTGTCAGTCCGTCACCGGAGCCCTCCCCTCCGGTCCGGGTGCCTCACCACTGTCGTCGTCGGTCTGGTCGTCAAGGAACTCGTCGAACTCCTCGTCCTCGTCCGTCTCGATCAGTTCGAGCAGCGCCGGGACCGGGTCGTCGCCTCGCGCTGCCGCCACCACGTCATCGACGTACGATTCGACGTCACCGAGCTCGCGGGTCCCCCACGCGTCGAGGTCTTCGGGGTCCGATGGCGGGTCGAATCCGACCGTCGGAGTGCGGCCGTCAGGTTGCAGGCCGTTCCCGACTGGGTCGCGGACGACGGTGGGGACCGCATCCCGGTCGAAGTCGAATCCCTCGATTGACGCGTCCGAGCGCTTCGCGAGCGCGAGTCGACTCAGGAAGCCCTTCGCACGTATCGCCTGGAGGAACTTCGCTCGCGTGAACGCGGTCCGCTCGAGGACCGCCGTCAGGTCCGCGCGAACCGAAACGAGTTCGGGCTCCTCGACGCGCCCGGCCCTGTCGACGGCCGACCGGTAGCGGTCCCGGAGCGACTCGAGCTGTTCGCGGCGGCCGGTCGTCCGTCGCTCGAGCTCCCTGATCCGCTGCTGGAGCTCCATCTCGCCGAGATCGGTGAGGTCGTCGGTGTCCTCGGGGTCGTCGAACAGCCACGCCTTCGCCTTCGAGAGTATCGAAGCGAGCATCCTAGTCGTTCCAGTTCGTCGAGCGAGTATGAACGGCGACCCCGAGGTACCGAACGTGTAACTCGCCGCCGGCACCTATCGGCGGGTGCGCCGTCAGGGTCCGGGTATGCGCCTTCTCGTTCACCGACGTCAAACCGAGTGACAACGGGACCGACGCGACGCCAGTCCGGCGCGGTCACAGGGCAGTCCCCTCTCTCGAATGCCCCTGCAGCGAGCGCCACGAACGAAATCGCGGGCTACAGGGACTGTAGCCCAACGCTCGACCCATTGTGGTACTGGGAGACTGATCGAGTGCAATGGGAAAACGGAAGGTCACGACGTACACGAAGGTCGTCATCGAGAAGGGGTCGACGGACTGGATCGTCGAGTGCCAGCACTGTCGGGGGAGCGGCCAGAAGTACCCGGGGTACAGCGACACGCACAGCAAGTCGAAGTACGAGTGCCCGACGTGCGGTGGGAAGGGCGCGAACCGCATCTCGGTCGGCAGCGGCGAGGGCCTGTTCAAGTGCCAGCATTGCCGGGCGAGCGGCCAGAAGTACCCCGGGTACAGCGGCACGCATAGCAAGCGCGAGTACCAGTGTCCGACGTGTAGCGGGCACGGCGTGCTCGCGCTCGCCACCGGCCGCCTCGAGTGCGGGAACTGCGACGGTACCGGCCAGAAGTACCCCGGGTACGGCAAGACGCACAGTAAGCGCAAGCACCGCTGCAACACGTGCAACGGCGCCGGGTCGAACGAGATCTGAGGGCCTCGCTGCGGTCGCCTCCGGGTCTTGTAGGTGGGTGTAGGTGTTTTTACGCCCCGGGTTCGGGGTGTGGTGTATGTCGAATCCGACCATCGAGGTGACTGGACGTGCGCGCAAGGACGTCGAGGCGGAGTCGTACGAGTTGGAGTTCGAGATAGAGGCCGAAGCCGACCGGGCGAACGACGCGCGGGCTCGCGCGAACGACCGGCAGGGGACGGTGACCGACGCCATCGAGGCGGTCTCGGACGCGGTGTCGGTCGACCTCCGCTCGGGGTTCGTGGGGGAGTCAGCGAGCATGTTCGACGCGGACGAGGACGCGGCGTTCGTGGCGCGACGCACCGTCGAGGTGCATTGCCCGACCGACGTCGTCGAGGACGTCGTCGCGGCGGGCGTGCAGTCGGGCGCGCTCCTCGAGGACGTCGACCCGGCCGCGTCGAGCACGACGCGAGCGGCGGTCCGCGGCGACCTCCTCGAGGCGGCGACCGAGCGCGCTCGCGAGGACGCCGAACGCACCGCGGCGGCCGCCGGCCACGAGATCGCCGGCCTGGACGCCATGGAGACGCGCGAGTCGGGGCCGTTCGACGCGCTCGGCGGGGACGACGGCTTCTTCGACGGGGGCTTCGAGCACGAGGCGGGGGTGGTCGAGATCGGCGTCGCCGTCGACGTGACGTACGCCATCACCCCGACCGGCGACGACGCCTGACGCCGCCCGCCGCGGGCGTCCTCGTTCCATACTTGAATCCACCGTTCGGTCGCGACGGCAACGCCGCCGCTGGGCGGTCGGCCGTCCAGGTGTCGAACGGGCCGTCGCTCTGACGGCACCAATCAATATGAGCTTCGAGTATCCGTTCCACGACCGGCATGGCTTCCCGCTCCCGCAGGCGAGTACCGAGACCGACGCGCGCGTCCAGGTGAGTCCCGGACTGAACGCGCTCAGCGTCCCGCCGCGCGTCCAGGACGTGCTCGGGAACACCGTCGGCGTCCTCCAGTTCCCCGTCGTCTTCGCGGGGTATCGGTCGCGTACCGCCGCGGGCGCTGCGTTCCGCGTTCACAAGCGCGACCTCTGCCGGACCGCCCGCGCCGTGGTCGACGGCGACGAACCGCTCGACTCGGGGGCGCGGCGACTCGTCGGCCACGACCGCGCGCTCACCGACCTCCAGGCCGGGTTCAGTACGGTGACGCGCGCCGGCCTCCACGCGTTCCTCTCCTGGCTCGTCGAGGACGAGGCGTACGTCGACTGGTACGTCGACAGCTACGCAGAGAACGACTCGTTCGCCGAACCTGACGCGCTCCGCGACGCCATCGAGACCCTCGGCCGCGGCGCGGGCCGCGGCGGCGCCGTCGCCACGCTCGCCGGCGAGTACCGCGACGTCCTCGACCGCCACGGTCTCGGCGCGTTCGAGACCGCCATCGACGTCGCGCTCGACCCACCGCTGTCCACCACCGGCCTCGAGCACCCGCCGGCGGACGGACGACGCGCGAGCCACGACCGCGAGGGCCCCGGCGCTCCCAGGGTCCTCTCGACGCACGACCTCGAGGCGCGCGCCCATCGCGTGCTCGACGCGGTCGCCGATCTGGACACCGAGACGGGCGCCGACCGCGCACTCGCCGCCTTCCACACCGGCCTCCGCGAGGCCATCGGGGATCCCGCCGACGGCGGCCTCGCACCGGCCACTGCGGCGGGGAGCTGGGCGACCCAGACCGCCGTCGCGGACCTCCCGCTGCTCGCCGAACCGCACCGCGCTCGCCCCGACGACCGGACCGCGCGCGACCACCAGGACAGCGTCGGCTACCCCACCGGACAAGCGTGGCTGTTCGCGCAAGCGTACGAGGCCGCCGGGTTCGGCGCCGTCCTCTACCAGCGCCGCGGCGGCGACCCGAACTGGCTCGTCAGCCCCTACGTCGCCAGCGACGCCGTCCACGGCGGCGAGTCCTACGCGGCCGTCTGGGAGCGCGCGTTCGTCACCGACCGCCTCACCGCGCGCCTCCTCGACCGCGCCGCCGACATCGGCCGCGGCAACGAACGCCTCACCTGTCCGCTGTGCGCGCTCTCGACCGACCGCTGCGGCGGCGACGACTGCGCGTTCGCCGACCAACTCGCCGCGTTCCGCGACCGCGCACCCGCACTCGTCGACGCCGTCCAGACCGTGGGTCGCTGACCGGGAACCGACCGTCTCACTCCGCTTCGAACGCGTGCAGGGTCTTGCCTATCGTGCCGATGTACGCGGTACCGTCCACGATGACGGGAGCGGATTTCGCGTTGCTATCGATGTCGGCGGACCATCGTTCGGTGCCGGTCGCAGCGTCGAACGCGTACAACTTCCTCGTCCCGATGTACACGGTATGCTCGGCGATGACGGGGTGCGTGTGGTCGACGCGGCCGACCGACACTTGCCACTTCTCGGTCCCGTCGGCGGCGTCGAGCGCGAAGAGAGCGTCGTCCCAGGTTGCCACGTACACCGTTCCGTCGTGGACGGCCGGTGACGCGGGGACGCCTTCGTTCTCGAAGTGCCAGCGCTCCGTTCCGTCCGTCGCATCGAGCGCGTACAACCGCCCGTCGTGACTCCCGGCGTAGACGGTGCCGTCGGAGACGGCGATACCGTCGAAGACGCCGCCCTCATCGAACTGATCGTATCCGTCGTGGTCCGCTGTCTTGAACCGCCACTGTTCCTCGCCGTCGTCTGCGCTCACGGCATAGACGTGCCCGTCCTGGAACCCGCTGCCGATGTAGACCGTGCCATCTGCCACTGCTGGGGCGGTCCAGACTTCTGAGCCGGTCTGGAACCGCCACCTCTCGGTACCTGATTCGGCGTCCACGGCGTACAGTCGCCTGTCGTGACTACCGAAATACACCGTTCCGTCGACGACCTTCGGCGCACCGAAGACGACGCCGTCGACGTCGAACTGCCAGACGACCGATCCGTCCGCACGATCGAGTGCGGTGAGCGACCCCGTCTCTTCGCCGTGCGGGCCGAAGCTCTCCCCCAGGAAGACCTTGTCGTCGACGACCGCCGGCGACGAGAACGTCACTGACCCAGACGGGTAGCGCCACTGCTCGGTTCCGGTTTCGGCGTCCAGCGCGTGGAGATGACTCTGCTCGCGCTCCGGGAGGGCAGTGTCGGCGTCGTCAGCGAGGTAGACGGTGCCGTCGACCACTGCTGGCGACGAACTGATGCGGTAGTCGGTCTCGAACCGCCAGCGTTCGGTCACCGGAGCCGTCGGCGCTGTCGAATCTGTGTAGCCGGTGTTCGACGGATCGGGTCCGAACATCGGCCACTGGTCTCCATCCATAGTCCTGTAACCACACTGGACTGTCGCTATTAAATATCTTTCCGCGAGTGACTGTCTCCAACGCGTGTAGGTCAACGCGCTCCCTTTTGCGCGTTCGACGCCCCGGGAGGGGTATGTCGGTGAACCAGCCGTGATCGGAGCGGTCGTACGGGCCCCGCCGGACGCGCTCGAGGCGTCGCTCGCGGACCCGGCGTATCGGTGTGCGGTTTCGACTGCGCTCGCGGACCGCCTGGACGTCTCGACGGACCGCCATCTGCGGGTGGAGAGCGAGGCGACGCGGGCGTTCGTCGTCGTCGAGGACATCTACCGCGGGGAGCGGCCGACGCTCGCGCTCGCCGAACCGGGGCGCGACCGCCTACAGGTCCGCGAGCGCAGTCCGGTGTACGTCTCGGGGCTGGTGCCCCGCGAGGACGTGATGACCGCGCGTCGCGTCGGCGGGTTCGCGGAGACCCTCTGGGACGACGGCGACAGCGACCGCTTCCTCGTGTCCGCGTGCCACGGCGGCGACGTCGAGTTCGGGACCGTCGACGCCGGTATCCGCGTGTACCGCGGCCTCCGAGACGCCGGCTTGCCGTGCACGCTCTGGGCGTGCCAGGGCTTCCAGCCGGACGCGTTCGACCGCTGGCACGTCCCCGAACCCTGCCAGTCGCCCGAGTCCTATCCGGGACTCTCGGAGATTATCGACCGACGGTTCGAGCACGCCGTCAGCGTCCACATGCAGAACGCCGACCACGTCGGGGTCGGCGGGCGCGTCGACGACGACGTCCGGCACGCCGTCGGCGACGCACTCCGCGAGCGCCTCCCCGACTCCAAGCGCGTCGTCACCGACCTCGACGAGATGAAACTCGCCGGCCGTAGCACGACCAACTCCGTCAACTACCTCGCCCAATCGGGAGGCCTCCACCTCGAACTCACCCCCGTCACGTGCTACCGGTATCGGAAGCGCGTCGCCCGCGCCATCCTCGACGTCTATGTTGACTGACGCTCCGCGACATCGGGGACGCCTCACCGAGTACCGGCCGTCCCATCGTCCGTCGCACGGATACTTGTCCATGGGTTCCGTAGGTACGGACGTGGCTTGGACGGCGATGGTCGTGACCCTGCTGACAATCGTGCCATGACCGCGAACGCGAGGAACGAGGACCGAGTCGCGGACGTTCGCGAGCGATTAGCGGCGTTGCCAGCCGTCGGTACGACGCCCTCGGCGACGCTGCAGACCAGACGCGCCGTCTCGGACGCCCGCTCAGTCGTCGAGGACGAACCGACTGCTGCCGGACGCCTCGTTCCGTCGCTCGCGGGCGTCCTCATCGACACGGCAGCGTTCTCTCGGAGCACGGGGACGGACGTGTTCGGCGTCGGGTCGGCTGTCCGCCAGGTACAACTCGACGCGACCCGGGCGTTGGCGGCGCTCGACTTCCCGAGATTCCTCGACACTCCCGCGGACGCAGACGCGGTGCGGGCGCTCGTGCGAGCGTTCGCGGTTAGCGTGAACGTCGAGGGTACCGTGTCGCGGCATCGCGTGGACCACGTCGGGATTCGAGGGCTCGCCGACCTCGCCGTCGCGGCACCGACCGAAACGGCCACCGCGGTCAGCCCCGACGTGCTCGCGCGGACGCTCGAATGCTGGGCGCGAATCGACCCCGACGAGCACACGTCCACGGGCTCGGCGGTCGTCCGACTGCTGGCAATCGTCGCCCGGAAAGCGCCCGAGAAGCTCCCGCCGCTCGACGACCTCTCGCCGCTGCTTTCGGCGGCGGCCGAGTCGAAGTACCCGCAACTATACGCGTGGGCGCTCCTGACTCGCTGCACGGGCGTCGACGCGCGCCCGTCCGACGCACCCGTCCCGGAAGGAACCGACGAGGTCGTCGCGTTGCTCGCGGAGCGCGCCTCGACGAGTCCCGACCCGCGCATCCGCGAGGGTGCCGTCGGGGTCCTGTCGGACCTGGAGTCGCTGAACGACGTCTCAGCGGAGACGTTGCGAGGCGTCGCCACTTCGCTCCTCGAGGGGAGCGGCGGCCGGGACGACGGCGACCAGTGGGTCGCAGCGACCGGACTGGAGAGCCTGCTCGCGGCGGGCATCCTTCCGCCGACCGTGGTCGATACGATACTCGAGACGCCCTCGTTCGGGTTCGCGAACTCGACGAAGCGGGACCGACGGGCCGTCCAGGAGTGCTATACGACGCTCCTCGAATCCGAGCAGTTGACCGTCGCACACCTCTCGGCCATTCTCGAAGACCTCGACGCCTTCGAGACCGAGGAGCCCGAGAAAGACGCGTTCTACGTCGCCAGATTGCTCGTGGACGTCGTCTCGAACGAGGCACTCGCTCCCGGACACGGGTCGCGCGTCGTCGACCTCCTCGCGGAAGCCGTCACCGCGCACGACACCCGCGCACCGGTGAAGGTGGCCGTCGCCGCCGAGGGTCTCCTGTCGGCCGTCGACCTCTCGATACCCCGAATCCGGGACGTTCTCGATATCCTGACCGAAGTGGCCGCGTCGACGGAGTACTCCGACGTCACCGCCGAGGCCTTCGAGACGTTCGCGAAGACGACCCCGCCGGCGACGATAGCCGAATGCACTGATTCGGTCGTCGACCTGGTCGAAGCCCTGATCGTCAATGAGGACGGCCTCAACGGCTTCGCGATGCGATTCCTCGACGCGGCAATCGAGGCGCTCATCGATGCGGGGATGCCGACCGACGCGCTCTTCGAGGCCGTGCTCCGGTCGCTCGAACGCGCCATCGACGACGGGGACGCGTACGTGCCCGACGGCGTCGCGACGTGTCTCACGGTCCTCCACGGGGACGCTCGATGCAGCCAGGTGAGGATACGGGCGGTCGTCGCCGCTCTCGAGCGCGCCGCTGTCGAGACCCGTGGAGCGTCGCGAGTACGGGCATTCGAGACGCTCTCGGCACTCCTCGACGACGCCGCGGACGTGCCCGTCGACACCCGGCGACTCCGGTCGCCGCTGGCCTGGAGCGTCCGAAGTCCAAACCCCGAGCACAGGGCGACGGCGTTCCGGACGCTCGCTGCCTGTGCCCGTGCAGGCGGGATGTCCGAGGCGTCGGTGCGCGAGTTCGTTCCAGTCCTCGTGTACGGGTCTCGGGCCACGCACTTGGACGTGCGAACGGCAGCAGTCGAGGCGATCGAGGCACTGGCTTCCGGCTCGCTCCTGCCCCGAGAGGCCGGTCCCACCGCGTTCTGGGAGCTTCTCGGGGTTCTCCTCCTGGAGTCGCCACCCGAGGCTCGGATGGGCGTCGAGAAGTTCGTCCGCGGTCGGTCGGACGGTGCCGCTCCCGCTGCGGCGACGGCGCTGCACGCGCTCGTCACTGCGGGGTACGCCGCGAACCAGGACGAACTGGCCGGCTGCGAGAGCACGCCAGGAGCCCTGGATCGCTTCCACGACCCCGACGCGATACGTCCCTCGCTCGATTGGCACACGGCGGCGAGCACTCGCGTCATCGACGAGTGGGAGCGCGACACGTACGAGACCGTCTTCGATGCCCTCGGGGGTCTCGCTGGGACCACTGCGGATCCGGTCGAGGCCTGGCGGGAGTCCCTGATAGAGCGAGCGCGCTTGCCATCGAACCGGCGACGACGCGTGGACGTCGTCGACCGTCTCGCGACGACGCAGACCCTGGCGGCGACCAGCACTCGGGACGGAGAGCGCCACGAGCGCTGACGGCGTTCGCGAACGTGACTCCCTCGTAGCTACCGGGCTTCCAGACTCCACGAGTCCGCCCAGTCCGTGGGCGGAGCACGCTGCACGTGGGGCGCTGTGGGAAGCCGTCGTTCCCTCGCGCGTTCCAAGTATCTTCCCTGGTATAAACAGAGAGATTAGGTATCTGCCAACACCGCCACTCCGGAGTGTCGGGTCCATCGTCTTGGTATGAGTCAACAAGACCCACTCCAGACGCGGGCGGAATCGTCGACCGACCAGACGCCGCCGTTCCCGGTCGCGGTCGCGGCGAGCGCCTATCGCGGCACGGAGGAAGCGGTCGGTCGCGGGTATCGCGGGCTCCTCGCACTCATCGCGCCGCTCCTTGCGGCGTACGGCTACTACACCGACTCCGAGCGCAACGCGGCGACGCGCGCACTCCTCCTCGCGATGGGGCTGCCGCTCGTCGACGGCGTGTTCCCCGCGCTCGTCCTCGGCGGCGCCCTCGACACCGTCCCCGGGCTGCTCGTCGTCGGCGGCACCATCTTCGGCGGCCCGTGGATGCTCACCATCATCTTCGAGGAGATGGCGGGCGACGACCGCCGCACTCGCCTCCTCCGCGTCCTCAAGGTCGCCGCCCTCGTCGTCCCCGCGGCGGGCCTCGAGGCGGTCGCCGCGCCGACGCTCGCGAGCCTCCTCGACATGAGCGTCTTCCACGTCTTCAGCGCGCTCATCGTCCTCACCGTCGGCGCCAGCATCGCCAACGACGTCCTCGCCGCGAAACTCGTCGCCCCGAAGTACCTCCTCGCCGCCGGACTCGTCGCGAGCGTCGCCGCACGGCTCCTCGAACCAGCCCCGATTACGCTCACGGTCATCGTCGAGCCATTCGTGGTCGCGCAGGCGATGGGCGCCGCCGGAATCGCGACCACGCTCGCCCTCGTCGGCGCGTTCGTCGGCCCGCGCGTCGACGACCACCTCGACCGCGACGCCTTCCGCACCGGCGCCGGCATCGCGCTCGCGCTCGTCCCGCTCAGCATCGCCGGCGTCCTCCCCAGCCTCTCGTCGCTCGCCGTCTTCGCACTCGCCCTCGCGTTCGCCATCGACACCGGCGACGACACCTGACCCCAGCCACCGGGGTCGTCCACGGTCGAAGCGGTCGTCGTCGCACGACGACGGCGACGCCCGTGGGGCGACCTACGAATCGAGCCAGCGGCCGGGTGCTTTTTTGCGAGCGCTCGCGGACGCTCCAACCAAGACGCCTCACAGAAACGCCAGCGACCGCGCGACACATGCATCCATGAACCGGAGGACGACTCGTCGATGACGGCGACGGACGACATCGCGAAGCGGCTGCGTGCGAACGCGGCGGCGACGAGGAGAGGCGAGTACGACGACCTCGAGGCCGCCGTCGAGGCCGCGGCGGACCGTATCGGCGCCGACGCCAACGAGGCCGAAGCGCTCGTCGGCGCTCTCGTCGACGTGCTTGCTGGACAGGTCCGCGAGGTGAGTACGGCGGACGCGCTCGTCCACGACACGTCGCGGGCGAACGCCATCGAGTACCAGATAGCGAGGTTGCTGGAGCAAATCTCTCTTTCGCGCCCGTCGTTCGTTCTCGACCACGCACGCGATTTGGCCGCGGTCGCCATCGAGCAGGACGGGTCGCTGAACGACGCCGCGATGGCGCTCTCTAGCCTCGCGCGCGAGCACCCCGCAGCCTTCGCGGCTTGCTGTCGCGCCACTGCCGAGGTCGTCGACGACGGAGAGGCCGAGGCGCGCAGCGCGGCATTCACGTTCGTCGCAGACCTCGTCGAGCTGACGACGACCTGGCTCCCGTCGGACGCCGCCACGGAGCCCTCCGCCGCGTACGCCGGCGACGCCGAATCAGTGCCCGAGACCCCACCGGCCGTCCGCGACGCAGCGGCGGTCGACGCGGTCGCCACCGCCGCCGTGAGTGCCGTCGACGCCGACGCCCCCGACAGTCAGGCCGCCGCACGCGCCTACGCCACCGTCGCGCGGGCGGCGCCGGACGCCGCACTCCCCGGAACGCCCTGGGTCGCTCACGCCGTCCGGACGGCCTCGGACGCCGACCTGCGTGCCCCGCTCCTGAACGCGCTCGCCGCGCTCGCCACTGCTCGACCGGCAGCGCTCACGTCATACCGGTCGACGCTCGTCGACGCCCTCACCGACTCCGACGAGCGGGTCAGAGAGACCGCGGGTGAAGCGCTGTCGGCAGTCGCATACCGCGAGCAAGGGGCGGTCCTGGAAATCCTCCCAGCCGTCGCAGCCGTCGTCATCGACGACCTGCGAGGGACGGCGCCCGCACTCGAGGTCCTCTCGAGTGCCGCGAAGGGCGATGCCTACTCCCCCGATGCGGTCCCGGACGCGGTACTCGACGTCGTCGACAGCGTCACCGCAGTCCTCGACGCGACCGACGCGGACATCCTCGAGCCGGCGACCGGGTTCCTCGAGACCGTCGCGGACACCGACGCCGCGCTCGACCACGCGCCCGCCCTCGCAGCCCCCGACACCGTCGAGGCCCTCGTCGACCTCGCGACCCGCGACCCCGGTGGACTCACGCAACTCCACGCCACTCGAGTCCTCCGAGCAGTCCTCGAGTGGGACCCCGGTCGCCTCGACGCTATCCTGGACGCACTCGTCGACCGACTCGACGCGGACCCCGTCGAACGCCGCGTCGGCGCGCTCGAGGCGATCGATTCGATACTCAACGCTCCCAGCAGCACGGACCTCGCTCGCCAGGAGGCGCCCGCGTACCGACGCCTCCTTCACGCGCTCGTCGACGCGCTCGGGTCGTCGACACACAAGCTCACCGTCGACACGCTCACATCGACACTCGGTCGCAACCCGGACGCACTCCGGTTCGTCCACGACGACGTCGAGGACGCACTGACCGCGACCGAATCCCACGTCCGGGTCGCCGGCTACGAGGTCGTGACCGCCGCCGCCAGCGAGGGCTCGACCACCGTCCTCGCGTTCGAGGACGCCATCGAGCGCGGCCTCGCAGACGACGACCCGGTCGTCGTGAACGCAGCGCTCGAGGTCGCCAGCGAGGTCACGCCAGAACACCACGAAGCCGTGACGCCGCTCCTGCCCGCCGTCGCCGCCTGCCTTGATGACGACGACACGCGACGCACCGCCGCCCAGGTCCTATCGAACGTCTCGACGGACGCGCCGTCGGCAGTCCTGGACGAACGCGAGGCCATCCTGACAGCGTTCGCCGACACCACCCCGACGGCCGACCCCGACGACACCCTCGACGTGACCCGGCACCTCGCGGCGGTCCTGTCGAACGTCGTCGACGCGGACCCGACGGTCGTCGTGCCAGTGACCGAGGAGCTCGCGGCGCTCGGTCGAACGATGACTCACCAGTTCGACCAGACCGCTTCGGACGCGCTCGAGGCGCTTGGCGTCGCCGCAACGGAGTCCCAGGCCGCTCGCGATGCCCTCCTGACCGTCTACGAGCGCGGCACGCCGATGGCGGCGAACGCCGCTGCCACCTACGTCCGGACCGTCGTCGAGGAGGCGCCGGCGGCCGCGGACGCACTCGTCCCACGCCTCTGCGAGCGCGACCTCGAGACCACCGACCGCATCGATGCCCTCGCGGCGTGCGCGAAGCGCCGCCCAGCGGCGGTATCCGTCGCCGTGCCCGCGCTCCGCGACGTGGCTGCGACTGAAGACCTCGACGAACGCACGGCGCTCGTCGCTCGAGCACTCGACGCCCTCTCTGCCGTCGCCGCTGCGGACGAATCGGCCGTCCAGTCGGTCGTCCCGGTCGCCGTCGAAGTCCTGTTCGAGACCACCGAAACACCCGCCGCGACCGCCGCGGTTGAGGCCCTCGCGGACCTCGTCGCCGCCCACCCGGCGGCGACGCGAGCGGCGCTGCCGACCTCGGCGACCGACTCCCCGGTCGACCTTCTCGACGTCGACCTCACCGCCGACGTCGCGTCGGACGCCGTCCGGCGCGGCCTCGCCGCCACCGACGCCACCGAGCGCTTCGAGGCCGCGTTCGCGTACCGGACGCTCGCAGCCGACGACCCGGACGCCGCCGTCTCGCTCCTCGACGCCGTCGTCGCACACGTCGAGACCGAACCGCGACTGACGCGCCTCCAGCTCTACGGCGCCGTCGACATGCTCGCCGAATCTCACCCCGACCCCGTCTCCGAGGCGCTCCCGGCACTGGTCGACGGCGTCCTCACGACGGGTCCGACGCCGACCGTCGCCGAGTCGGGGTTCACCGACGCCCTCGCGTTCCCACTCGTCGACGCGCTCGTCGAAGCGACCATCGCCAGGCCCGAACGCGTCATCCCGCTCGTCGACCGGGTCCACTACGGGCTCGACGCGCCGACACGCGGCGAACGGGTTCAAAGCGCCCCCTACCTCGCCATGGTCGCCGTCGCACGGACCGAAGCGCCCGACCACGACGGCCTCGCGAACGCACTCGAGGACGCCGAACCCGCGCTCCGGTCGCTCCTCGACGGCACCGACCTCGAACGCCAGATCGCCGCCTTCGCACTCACGGGCCTCCAGACAGCTCTCCCCGACACCCTACCCGTACTACGAGAGATCCTGGAGCAGCCGGCCCACCCGTTCGCCGAGGAGACGATCGAGATGCTCACCCTCGTCACTCACGACAGCACTCAGACGCTCGCCGCGACCCCCGGGAGCGTGGAGGCGCTCCTCGCCGGCGCCGACCATCAGGACTCAGCGGTCCGCGCCGGAGCCGTGGGCGGGCTTGGGGCGATAGCACGAACCACGGGCAACGAGCGGGCGACCGCCGCAGTCGGCAAGGTCCTGACCGACCCCGCGTCCGACGTCCGCGAGGAAGCCGCACGAGCGATCGGGCACGCGCCCCGCCAGCTGGACCCGCTCGACCCGGCGCTCCCAGGGCTCGCGCGAGCGCTCGCCAGCGACGACGAGACCGTTCGGCAGGCAGCGACCGACGCCCTCGAGTTCCACTCGGAGCCATCAGACCGCGACCTCGACGCCGCGGCGCTCATCGACGCCGTCGCGAACGCCGACGACGCCGTCACGGCCCCCGCGCTCTCCTTGCTTGCCGTCATCGCTCGGAACCGACCGCAGGACGTCGTCGACGCCGGCCTGGACCCCATCCGCGACGAGTTGCAGCGACCCGACACCGACTCGGCAGGTGACGCACTCCGGGTCGTCGACGAACTCGCCGAGCACGTCCCGGCGGCGCTTCAATCGCTAGTTCCGGCCCTGGGGATGCGACTTCACCGGAACCGCCTCGAGAATACGGAGCTCGGGCTCCGTCATCCCAACCGGGTGACCTCGTCGATACTCGAATCCATCGCCGAGGAGAAGCCAACAGCCGCCGTCGACGTCGTCCCCGAGCTGGCCGAGGTGTTCTTCGAGACGGCGGCCGACGAGATGCCCCTCGCCGTGCACGCTGCCCGCGGCGCGCTGCAGACGATTGCCACCGAACGCCCCGACGCGGTTGCCAGCACCGTCGAGGAGGCCGTCACCGCGCTCGAATCCGTCGACGCGACCCGTCGAAAGCGCGGACTTGACCTCCTCGCCGCGCTCGTCTACGCGGACGTCGTCCCCATCCAAGCGGTCCGCCCGACCGCCACGGCACTCGTCGCGGACGACGACCCCGACGTCGGCGAAGCCGCGGCCGACTTCCTCGAAGGCGCCGTCTACCACACCGAAGCCACTAGACCGGAGGAGACGGTGCCGGTCCTCCTCGACGCCACCCAGTCCGGCGACCCCGACCGCCGGGGCGAGGCAACCGCGGCGCTCGCTGCCATCGCCAAGGACACCCCCGACGCAGTCCCGATTGAGCCCATCCGGGACCTGCTCACCGCGGACGACTACACGACCGCCGGGTCCGCCATCCACTGCCTCCAAGCCCGCAAGGACGCAGTGGACTTGACCGCCGGCGAGCGCGCAGTCGTTCAGGAGACGCTATCCACCGAGGCCGACCAGCGCACGAGGGTCGTCGGTATCGACCTCCTCGCAGCCACCGACACGACCGCAGCCACCACGCCGCAGTGACGAGGAACCGCCGCGCCCTATCCGCTCCCGGAACCACCGCTACGCGTCGTCTCTGACGTCGAACTCCCGGCCGCTGACCCGGAACAGGACCTCTGAGAGCGAGAATCGGATGGTGTCCCTGACGTCCGGTTCGGTGATGTCGTCGTCGGACGCCAGGATGGCGGCCTCGGCGTGCGCCGGCACGAACTCGACCTCGAAGTCGCTGATGAAGAGCAGGCCGGCCGACGACGTCCGGTGCTGGAAGTGTGGGAGGCTCGTGCGACGGCTGTACGGGGACTCCGCCTCGTCGAATGGGTCCGCGTCCGCCGACTGGAAGTTCCGTTGTACGTAGTCATCGCCAAGTATCTCCGCGACCAGCAGTGGCTCCCTGACCGGAGCGTCCCGGTCAGGCTGGAACGCGCCGTCGTCGAACTCGCCGTACGTGTGGCCGGTGTCGAGCCACACCGCGAAGTCGGCCCGCGACCGCCTCGCAGAAAACGATAGCGGCTCGGAGTCGGTCGCGGAGCCGACCGTGAAGCGCGTCTGGAACCGCTCGTCGGCGCCCGCGTCGATGGCGGCGACCGGGAAATTGTCGGTCACCTCCCAGTCCGCGAGGCGCTCTTGGACGTCGTACGTTTCGAGGAACTGTTCGGCCGCGTCGACGCAGATATCCTGCAACTCGCGTTTCGTCGCCATCCAGATGTCTCCAGGTACCGCCATCGACGGACGCGACGGTATTGAAACCGGGAGCCGCCTCACGTCGATTGTAGCCGTCCTGGCAGTCGTCGGGCTACATGCCCTCGGCGACCGTGAATCGGTTCCCGCAGTCGCCGCATCGCTTCTCTATCTCCTCGGCCGTCGGGTCGCCGACGTCGGCCGGTATCTGGCTGTAGCACGGCACGTACGCGCCGCACTCCGGGCAGTGAAGCGTCGGAATCCCCATCCAGATTACGCCTCGTCTTGGGCGTCGAGCGCGCGCTCGGCTGCGGCCTTGTCCGCGAAGCGTTCGCCGCAGACGAGGTAGTCGACGAGGCGGTCCATCGCGAGCGGGCGGTAGTCGATGAGTTCCACGGAGAAGTTCACGCGCCTGGTGTCGTGCGCGACGAGCGGGTACTGCTCGGGGTGGTTGTTGTGGTGGTGGCCGTGCAGGAGCCAGCCGGTCTGGTTCGACGGGCCGTCGGCGGGGTCGTGGACGACGCGGAACGGGACGTTCCGGTGCTCGAAGCGGTACTCCTCCACGAAGTAGACGTCATCGCGTTCGCTGAGGAGCGTGCCGTCGTGGTTCCCGATGACGAACACGATCTCGCCGGGGAGCGCCTCGAGCCAGTTGAGGAGCGCGCTCGCGGACTCGCGGATGGTGAGGTCGCCACCGAACAGCACGACGTCGTCGGGGTCGACGACGGCCTGCCAGTTCGACACGAGCTGGTCGTTCATCTCCTCGACGGAGTCGAACGGGCGATTGCAGTACTCGACGATGTTCCGATGATCGAGGTGGAGGTCCGAGACGAGATAGTCGACCATACGTCGACGTCCGGAGAGACGGACTAAACCGTTCGGGGCGGCTGCCGACGCGTGTAGGTCGGAGATGTTTCCATCCTCGCCAGCGGGGGTGCTCCCGTCGGTTGCGGTCAGATATCACGCTCAGAGCGCGGCGAGGAGTTGGTTCACGTCGTGAATGGTGTTGAACGCGTGCAGCGAGACGCGGACGAGTTCGCCGCGTGGGCCGGGGACGGTCTTGACGTGGACGTCGTTCGCGGCGAGTCGCGCGACGGTCGCGGCGGGGTCGTCGACGCTGAGCGCGACGAGCCCGGACTCGAACGGCGGCGGCGAGTGCAGCGCGTCCACGGGGACTGCGGCCTTGAGGTGGTCGGTGAGGCGCTCGATCTCGGCCTCAATGGTGTCGATACCGACGGCTTCGATGGTCGCGATGGCCTCGGTGAGCGCGGCGTACGGCGCGACCGATCGCGTCCCCGTCTCGAAGCGCTGCGCGCCCGATTTCAGGTCGTAGTCCGCCGTCGGCGGGTACTCGACGCCGAAGTACCCGAGGACCGCGGGGTGGAGTTCGTCGGCGAACCCGGGGTCGACGTAGACGAACCCGCTCCCCCAGTCCCCGAGCAGCCACTTGTGGCCCGACGCGACGACCGCGTCCGCGCCCCACTCGGTGACGTCGACCGCGTGCTGGCCGACCGACTGCACCGCGTCCACGACCACCCGCGTCCCCGACGCCTGCGCGATAGCTGTCAGCTCGGGGACGTCGAGGTGGACGCCGTTCGTCCAGCAGAGAGAGCTGAACGCGACCAGTCGGGCGTCGGCGACCGCGTCCGCGAACGCGCCGCGGTCGACGCGCCCGCCGTGCGTCTCCACAACTCGGACCTCGACGTCGGCCTCGCGTTCGAGGCGCGCCCACGGCAGGACGTTCGCGGCGTGCTCGTGGTCGAGGCGGACCACGACGTCGCCGGGCGCCCAGTCCACGGCCGCCGCGATTCGCGCGAGCCCGTCGCCCGTACTGTTCGTGAGCGCGACGTTCCCCGGGACCGTCCCCAGGTGGTCGGCCACCGCTTCGCGCGCCGCGTCGAACACGCGCTCGCCGAACGCGTACATTCCGTCCTCGGCGGGCGCCCGGTAGGCGTGCTCGCGGAGCGCGTCGACGGCGGCGTCGACGACGGGTCGCGGCGACGGCCCGCTCGCGCCGGTGTTCAGGTACGTCGCCGCCTCCACCGCCGGAATCGACTCCCGCAGTTCCGCTGTGTCCATCGTCTCTCGACCGCACGCAGGACGTCAGCCCACAAGGACGCCCGACGCCGCGTACACGACCTGTACCCGCCGGGCGGTGTTGAAGCCGACGCCGACGCGTGCTCCGTGTATGTACCTGGGTGACGAGGCGTGGCCGGATTTGGAGTCGTACTTCGAGACGGAATCGCTCGCGCTCGTGCCGGTCGGCTCGACCGAACAGCACGGCCCGCACCTCCCCGAGTCGACCGACCACCTGATCGCGGAGGCGTTCGCTCGCGAGGCCGCCGACCGCGCCGGCTACCTCTGCACGCCCCCCGTCACGGTCGGCGTCAGCACGCACCACCGCCAGTTCCACGGGACGATGTGGGCCGACGCCCCCGCGTTCCGCGACTACGTCGAATCCATCACGCGCAACCTCACCGAGCACGGCGTCGACCGCGTCGTCTACGTGAACGCCCACGGGAGCAACGTCGACCCGCTCCGCGAGGTCGGTCGCCGCCTCCGCGACGACCACGCCCTCTACGCCATCGAGTGGATGTGGAACGAGAGCATCCCCGACCTCGTCGACGACCTGTTCGAGCACCCCGGCCCGCACGGCGGCCCGAAGGAGACCGCGCTCGTCCAGCACCTCGCCCCCGACCTCGTCCACGACGACCGCCTCGCGGACGCCCGCGACGGCGGCGTCGTCGACGTCACCACCAACGACACCATCGTCAACGGCGCCCGCACGTACTACGACGCCATCGACAACACCCCCAACGGCGTCATCGGCGACCAGACCGACGCCACCGCCGCCAAAGGCGAACAGCTGTTCGAGGCCGCGACCGAGCAACTCGTCGACCTCTGCGACTGGCTCGCCGCCCAGGAGTTCCAGGCGCTCATGCCCGAACCGCACCGCTGAGAGCTCGGCTCCCGCTCACCGCCAGAACGCTCGTCACCGACGTCCCAGGACTCGGAGTCTGGGCCACCTACGACTCGCGTTCGTCCTGACGCGACGCCAGCACGCGACTCGGCGCCCCCTCGGTTTCCTCGTCGTCGACGCTCCCGGCTGCTTCCGTAATCAGGTACTCGTCGCAGTCGTCGCCGGCGTCCGCGTCGAGGAGCTCGGGAAGCGTCGGCACCGGCGCGTCGGTCCGCCCGGCCGTCACTACGGCTTCGACCGCGGCGTCGACGTCGCCGAGTTCGCCACGAACGCGAGCGGCCAGGTCGTCGCCGTCGATTGGGTCGTCGTTCCTGACTCGGGGTGGGTCCAGGTGCCCCGGTGCCACCCAGAGCGGGGCGCGAACGCCCGTGGACTCGTCGTGGAGGTCGACGTCCAAGTCCGCGAGCGAGCGCGGCGAGCGGTCGGGAGCTGCGACTAACAACAGGAACCGATGCTGCAGCCTCGTCCGCCGGTGCCTCGCTCGCGCCACCGCGGCCGCCTCGACGACCCGCGACAGGTCACCGCGGACCACGTCCAGCGCCGTCTCGTCGGCGCGTTCGGCCCTGGCCACGACCCGCTGGTAGCGAGCGTGCAGGGACTCGAGTTCCTCGCGTACCTCGCGTTTCTCGCGCTCGACCTCGCGGAGTCGCCGCGCGACCGTCTCCCTATCGACGTCACTCAGGTCGTCCACGCCGTCGGCGTCCCCGAACAGTCGCGCCTGCATCGTCGAGAGCGTCCTCGCGAACATCTTCATCGGTAGCACGCAGCACCGACGCAAAAAGGAGATTCGAGGCCTACAGGACCTGTACCGCACCGCCATCGGTCGATGACGACGTCGCGATTCAGGCGCTTTCGCGCTCGCTCACGGGGTAGTCGCCGTAGTGGATCATGTCGCCGAGCTGGATGCTGTTCCCGCTGGCCTCGAGGAACTCCTCGCGCGTGATGGGGGCGCGAGCGGTGTTCGTGTCGATGCGGATCTCGGGGTGGACGAACCGGACGACCGCGAGCGTCTGGAGGATGCCCTCGCGCGTGATGTCGGGCGTCGTCCCGACCTCCTCGGCGACGGGCGTGCCGGCGACCGGGGAGAGGACGTTCAGCGAGAACACGTCGATGCCGATGTCGCGGAGCTCGCGCGCCGCGTCCACGCGGTCCACTGGGGTCTCGCCCATGCCGACGATGATGCCGGAGATGAGGTCGATGCCGGCCTCGCGCGCGACCTCGAGCGTCCGCCGGCGCTCCTCGAACGTGTGCGTGCTCGTGATCTCCTCGAAGTACCGCGGCGACGTCTCCACCATGTGCACGTAGTGCTTTACGCCCTCGCCCGCGAGGCGCTCGGCCTCGTCGGGCTCGAGGAACCCGAGGCACGCGTCGACCTCGAGGTCGGTCTCCTCGCGGATGGTCTCGATAGCGCCCAGGACCTCCTGCCACTCGTCGGTGCGGAGCGCGCTGTCCGCGCCCCGGCGCGTCGACACGATATTGAACCGCTCCGCGCCCTTGCGCTCGGCGCGCTTCGCCGCGTCCCGGAGCTTCTCGCGCTCGATGACGCCGTGCTGCTCGACGTCCGCGTCGTGCCGCGCCGAGTACGCGCAGAATCCGCAGTCCTGACTGCAGATACCACGGGTCACGTACCCGAGGCCGCGCGTCGTCACGCCCTCCCCCGCCAGTTCGTCGCGGACGACCGCCGCGCCCTCGGTGAGCGCGTCCACCGACTCGTCGAGGAGCGCCAGGCACTCCTCGCGAGTCAGGGCCTCGCCCGCGAGCGTTCGTGCGACCGCTTCGTCGACCGTCTCGTTACCCGTCCACTGGGACATACCAGTACGGATGGCATCGGTCGTAAAGGGCATCCGCACGCCTCCACAGACCCTGTAAGGCCTACTCCCGTCGCTACAGTCCTCGACTCCGTGGTCTGCCGAAGGCCGTCGACTGTCGCCGTCGGCCAGGGGCCATCGAGCGGCCGCGGCGGCTCGTCACGGTCGGTGTCCAGCGGCGCCAGCAGGCGTCCTGGAGAGAACCGAGACGCAGTCCAGTCGAGTGCTCGGCGCGACACCGACGTCGGCGAGCACCCCGCGGAGGTCGTCGTCGAGGTCGGCTGCGAGCTCTCCGTCCTCTCGCGTCAGTGTCTCGAGCAACGGGACGACTGCATCCCACTTCTCGGAGTCTTCCTGTGGCGGATCTGGCGGGCTGTCACGTCCCCGTGGTCGGTTCGAGACGAGGAGCGCATTCGTGTGCGAGGCGTAATCGGTGAAGTGGTACGTGTCGAGGGGCAGCAGGTCGGTTACGATCGTGGTCGTATCGACCCCCGAATCGACGGCGGCTCGTAGTGCCTCGGCGGCGGCCCCTGCTTTTCGTGCGCCGCCAGCACGGAGGGCAGCGACGAGCCCCGAGACCACCTCCCTGCACTCGGACTCGGAGAGGCTACCGGCGCACAGCAGTCGGTTCGCCGCGTCGATCGCGTGCGAGGCGGCGTCGTCGCCCCGCTGATCGTTGGCATGAGCGCAGACCGCTGCGATGCCCCGGACGAGTTCGCTTCTCGGGACCGTCAGTGAGTGCTCCGCGAGCAGTAGCCTCGACAGGATACTACACGCTTGCCCCGCACCGTCCCTGACCTCGATATGGGTTGCTGCGGACGCTTCGTCCTGCGTGGCTGGCCGTATCGTCTGCCAGACCGCATGCTCGATGGTCTCGACGGTGTCGGTCTCGAGCGTGACCGTAGCGACGAACCGGTCGACGAGGTCGAACCGGGCGGGCTTCCGGATGCCATCACGCGATGCGGTGCACAGGGCCTCGATGTGCGGGCCGAGAGATTCCACCGGGACTCGTCCGTGGTCGACGAGCGTCCTGAGAGTGGTGACCGCGACGTCCCGGAGCGCTTGGCTTTCGCGCTCCATGGCTTCGATGAGGTCGTCGAACGCGGCACTCGCCTGTTCGTCCGTGAGTTGCTCTGCTCGCTGATAGACCGCGAAGAGGTGCTCCGCCACGTCCGCTGGCAGCGAGTGAACGGTCGTTCGGACCACATCGAATACCAGCCGGAACTGCGCGGCCCTGAGCGCGCCCGACCCGACCACCTCCCGAATCCCGACCGCGACAGCCGCTCTGGGGGCGTCTGGAAGCTCCAATAGCCCGCAGTACCGCTCCAATAGCCTGGTTCGGCTCTCGTCGTCGAGGCACTGGACGCGCGCGAGCACGCTCCCCGCCCTGAGAGCGCGCCGCTGGCGCTCGCCATCGTCGACCCGAAGCTCCTGGAGTATCGAGTCGACGGTGTCTGCGTACCACGCGTCACCACCGTCTGTCGCCGCCTCGAGCGCTTCGAGTTTCGAGGCCACGACCTCGCGGGTCGTGTCACCGTCCGAGTCCCCGGACTCCCTCGCCAGTTCGAGCATGAACGACCGCATCACGTCGACGTGACCGGCGGTCGCCTCCTCGTGCGTGGCGAGCTCGACCAGAACGGTAAGCGCCCACTGCACGCGGACGATCCCGTAGCTACCGATTGGTCGGTCGACCACGCTCGTCCGAACGGCGCTCACGATCGCATCGACGTACTGGGGTGGGACCACGTCCAGTTGCAGTAGTTCGTGGAAGACACGAAGCGAGGCGTCGTAGTACGAGACGTCTCGGCCTGGTGCTGGCGGGCAGAGACCGACGAGTACCCGCTCGACCGTCGCTGAATCAGTCGTGGCGTCGCCCGCTGTCGCTCCGAGTCTGCTCAACAGCCCCCACGCCTGCACTTCGATGGAGTTCACGTCCGACGCGATGGAGAGCACTCGGTCTCGCTCCGCTTCTGTGAGCACGCGCTCGGGAGAGCGGACGGCGACGCCGCCGACGAGTTTGACGACGAAGTAGTCGGTCGGTCGCTGCGCCTCGTTCGCCGTCACCTCGGGCAGCTCCCCGATAGCCGTCAGTTGCTCGACGGCATTCTGCAGGACCTCGCGCCGCCGGGTGACCGATACCTCCGCTATCAGGTCGGGATGCTGCCTCGTCAGTGCGACCAGGACCTCCATGGTTGCCCGCCTGAGGGCGCTGCACCTGTCCGGCGCCGTCCCGGGAACGAGCGCCAAAAAGAGCTGTTCCGCGTGTCGTCGCTGCACCGTCGAAATCACTGCATCAGGGTCCAGGCCGGCCAACGACTCCACGATCTCCGTACAGATTTGCCGAGACACCGTCCCGACATTGAACAGGTCCGTGACACGCTGCTGGCGTGACTGGTCGAACTCTCGAGCCAGTACCGACGCCAGAACCGGAACCAGCCGACCGACCGGCGCTCCGTCCCGCTCAAGCATAGCCAGCAGCGTCGCAGTCGCCTGACGTCGATACAATACGACTGACGGCCCAGCCAGGTCGCCACCTTCCGGTGCGAGGAGCGCCGCTCGCTCTCGCTCCGACAGTTCTCCCTCGAGGGCAGCGGGTAGGTCCGCCAGCGAACTCTCCCAGTCGGGCGTCGAACCAGTCATGGCTTCTCCTCTAGCGACCCTCCACGGCCGGAGCCGGTTTCACTACTGGGGTTGCGTCGGCGTGGCACTCACCGCCTCTCCACACACGCCGGTTCGTCGTGAAGCTAGCCGAGTGGAGCCGGGTAACGCTCGTGCATCGCGCGTTCGACCTGCCGTTCGTGGTCCTGGAGGAGATCGCGACGATTCCCTCGAAGCGCTCCACAGCCCGCTTCAGGGACGTCGGAACCAGTGGCATCGCGACGTGAACCATCGCTCCATCGCCATCCGAGCCCAGGCACGCAGAACACTCCTAGACCCGGTTCACGAGCTCTGTAACCGCTACTGGTGGATTTAGAGGGCCGAAGGCGTCGGTCGAGGTATGTCAGACGACTTCACGTGCGACCGCTGCCAGGTGCGGGTCGTCCCCGACTTCCAGGTCATCGACGCCGGGGGCGCCCACCCGCTCAGCACCGCCACCGCGATCAAGCAATGCCCGGACTGCGGCGAGGTGCTCGCGTTCACATGACCGAGTTCTCGCCGCTCATCGAGGTCACCCCGGAGTGCAACCTCCGGTGTAGCTACTGCTACTACACCGACCAGATGGACGAGTTCCCCGACTTCCAGCCCGAGTACATCGACCTCGACGTCATCGAGGCCGTGTACGAGTCCGGGTGGAGCCAGCTCGGGGACCGCCCGAGCATCACGGGCGGCGAACCGTTCCTCCACCCCGACATCGAGGCGATCATCCGGTACCTCGACGCCCAGGGCGCCACCCCGGTCGTGAACTCGAACCTCATCCCCATCCGCGAGGACCAGTACGGGCTCCTCGAGGACCACGTCGCACAAGTGAACACGTCCATCGACCACGTCCACGCCGAACAGCACGACGGCCAGCGCGGCGGGTTCGGCGCCGTCATCGACACCCTCGAGGACCTCGTCGACCGCGACGTCGACGTCCGCGTCACGTGCGTCCTCACGCAGAACAACTACGAGGACGTCGGCGAAATCTTCGACACACTCCTCGAACTCGACGTCGACGGCATGTTCTTCCAGCCCGCGTACATCCCCCACGACGACGGCGACCTCGCCATCACCGACCTCCCCGACGCCGAAACGCACGAACTCCTCGACGCGCTCGAACCGTGGGCCCAGGAGTTCGACTGCCAACGCAACCTCGAGATCATGGCCGACAGCCTCCTCGACGGCGGCATCCCCGAGGAGCGCTGCGTGATGGGCGAGAGCCGATTCGTCCTCTATCACGACGGCCGCGTCCAACCGTGCTTCGACCGCCCCGACCTCGCCGCCGGCAACGTCACCGACCATCCACCCCGCAAGGTCCTCGACCGCGTCGTCGACCGCGGCGCCACCATCCGGAACGAAGAGTGCTTCAACGCCTCCTGCGTCTGCTTCTTCGAGTGAAGGTGGGGTCTCGGTGAGTGTGGGGTGAAGAACACCGACCGGCATCCTTTTGCATATCACACAATAAGTTGCATATCATGCAAACCAAGGCGCGATTGTTGCTCGAGTTGCCGTTCCCCGAGGAGCGGGTGTTCCGGTATCAGGCGATGCAAGACATCTTGCATCACCTCGTGAACAACCCCACAGAGTGGTTCACGCAGAAGGAACTCGCAGGCATGACCGGCGCTGATATCTCTTCAGTCTCCCGCGCTGTCGACCTCATCGAAAAACTCGGCGTCCTCGAGATCAAAGAAGGCGTTCCAACACGAATCCGGATCAGTCAGGACCACCTCGAACGCGAAGACCCGCTGTTCTCGGTCCCGCAAGAAGAATTCCGGGCGCCGCTTCAGGCGTTTCTGGACGAACTCGAATCAGAGATCGGGGAAGCCGATGAGATCGCAGAACTCCTCGGTGTCGTCCTCTTCGGGAGCGTCGCTCGCGGGACTGCGGACAGAAGCAGTGACATCGACCTCCTCCTCGTCGTGGACGGTGATCTGACGCTCGCCCGCCGGCTCGGCACTAAGACCGCACGAGAGCTCGAAGACCGCAAGTTCGAGGGTGAACGGTACGAATTCGAAGTACTCGTCGAGACTCCCGACTCTGCACTATCACACGGCGACCAACTTAGAGAGCTGTTCCGAGACGGTATCGTGTTGAAACGCACTGACGGACTGAAACAGGTTCGTGATGGGTTGTTCTTCGAAGAGCAAGAACACGAGGAGGAGGGTTCCTGACCGATGCCAATCGATATCGACGACATCGAGTCGGAACTCGAAGCAGCTGAAGACGCGTTTCGATTCGGTGGGCAGACCGCAGAAACGGGCCTGGACGTTGCCGATGCTGGACTCGTGCAACTCCGGAAGGCCTGCCGGTCGTTGACCGGGGCTGACCAACTACTCGAAAGCGGCTACTACACGCTGACAATCGAAGCTGCGTTCACCTCCATCGAGAAGACGTTCCTCTTCTGGCTGATCGACGAAGGGCATCAAGACCCGTCGAACCCGCCACAGTCACACACGACGGCAATCAAACGGAGTGAGGAAGTCGGATTCCTCAGCCAACCAGTGGCAACGCGACTGGAAGAACTCTGGGTCGAGAACCGAGCCCAGACGTACTACCAAGACGGTATCGCCACCGAAGAACGAGCGACGGCTATTATCGCACTCGCGAACCGAATCCATCATCAAATTATCAACTTGACTGGGGTTCGTCATGAATATCTCTGCAACTGACCATTCCCGCGCCTGAAGTCGTGGGCGTTTTCCTACAATCTCTGAAACGCAGCTCGCTCCGTTAATTCTCCCGTTCGTATCGTCGTTTACACGTCTCGTAATCGCTCGACGGGGGCTTTGTGTGGTGGTGGGGTAGCTGGTGGTGATGACGACGGTTCAGATCGGCGAGCGCGAGTTCGAGTTCGGTGGTAGCGAGCTGGTCGCGCTCCGGGACAGCAGCGATTGCCTGGACGACGTCGAGACGCTCCGGGAGCGTCTGGCGGAGGACGGCTACCTCTTCATCCGGGGGTTCCACGACGAGGACCTCGTACAGCGAGCGCGCCGGGACGTCCTCGCGCATCTCGACGCGGAGGGATTGCTCGACCCGGACGCGCCGGTGGAGGCGGGAAAGGTGCATCCGGAGTGGGGGACCGAGGAGTTCGACATGAGCGGGGCGGACTGGACGATGTACCCGAACCTCGAGCGTCTCATCGCGGGCGAGGGCGTGATGCGGTTCTTCGAGCGGTTCCTGGACGCGAAGCCGTTCGTGCTCGACCGCAAGCGCGGGCGGGCGAAGGCGACGGGGTACTTCACGGGGTTCCACGTGGACCGCATCTTCATGGGGCGCGGCACGGAGTCGCTGTACACGTGCTGGCGGCCGGTGGGCGCGTGCCCGGTGGAGATGGGGCCGCTCGTCGTCGCGCCCGGGTCGCATCGCCACGACCGCCTCCGCGAGACGTACGGCCAGCTCGACGTCGACCGGGACAAGGTGGAGCCGTTCTTCTCGCGGGACGCACGCGACGTCATCGACACCATCGGCGGGCCGCTCGCGACCGCGAACTTCCGGCCCGGGGACGCGCTCATCTTCGACACGTACCTCCTCCACGGGTCGCTGACGAACCGCACTGATAGGTTCCGCATCAGCGTGGACACGCGCTACCAGTCCATCGAGGAGCCCGCGGACCCGCGGTGGGTCGGCGCCGACCCCGTCGGCCAGTACAACCTCGACGACTGGGCGCCCGCGGACCTCGAACCGATCGCCGAACGTCGCGCGGAGTGGGGGCTATGACGGGCGATAGCAGCGAGCGCGAGGAGCACCGCGGCAGCGACCCCGGCGGCGAGCACGGTGGGCGTGGGGGCCGCGCCGACCGAGCCGAGCGCGAGGCGCGGTTGTCGCTGGCGGCTCAGGAGCATCCGGCGGGCCGCGTGGACCTGGCGGGGACGACGTCCCAGGTCGAATCGTTCCGCGAGCGCGGGTTCCGCGAGGGGAGCGTCGCGGCGCTGTTCCACGAGAACTCGAAGTTCGACCGCGCGCACCTCGCGCGGTCCGCGATGACGTCGAGCGACCTCCCCGACGGGTTCGGCGCTATCGAGCAGGATTACCCCGGGAGGGAGACGGTGTCGCTCCCGGCGCCCGACGCGCTGGACTGCGGTCTCGGCGCTGCGCTCGCGCGGCGGCGGAGCGTCCGCGAGTTCGCGGACCGCGGCATCTCCCTGCAAACGCTGTCGACGCTACTCGGGCACGCGATGGCGCCGACCCGCGAGCGCGATACCGGGGTCGTCACCGAGACGTCGCGTCCGTATCCCTCTGCGGGTGGCTTGTTCCCCATCGAGGCGTACGTCGTCGTGCGCGACGGCGTGGACCTCGACGCGGGGACGTACTACTACGCGCCCCGCGAGCACGCCCTCCGCGTCCTCGAACGCGGCGGGAGCGGCGAGGGGTTCACCGAGTGCTTCATGGACGAACCGTTCGCCGCTGGCGTCGTCCGCGGCGCGCCCGTGACGGTCGTGCTCTCGGGGTGTCTGAGTCGCGTCGCCGCGAAGTACGGCCCCGTCGGCTACCGGTTCGCCCTGGAGGAAGCCGGGCACGTCGCCCAGAACCTCCTGCTCGCCGCGACCGCGCTCGACCTCGGTGGCGTCCCGCTCGGGAGCTTCCTCGACGACGCCCTCGACGCGTTCCTCGGCGTCGACGGCACCGACGAAGCCGCCCTCTACCCGCTCGCACTCGGCCACCCCGCCAGTAGCGACCAGAGCACCGGCGACGCAGACACCCGCGACGAGACCCAGTTCGCAGACTCATGACTGACACGACCCATCCCCTGGCATCGTATCCGCGCATCAATCCGGCGTTCGCGGTGGTCGTCGAGAGCGACGACGCCGTGACGTTCACCGCGGGCCCGTGGAGCGGGCCGGTCTTCGACGTCGAAGACGAGGACGGCGAGGGCGTTCTCGCCGACTTCGTCGCGGCGCTCGACGGCACCAGGCACGTCGACGACGTCCTCGACGCGTTCGACCCCGCGGTCCGGGACGACCTCCGGGACGTCCTCCGGGCGCTCCAATCCAAGAGCATCGTTCGCGACGCTGGCCGCGCCGTGAGCGGCGACCGCGCTCGCGTCGGCGGCTACCTCGCGCTCGACGGCGACGACGCGCGTGATCGCGAGCAGGAACTCGCGGAGGCGACGGTCGCCGTCCTCGCCGGGGGCCGCGCCGGCCGCGCGTTCACGCGGGCGCTCCTCGACTCCGGCGTCGGCGCCGTCGAGTACGTCCCCCTCGACCACGCCGGTGGCTCGTCCGAGACGACCGGGGACGCCGAGCTGGCCGACGCCCCCGCCGTAGACGCCCCGCTCGACTCGGAGCGCGTCACGCAGCGAGACGACCCGGACCTCCGCGCCCTCCTCGAGGATGCGACGTTCGCTGCGATGGCTGTCGACCGGCCGCGGCCGGCCGTCGCGTCGACGCTGAACGAGGCCGCGCACGACGCGGGGACGCCGTGGACGCTCGGCGTCGTCAACGGCGTCGACGCCCAGGTCGGGCCCACGGTCTACCCGGGCGAGACGGCGTGCTACGAGTGCTTCCGCGAGCGCGCGGACGCCGCCACCGGCGCCGCGTACACCCGGTACGAAGCGGCCGCCGCCAACCGGTCGCACGCTGAGGGACGGTCGCACGCTGAGGGACGGTCGAACGTCGGGGTGCCGGCGTTCGCGACGGTCGTCGCCGGCCTGCTCGCCGCCGACGTCGTCGAGCAAGTGACCGGCGGGTTCGGGGTCACGACCGGGAGCGTCGTCGACGTCGCGTTCGACGACTTCGCGGTCGCCGCCGACGACGTCCTCCGCATCCCGCACTGCGAGACGTGCGGGCGCGACGCCGACCGTCTCGACGCACCCCGGCACGTCACCGTCGACCACCTCGCACGGAGCGCCACGGAGGGCGACCGATGAACGTGGAGACGACCGACCACCCGGCGGCGCGGGCCGAACGCGCCCTCGGTCGCCTCACCAGTCCCGTCACGAACCTCGCGTTCCAGCAACCCGACCGCGGGACCGGCGACTTCGCCATCGCCGACCCCACCGTGGCCGACATCGAACGGGTCGTCCCGAACGCCCGCGACGACCCCATCGAACTCACCGTCGGCGGCGGTGGCACCACGACATCGGCGGCGACGCTGTCCGCGGTCGGCGAGTTCCTCGAACGCTACGCGATGTACTGGCCGCTCGGTGACACCGTCGGGAGCACGCACGCCAAACTGGTGGCCGAGAGCCGGCGGGTCGTCGACCTCGCGTCCCTACAGGTCTACGCGCCAGCGGCGCTCGCCGCCGCCGGCTACGAGCCCTTCGACGCGGACACCTCCACCGAGTGGGTTCGGGGGACGACGCTCACCGGCGGCGCGGACGCGCTCGTGCCGGTGGACTGCGTGTCGTTCACGCACGCTCACCGCGACGGCGCCACGCTCCCCGCCTCGACGAGCGGCACCGCCTGCGGGAGTACGCTCGCCGGCGCGCTAGCGAGAGCGCTCTACGAGCAGGTCGAACGCGACGCCGTCATGCGGACCTGGTACGAACGCCGGACGCCCACGCGCCTGGACATCGCCGCGCTCGGCGCGCTCGACGCGTTCCGCGAACGGATCACGCCACGCGGCTCCCGCATCGAACTCCTCGAGTTGCCGACGCCGACCGACTGCCGCGTCGTCGCGACCGCCGTCGTCGCCGACGCCGACCGCGTCCCGAAGTTCCGGCTGTTCGCGGGCGCCGCCCGAACGCTCCCCGACGCGGTCCGCGACGCGCTCGCCGAGACCGCCGAGGGCCTCCTCCAGACGCGATACAGGCTCGCCGCCGGCGACGCGCCCGACCCCGACATTGACATCGACGCCGTGTACGACTTCGACCGGAACGTCCAGTACTACATGCGCCCCGAGAACTACCCCGAGGTCGCACACCTCACCGCCGGCGACGTCCGGGCCGTCGACCCCACCGACCTCGCCGGCCACGAGAACGCAGCCACCGACGGTCTCGAGGGCGAGGACTCGATCGGGGACGACCCGCGTCGCGAGCTCGAGCGCGCGCTCGACGCCGTCACCGCCAACGAGGACGTGACGCCGATCGCCGTCGACCTCACGCCCGGGGACGTCCGCGACCTCGGCATGTACGTCGCCGCCGTCCACGTCCCCGAACTCGTCGACGTCACGCCACCCGCGCTCGCACCGGTCCACCACCCCGCGCTCGACGAGGTCGCGACCCGCGCGACGCATCCCTTCCCCTGACCCGGACTCCTTGCTCCGACCCGCTTCTCCCGGGCCGCCACCGCCAGCCGTCGCTGGTCGGGGGGTCGCGACCGTGCAAGAAGGAGCGTCCGCCGCCGGTCAGTGGAGGCCGCTGTCGTGGACGGTGCCGCAGGTCGGGCAGCGGGCCTTGAGTTCGCCGTCGACCATCGCGGTGTCGAGGTACTCGCTCTCGCCGCACGCGTCGCACGTCCGGGGTTCGCGGCCCGAGGTCGAGTCGGGCGGCGCCCCGAGTGCGAGGACCTCGGCGGGTTCGTCGCTCTCGTTCCGGCCGTGCTGGTACTCGCCGCGCCCGAACCGAATCGCCTCCCCGGCCGTGACCCGCACCGATTCCGGTGGCTCGCTCGGATCCTGCATCGTCGCGAACGTCACGACCCCGTCGAGCACGTAGAATACCTCCTCCTGATCGAGATGCGCGTGCAGGCCGCCGACGAGCGCCTCGCCGGGCGCCACCCGATAGTGATTCACCGCGACGTCGGACGTTCCGAGCACCTCGCCCAGCGGGTGTCTCGCGACCGTCAGGTCGCCCTCCGGTGCCGCATCGACCGCGTCGACAGCAACGCGTTCCATACCACGGCTCTCTGGCGCTCACCACCTGAAGGCCGCTCGCGGCCTACACGCCTCGTACCTCCGACTCCCGGTTTATGCAGGCCGCGCCACCAGTCACGAGTGCAGTATGAACCTGCACATCGACGACCGTTCGAACGACGACTCGACCAGCAACGACTCGCGGGCCGGCTGCGCCCGCGCCGGCTGTGCTCGCGCGGGCTCCAGCCGCGAGTAACCACGCCGAACTGCCGTCGCGCCGGGCAGCGGCCCGGCCGGCACTCCTCGCCGCGACAGCCGTCCGGTCCCCGGCGTCGCCAGTCGACGCTCTCGGCCATCACCACACGCCTTGGTTTCGAAACCAGAACCACAGGCAGGCTTTTGAAATCGGCCTCGATACGTTCGCGGAATGTCGCGAGCACGAGAGACAGTCACCGCGACCGAGGCCGACGACCACGACGCCGCCCGCGCCGTCCTCCGCGAACGCGCCACCGACACCGACGTCGACGTCACCTTCCCCGCCATCGACGCCCTCCTCCCCCTCGACTCCCCAACCGCCGTCTAAAGAACGCGGTCACTCCCCGAAGAACGCCGTCTCCGTGAGCTCGACCCCCGCCATCCCCGTCTCGTCGTCGAGCTGGGCCGACACCGACTTGCGCTCCGCCTGGAGCTCCTCGACTCGCGAGACGACCGCCTCGCTCGTCAGCTCGACGTCTCCGTCGACCGACGGCTTCCCGGTCCCTGCTTCGAGGTGGATAGCGACCTGCAGGAGTTCGAGTTCGCGCTCGAAGAGCCCACACACCTCGTCGAACGTCTCCGCCAGCGGCTCGACGTCTTGCCCCAGCTCGCCGCCCTCCGGGAGGTGCGCCGCCACCTCAGAGAGGTCCGACGTAAACACGGACGTCATCGAGTACAGCGCTCGGGAGTCCGCCTCGGCGTCGAGGAACTCCGACGCCACGCCGTCCAGGGTCTCGACGTCCGACCGGATCCCCTCGCATAGCGCCGCGACCGCGTCCGCCGTCTCCGCCTCCATCCCACCGCGTGCGTTCGCCAACTGTGTCTCGACCGCGTCGACCCGGCCCGCTACGCGACTCGCCCGTCGAACGAGCGTCTCCAGTCGCTCGAACCGGTCCTTGCTCTCCTCCACGGCCTCCTTCGGCGTGTCCGGCGTCATGCTAGACGCCGCTCACGGCACCCACAAATACCGCCCGGGCCCGCCTACGAGGCCCGTACCCTGCGAGACGCCGACCCGTCGGTCCGGTCGCCTCGGGAGGGCTAGGGCGTCAGTACCCCGAGGAGTTGGACGATGGCGAACAATGTTGCAGCAGCGACCACCGTCGTCGTGAGAATCGTTGCCGAGGCGAGGTCGCCGTCGCCGCCGAGTTCGCTCGAGTAGATGTACGTCGAGACGGCGGTGGGCATCGCGAGCATGAGGACGCCGGCGCGGAGCGTCGTCGGAGACGCTGCGAGCGCGCTGAACACCCCGAACGCGACGAGGGGCATGAGGAGGAGCTTCACGGCGGCGATAGCGCCGACCTTCGGTGGGTCGACGAGCCCGCCGTCGGCCGTGATCGCGGCGCCGACGGCCGGCAGTGCGATGGGGAGCGCGAGCGCTCCGAGCACGCCGAGTCCGTCCGCGACCAGGCCGGGTAGTTCCACGCCGACCGCGCCTCCGGCCAGTCCGAGTGCGAGCGCAATCAGGACCGGGTTGCGGGCGAGACTCCGGAGCTCTGCGACGACGTCGGCGTCCGCGCTGGTGATGCGGGTCAGCAAGAGGACGGTGAGGGGCACCTGCACGAGCGAACCGATGCCGAGGACGATACTGGCCTTCCCGGCGGTGACGCCGCCGAACGTCGCTGCGACGAACGGCAACCCGAGGAACCCCATGTTGCAGTGGTACGACTGGACGACCGCAACGGCGCGCTGGCCGGGGTTCGAGTGCTGGCGGTGGATCACCCACCCGATGCCGGCGACGGCCACGAGAACGACGACGACGCCGACGAACAGCTGCCAGACGATGACCTCCGAGAGCGACCGGGTGACCGTCGACGTGAACACCAGTGCGGGCAACGCGACGTAGAACGCCACCGACGTCAATCGGTCCCGACGCGTCGCCGTCAGGACGCCGGCCGCCCGCAGCCCGGCGCCCACCGCGAGCAGGGCGACCATGTACCCGAGTTGCGTCGCGACACTCATGCGTCCGTTCGACGCTGGAACGCCCTCAAAGTGACGGGACTACGCGTGGACGACGACTCGACAGCAGTGACTATCGACGCGGAGCGTCGGCGTCCGGCCATCGAGGTGAGGGTCGTGCGAAGCATGCCAAGTGGAGCGTGAGTCGTCGGGGTCAGTCGGTGTCGTCGATCGTCGATACGACGGGACAGGACGCGTTCAATAGCAGCTTCTGGGCCGTGCTCCCGAAGAGCGCTTTCCCGACCGGTGACCGCTGGCGACCGCCGATCACGAGGTAGTTCGGGTCGCTGTACTCGACCTCTGCGAGTATCTTGTCGGCGGGGTCGCCGACGCGTCCCCGGGTCTCGATGTGGTCCTGGTCGTAGTCCTCGAGCGTCTCGTGCACGGCCGTTCGAGCGATCTCGGCGGCACTCTGTTCCTCCTGACTGATAGCGAAGTTGTCGTGCGCTGGCGTTCCCTTGACCGCGGCCTTGTGTTTCTTGAAGTCCTCTTTGGGGATGACGTGCAGGACGACGAGCTGTTCGTCGTAACTCCTCGCCAGGTCGTAGCCGACCGTGAGCGCCTTGTTCGAGTGCAGTTCCTCGCCGACCGCGGTGAGTATCGTCATGTGGTATCTCGTAGCTGATCGCGTGGTGGGACCCTGGCGTGATCAGGTCCGTGCCGCTACCGACCCGGTCCCGGTTGGTTGGTCGCCCTGTTCGGTGATTCGAACCCGCGCGATGCGGGGCGTCTGCGCGTCCGGCACCTCGTCGTTGGCGTGTTGCTCGACTCGATGCGCGGGCAGCGACAACGTCGCGAACGTCGACGGGGAGAACAACGCCGCCGACCCGATGAGGATGCCGGCGAGGACGACCCCGCCGATGGCGCTCGCGCTATCGGGGAGCGCAACGCCATCGACCGTGGCGGTCAGGCGAGGCGCGTCGAGCGCCACGTCACAGGCCGGGACGTCCAGCATCGCTCAGACCTCCTCGATGGATTCGCCCTCGACGCGGTCGCGTTCCCGCGCGTACTGCGAGAGGAGTTCGCTCTCGATGTCCTCGACCGGGAAGTGACACGCCGCCTCGTGCGCGCCGTCCTCGAACGCCGAGCGCGCGGGGTCCTCGTCGTGGCACTCCTCGGAGGCTTTCGGGCACCGTGGCGCGAAGTTACACCCGCCCGGGAGCTCGATCGGGTTCGGCGGTTCGCCGGGGAGCAGCACCCGCTGCCGGTCGATTCCCGGGTCCGTCTTCGGGGACGCCGAGAGGAGCGACGCGGCATACGGATGCTTGGGGTTCTCCACGACCTCGGCGGTGGGGCCGAGTTCGACCACTTCCCCGAGATACATCACCGCGAGCCGGTCGGTGATCTGGGAGAGGCTCGCCAGGTCGTGCGAGATGTAGACGATTCCGATGTCGCGCCGGTCGGCCATGTCGCGAAGGATGTTGAGGATGTTCGCCTTCAGCGAGACGTCCAGCATCGACGCGGGCTCGTCGCAGATGAGCAGTTCGGGTTCGAGCACGAGCGCCTGCGCGATGGCGACGCGCTGGCGCTCGCCGCCCGAGAGCTGGTCGGGGTGGACGTCGAGGTACTTCTCCGGCGGGTTCAGGCCGACGTCCGCGAGCGTCTGGCGGACGCGACGGTCGATCTCGTCCGCGGGACACCCCTGTATCTTCAGCGGTTCGGCGACCGCCGCCCGGACGCGCTGACGCGGATTCAGCGAGTCGAACGGGTCCTGGAAGATGAACTGGACCTGCGAGCGGAACTGCTGGGTGCTCTCCTCGAGCAGGTCCTCGACGGGTTCGTCGTCGATGAGTATCTCCCCACCGGACTGGGACTGCAGCGCCGAAATCACTTCGCCGAGCGTCGACTTCCCGCACCCGGACTCGCCGGCGACACCGACGATCTCGCCCTCGTGCACGTCGAGGTCGACGCCGTTGACGGCCTTGACGTAGTCCGGTTCGCCCCCGAGGAGGTCGTCGATGATGGGTTGGGACTGCTCGAACCACTTCTCCAAGCCATCGGTCTCGACGATGACGTCGCCGTGGTCGCGCGACCCGGCGTCCGACGGCGCGTCGATCCCCCACGTCAGGGGGTCGGTCGCGTCCGTCTGCATCTCTGAGGCGTCCTCGACGTGGTGACAGGCGGACACCTGGTCGGCGCTCTCGACGAGGTCCGGATGCTCGCTCTCGCAGGCCTCCGTCGCGAACGGACACCGGTTCCGGAACACGCACCCCGTCGGCGGCTCCGTGAGCTCCGGGAGCGACCCCGGGATGGAGATGGCCTGCTGGTCGAACTCGTCCACCTCCGGGAACGCGTTCTTCAACCCCATCGAGTAGGGGTTCTGTGGGTTACCGAACACGTCGTCGGTGTCCCCTTGCTCCATGACCTTCCCGCCGTACAGCACGGAGACCTTGTCGCAGGTCTCCGCGACGACGCCGACCTCGTGCGTGATCAACAGGAGCGAACTATCGATCTCCTCCTGGATCTCCAGGAGCTTGTGAACGATCTTGTCCTGGACGATGACGTCCAGGCCCGTCGTCGGCTCGTCCGCGATGATGAGGTCCGGGTCGAGCGCGAGCGCCATCGCGATGGTGACGCGCTGCCGCATCCCCCCGGAGAACTCGTGGGGGTACTCGCCGGTCCGCGCCGGGTCCAGGCCGACGATCTCGAACACCTCGTCGACGCGGTCGTCCGCCTCGGCCTTCGAGACGTCCCGGTGCTTGCGGATCGACTGCCGTATCTGCGCGCCGACGCTCATCACGGGGTCGAGCGAATCCATCGCGCTCTGGGGGATGTACGCGATCTCCTCCCAGCGCACGTCCCGCCACTCCTCCTCTGAGAGGCCGGAGAGTTCGCGTCCCTTGAACGTGACACTCCCGGACCGGACGGCGCCGTTGTCGTCGAGGAGCCCGAGCACCGACTTCGCGATGGTCGACTTCCCCGACCCGGACTCGCCGACGAGCCCGTAGTTGTCTCCCTCCTCGATGGAGAACGAGACGTCGTTCACCGCGTGCACTTCGCTATCGGGCGTCTGGTACGTGATCTTGACGTCGTTGACTTCGAGTAGACTCATTCGGTCTCGGTCTTGAGTTCGGGGTTGACGATCTCCTCGAGGGCGCGCCCGACGAGGAAGACCGAGGTTGTCACGGCAGCGATACCGAACGCTGGCGGGATGACCCACCACCAGGCGACGCGGATGGCGCCCGACCGGAACACCTGCTGGAGCATCCGCCCCCAGGACGTCGTCGTCGGGTCGCCGAAGCCGAGGAACGCCAGCGACGCGCCGACGACGATGGACCAGCCGACGGCGTACGCGGTGTAGAGGAACCCGATGCCGAGGACGTTCGGTGCGACGTGCAGGAACATCGTCCGGAAGTGCCCGGCGCCTCTCGCACGAGCGGACTTCACGAACGTCCGCTCTTTGACGGTCATCACTTCCGAGCGGATGACTCGCGCGGGCATCTTCCAGAGGAAGACGACCATGATGGCGGTGATGAGCCAGACGTTCGGCGTCACGAACGACAGGATCAGGAGCGCCATCGGGAGGAGCGGGAGCGCGAACGTGAGGTCCGTCAACCGCATCAGGGTCTCGTCGACGCGGCCACCGAAGTAGCCGCTCGTGAGGCCGACGAGGAAGCCGAGGACGCCGACGCCGACGCCCCCGAAGAACCCCATGATGAGGGTCGGGCGAGCGCCCGCGAGGAACTGGCTCAGGACGTCCTTCCCGAAGGACGTCGTCCCCATCGGTGCCTTCGCGGTCGGGCTGGCGAGCTTCATGATCGAGTAGTCCTGCCGGAGCGTGTCCTCGATGGGGTGGTGGGGCGCGAGGTACGGCCCGAACAGCCCCATGAACACGAACACCGTGAGGACGACGAGCCCGATCTTCGCGGCCGTGTCGTCCCAGATAACCGCGAGTATCTCGTAGAGGCGTTCGAACTCGTTGTACAGTCGGTCTCTGACGGTATCGACGTCGAGCGAGTATTCGGACATCAGACGTCACCTGCTTCGATGGTCGGGTCGAGTTTCGCGTACGCGAGGTCCGCGGTGAGGTTCATCACGATGACCGCGACCGCCATGATGAACACGGCCGCCTGGACGGTCGGGTAGTCCTGCTGGAGGATCGCCTGCACGAGCGCCCGGCCGATACCGGGCCACGCGAAGACGACCTCGAGCGTGATGACGCCCTGGAAGATCATCCCGGTCCGCAGCGCGAAGTACGTCACGAGCGGGAGCAGCGAGTTCCGGCCGGCGCGAGCGAGCTGTTCCCGCTCGGAGAGCCCCTTGGCGCGATGGAGTTTGAGGAACTCAGAGCCCTTCCGTTCGACGATGGAGTTCCGCGCGAGCATCAGGAAGTCCCCGCTGAAGAACAACACCGACGCGGTGAACGGGAGGATGTAGTGTTTCAGGAAGTCCACGGAGAGATACGTCGCCACGTACCCCTGTGGGTTCGCGAGCGGACTCCGCATCCCGAACGCCGGGAGCCAGTTCAGGCCGTACGAGAAGATGATGAGCAGGAAGATCCCCGTCACGAAGATCGGGGTTGCACGGAAGAACGTGGTGACCACGATCGACCACTGCTCGAACCAGGACCCGCGGTTCCAGCCGGCGTACATCCCGGCGATCGAGCTGACGATCGACGTGACGATGAGCGCCGGTAACAGGAGCACGAGCGTGTTCACGAGCGCCGGGATGACGATCTGGCCGACGGGCCGCTGCTGGGTGAGCGACACGCCGAACTGGAGCGTGAACAGGTTCCTGACGTACTTCACGTACTGCACGTAGATCGGTTCGTCGAGGCCGTACATCGCGCGCAGCTCCGTCACTTGCTCGGGGGTCAACGACCCCGATGCGACCAGGCCGCTGAACGGGTCGCTCGGCAGGAGCCGGAGCGTCGCGAAGATGATACTGACCGACACCAGCGTCAGTAGCGCCGCGATTACGGTTCGTTTGACGAGGAATCGACGAAAGCTCATCAGTATTCAGGAGAAGTCGTTCTGGTCGAGCTCGGAGCGGGTTGCGTGGCCGTGCTCGACGCGCTCGGCGAATGCCTCCCAGGCGTCGCCCTGCGGCCAGACGAGCATCCCTTCGCCGTCGAACGTGTACCCGGCCTGCTTGAGCATCGTCTTCGCCTTCTCGACGTCGTACTCGTACGGTTCCGTCTCGGCGGCGAACGGCGTGAGGAGGCTCGTGATGAGGCGCTGGCCTTCGACGGCCGTGCCGCGGCCACCGAGGACGTTCTCGACGAAGCCTTCCTTGTCGACCGTGTGACTGAGCGCGACGCGGAACGTCTTGTCGCGGAACAGCGGGACGATGTGGTTGAGGTGAACGTCCGTCGGGACGTAGTTCTCCGAGGTCTGTTTCTCGACGCCGTCGCTCTTGGCGGCGCGGTCGGCTTGCTGGTTGGAGACGGTCGTGCCGATGGCGTCGATGTCGCCGGACTGCATCGCGCCGATGAGCGTCGAGACGTTCCCGACGTTCGATTCGACCATCGTCTCGATGCCGTCACCGGGGACGAAGTAGTCCCCGAGGATCTCCTCGCGGATGTCCTCGTTCCACAGCCAGTGGTCCGCGTGCTTCTCGAGGCGGAGTTCGGTGCCTTGCTCCCAGTTGACGAACTTGAACGGCCCGGTCCCGATCGGGTTGTCCGGGTTGTGCTCGCCGGGTGCGTCGATGTCCTTCCAGCGGTGCTTGGGGATGATGACGCTCCGGACCGCGCGCTGCGTGAGGAAGGACGCGTCGGGTTCGGTGAGGTTGAACCGGACGCGGCCGCCGCCGCTCTCCTCGACGACCTCGACGCTGTCGATGGTCCGGTAGAACGGGCCCTGCTGGGGGGCCGTGTGCTGCTTGTACGCTTCGACGCTGAACTTCACGTCGTCCGGACCGAAGGACTCGCCGTCGTGCCAGGTGACGCCCTCGCGGAGGTCCATCTCGACGGTGGTGTCGTCAACGACCTCGTGCCCGGTCGCGAGCCCGGGAACGATCTCCAGTTCGGGCGAGGCGTCGTAGAGGCCGTCGTAGACGTTCAGGAGGCGTTTCTCCTCCATCCCGCCGGTCGACCAGGGGAGGTTCGTGCCCTGCATCCCGCTGAGGACGCCCTTGACCCACGTGGTCGAGTCGTCCTTCGGCTGGAGGTTGACCTGCGTCCAGATGAACGAGTCGCGGGTCGTCCCGTTCCCGGGCGTCGGCACGTAGCCTTCCCAGTCGGCGGTGTTCGCGACCGTGATGACGTCCGGGAAGTTCGAGGAGATGACGTACGCGTCCTGGCTGAGTTTCTTCTGGATCTCCTTGCAGATGTCGGCGCGCGCCTCGACGTCGCCGATCGTCGCGGCCTGCTCGTCGAGGAGTTCCGTGATCTCGTCGTTCTTGTAGTTGTAGTAGTTCCCGCCGGTCTCGGGGTGTGCGCGCATCAGGAACGGGTTCGGGTCGAGGCCGCGCTGCGGGTCGGGCCCGTGGAGGTTCATGACGATGGGCGCGGGGTGACCGATGTCCGCGCGCCAGTACTCGCCGTATCGGGTGCTCGGCTGGACGTTGACGAGGTTCGTGGGGACGCCGACGGACTTGAACGCGTCCTTGATCATGAGTGCGTGTTCGCGCATCCACGGCGTCTCGGACTGCGCGAAGTGCATGTCGAGGGCGGACACGGACTGGCCTTCGACCGCGTCGTACTCGAACTGGACGGCGTCGTCGTTGACGGACTTGCCCTTGGTCTCGACGGGCCATTCCTCCCAGAACTTGGTCTGGATGCTGCGGCCGTCGCCGCTGCTTCCGCTGTCGTCGTTGTCTCCGTTGCCCTGACAGCCGGCCAGTCCCGCGAGCCCTGCGACGCTCGCGATGCGGATGAACCGGCGGCGAGAGGTCGTACCTTTCTCGATGTCGAACGGTTTCTCCTGCGTCATTACACCCCGGCGTTTCCCGCTTACTGGTGTGAAGGTACTCCCGATACCCCCCAATCATCATCATTGTTTATATGGGGGTTCCTGTAAACCGGGGGTCTGGCCCTCGATTCCTTCGGGAACTAATCCAGAACCCGTGCTATCAGCGTATATTCATAAATCACTGGGGTGGTCTATGGCGGGGGTGGATACCGGCCCCGAACCCCCGAACTCACGACTCCTCAGAATCGGCCGCCAGCACGTCGCCGTCCTCTGCCTCGGAGAACACGAGATCGAAGAGCTGCTTCTCGGCGCGCCGCAACCGCTCGCTCAACGTCGACTGCGCGATGTCCAACTCGGCCGCGATGTCGTCGGCCGACGCCCGCCGCGGCGTCTCGAAGTACCCCATCGAGTGCGCCGTCCGCAACACGTCCATCTGCTGCTGCGAGAGCTCGTTCACCAACACTCGCCCGAGCTGGCCGCTCCCGAGCGGCTCGCCCGTCGTCTCCACCTGATTCACACTCAACAGCTCGAACCGCCCGAACCGCTCCTGGATCCGGTCCGCGAGCGCCCGGAAGTCCTCCCACACGTCCACCGTGACGACCCCATCGAAGTAGTCGCCGTGCAGCTTCAGCCGATTCGGCATCGCCTGCTGGCGGAGGATCACTCCGAGGATGAACGGGTACGGCTCGTGCGCGACGATCGTCAACCGATACGTCGGCTGCTCGGCCGTATCGGGAGACACCTGCTCGTGATGGAACAGCGTCGCACGGGACAGCGACGTCACTGCCGCTTCGGGGTCGAAGTCCCGGCTCGCCGTGATGAGGAGCGATTCGATCCAGTCCCCATCGTCCGCGTAGAACGCGTTCTCGAACTCGATTCGCCGAACCTCGGGGAACTCCGTCTTCAGGTCGTTCACGACGCCGGACGGGTTCGTTTGGAATTCGATGCGTAGAATAGTGAATCACCAGGTCCAGAGTACACGCCGCCTAAGCGAGTACCGTATTAAAGCGTACTCCCTCGTCGAAGATTCGCCTCCGATACCCACCACGCACTGCGAGCCCGGTCGGGTCACCCTCGTCGACGCCCCGGCCGTCATCGACACCGGTCGCTCACTCGGGTCAGTCATCCGTGCGAACGAGTGCGTCGACGGCAACGGGGCCGTCCTCGGTGACGACGACGGGATTGAGGTCGAGTTCCGCGACGTCGTCGACCGCGTCCGCCAGTCGCCCGACGTTCACGAGGAGGTCGACGACGCCCTCGACGCGAAGTGGCGCACCGTCTCGTCGGTCCTTGAGCAGGTCCACGAGCACCGTACGCTCCACGGCGCGACGCGCTTCCGTCCGCGAGAACGGCGGGACGAGCGTCGCGCTCTCGTCCAGCGCCTCGACGAGCACGCCGCCCGGACCGACCGTGACGAGCGAGTCGAACACGTCCCCCGGCGCGACGCCGACCATCGCCTCGACGCCGTCCTCGACCATCGGCTGCACCAGCACGCCCGCCACCTCGCCTGCCGCGACGTGCTCGCGTGCTGCCGAGACGACGTCCTCGTACGCCGCGCGTGCCTCCGCGGCGGACTCGACGCCCAACCGGACCGCTCCGGCGTCGGTGCGGTGCGGGAGCGCCGACGAATCCACCTTGAGCACTGCCGCTCCCGCCATCGAGTCCACGGCCGCGGCCGCCTCGTCGGCAGCCGTCACCACCCGCGTCTCGACCATCGGCACGTCGAACGCGTCCAGGAGACTTTCGGCCTCCCGCCACGTCAGCACGCGTCCTCGCGGCAACGCCAGCTCGCTGGCATCGGCGAGTCGACCGCCCGGTGCGGCCGGCTTGGTCGTCCCTGCCTCGGCCGTCCCTGATTTGGCCGTCCCTGGCTCGGTCGTCCCTGACTCGGCCGTAGCTGGTTGCTGGGCGCGTGGTGCCTGGTCGAGGAGTCGGTCGCGGTCAGCGGCGTAGTCGCACGTGGACGCGACGGCGTCCAGACACCGCCCCGGGTCCTCGTAGACGGGCACCGACTCGCGCAGGCGAGCGACCGGCGGCGTCTCCCCAGTACGTTCGGGTGCTTTCCGGCCCGTCCAGAGGACGTACACCGGCTTATCGGCCGTCTCGACGATGGCTTCCAGGTCCGCAGCGATACTCGCTGCGCGGTCGTCGACCCCGGAGAGCCCGATCGCGAACACGTACGCGTCGAACTCGTCGTCGCCGAGGAGGACGTCGGCGATCTCGGGGAGGGCGTCCGCACCGTATCCCCGGATGTCCGCGGGATTCCTGAGTTCGCCGTACGTCAGGAGTTCGTCGAGGTCCAGCAGGGACTGCTCGGTGGCGCCGTCGATGTCGGGGAGTGCGAGGTCGCGCTCGGCTGCCATGTCGGCGAGCAAGCTCGCGAGCCCGCCGCTGGTGGACGCGATACAGACCCGGTCGCCGTCCGGGACGTCGTACGCGGTGTGCGCGCTGGCGCTCGCGAGGAGGTCCGGGATGTCGGGGACGCGCTGGACGCCCGCCTGGTCGAACGCGGCCCGCCAGGCGTCGTCGTCGCCAGTGAGCGACCCCGTGTGCGAGAGCGTCGCCGCCTCCGCGAGCTCGGACTGCCCGATCTTCACCGTCAGGACGGGCGTGCCGTTCCGTACCGCCTCCTCCGCCACCCGCATGAACCGGTCCGGGTCGTCGACCCCCTCGACGTACGCACAGACGACGTCCACGTCATCCTGCGCTGCGAGATACGCGACGTAGTCCGTGAGCGCGAGGTCGGTCTCGTTCCCCGTCGAGACGACGTGACTGAAGTGCAGGTCCCGGTCGGCCGCTCGCTCGAAGAACGTCGTGAACGCGAGAGCGCCCGACTGACTGACGAGCCCGATGCCGCCCGGTTCCGGTTCTCGCGAACACGTCGACGTGAGCGTCGCCCCGCGAGCCGCCATCACGCCGATGCAGTTCGGCCCGACGACCCTGATGCCCGTCTCGTCTGCCGTCTCTGCGAGGTCTCGTTCGAGTGCCGCGCCGGCGTCGTCGGCCTCGCTGAACCCGGCGGTGATGACGAGCGCGACGGGAACCCCGCGGTCGCCGGCGGCGCGAACGACCTCGACGACGTACTCGCGGGGGACGCTCACGACCGCGAGGTCGACGGTCTCCGGGACCGCCTCGATGCTGTCGTAACAGCTGCGCCCCCACGCCTCCTCTCGGTTCGGATTGACGGGATACAGGGCGCCGTCGAACCCGTAGTCGAGGAGGTTGTCGACGAGGTTCCCGGCGTAGAACGAATCCGGACTCGCGCCGACGACCGCGACCGAGTCGGGGTCGAACAGCGGGTCCAGTTCCGGCGGCGCGCCTCGTGTCGCTCTGCGCTCGGCAGCGGTCGGCGTCATGATACGCGAAGTGTCCCACAGTACCCGCGTCAACCTGCCCCCGAACCCCAGCGATACACTTCGACATTCAAATGGGGGCGGATGAGACGACGGCGAAACCGCGCTGCAAGCAGGCCGTCCGTGGCATCCAAGACGCCACGAGTCGCGTCGGTCGGTCCCACCCGCCCACAGTCTCGACCGCCCCGCCGTCAGTCGTCGCCGCGAACGTCGACCGCTCCGCCGTCAGTCGTCGCCACGAGCGTCGACCGCCCCGCCATCACCCGCCCCGTCACCTGCGTCGCGACTCGGGTGGAAACACGCAGCGACGTGCGATTCGCCCGTCCACTCGGTGAGCTCGGGCGGCTCCCCCCAGCAGTCGTCGGCGGCCTTCGGACACCGCGGCGCGAACCGACACCCAGCCGTCGCCCGCGACGGCAACGCGGGCTTCCCGTCGAGCGATATCCGCTCGCGGTCCCCGCTCGGGTCGGTCTCCGGGACCGCCCCGAGCAACGCCTCCGTGTAGGGATGCTGGGGGTCGGAGACGATCCGGTCGGTCCGGCCGCGCTCGACGAACGTCCCGAGATACATGATCGCCATCCGGTCCGCGATCTGGGAGAGGCTCGCGAGCTCGTGCGAGATGTACAGCACGCCGATGTCCTCCGTATTGACGAGTCCACGGAGCAGGTTCAGGACCTCCGCTTGCAGCGAGACGTCCAGCATCGACGCGGGCTCGTCGCAGATGAGTAGTTCGGGGTCGAGCACGAGCGCCTGCGCGATGGCGACGCGCTGGCGCTCGCCGCCCGACAGCTCGTTCGGGTACATGTCCAGATACCGCTCGGCGGGCGCCAACCCGACCTTCTCTAGGGTCTCCGCGACCACCGTCTCGCGTTCGTCCAACCGATAGTCGTGGATCGACAGCGGTTCACCGACCAGCTGGTCGACCGTCTGTCGCGGATTCAGTGACTCGTAGGGGTTCTGGAAGATGATCTGGAGCTTCCGCCGGAACTCCTGGAGGTGCTCCCGGTAGTACTCGTGCGAGCGCCCGTCGAACTCGAACCGCTCCACGGAGGGTTCCTCGAGGAGTGCGAGCGTCTCCGCGAGCGTCGACTTCCCACACCCCGACTCGCCGACGACGCCGAGGATCTCCCCGCGAGAGACGCGTAACGAGACGTCGTCGACCGCGCGGACGTGCGACTCCTCGTTCCCGAACATCCCCCTGAGCACCTCGCCACGCCGGTCGTACCAATCCCGGATGTTCCCCGTCAGTCCGGTGACCGACGGCGTCAGCCCGTCGAGCGGCAGTCGCTCCAGGAGCGAGTCGTCGCGCTCGTACCACTTCCGTAACCCTTCCACCTCCAACAGGACCTCCCCATCGGGTGTGGGCGTTCCCGAAGCGACACCACCCCACGTCGCCGGGTCCGCCGCCTCGGACCGCATCCGCTTCGACTGCTCGACGTGATGGCACGCGACCCGATGGTTCCGGTACGGAAGCTCGTCCAAATCCGGCACCGACTCCGAGCACGCGTCCGTCGCGAACGGACACCGCGACTCGAACACGCACCCAGTCGGCTTCGACTCCAGACTCGGCGGCTCACCGGGCACCGAGACCAACGCCCCCTCGCTATCACCGCCGAGGGACGGATACGCGTTCCTGAGCCCCATCGTGTACGGGTTCGACGGGTTCAGCAAGAGGTTCTGGATACGGCCCTGCTCCATGACCGTTCCCCCGTACAGCACCGACATCTCCTCGCACGTCTCGGCGATGACGCTGAGGTCGTGCGTGATCAACAACAGCGAACTGTCCGTCTCCTCCTGTATCTTCAGGATGTTGTCGATGATCTCGTCCTGCACGACCACGTCGAGGCCCGTCGTCGGCTCGTCCGCGATGATGAGCTTCGGGTCGAGCGCGAGCGCCATCGCGATGACGACCCGCTGTCGCATCCCGTCCGAGAACTGATGCGGGTAGTCCTCGGTGCGCTCCGGGTTCAACCCGACGGTCTCGAACAGCTCGCGGGCTCGCCGCCGTGCACTCTCCTCGGAGACCGTCCGATGCGTCTGGACTGCTTGCCGGATCTGGCCGCCGACGGTCAGCGTCGGGTCGAGCGCGTCGATCGCCGTCTGCGGGATGAACGCGATCTCCTCCCAGCGGAGGTCCTGTCGCTCCCCCGGCGTCATCGCCCGTATATCGCGGCCCTCGAACGCGATGTCTCCCGACTCGACGACGGCGTGCTCCGGTAACAGCCCGAGTATCGCCTTCGCGATCGTCGACTTCCCGGACGCCGATTCGCCCGACAACGCGTAGTTGACGCCGTCGTCGATCGTGAACGAGACGCCGTTGACGCTGTGGAGCGGCCCATCCTCCGTATCGTACCTGACCGTCAGGTCGTCGACGTCGAGAAGCGTCATCGCCGGTCACCCTCGATGAAGACGGTCACGATAGCTATAGTACGGTCTCAGCCTGAGGGGTCAAGTAAGCACGGGATGGCGCACTCGACGTTCCACCAGCCGCTCGCTCACGACGCAGATGGAAGAGTTGCGAGCGCAGTGCCGTGGTCTGCACAAGGCACTTGACGGCTCTCGTAGACGTTCCCCATATGCGCCGTCGCGTCCTCCTCACCGCCGCCGGAGCGACCACCACCGGCCTCCTCGCCGGCTGTACGGGCAACCCAGCCGTTGCCGAAGCCCCCACGGTCCGATTCAGTCTCGACGCGCTCCCCGACGCGGCACTCCCCGGCGAAGTCCTCTACACGATCGACCCCGCCGAAGGCACCGACGCGGACGCGCAACTGATGGACCGGATTCTCGACGGCGGAACCACCACGAAGGCCCTTCGAGAACCGCTCCCACCCCAGCAGCACCTGCTCTACGACGGCCACGTCTACGAGCTCGCAGCCGACGTCGTCGACACGACACCCGGAACCAGCTACTCCGTCAAGGTCGACGTCGTCACCGGCTCCGTGAACGACGACGCGGCAATCCAGTTCTCGGACCTCCCCGACGTCGACCAAGCACAGTTCGCTGCAAAGGGGCTCGCCGACGGCGACCCCGTCGGCATCGGCACCAGCTTCCACTACACCGACACAGAACGCGACAACAGCGTCCTCGTCCCCGAATCCGAGTACGACTACATCACGTGGGCCGACGGGGCGGAAGCCGAATGGGTCGTCGACGACGCCCACGACGCACCCGTTCACACCTATCGATACACTGCAACGACGGTCGCGTCAGCCAGCGAGTACGGCCGCCGCATGCGCGAGCGCTTCGCGTTCCCACTCACGGACCTCTCAGCGGAACAAAGGGAATTCGTCGAGACCGCCATCACGGACGAGTACTACACCGTCGCGCCCGACGAGTCACCACCGGACGCGTTCGTCGCACTCACCGACCAGTTCCGCGACGAAGAACAAGCCCACGCCCTCGACGACACCGCCGAAGACGACCTGAACGGCCCGTACCTCGTCCAGTACAACGAGGACGTGTACTGGACGGTCCTCCTCGTACACGGCCCGGCCTTCCGAACGACTACGAGCGACTGAGAACGCCCCTAACGGTCGTCCCTTCCAGCCCTCCGAATCTGCTGCCCACTCGACGAGGTCGCCTCCTGCGACTACGACATGCCGAGGAAACCTCTCGAATATCGCAGTGCTGTCCGCATCGATAGGCACCGAACGCCACGACGAATCGGAAGTTAAGACATATATCCGACAACCCTGTAGTCACGCTCTATCTTTTTCAAGGCGAGAATGCCGCCGTTCACGGCGGGCGTGAAGCCGAGAACTGTCTCATGTTCCACCGTCGGTTGCAGGCCGAATACCTCACGACTGCAAACCTTTATCAGAATTGGACGTATAGAAATTAGTACGGCCAAATGGAGTACAACCTCGAAACCGGGTCGCACACCGTCTACGCGCTCCAATATCACTTTGTGACCGTCACAAAGTACCGCACGGACATCCTCACCGACGAGATAGCCGAACGCATCGGTGAGATCGCCAACGACCTCTCCGAGGACTTCGGCGTGGATATCCAGAACGTCAACGGCGGTTCCGACCACGTTCACATCCTGTTCACGGCGAAGCCTACGACCAACCTCACCAAGTTCATCAACTCGCTCAAGGGCGTCACGTCCCGCAAAGTCCGTGACGAGAATCCAGAGGTTCGGGAGGCGCTCGACAAGGCATTCTGGCAACCCGGATACTTCCTTGCTACCACCGGCCAGGTGAGCATCGACGTGCTGATGGACTACGTGGAGGACCAGTAGCGTGTCCACGACCGTCACGAAGACGTTGCAGGCGACGTTCGCGCCACCCACCGCGCACAAGCAGTCGAAACTGAACGACCTGCTCGAAACGTACCGTGACGGTCTGCAAGAAGCGTTCGACGCCGGAGCGAGTACCATGTCGTCGGTGAGCGACATCGTGACGCCCTACGACCTCCCGTATCAAGCGAAGGCTGCGCTCTGCAACTACATTCCGAAACTCCGCAAGACGTACAACACCAAGGAGTTGGACGATGAACATCCGATACGGCTCACGAATCAGGCTGCGAAGTTCGATCACTCCGATGATCGTGAGTATGAGTTCACGTGGTGGGTTCCCCGTCCTGGTCGCGGAACGAACTTCTGGATACCACTCCGCATCAACCCTGAACAGGAAGAGCTCTGGCACGATCTCGTATCGGAGGACGCAAAGGCGGGCGAGATACAGCTCCAGAAGCACCGGAAGAACTGGGTACTGCACGTCACCGTCGAGTACCCGGTCGACGAACCAACGACGGACGGTGACGCCACGCACATCGGCTTAGACATCGGAGAAACCGCCCTCATCACGGGCTGTGCCCTCAAGGACGGTTCTCCGACTGACCCGTTCGTGTGTAGCGGAAGCAGGGCGAAGCATCTCCGCAAAGAGATGCACACCACCCTGAAACGACTCCAAGAGCGTGACGCATCCGAGTGGCGGACCGATGAGCGGTTCGAGCACTACCAGAACGCGCTCACCGACATCGTGGAGAAGGCGTCTCGACAGGCTGTCGAGTACGCCAAACAGTACGAGAACCCGGTGTTGGTGATGGAGGACTTGACGTACATCCGAGAACGGCTCGACTACGGGAAGTACATGAATCGTCGCCTGCACTCGTGGGCGTTCGCTCGACTCCAAGGGCGCATCGAGGACAAGGCGACGGAAGCAGGCATTCCAGTCGAGTACGTGAATCCAGCGTACACCTCGCAGACGTGCCACTCGTGCCACCGCATCGGCCAGCGGGACTCCCAAGCCGAGTTCCGGTGCGCGAACGACGACTGCCACGTTTCGACGTTTCAGGCCGACATCAACGCGTCCGCGAACATCGCACGACGGGTAGACCCGTGGGGAGAGAGCGTCCCGCTTGACAAGGCCGGACGCGATGACTCGCCACGGGATGGGAGCGGTTGTGACACCGCCACGACTCACGGTGAACAGAGCGAGACACCCTCGCAGATGACGCTCACGGCCTACGAAGAGTCGGAACCCTCTGCCAGCGTTCACGAGACCGAAGGTCTCGTGCAGCCCGCCAGAACCGACGGTTCTAGAGACGACGACTGACTGGTATTCCCCATGTGTGGGAAGCCTCGCCGTTTACGGCGAGGAGGATGTCACATGAAGTTCTGTGACGAGTGCGGGTCGCTGATGCACACGGAGGGCGAGACGTGGGTGTGTCGGTCCTGTGAGAACGAGGCGGCGCGGGACTCGCAGGCGGAAGCGGCGATGGCGACACAGGATGGACAGCAGGATGCGGGGGCGCCCGACGTCGCGGATGCGACCGACGACTCGACGGAGACGGTGCAGGAGCCCTGTCCGGCCGATGACTGCGACAGCGACGAAGCTTACTCCCAGATGATGCCGAAGCCGGGCGGCTCCTACGAGGTTCGACTGTTCACGTGCGTCGAGTGCGGCCACAAGTGGCGCGATACCTGACAGCGACCTCGCAACTGCCGGGTGCAGATACCGGGACTCCCAATCCGGACGCTCGACGCTCCGGTCAGTGTCGATTTTGGCTCCGTCGAAACCCGTTGAGAGCTCCGGCACTGGTGGACGCTCCGCTGGGAACTCGCCATCGCCTGCCTCGTTCGCGACCTCGACCGATCACTGCAACGGGCGGTACATTCTGACGATCCTAGGATCTCGTTAAGACAAGCTATTCAAGTTTTGACTGGTGCAAATTACGGTGTGTCCCTCCATTCCCGCCGAGACTTTCTCGCCACCGCCGGAACGGTAAGTGTTGTATCGCTTGCAGGCTGTGCGACCGTCGACGGACTCCTCGGGGACGAGTGGCCGACGACTGCGGACGACACGACCGAGCCGTTATCCACCGAATCTGGTGGCTGGCCTCAGTACGGCCGCAACACGCGCCATACTGGATTCTCTCCCGACGTCCGCGTCGACGACCCGAGCGAAGACTGGACGTTCACGCTCTCGGGAAGCATGGCCCCACCGGCGATCGTCGGCAACCGCGTCATCGTCCATGGCGGAGTCACACCGGAATCAGAAGGGGGCAACGGATTCACTGGTGGCGCGGTCTTCTCACTTCGGACGGACGACGGACGCCAGGAGTGGCGGCGCGACCTCCCAAGCCTCGGCGGTGGCTACTCCGGGTGTCGGCCGATCGTCTATCGCGGTTCGGTGTACGTCGGACACGCTGGCGAGAGCGGGCTATACGCGCTCGACGCTCGCGACGGCAGTCCAAGGTGGCGACACGAGACGGGGAATTCGATCAACGAAGCCGCCGTCGGCTTTCGGAACGGAATCGTCGCCTCCACCGGCGACGAACTGCTGTCGTTCGACGAACGCGGCCACGACCAGTGGGTCTACCAGACCGGTGACGACCGCGCTGCTTTCGCTCCACCAGCGATCGGCGGTGGCTCCGTCCTCTACACGACGGGCGTCCTCGGGAGCATCGTCGCAATCGACCCCCGGGAGGGCAGTGGCATCTCGGAGTGGAGATACCAATCTGATAGTACCTTCCGGACACCAACCGTGGCGAATGGGAGGACATACGTCCCCGGCAGTAACGAACTTCATGCCGTCGACGTCGATACCGGCGAGGGTGTCTGGACGACGGAGGTAACCGCATCGTCCGGCGTTGCGACCGACGGCAGCCGACTGTTCGTCACTACTGCAGGAGGCGACCTCGTCGCCTACGAAACGGCAGACGGAAGCGAAACGTGGCGCACGACCCTCGCTGCCGGCGACAGCGTATACCTTCGAACGCGTCCACTCGTAACCGACCGATCGGTCATCGTGACGACGGACAAACCCCAGCTGGACGAGCGTGTGACGACCTACGCTGTCGACCGTCGAACTGGCGAGACACGGTGGACGGTTGCTCAACCGGGCAACGTCGGCTTCGACGCCGTTGCTGCCAACGGCCGGATATACGTTCCCGTCTACTGGAGTACCGACGAGCGTGGCGGGACACTCGTCGTGCTATCAGACTGACTTCGCGATACGCACACCTCCCTGACGACTATTCCAGAGGGTGGTGTCGAACCGAGAGGATTTCGACGGAGCCGAATGGAGAGAACTGAGTCAGCAAGCGATGTTCGGTCACTCCACCGGTCGTCCCCGAATATGTTGGCAGGCAGAGGCCTCCTACCGAACGAACAGTCCACTCACAGTCACCACGCCACCCAGAATCATCAGCAGCGCGCTCTGGAACAGGAAACGAGCAAAGACAGCCATTTGAATGCCTAAAACCATCAGCTTCAGACCTATCATTGATTTCTGTGGGGATTCAGACATACACGGGACTTGTCTACCTACATATGATATGGTTTTCTGATTCAACCGAACCAACGGACCACGATTAGCGCGATGAACGGTGACCGGGTAGCGGCCCGTATTCAGCTCAGCGTCTCCAAACTACCAGCAACCGGAGTGTTCGAGATAACCTCGGAGCTCGGGGCACGGCAGAATGAGCTGCGACGAGGTGTGACCGAACCTTCTTGATACTCCCTTTCGGCTGAGTAACCATGCCCTCTCGGTCCCTTCGAGCGCGACTCTCGAACAAGGTGGTTCTGTTGGTGCTTCTGCTCGAAGCCGTTGCCTTGGGCGTCTGGAGCGAACTCTTCAGGGAATCGCCCCTTGCGGCGCCACTCGTCGAGCCAGTTATGACCGTCATCCTCCAGTTCTCTGGATTCGTCACTGGTTGCGTCTCGTTAGCCTGTGGCCCGTACGTGATCGTCGGCGTCGCCATCTACCTCTACGGTCTGGCGGTGACTCTGGCGACGCTCTACCGTTGGTTTCTCCGCCAAGAAGCCATCCCAGTGTCGTGAGGAACCTCCCGTCCTCATCGAGAGGTTCAGTTCGACAAGCGCTTCCTATTCTCGAAATATATGCAGGCGGCTCTGTTGAAATCCCATTCGTTAAACATCTCATCTGATGAAACTACTGTTAGGTAGGTGTGCGAATCCAACAGTCAGATCACCGGCTCTGACTTGGAACGAACGAGGGGTGTGACTCACTACCTTACGGGGCTTCGACTGCGCCGTACCACGGAATTGAAATTAGCAACCCGACAAAAGCAATTACTGAGCCAATGACAGCAAGTAGGATTCTTAGTGGAGATGGATAAAGAAACACGACGACGGCGACAGTAACAACCAGCCCGATCTGTGTCAGGTAGTCGATTAGACTGAATCCCGCTGAAACGGTTCTTCGAAGCACTATAATCGGGATCACGCCCGATACCATAGTAAGTAGGATGGCGAGATATGAGAAGTCACTCCATCCAGTTATTCGTACAGTTAGGGCGGTCAACCCGATGTTAACAATCAGACGGAGTATAACGAAACTGACAGCCTGCATCGGGTTTTTCAAGCCGGGAAAGAGTCGAATTATCCTGTTCATTTGATTCTGGTAAAATCGGGGCGGGCGAATCCGATAGTGCGGGCCCTTGTCTTCGAATATCAGTCATCCATAATCAATCTCACCCATCGTTCGAGATTTTGGATCTTGCTAAAATATCTACACAGGACGACAATTCAGACTCTGTGGCTACCAGAAGGGCTCAACGCATTAAGATAGGTCTCACCAGTTGGTACCTAGTGAACCATCTGCTCAGTAGGTGTGCTTATTGAATCGTTTCATCGTCAAGTCTCGATGCTTGGTTGGCGTCCGTAGAGCGCCAGAGGAAGTAACCGAGACCAATCCACATGAGCCCGGAAACGCCCGAATAGTAGTGCATCCCGACCGGAAAGATGCCAAGAACCGTATCCCCGAGGTAGTTCGTCGCTGCTGTTGCAGGGAGTGCTAACGGCAGCCACAGTGCTAGCCACCGCGACGGGGTGCTGGTTCGCCAAGCGTCGATCGCAATCCCGACCGTCCCCAGTTCTACGAGAACCGCGCCTATCATCGCAGCGATGAGTAACAGAAATCCAGGCCCCAACGTGTAAACAAACAGTGTCCGGTGAGTCCCTAGCGGAACGAACCCGAGAACCCCTACTCCAAGTAGCCACAGTCCTCCTCGACCAGCAAATGAGTATTCCGGAGCATAGGCTCTGTAGAAGCCGATAACTCCACAAACGAGGAATAGCGGTGCGATGAGGAGAAGGTACTCGTACTGAACCACCTGATGTAACCGAGGAAAGCTGAGGACGAGAGGCGATAACAGCCAGATACAACCACCAGCTATTGAACAGCTCGCAAGGAGTGAGCGGGGGTGGAACACACGACTGAATGCTGTTTGAAGTGATAAGTGCCTTGTCTGTATCTACCGATTAGAGTGATCGGTCGATATTGTGAGCAAGGCAGGCGCTAGCGAGTTCTCGAAACTGCTTCCACCAGTGCCGTGACCGGACGAACGCACCGTACTTGCGTTGGAGTCGGAAGTTCACCGTCTCGTTCTGACTACGCTGACTGTGACTCGATCGAGGTCGCCGTACTAACGGGCGAACTCGTCATCCGGAAGTACGGGAGAGACTAGCCGTCCCGCTTGGCTCTCGTGTTCCCTTCGGTTCCAATTGACTCATCAGTCCAGACTACCCGGACGTCGTAGCATTGTTGCCCCTGATGGAGCCACCTGCTCACTGTGCGCCGTCAGTGATGGTGAACTCGACGCCGAGATACGGCGTCACTCCGAGCAGCAAGAGCCTGTAGCGCCCGGGCTGCAACGCGTCATCGAGTGCCGTGGCTCGCTCTGGGAGGGCGCCCGCGGCGAGCGTGAACTCGACCGTGGTGCGTTCACCGGCAGGAAGTATCCTCGCGCAGAGACCGTGATAGCCGTCCGCGGTCCACGTGCGGTGCGCCCAGCCGTCGTCAGTGTGTTGCTGTAGCGCCCACGGGTTGTGACAGCCGAGGGTGACGTCAGATGGGTTCTGGTTCCGGATGTCGAACACGACGTCCTCCCCATGCGCACCGTCTCCGGGGCGACCGAGAGGGAGACCTGGTCGTGGTCGTAGACCACATCCGTCCCGTCGACGTACGCTGGGCGTGAACTGTCGTCGCTGGGGGGAAGTGCGGAGGCGCTACAGCCAGTGAGGGACGCGCTGACGACCGCCCCCGAAACTCGGAGCAGGCGTCTGCGGGATGGCAGGGAGGGCACGCCGAGTCGATTCCAGTTGTGGCGGTAAATGCTTTCCCGGTATTCGATCACCTCACCGGAGAGAGAATCAGCCCTCGACCGACTCAGGCAAGAACTCGGGTGGATCGTCATCACCGTAACAATCTCCATTCTCGTCGTGCCCTACTGGATTGCCTCTCGATTGGTAAAGTGGCGGCCGCTGAGACAAGACTGATACCGCTGGTGTTGGAACGCCGGGGTGTATGCCCTCCATGACGCGGCGTCGCGCCCTCGCCGCAGCCGTCGGTGTCGCCACCGGCACCGCCGGCTGCACGGCGCTCACGGACGATGACGAGTTCCCCGTCGAACGAGCGTGGCGGAGCGGGCTCGACGAACCAGCCGGCGTCGCCACGACCGACGGTGGCCAGCTCCTCGCCGGCTCCACGAGCCCGTTCACTGACGATCCACTCGTCGCCGCGCTCGACGCCACCACCGGCGACATCACGTGGACCGTCACCGTCGAGAAAGGCTTGAAATCGCCGGTCGCTGTCGCCGACCAGCGCGCCTACGCTTTCTCGATGGCCGAGACAGCCGTCGCCGTCGATGCCACGAGTGGCGACGTCGTCTGGCAAACCCCGCTCCAGGCGGTCGACGCCGCCGACCCCGGCGTCGCCGACTTCGCCCCTATCCCGCTCGACGACAGCGTCGTCCTTCCCATCTCCGGCACGGAAGACGACGTCCCCGACCGCCTGCTGGCGCTCGAGCGCGACACCGGCGAGGAACGCTTCACGCACGACCTCGCAGCGTCCCTCTCCGGGCCACCCGCCCGCGCCGACTCGGGCGTTATCGCGCCCCTGGTCGACGGTCGCGTCGTCGCACTCGACGCGACCGGCCGCGTCCAGTGGACGCACGAGGTCGGTGCACCGCTCTCCGGCGTCTCCGCAACGGACGGCCTGGCCGTGGTCGGCGCCGCTACCGAGGAGCTACTGGCGTTCGACGCCGACGCCGGCCAGGTGACGTGGCGTGGCTCACTCCAGAACACCGTGTTCGCGCCGCCACTCGTGACGTCCCAGCGGGTGTACGCTGGTGGCGCCGACTACGTGCTGCGAGCGTTCGACGCGGCGTCCGGCCGCGAGCTGTGGCGGGACGAACTCGCGAACGCCATCACCCACGGCCCCTTCCTGGTCGGCGACCGACTCGTCACGCTCGTCGGGGGCGACCGACGCGTTCGCGGGCACAGCGGGACGATCCCGTTCTCGCCGACGACGCTGTACGTCCACGAGCGCGACGGCACTCGCGTCCGCGAGGTCCGGCTCGACGCCGGCTACGTCGATGGCGGGCAGCTCTTGTGGCTCCAACCCGCTGGGGACGCCGTGTATCTCGGCCAGACGTTCGCCCTCAGTAAGGTCGCCCCGGAGGCGATCACCGATGCCTGAGGACACCCCGCACCAGGACAGCACGCCCGAGGACGAGCGCACGCCGCGTCCGCGTGGGATGTCGCGCCGTGGGGCGCTCGGCGCGCTCGCCACCGCCGGCGTCGCCGCCACCGCGGGCTGTACTCTCCCGAGTCTCTCACTCGGGATGCAGCCGGTGTGGACGCGGGAGCTCGAGGCTGCCGCGCAGGCGGGGCCGCCAGCCGCCACCGACGACCACGTCGTCGTCGGCGCGCAGGACAAACACCTCCACGCGTTCACCGCGGACGGCGACCGCGCGTTCAGCTACGAGACCGGCGGCCCCATCGACACCCAGCCCGCAGTCCCCGAGACGGGCGGCCCCGTGCACGTCCAGAGCACGGACGGCGACCTCTACACGATAAGTCTGGACGGCGAGCGCGAGTGGCTGGAGTCGGGGGAGACAAAGCACCGGTGGCTGACCCGCCAGGGCTCGCTCCTGGTCGGTAGCGACCGTGACTCCGACACCATCACCGGCTACGACGCCAGCGACGGCACCCAGCGCTTCCAGTACGCACTCCACGAGAACAGCCTCCCAGCGCTCACCGACGACGTGGGGTTGCTTCGCCGCGAGGCAATGAGTGGCGGCACCCAACTGTGCGCGATCGACCCAGTCACCGGCGACTTCCGCTGGACCGGCCCCACTTTCGACGACAGCCCCAGCGTCGTACTCGGTGACAGCGAGTTCGCGACCGCCGTAGGGTCAGTCGTCCGCCTCCACGACGTCGCGGACGCCAGCGAGCTGTGGGCGACCGAGGTCCCGGGCGAACTCGACTACGGGTGGGGGCCGGAGCTCTGGCTCGGCGAGCACGTCTACGTGCACGTCGAACGCCGCGACCAACCCGACGAACTGGTCGCGCTCGACCGCAGCGACGGCCGCATCACGTGGCGGCAACCTGTCGGCTACGAACTCGATTGCGTCCAGCCGACCGACGAGGCCGTGTTCGCGGCGAGCTCGGTCGACGACCCCGACGGCGGTATCGTCATCCGACTCGACGCCTTCGAACACGACGGCACCCGCCGCTGGCAGACCACCACCGACATCCCAATCGGCGGCTACGTCGACGCCTTCGGCCGCACCGGAAGCATCCTCTACGCCGCCGGCGACACCGCCGGCGGCGCCTACGACCCCACGACCGGCAACCGCCGCTGGCACCACGACCCCGACTCCTACAACATCGCACTCACCGGAACCACCGACGCACTCTACGCCAGCCACGAAAGCACCGGCAAAATCGCGCGGCTCCCAACCTCATAGCAACATCTTCCCAGTTTGAGAGGACGAGCTAGCCCTGACGTCGAGCCGAGAATCACCCGCACGCTCGGATGCTCCAAGGCGTCTACGGTTCTGCTGGAACCCGTCCTGGCGATTGTGAGAACGACGCTGTACTAGAAACTGGAAGCACCTCGAATCGGGATACCTACGCTTAGGACCCGACTGCTTCAGCGACGGCTTCGATGAACTCGACGCCGGATTCGCCGTAGCTCAGGTTCTTCGTGGACCCGTCGGCGAGGTCGAGGCGGAGCTGGACGTACGCGGAGTCGGTGTCGTACGCTTGCAGAATGTAGTAGGCGCCGACGAGGACGAACACGAGGCCGATGCCGATGAGACCGAGCTGGGCGAGTTGCTCTTTCGGGAGGAATGCACCGAAGAGCATGAGGGCGCCCACGCCGGCGGCACCGCCACCGGCGGTGAGTGCCTCCTTGTCGACGGGTTCCTCGCCGTGGAAGTCGACGGTCGTGCTCGTGACGTGTTCGAGCGGGTAGGTCTCGACCTTGCGGCGGCTGCGGCCGGACGTGGATTCGGCGCCATGCCAGACCGAGCAGAGACGCTCGTCGGTCAGGACGTAGGTCTTCGCGCCGAGCGCGAGCGCATCCCGAACGGATTCGCCACTCGCGATGTAGGGCTCGAGCGCATCTTTGTGCGACTTAGGTATCTGCCTGCCAGCGGTTTCAGACACTACCCCAGAAACCACCCGGCGAGGTCTTGATACAAATGCAGTGATATTCAAGCCAGCATCTTGCCGTGGTCAGGCTGCTGCACTTGCCAACCGACGCTGGAACGCGGCCTTCCTCTCGGAGACCCTCTCAGAGGACACTGGGGTCGAGAGCGTAGTGACGCATCGGGACGCGAATACTGTTCCGTGCATCTTCAGTCGCGTGCGTGGGACGAGCGGCGCGTCGCGACGCCCACCCAGCACGGTCGAGTTCGCGGTTCCCGGAGGGTAACGATGCTGTCGAAGAAAGCGAACAAGTACGGAACCCCGGCCGAGCACCACATGATTGAGGAGCGCGACCTGGTGGCGGCACGGTGCTACTGGCACGACGCGACGTTCCGGAACGGGATGCCGGTCGAGATCAAGAGCTGCGACGTCGCCTCGACGGGGTACTTCCAGATCTACGAACGAGCGCACGACCAGCTCCTCGAGCACGACGGCTGGTACGCGTTCGCGCCGTACACCAGGAGCGGGATGCGCGTGCTGAAGGTCTGGATGCGGAGGGCGTCGAAGATGCCGCCGATGCAGTGGTCGTCCACAGGCGGGCATCGCGACAGTCGGAAGACGAAGGTGGATGTCTCGAGAGTTATGCGGTCGTGACGGTATCGGTGTACAGAGTTGACTCCGCTCCTCGGTGTTGGCGGTGGTTCTGGTGCTGTACGAAGTTTGGAAGGTCGACGAGTGTGTGGCGGAATGAATGGCGATCCACCTGTGTGCCTAAAATTCTTCTACAGGTCAAGCGAACGGGCAGAATAGTTTTCTGTTCTGTTTGTGTATCAATAGTGTGCTTGGTAAGAAATTACGCGATGTGCCGACTGGCACCCCTGGTGTGTACTGTTTCTACGACCTCGATGACACACCGGCGTATGCTGGACAGAGTAGTGACATCCGGAGTCGCTTACGCCAGCACTTAGTCCGACAAGATTCGAGCGTTGTGAGCTATGGTCGGCTTGATGTGTGGGATATCAGCCGACTAGAGTGGTGGGAGACTTCAGATAAAGATGTCTCGGAAGAGGCCCTGTTACACGAACGTGCCCCATATCTGAACTTCGGAGATGGTTCAAAATCGGCCGTTCAAAATGCCCCTATCTCACTAGAACACCCAGATGGGGAGGTCAGGTTACTTTCTCAGGAGGAGCAGGAATTTCGGGAGGAACCGTATACACGTTCCAAACAGAAGCTTGAGCACATATCCCGTATGCTCGACAAGATTAAATTAGCCGGACATAGTGCATCGACAAAGCGAACCCTGTACGAACATCAACGGATTCTACAGACGAATATCGCTGAATTTCTCGATCTTGATGAATCAGAGCAAGTCAATTTTGAGTATTCCTTCGACGAATAGGATGGTGTACTACTGACTCAGTTAGCTCAGGTTGGGTATCGAATTGATCGCTGCTTAGGTCTGTGTGTGCAGCACGTCCGATAGAAACTACTCGAGATTTGTCAGTGCCGGCGTACGAGATATAGGGGGTATAGTCAGAAACGGTGATGGTGAATATCGAATGAAGATCTCACAGGCTTAGTGTTTCAGCATGGGAATACGCGAATTATCGAGGTCAGTCAGCGTTTCCGTCAGTCTGGAACGACGGTCACATCGTCGACGACGTCGACGTCGACGCCGCGAAGCTTCCGTGAGGCGAGGTCGGCGAGGTCGCGCCGCTGAGAGACTGTGAGATCCTCGCGCCAAGGACGGCACGGACGAACTCGACGGCGCCCGTCATGTCCTCACAGGCGTACGCGACGGCGTCGGAGCGGTTCCAGTCGTAGTAGTCGGCGGCGGCCTGGATGGCGTCGTATCGCCATTCGTTGCCGTCGTCGGTGCGGATGCGGACGCCGCCGGGGACGTCTCGGTGTGCCATGCTCGTGAACACGAGCTGCTATTCCTCGTTTTCTGCGGTCAGCCCATGCGGGTCAACGTATAAAGAGCGGCGTCGAAGTGGGTCGTCGACGAGCTCGAGTCGGGCACGATCTTGGCGCGACCCTCGCGCTCGTGAACACGGCGGTCGTCCTGGAGGTGCGACTCGTGTTCATATCCGGGCGAACCGGTTTGTCGACGTGCGACCGCAGGGGCCAGGGTGGAGAAGTGCTCACCTCGGGACACCGCTTCTTGAAAAAGAGAGAGGAATGACAGAACCGAGATATGGGCAAAACACTAATATGTCCTCCGAAGTACTGGGCTAGAAACCCGCAAGCAATTGTCACCATCAATATGAGTGATGCCTCTTGGAACGATTATACTGTAATTGACCAGGAAGACCTACTCGAATATGTATTTAAAGTAGATGAGTGGGAAAATAACAAGCTTCGCGTTAGTTCTTACTGTATCCGACCCGGGGTAGATACATTGAACATTCGTGGGTTCGTAGAATTTCTGAAAGACAATTATCCGAAATACGTCTTCTCGAAGAAAGAGCGCCAGGAGTACGAATGGCCGTTCCATGAAGCAATTAGACGCTCGGATTTCACCGACGATTCGAGATACGACGCAAAGTTAGGGGAATTGGTTCTATTCGTCTTAGTTGATGCAATCTTAGATCTTCCGATGGTTAGTCATAAGATCTCACTCACTCAAGAACCGGTTCAACCAGTAAAGGGATCCGATGGCTTATTTTTCGGAGAATTCCAAGGAGAGGAGTCAATTGCCTTTGGAGAATCGAAAATCTATACCAACCGCAACTCTGGACTAGGTGATGCTCTAGAAAGTACCAGCCGGTTTGAAGAAAGCTACGCGACTACCAAGACAAATCATGAGCTTCGTGTAGCCCGTAAAGGACTCAGTGAGGACTTGTCAGCGGAAGATGCCATACGGGTAGCAGACGCGATGTATGAAAACCCCGGCTCCTACCGTAGGGTATTCCCGATTTTTCTTGGCTATGAAGAAGAGTGGATGGAAGAGATTCAGTATTCAGCAACGTCGTCGGAAGAATTGGAACAAGAGATTAAACACCGAATCACCGAAGCAGGAATTGAGGACGATGTCCTTTCAAAAATTCGTTCGGATTATGAGGAGCTACAAAAGAGCTGGCTAGTCTTTTTTATGTTCCCATTAGAGGACGTTGATAAATTCAGACAGAATCTTCAAGAGGCAATCTTCCCCCATAGTACTAAAGACTGATGTCAGAACAACCTGAGATCTCTGAGATTGAGTTCTTTAATGACTGTCTTGACGCGCTCGCGGTGGATCTCGTCAAGGATGATCTCGATGTTGGCAGTCATCGGTATATGTGGGGTAATCCATCTTGGCAGTCAAATCCATCTGAAGAAGAAATTCGGAAAAGCGCATGGATAGCATCGGTATTAGCCTCAAGCCAGGATGATGAGGATATAAAAAAGGCATTGGCGTTCGGAATACTGTCTTATCTAAATCATAAGGACGGCGAGAAAGAGCAGTTATATGAAAAATACCTCTACGTAATCCTTTCTCGGGTCGGCAACCTTCCTGCGTTTGATAACGTCGACACGGAGGACGAAAAACAGGACTATGAGTCTGCGTTGATTAGCTCTTTAGATTCGGTTCTCGGCTTAGAGCTAGCTACAAACAAAAAAGATAGCGAAATTCGAGACGGCTGGATCCTTTCCCGATTTCAGAAGGAGATTTACGAGTATCTTCAAGATGGAAAGAACGTGGCTATCTCGGGGCCAACTTCGGCTGGTAAGTCCTTCATCCTTCGACGCTACATTGAGCACAAGGTTGAGTCGCAAGAGGAGTTCGAGGGAATCTACGTAGTCCCAACTAGAGCTTTGATATCGGAGGTGAGTCGCAAGCTCTCAAACTTGCACGAAGACATATCGGTCCGTACCGGGGCTCACTTTTCTCAAGATCCAGATGCAGAGGAGGATGAAGAATCACATACATTCTTGGTCGTCACTCCAGAACGATGCCGAAAATTAGTAGACCCAGAGGTTAGGAATAAAATCTCTCCAGATTTGGTGTTCCTTGACGAAGTACAGAACGTTGAGGACGAAGAGAGGGGTGTTTTATTTGAAGGAATAGTCAATTCCCTCGCCGAGTTTTATCCATCTGCGCAGATTGTTGCTGCAGGGCCATATCTCGAAAACCCAGGAGAGACACTCAAGTCTCTCACGAACAAGAGAGTCAAGGAGGTCAAGAGTGCCTTTACCCCCGTGCTACAGCTGAAGGTTAGTTTGAAATTTGTTAGCCAGCCTAGCTCGTCGAATCGGCAGATGAAAGTGAACATTCACAGCCCGTCAGGTGAGCAACGACAGCTGGAGGTGCCGGAACCAGAGAACCTCACCTTTTCCGATGTAAAATCGAGTAAAACCCAAGCTATACCAGAGATACTCGAAGAATTCGGAGCAGGAAGTAAGAATCTAGTCTACTCTGGACGAAAGGACTACGCCGAGCGGAGAGCGAAGGCAATAGCCGAAAATAAACAAAAGAGAAGCTTATCCCCTGACCTAGAAGGCCTGAAAGACTTTCTTGCACGCACCATCCATGAGGACTACTCGTTGATTTACTGCTTAGAAAGAGGGATAGCGTTCCATCATGGTATGGTACCGAAGATCGCTCGAGAAGAAATTGAAGAAATATACAGTAATACAGATGAGTTAGACACGATTGTTACCACACCCACCTTGATGCAGGGGGTGAACCTGCCGGCTGAGAAGATATTTTTAGTCGGTGCTAAGCGTGGAAAGGAAGACCTGACCGGCTTCGAATTTAACAACTTGATTGGACGAGTTGGTCGTGTCGACACTAAGCTGTATGGTGCCATATACTGCATCGAAGCGGAGGATGAATGGGCTGATGACAAGCTCGAAGAGGCTGGTGAGAAAGAAGTTGAATCGGCAACGAGTAAAGCGGTAAGTGACTCAGAGGAATTGATTGACGCACTGCGTCAGAAAGACCTGAGCTCTGTCGAAGAAGCTTCCGTAAAGTACACAACAATATTGCTCAGGGGCAGGTATCTAAAAGAGCCGGGGAGTGTAGATAAATATCTCGAAGAGAAAGGGATGGACAAAAACGACCGGTCTGAAGCCAAAGAAGCGTTATCGGAAAGTCTCGCAGAAATCGATATCCCAGAAGAATTGCTACGTAAGAATCCAACAGTCGATCCAATCAGTCAGAATGAGTTGTATGAGTCGGTGAGAGACGATCCAGAATCTTGGGTTGTTGGGGAAACACAATACCAAATGGACTGGGAGAGACTTCGTTACTTAGCAAGGAAATTAAACTCTATATTTAAGTTCACCAATGACAGTGAGGAAGGTGTTTCGCCAGAGCATGTTGAAACCGGTTATAAGGGACTGGTCCCTATCACTGTATATGCAAATCAGTGGTTACAAGGAAGCACATACCAAGCGATGATAAAGAGTCGTCAAGAAGCTGACGCTGTTCCAGATGAAGATATAAACAAGTCTATTCGAGAAGTAATGAAGATGGTCGATAAGGACATCTGCTTTGTTCTGGTGAAATACTTTGGTGTCCTCACGACCATACTGGAAGAAGTAGAATACGAGTTCCCCGACTGGATGGTACAATTGGATAAGATGCTTGAGATGGGGTCAAAGAACTTTGCAGAGTTACGACTGATGTCAGAAGGGGTTGATCGCTCTGTTGCAGTGGATTTAGTATTCCCCCAAGGAACAACTGATCCAATTCAATATCTCAGGGAGAACCGCAGAGGATTTGCGCCTTTCATCCGCCGACATCTAGAAAAGCAGAATATATTGTAGAAAAACTGTTACGACATAACCGTGGCGGAAATCACACCATATCGGACTGATTAGGAGTAGTGGGCGACGGCGTTCGCGAGCTTGTTCGCGGTATTCGACTCCGTCTTCTGGAAGTTGTAGGCGGTGTTCGCGGTGCGAATGGTCACGACTTTGTTTCGGTCCAGGGCGACCGCGAGTAGGACGACGGCGACGATTCCACACCCAGCTGTTAGAATCGCAGGGAGGTCGGTCTGGGATGTTACGATTCCGAGTATGATTCCGCTCATGGTTCCAATCCAGGATGCGAGGCTGACCATCACGAATCCCCAGTCGATGGGTTCGCGTCGTTTCTCGACGCCGATGATGTCGTCGATGGTGACGTCGGCGCGTGTATTGCCGGAGTGACCGTCGAAACACACCCGCTTGTTGTGACCTTCAGGTCGCCTCGGGAGCCGTCGAGTGTCGCGTTTGTCGACCACTGCGTGTCTTCGCCTTCGAGGAAACTCGCCATGCGACCGTCGATTCGTTGGACCCCGATATTGGTGGTGGCTTGACAATGAAAGCAGACATGGTGTTTCACTTTCACTGGCCCGCTAGTGACCGATTCGACCACGACGAGCGTCCTCCGTGAGATATTCGACTGATTCGGCTGCCTGCGGTCTACTTTCACTTTCACTTTCACTTTCACTCCGGGTAAGAAAACCGTTCTATAAGTACCCGTTGAATCCCTGTTCGCAGATGGGAATTGAGGTCAATATCGACGACGAGTTGGACCGGTGGCGGTGGTGTTGTCCGAACGGTCGTTGGTCATGTGAACCGACGAATAACCATTTCTGGTGTCACCTGTGTGCGCGTCGCGATGGGGTGGCTGGTGAGTTCCACGAGTTGCACGATCTCTCGAACGACGAGACGGTCGGTTGTGAGGAGCTCGTGTTGCTCACGGATGCGGGTCCGTACCGGAACGTCTACGGGAAGGAGGGTGCGCCGTGATTCGCGCCTCAGTCCTCGGAGCTGAGTTCAGTCGGGTCAACGCTTCCCTCCAGAACGTCTTCTCCAAGTTTGGTGATAGCGTAGTAGGGATGGGAACCCGATTCTTCGTCGACCTCCACGAGGCCGTGCTTGACAAGGGCCGACAATCGCTCGCTAGTGTATCCACGGCTCAGACCCGTGTTCCGGGCGATATTGCTCGGTGTGAGTTCGAGCTTTCTGGGTGAACCGAGAAGTTGCAGTATGGACTGGTCGGCCGCCTTCATCCAGTCCACTTTCCGGTACATCTGCTTCTACAACCGGGCAAGCGGGTCTTATCATGTTCGGGTGAAGACAGAAGGAGACGAAAACGTAATCCACAGCTTACGAATTCGTCAGCTACTACTAAGTACCCGGACCTCTCTTGTGGTAGCAACGGAAGCTCTTCGCGGACCCGTCGCTGATAGATGGGTCGCTGAGGAGATGCGGACCCGGTGTGATGGCACCGGCCCGCGCGGGCTTCCGTAACCACACTACGGAAACCATGTCGGAAGACGACCTCGCGGGGCATAATTCCCCCGCTACGACCCGAGACGCATCACTCACTGACGCCTGCTCGCTTTACGACGCGGGTCCGGAGGCGCTCTACCGGCGCGCCCCCGGCTTCTCCAGGTCCCAACGCTCGGTCGACCCCGACAAGGGCTGGTACCGCCGCGACTGCCAGCAGGGCTTCGACGACCTCGAAGGTCGGGAGCGCGGGCACCCGGGCGGCTTCAATCAGGGGAGCCTCGCCGCCAGACTCGACCAGACCATCACTATCGAACACCACACCACCACCCCACCAACCACTCACTCACACCCCGGCCCGCACACGCTCGGCGGTGATCGCTCATGACTCACAGCGACCTCGACGCCGAACTCCGAGCCCTCCGCGAGCGCGTCGCCGACACGGAAGCCCTCGAAGCCCGTATCACCGAACTCGAGACCGAAGTTCAAGCCCTCGAGACCGAAGTGCAGTCGCTCGAAGCCGAGGTCGACGCACTCGAACGCGACGTCGAAACCCTCGAAACCGAGGTCGACGCGCTCGAACGCGAGCTCGACGACGAGCGCGGCCGGCGCCAGCACGCCGAACGCGCACTCGCCGCCGTCGACCGCCATCTCACCGACGCCATCGACTTTCTCCGAACCGACGTCTGGGACTTAGAGGACGTCGTCTACGGCGACCTCGACGGTGCGGCCGCCGATGTGCACGTTCAGAACGACGGGGACGTCTTCACGCGACTCGAACAGCTCGAGACGCGCGTCGAGGAGGTCGCGCACGGCGAGGTCGACGCCGCCGAACTCGCCGCCCAACAGGGCGGGCCGTGCGTCGAGGACCTCACGCCGCTCCACCAGCTCTACACGACCGCCACCAATCTGGAACCGTTCGAGCACGACCTCTCCTCGAACCAGGAGATCGCCGCGCGGCTCTTCCCGCACCTCGCGCAGTACGCCACCCCACACGGCGACGAGTTGCACTTGTCGTCGAACAAGCTCCAGGACGTCATCGAGCGCGAGATCGCCACGCCCGAGCTCGCGAAACGCCTCGACGTCCGGCAGCCGAACCGGAACACGGTCCGGCGCGTGATGGAGTTCGTCGGTCGCTTCGGGAAGGACCTCCTGGAGTTCGCCCCCGCCAGCAGCACCGACCGGCGGAACGACCGGAACCTCATCGTCATCGACCGCGACGCCTGGTGCGAGTACACCGAGCAGTTCAGCGCGGACAGCGACGTCGACGCGATGACCACCACCGCGAATAGCGGGGCCGACGGCCAGCAGGGGCTCACGGACGGCGCGGGTGACGTTACGGTGTCGTAACCCACCCACGACGACGGCCGTAACACACCCACGTGGGCGATAGCCCCAACATATCACGAACCCGAGCGCTTCCACGCACGCCGCCGCTGCAAGCAACACTCGGTTAGCGTGGGGTCCGTGGACTCGTCCGGGACTCGTCCGGGTTGCGGCGATTCCCCGACGAGTGATTGTGCGTTACGACCTGGGTGACGACCGTGTTACGACGGCGTAACCGCCAAACCGGATGCGACCTCGCAGCCACCTCAGTTGCGTCGTGCTCGCGTTCGTCCCACCGGTCGACGGGCAAGCCGTCGGGGGTCCTGGACGACGACGGACCAGTGTTGATCTCTGGGCGGCGTTCCAGATGTGAGTCAGATGACGCCGCCGGCAGTCAGGAGTCCGAGGAGCAGGAAGAAGAGCAGTGACAACGTGACGAGGATGCCGCCGGCGGCGAGAGGTTTGTTCTCCATGGCCTTCTCGTGGTACGGCATCGCGGCGTACTCCTGGCGGAATGCGTCGCGGTTCGCGGTGTCGTAGAAGTACTTCGTCTTCAGTGCGAAGCGCTCGGTGACCGCGCACCCCGTGCAGACCGGTTCCCGTTCGAGTCGCTCGGTCTTGATGTGGGTCGCGCAGGCGATCGCGCCACAGTTGTCACAGTACGTGTAGTCCTCGCTGCCGGTCGTCTCGCAGTGCACGCAGTCGTGGATGCCGTCCGTGAGCGTGACGCGCGAAGGCCCTGCCGCGTAGTACTCGAGCGGATACGAGTACTCGCGGAGGTCGGTGGTGTGTCTGATCTCGGGGAGGTACACTGCGTCGATGGACTGCACGGAGATGTCCGACCGCTTCGGCTCGCAGGTCTTCGTGTACGTGACGTTGTTGCCGCCCGTGTACTTGACCGTCGTCGTCTTGCGCGCTCGCAGCGTTTCGACCGCCCACTCCTTGTACTCGGTCTGGGTCTGCCCGAAGCGGTGTTTCGTCACCGAATCGAACACCGAGTCGAACCGGTCGTCGTCGACGGGGACGGTCGCGTGCCTGTTCTCCTGGATCAACTCGGTGACGCCCGCCGGTGCGACGCTCGGGTTGCCGCGGTCCGCGTTCACGACGAACCGCGTCCGGTCGTCGATGCGGTGGACGACGCCGACGGACGTCTCGAAGACGGCGTTCGTCGTTGCAGTTATCGTGACGACCGGACGGAACGCGACCGCCGAGCGGGGTTCGGGGAGGTTGGTGGCGTCGATGTTCTCGATGTCGCGGAACGCTGCAGTGACGGGTGCCGTGGCGTCCGTGGCGTGGTCGTACGGCCGCAGTGCCTCGTCGCACAGTATCTCGATGCGGCCGTTGTAGAGGTCGAGGCCGATGTCGTCGGCGATCTCCCTGAGGTCCGTGCCGTCGAGCAACCGGATGGGGTACGGGTCGTCGTTCTCCTGGAGGCTTTCGGCGTACTCTCGAGCTGGGTTGGTGAATCGCCCGGTCGTGACGACGATGCCACGCTTCGGGCCCGCGAAGTCGAACGTCGCGATCGCCGAGTGAAGCTTCTGGATGACCGGCCGCCCGACGGTCGCGGTGTGCTTGCATTCGACGACGACCGCCCGACGCGTGCCGTCGACGACCTCCTCCATGACGACGTCGCGGCCTTCGTCGGCCGTCTTCGCGGCCTGCCGGACGTTCTCGTACCCGAGGTTCCGGAAGACGTCCTCCATGAGGTCCTCGAACTCGAACCCGGAGAGGTCGTCGAGAATCGCCATGTGGTATGTCCTCGAACGATATCTCCGAGCAAGCAAAGGTGTTCTGGGCGACTCGACCCCGACCATCGAACGAGGTGCCACCGGGGAATTATCGTCGGGTCTCGTTGCGGGCGTGGTCGCGTGGGTGGTCTTCGGATTCGCTTTCGAGGAGGCGTTCGACGCGTTGTTCGAACTCCGCTTCGGAGAGTTCGCCGGTGGCGTACCGCTCTCGGAGGATCTGCAGTCCCGCGTGAGCGTCCGACGTCTGTCTGGCGTCGGTGGCTCGCCGGTCCTCGGCGTGTCGGGCTCTGGCGATACCGATGGCTGCGGGGAGGACGACGCCGAACCCGATGGGGAACGCCACCCAGAACACGCTGACGTCGAGTGCGAGCAGCCCGAAGGCGACGGTGAGGGTGAGTGCAGTCACGCCCGCTGCGACCAGTGAACTGACTGCGTGCACGCCGACTCCCGTCGTCTCTGTACGCTGGCGGTTGCGCCTGTCGGTGAACATACCTGAACGTCGGCGCCTGCGGGCAGGAGGCTTTGTCCAACGTGTTGGTGAAAGGGGTGCCCGACTCCGCGACACCGCCCTCACGTGCGTCGACTCCCAGTAAGCGGCCTCGCTCGCGCTCACGTCGACCGGTCCCCAACCCGGCTTCCGTCTGGTCCGACCGCGGGGTCGTCGTCCTCCACCCCCAAGCGTCTCGCGGCCGTCTCGAGCGAGCCCGCCGCGGGCTGGAGCCTGCCCGCGCCACCGAGCCCGAACGCCGGCATGTTGTTGTAGACGGTTTCGTAGTCGTCCCGGTCGATGCGGTACGTCTCGTGGAAGATACCAACGTCGCCCGTCCGGCCACCTGATTCGGTGTAGGCTGCCCACGCCGGCAGGTGCTCCTGCTCGATATCTCGAGCATAGGCCCGAAGGTGCTCGAAGGACGCCCAGTACTGTCTCATCACGACCATCCGCGTGTTGACGGTGGTCTCGTAGCCGAGGAGTCCAGAATCGTCGTCGGCGTCGAGCTCGCGGAGCATCCGCGGCATCGCGATGGCGACGGGGAGCCAGCGGTGGAGCTTCCAGAAGCTGTTCACGCGCATCCCGATGCAGAACACGACGAACGGTTCGTCCAGCCCCGCAGTCATGCGTCGTTCGCACATGGAATCGGCGAGGGTCGACGTCGCCAAGCGCGTTCCACCAACATGTTCGGTCTCGGAGGCAGCTCGCTGGGGCTCCACGAGACGCTGCAGAGCGGGCCACGGGTGTTCCGGTTGCTCTAGTGGTTCGTTCACCTCGATCGGCGTCGGTCTGGGTCGTGGACGTGAGCGATGCGAATCCCCGACCTCGAGGGATACGCTAGCGGATTCCTCGCTTGCAAGCAGGGTGGAGGCTTCGTCGACGTCGTCCACGGCCAGGAGTAGTCGGACAGCCGATTCCGAACGTGGGCAAAAGGTTTAATCCCCAACCATATCGAGTGTGTTGCAATGCCACACAGCGAGAGCTACAGTACATACGGCTCCCACTCGCCGGTCAGCTTCCATCGAGGTGACCCACGATGACCGACCACCCAGCGTGGCTAATGTACGGACCCGACGCAGCTCAGACATCCGCAGTAGACGGTTCGGGACCATCTGAGACGGTCGTCGTCTCGTCGCTATTCGAATCCGAGCACCGACTCTCGGGTCCAGTCTCCGCTGACGGGACACTGTATTTCGGCGAACGTGGCTTGCCTAGGGACGATACGTACGTGTATGCCATCGCGACGAGCGACGGCAGTGAGCGATGGAACGCAGCCGTCGACTCGATCGACGCACATTCGCTCGCCATCGCCGATGACAAACTGATCGTCGTCGAGAGCCACGACCCCTTCGACACCGATAGCGAGAACGCTGGCGCCGTCACCGCACTCAACCGGCGGACCGGCGCCATCCAGTGGCAAACGGAAACCTCGGATTGCATCCTCGCCGCTCCAACGGTGGTCGACGATACCGTCTACGTGGGGTGTCACGACCAGACACTGTACGCTATCGACGTGTACTCCGGCGACATCAGATGGAGCTACGAGACGCTCGGCGACATCTTCTCGCCGCCGGCAGTCGCCGACGAGACAGTCTACGTCGGCGGAGGGAAGTACGTCTACGCCATCGATGCGGCAGATGGGACGCGCAAGTGGTGGTTCGAAACGAACGACCACGACCTGTTTGACGCACCGCCCGCCAGTGCAACGCGGAACGCGATCGCCGTCACCGATGGCACTGCATACGTTGGCTCCGGCGACGGGCTCTTGTACGCGCTCGATGCACAGACCGGGACTGTAGACTGGCACTTCCAGCCCGCGAAAGTCAACACCACCTCCGGCGTTCCAGCTATCACCTCTTCGCCGGCAGTCGCTGACGGAGCTGTGTACTTCGCAACCGCTGGTGACGAACTGTACTCCGTCAGCGCAGATAGTGGCTCCGAGCAGTGGTCGGTCGACGTTCCCCATTCGGGCGATGCTCGCCCGCTCGTCACTGACGAGATGCTCTACCTCGGAGCGGGTGTCCTTCGCGGATTCGACCGAGACACCGGTGCTGAACAGTGGCAGACGACGACCATTCGAGGCGCTCAAACCCCAATCCTCCTCGACGACACGTTGTACGTGCCAGGGAACGACAAGACCGTGTACACCGTGCGATAGACGACCAGTTCCCTCCGCGATCTCCTCCCGACTTTCGGTCGCCGAAGCCCAGACCGAAACGTCTCTCTTTGGCCGCCTCAGGGGTCAATCGGGTGACTCGCAACGTGACTGATGCGCGCTCTCTATCCAGCACGGCTGGGCACAATTCTTCACCATCGTTATGTCGATTCGTGTCGACGATGAGCGGGCGCTTCCAGGGGGATGAGTACGTCGTGGATGACGTTGTGGTACGCCCACTCGGGTTTCTGGTCTTCGACGGTCAGGAACCCCTGGTTGGCCATCGATTCGACGTCACCTGCGTAATCGCAGAATACCGGGTCTGCAATCACGCGCAGGTCACCGTCATCCGTCCAGACGTGGACATCGTCGGGGTCGACAGTGCGGGAGGGGAGGGCGTCGTAGAGTCGAACGAGTTCGTCGGTCAACGCCTCTGACGACGGTCGGTTGTCGGTCGGTGGGACCGTGGCTACTGCGGTCAGATGGGAGGCGTTCCGCTCTTGCGAGTTTATCGACAGCAGTTCGGACGGGACGGACATGGTCGCCCAGATCGAACCCAGGAGTACACACTGGTCGACGCAGTTGCCGCCATCCGCCACCGTCTCTTTGGGGGTCCGGTTCACTCGTTGGTCGCTCTCTGCGCTACCGACGTGCGTGCGCACGAACCAGTGAGGAACCGCGATACGCGCCGCGAGATAGCGGGCTACAGAGGTGTAGGTTGCCGGAAAGGGCTGGTCGCCAATCAGGCCGAAGTCGGCTTCGAAGCGCTGGAATGCCCGTTTTGTGAGTGCTGTGAGGTCGTTGCGGACACGGGAGGCGTTGGGGATGAGTCCTATCACGGCCACAACATGGCGTATCGGTACGTAAAATTACGGGCCGCGCTACAAGCCGCCTCTATAATCGCGTCAGCACCCGCTTAGTCGTCCCATCGGACGATGATGCTGAACCTTCTCTCTTTCACGTCGTCTCCGATGCTTATGCGGATGGTAAAATGTCGAGAGGTATCGCTCTATCCGGCACGCCTGTTCTGATAGCTGTCCATCAAGTGGTCCGTGGCAGTGATACAGACGCGCTCTATCGGTCCTACTTGGGACACCGAGCCGCACAACGAACTTTCGGGGCTGAGATCCGCCACCCATTCGTGCTTCCTCTCGTAGCGATGCTGAGTCGGTCGGTTTCCAGTCGCCAAGAGGAACGTGGCCGCCCAGGCACATACGTCCAACATGTTGGACGAAGATGCGTCCGTCCGGCGAGCGTTCATCCGTCCATGACGAACGATACTCGCGATGCGGATCAGGACGACTCCGACAGCGGACTCCCGCAGTTCGCGTACGTGCTCTTCGCGCTCGCGACGCTGCTCGGTCTTGCCCACCACGTCGACCACGTCATCCGCGGGAATCACGTCGGTTGGCCCATCACGCCGGAGGTCAATCCGTTCACGTACAGCCTTCTCATCTACCCGCTCGTCGTGACGGGATTCGTCGGGTCGCTCACGGGTCGGACCGGCGAACGCTACTGGTCGGTCGTCATGCTCGTCGGCGGCGGCATGCTCCTCTTCTTCCACCTCAGTCCGTGGGCGGTCGAACCACCAGGCGACGTCATCCTCCCCTACGCGAACCCCCTGTTCGGGTACGTCGCCTTCGCCGTTCTCCTGGCACTCATCGGCGTCGTCTTCGCCGGCGCCGCCTACTCGCTCGCACTCTGGTACCGGGCTACGAGTAGGGCGCAGTGACCCGAAGGATTGAGTCGCCCACGTGCGAACGACGAGGCATGATGCAGCGCTGTGTCGTCCCGGACCGCGAACGTGGGGGCAGTGGATGATCCGGGCGCGGTTCCGGATGGCGGTCCCGAGCGATATCTGGGTCGCGGAGGTCTCCCAATCGCTCCCCGACACCACGTTCCGGCTGCTCGCAGGCGCACCCCTGGAGTCGCGGACGCTCGAACTCGGCGAGGTCGTCGGCCCGGACCCCGCCGCGGCGCTGGACGCGCTCGCCGCCCACGACAGCATCGTGTCCCTCGACCGGCTGTACGTCGACGACGACCGCGGGCTGACGAGGTACGAGACGACCGAACAGGGCCTCTTCACGTTCCTCGGCGAGACGTCGCTCACGCCGGAGTTTCCCGTGACTGTCGAGAACGGCATCATGGAGTTCGACGTCACCGCGTCCCGCGACCAGTTCGACGCCTTCGGCGACCGCCTCGACGACAGCCCCATGTACTACGAACTTCTCTCAGTCGTTCAGAGCGAGTCCGCCGACGGCGTCCTGACGGCTCGGCAGCGCGAGTGCCTGGACGTGGCGCTGCACAGCGGCTACTTCGAAGTGCCGCGGAGGGCGACGCTCGCAGAGGTCGCCGAGGCTCTCGACGTGGACAAGTCCACGGCTAGCGTGACGCTGCGCCGAGCGACCAACCGGATCGTCGAATGGTTCCTCCTCACCACCAACGACAACGGAACCCCTTGACACTCCTCGCTCGGTATCCGTATTTAACGCAAGCGTCGACTACGTAGGATGCGTGGACTCGTCCGGGATTGGGATTCGACGAGTGCTGACCGAGTACTCGTGCGTCACGTTCCAGGTCGTGGTCACGGTACGACGGCGTGACTTGCGGGCCCGACTGCTCGGTTGGGTGCCGCGGTGGAGCGTGGGAAGTGCGAGTCTCGGGTGGGATGAGCTGGGTGTGCGCGCGAGCGAAGTGCGTGTCTTGGTTGGGATGGGCTGAGTGTGCGCGCGAGCGAAGTGCGTGGAGGTGGGTTGTCTTCGTTTGGAATGGGTATCGGTGGGCTGTCTGGGGGTTCTGTAAGTGCTGTGCTACATCAATTTGAAGAGCTATCTTCGACAGTTCCTGGCGTACACAGTAAACAAAGAGCTAGTTTATGCTTTGCCGGACCAAATTCGAATAGGGTCTTTTGGGCGGGTAATACCTGCTGAAGCTGGCAATAGCGCTCGGTTATTGTAGAATTCTACTAGAATTCACCAGGGCCGAAATGATGGATAATATTTAATATCTTGTACGATAGTTGTTGACTATCCTCGTTACCACCTCGACGCTGAGGTGACCACTGGACGAGGGGGGAGCAGACCGACCGAACGCCGGTCGTCCGGATAGCCGAGGCCGTGTCGACCCGACGATGGAGAGCTGCAGGTCCGGACTGACCCGTGACGGAGACCGCACCCGAGGCTCGCGCCACCACACGCACCCACCATCCATGCACGCAATCGCCACACCCAGACGACGCGCCCGACACGAACCGAGGCTGACGGACCGATGACCCTGCAGGGCAGCCGCCTCGTCATGATCGGCCGCGGCATCGACGACCACGAACAACCACACGACCAGTTCCCGGAAGTCCCGAACGGCAACCACCTCCGATGGAGCTTCGACCCCACAGTCGGCTTCGCCAGGCACGGCTACCACCTCTTCCGGCGCGAACACGTCGGCGACAGGATCGACCCCACCCCACTCGCAGACTACGTCGGGGGCTCGACAGGGACACGCCGCACCCACACCATCACGACGCCCGCTGGCTCCGTCGACGTCGACTTAGACGCCCCCGCATCCATCGTCTCCAACGGCCAGCTCGCCATCCCCGTCGACCCCGGCCCGGTGACAGTCCGGTTCCCCGAACCGGTCTTCGAGGTCCGCGCAACCCTCCACGTGACCGCCCCGACGACCGTTCGAGCCCTCGCCGGCGGCGTCACGGTCGACAGCACCGACCTGGACGCCGACGGGACGGTCACGCTCTCGTTCGACCGCATCGAGGCCGTCGAACTCGAGGGCGGCCCGGCAACGGTAGAGGACGTCGCCTTCTTCCCTGTCAGCCGCGAGTACGGCCAGGGCTGGACGCCCGTCCCGGCGTTCGACGAACCGCTCGGCCTCCCGCTCTACCACGGGGACTATCCAGCGACGGGCGGCCACCAGCAGGACCTCGCGTCGGCGCGCAGCATCGCCCAGACCCGCATCGAGTATGGCGACCCGAACCACTACACCGCGACGACGGCCGTCCACGACGACGGCCACATCAGCGTCGACACCGACTCGCTCGTCGTCACCGGGACCAATACGAACTGGGACCACTCGCTCACGGGGCGCCGATTCAGCGTCGCCGGCGACGACACCGCCTACGTCGTCACCGAGGTCCGCCCCGGCGACGACGCCCCTGACGAACTCCTCCTCAGCCGCCCATACGAGGGTCAATCCCAGACCAACACGGCGTACGAACTCGCCGACGACCGCTTCGGCGCGCTCCACGACTACCTCGTCCATCTCCTGGACGACAGCCCGGGCAGCGGGGGCCAGCTCGGGCGAACCATCCCTACGCCACTCGAGACCGGGCAGGCCGCCCACTGGACGGGTGGCACCTGGATCTACGACTTCGGCGGCGGCCCCACACGGGACGTCGAGGGGCTGTACGTCCAGTTCGCGACGGAGACCACTGGCACGATATCGGTCACCCAGGGGTCGACGACCGTCGAGCGCGACCCGGGCAGCACCGCCAGTCCCGAGTGGCACGCCGGCCTGGAGGGGTTACCGATCCGCTTCGAGGACCAGCGCGCGGTCTACACCATCGAGAGCGTCGACACGGCGAGCGGGCGGACGCTCGAACTCGACCGCCCCTACAGCGGCCCGGACCTCGCGAACGCTTCGTTCGCCGTCTTCGAAGCGAAGCGCTACGGCATCGAACGGACGGCCGTCTCGGGCCAGTACCTCCGACTGGACGCTCCCTACCGCAACCCACGGGGCGTCTCGGAGTACCTCGTCACGGGCGCGTTCGGCAGCCAGGGCGAGACGGCGACGAGCCCCTGGCAGAATCCCCTGGAGACGACGCTCCTGGGGAGCGTCGAGCCGGCCATCGCACAGGCGCTCGGCCTCTACTGGATCGACACCGACGCCGACCGCGACAGGAGCTACGACTACCTGCTCGTCGCCGACCACGACGGTGTGCTCGAGGACGCCTACGGCGAAGACGAGCCGTTCGACCCGCGGAACCTGGAACTGTTCGCGGACGGCGTCGAGGCGGTCGACGGCTACATCACGTTCGACGTCGAGCGCGGCGCGGCTCCGCCAGTCGAACGCCCGACCGGCGCCGCCGCCCACGACCTCCCACCGAGCCCACCCGAATCGCATTCGACCCCCAGCGGCGAACGGTACGGGACGAACACGGCCGGCCTTCGATGGGACGAGGGCGCCGGTGCGCGCGGCGCGATGCTTCCGGACGACCCGGTCCAGTACCACCTCTGGCGACACGACTACCAGAGCGATGAGCGCCCGTCGACGGCACCGCCACCGGCCGCGTACGACCCGCTGACAGCGCCCGCTGTCGCCGACACCGACCGCGACGACCCCATCGCCGTGAGCGACGCGGACACCACGAACGCGCCCGGGTGGCCGAACCAGTCCATCGACACCGTCGACCGCGGCCTGCTCGACGGCTGGTACAGCTACCGGCTCAACGGCGTCGACCTCTTCGGGCGCGCGAGCGACCTCGGCGAACCCGCCGACTGGATCGACGACGGGACGACCAAACATCCGTCGGCGATCCACCTCGTCGACGACCAAGCGCCACCGCCGCCGCGACAGGTCGACGCGCAGTTGCTGGACGTCGACCAGCCGACGGCGGGCACCGGCGAACTCGAGGTGTCGTGGATATGGCCGGAAACCCTGGCCGCGCAGGCGCCCGACGCCGTCGAGTTCACCGTCCAGTACTATCCCGGCCAGCTGAACGAACAGTTCGGCGAGATCACGAGCGTCGCCGAACCGTACGACGACTACCTCGAGATCGAGACCGACGTGCCCGCCATCGACCCAGCAGACGGGTACGTCGGTGCGACGTTACAGGTCGGGGACGCGAGCTACGATATCGTCGAGAGCGACGCCGCCCGCGACGGCACCCTCTCGGTCACGGTCCGCGACGAACGCCCCAGCCCGCCGACGACCGTCGAGACCACGGACGGGAGCACGCCCGTCGAGATTACCGATAGCAGACCCAATGCGACCACGGGCGCAACGCCCGCGGAGAGCGTCGAATCGGCGATCCGGCGGGACCGTCCGGAGTCCGGTAGCGCGTGCACGATCTCGATTCCGCCGACGGTCAGCGGCGGGACGATCGCCGTCGCGGACGGCGACCGCACCGTATACGGCTACGACACTGACTGGTCGCGGGCGCTCGTCGGCCAGGCGTTCACCACCCCGGACGGCAACGAGTACACCGTCACGGCGGTCGACGGCCACGACGAACTCACGCTCGACGAACCGTACGTCGTCCCCGACCCCAACGAATCCGAGCGGACGCGCTTCGCGTACGCCATCGAGCACCCCGTTCGCGTCGACTACGACGACCCCGACGCGTGGGCGAGTGCAACCGAGCCATCGGATTGGCGGTCGACCCACGCCACTATCAGTATCGAGGACGCCGTCGAGGAGGTCGCCGCGAGCGACCCCGACAACCCACTTGACACGAGCTATCGCGCGTACGAGACGACGGTACCGATTCCGCGCGTGGACGACCCGCCGCGCGATCCGTTCGCGACCAGCGAGGCCGAGCCGGTCACCTACGCGCACGTCGGCGTCAACACCCACGACCGCCAGGGCAACGTCGGCGACGTGAGCGCGCCGGTGACGGTCAGTCGCGTCCTGGAGGAGGCCCCGGTCCCGCCGACGCAGCCCTCCTTCGAGAGCGCGATCGACTACGCGACGCCCCCGGACTACGACGGCCAATCGAAGTACACCGTCCGCTTCGCCCACCCGGGCGAGCACCGGACGGTACACGTTTACCGCGCGATGGACAAGGCGATCTTCCGCGCGGACTACGCGAAACGGAACGCCGGGGACGCGACGCGGTCACTCGACCCCACGAACCCCGACCACTTCCCACCGTATCGTCGAGACGACAGCTCGGTCGCTCGCCGGAAGCAGATCCGCGACACCATCGAATCGCTCCACGACGCCGTCACCGCAGCGGGGTCGTTCCAGGCTGCACTCGAGCACTATCGCGACCTCGAACCGGACGTCCTCCAGACCTTAGCTGGGCTCGACGGGACTCGGGAGGCCTACGCCAAACGGACGATCGAGGCACTCGACCCCGACGAGCACCCCAACGTCCGCGGCCCGGACTTCGAGTCCGGCGACCCCGGCCCAGGGTACACATTGGGCGCCAACCCACCCCCCGGCGCCGTCCCCGGGAGCGACCTCTGCGCGTGGGTGGACGCGTTCGACGGCAAGACCCGACGCCGGTACTTCTACCGCACCAGCACCGTGAACGAAGCCGGCATCGAGAGCGAGGAACTGAGCTACCCGACGCGACCCGTGCAGGCGGTCGACACTGTTCCGCCCACAGCCCCGTCAGTCACCGATGTCACGGGCGGTGATCGCTCGATCGAACTCACGCTCGCCTCGAACCGGGAACCGGACCTCTCGGAGTATCAGCTCTATCGGACGACGGACAAATCGAAGGCAACAGACATTCGGCGTATGATACAAGTCGCCACGCTGAGCGAGGACCGGCCCCCTGTGGCCGGTACGTCTTCGACTACCGGGCGTCCGTCGAGCGTTTCGATCACCGATACTGGGGTCGACGTTGCCAGGACGTACTATTATCGGGTCGTCGCGGTCGACGAGGCCGGCAACGTCTCGGACTCATCGAAACGATGTGCCGGGCAGGCATACGCGACCTCTCCGCCCCCGGAACCGACCTGGGATCGGGCTGAGTGGGTCGCAATCGAAGCCGATGGCACCGTCCACGACTGGGCGAGCGCCCCGGCGACTGCCGAGCCTGCGATCGAACTGGCGTGGTCGCTCCAGTCGCCCGGCAGTCAGCCCCCGGCCGTCCTGCTCCAGCAGGCCAGCGACAGCGGGCTCTGGCAGACGCTGAGCTCTTGGAGTGACAGAGATACGGGCTATCTAGTCCGGGATGTCCAGCCGAGCCAGACCCACGAATTCAGAGTCAAGATACGCGACAGGGCCGGGAACATCGCGACAGGACCTGCCCGTACGGTTTCTCCGCCGGAGGACAACTGACATGTCACTACATTGTGCCACACCGATCGTTCACAGGACGAATTCGAATTACGGCGACTACTACGACAGCCAGGACAACTGCTATTTCGAGCTGTCGAACCACTTCGATACCAACGGCTGTACCGGGCTCTGTATCGGGACCAACAGTTCGTTCTCGGCCAGCGACCCGCAGGGATCGCCGACCGAGCTGTATGCGGTTACGAGCGGGTATCTCTCGTATCGCAAACCCACCAACGGGCCGCGGAAGCTCGTGTTGCGACTGCCGCTGGAACTCGTCCAGCTTTCGGCACACAACTCCGGAGAACAGTACCTCGACCTCTCGCCGAGCGGCCCGAATCTCCGTCACGTCGTCTACGAACTCGACACCCAACAGTCGACCGACACGGTCGTCCGGGCCTACATTGGGTCCCTGCTACAGCAGACCTCCCACCCGGTTCGAGAATGGACGAGAGTGTTCGAAGGTGAGGATGTCCCGGCGAGAGCTATCGGTCGGACACCGACGGTCGGCGAGTACCTCTCGAACCCGCCGAGTTCCGTCTCCGACCCGGTCGGTGCCGTACTCGATGGCTTCATCGACGGCGAATTCGAACTGTTGGTCACTGCCGGCGATCCGATCAGCAGTTTCGATTCGTCGGTTAACATCGTCTTCCGTGACTCCTCGTATACCCGCAATCAGGACGCGACGGATGACGAACCGAACGAGCCGGTCGGCCGGCCACTCAATCCCTCTTATTTCCTCTATCAACTCCTCGGCCCCAACGCCACGGGGACTAATCCTGTGGTGGATCTCCAGACTGCGGTCGACCGTAGCTCGAACCCATCGCTGGCACAGACCCACCCCCTGTTGACGATACTAACCGGCCAGACGGCCCAACAGGAATCGTACGTCCCGCTGGATCTCGACGCCGACCAGCCACCACCGCCGAGACATCGGACCATCACGACGAGCACAAACGGTGGTGCGCTGGCGGTCGGCTCGTTGCGCAATTGGCATCAATCGCTTCACGATCCGACGACGACCGCCAACGCCGAGTGGCAGATCGTGGCCGATCCGGCCCAGAGTAGTGACGACATGGGGAAACTGCTCGTCAGAGACAGCGCCAGCGGCAACGACATCGACGTCGAATACGGTTCGTCGGGCGCACGCAGAAAATCCGTCGAAGTGTACTGGAACCGGTACGGCGAGCTCATCAACGCAGTCGCGGAGGCCTTTCGCTTGCCGTGTGAGAGCATTCTGGCGATCGCCTGCAAGGAAAGTGCCTCGTTGCTGTGGTACGACCCGAACAACTTCGCTGACTCCGACGAGATGAACACGGTCCGCTTGGAACCACTCGACGCCGGCACAGCCGCCACCCAGCGGCTTCTCAACGACCCTAACGACGGCCATTACGGACAGCTCTACGACAACCTGACGTCCTCGAACGGAGCCAACGAAAACATCCCGGTTCCATGGGAAGGCAGTCAGGTCATCCACGCCACTTCGAGCGGGAACAATCTCACTTGGGACGTACTGGTTCGGCTCATCAACAATTATGACGCCGTGCTGGCGTCGCCGGGGGTCACCCAGACCCTGGTCTCGACCGCCGATGGGGTTCTCAATTGGGTCGATTCGATGTATGGCAACGACTTTGTCAGCAACATTTCGGCGACGGTCGATCACGACGGGAACAGTGTGACCCTCTCGGTGAAGAATCCCGGAAATATCCAGAACACGCTCGAAGACTGGTTCGGCGCGATTGCCGACGCCAACGGCAACTCCCCGCCAAATCCGCCCTATTCAGCGAACGAGGAACTCTCGAAGAAACAACGGGCATTCCATGGCTTTGTCATCGGCGGGGCGTACATTCGCCGGACGTACAACTATACCACTGGGGGCGGACAGAATCGCATTGTAGATTACGACCCGCCGACTATTGCGAGTGCGTACAACGACCGCTTACAACCGGATGCGAACACGCGCTACGGGATGGTCATGCACCAGAACTACGTGGACCATTTCCCGAAGTACTGGAACGCGGCCGTCGACCTGTTCAACCAGAGCGGATCGAACAGTATTGACCCTGATCCGGCACTGCGACTGTGGGGGATCTGATCATGGCGGACATAACCACGTACACGCCGCTGTCGGCGCTGTTACCGCAGGAAGCAATTCCACAGGAGTTGTTCGCCTCGGACGGCCAGAACGTGCTCGATAACGTCGCCCTGGTCGAGTACGATACTGTTGCAACCCCCGATGATGGGCGATTTCGCCTCGTTGGGAAGGTGATGGCAGAAGCCAGTCTGTCCCTGCCGTTCCTCTCGGGTGTCGAACTCGTCTTGGGGCGTGGCAGTGGATCGAACACGGGCATCGTTGAGGTTGAAGGGCACATCGAATGGCGGGACGATCAGCCGCCAATCGTCGACTTCTCCCTCAATACGACCGTCCTGAGCCTGGCCGTCAATCGATCACTCCTCAAACCGGTCGAGCTCGTTACGAACGACGGTGACACCGAGATCAAACCCAAAGACGGGACAGTTGGGGTCCCGCTTCAGTTCGGCGTCAACATCCATCACGATCAAGAGTGGTCGGTCGAATTCCAGACGCCTGCCTCGGGCAGTACAGGGATCCAGCTCCCGACTTGCGAGATCGGTGATACGGGTGTCGTCATCGACGGTGCCGACATCCGGTTCAACATCTCGGGTGACCAGACCGATCAAAGCGGCACTCCGATCAAACCCGAGTCCGCCCAGCAGGGTTGGCAGGGACTGCTGTTCAAGGGCGCATCGGTACAGATTCCCGATGTCTTCGAAGGGTCAATCAACATCGACGGCCTGGGGTTGGGGACCGGCGGCGTCACGGGAACGATCGGCGCTGACCTCCAGCTCGACTACGACGAGAACTCGCAGACGTTCAGCGGGCCGCTGTCGGGCGGCGTCTCCGAGTTCGAGGGCGGCATCTCGAATCTCTCGCTCGAACTGGTCCAGAACGTCCCGGCCGGTGGCTCAATCACCGGCCAGATCCTCGTGCCCTTCTTCGACGAACCGGTCGACGTCGATATCGGAATCGACCCTGAAGGGAGCCTCACCGTCTCGCTCGCCGACGACGACGGCTCGCTGCAGACGGTCGAGAAGGAGCACTTCAGGATGAAGCTCCAGCGTATCGGGATCGAGATCAGCGACGTCCCGGCGGTCACCGTCGGCGGTCGTATCGAACCTCGGCCGGACAACATCGAGGCCGACATCGACCTGCCACCGGTCGAGGTCGAGGCGCTGACGGTCGACGCGGAGGGGAACGTCTCCGTCGACGGCGGGTGGATCGACCTCGGTGACCAGTACCAGGCGAAGATCGGTGTCGCCACCCTCGAGATCACGCAGGTCGGGTTCGGGAAGACGGACGACGGCGGTCGGTGGGTCGGGTTCAGTGGTGGCGTGAAGCTCACCGACGAGATCGCGGCCGGCGCTTCGGTGGATGGACTGCGGTTCGAGTGGGGCGGCGAGAGCGGTGTCGGGGTCTCGCTCGACGGCATCGGGCTCGAGTTCACCATCCCCGGGACGTTGGAGTTCAAGGGCGAGGTGTCGCTCGAGGGCGAGGTCTTCCGTGGCGCCATCGACCTCCGGTTGGTCACGCTCGACATGACTATCGACGCGGAGGTGATCTTCGGGAAGACGACCATCGACGGCGAGGACGTCCGGTTCATGGGGATCTACGTGGACGTCGGCCTCCCCGGGGGGATACCGATCTACATCACTGGCCTCGCGGTGTACGGGTTCCGTGGGCTGTTCGCCAGCCAGATGGAGCCCGACAAGACGGGCGAGCAGAAGTGGTACTCCGTCGACACCGACGAGAGCTGGTATCACTCCCACGGCACGAAGGGCGTCCAGCCGTTGGGCGACAAGTGGGAGCCCGCCGCGGGCGCGATGGGGTTCGGTCTCGGCACCCGCATCGGGACGCTCCCCGACGCTGGCACCTCGTGGGCGACGGACATGCTCCTCGCTGTCGTCTTCCCCGGACCGATAGTCACGCTCCAGGGACGTGGCGAGTTCCTCAAGCCCGGGACCGAGGTCGACAAGGAGGCGACGCTCCAGGCGATGGCGCTGTTCGACGGCCGCGCCGGCTCGCTCACGTTCGGCATCGACGCGCAGTACCGCGAGGGCCCCGACGGCAAACTCCTGGACATCGCCGCGTCCGCGGCGGCCTATTACAGCTTCTCCGACCCGAGCGCGTGGTACGTCCACATCGGCAAGAAGCAGCCGAAGGACGCTCGCGTCCGGGCCGAGGCGCTCTCCGTGTTCACGGCGAACGGCTACTTCATGCTGAACCAGGACCGACTCGGCATCGGCTTCTGGTACGGCTACGACAAGGAGTGGGGTGTCGGGCCGCTGTCGGTCACTCTCGAGTCCTGGGTCGACAGCGACGCCGTCGTCAGCTTCGAGCCCGCACACTTCACGGGGAACGTCCACGTCCACGGCGAGGTCGGCGTGTCGGCGTTCGGCGTCGGCCTCTCGCGCTCGCTCGACGTCAAGATATCGGGCGAGGTGTTCGACCCGTTCCACCTCAAGGCGTCGTTCAGCGCGTCGATCTCGACGCCGTGGCCGCTCCCGGACCCATCCGCGACGATCACGCTGGAGTGGGGGCCGACGAAGGACCCGCCGACGACGCCCGCGGTCGTCGACGACGTCGGCGTCGGCCACCAGAAACTGGCGTCGAACTGGCAACCGACCGCACTCGAGGCGGACGACGGTAACTCGGTTTCCGCGGTCTCGAAGCCGAGCGACCCCCCTGCCGCGGACGCGCCGGTCGTCCCGATGGACGCCCGACCCAACATCTCGTTCGCCAAGCCCGTCCACGACGAAAACGACGCCATCGGGAACCCGCACCCACCGAACCCGAGCCGCGAAGTGATCGGCGACCCGGCGAAGAACGAGGGCCCCGTGAAAGTCCGCTACGGCCTCGAGCGACTCCGCCTCCGGAAGTACGAGGACGGGTCCTGGGGCGACGGGGTCGACATCGACGGTGCTTGGGCGCCCCTGTCGACGGGCCAGGGCACCGCGGAGGGCCGGCAGGGGACCGACCCGGATCTCGACCAGACGAAACTCGAGCTGTTCGCTCGCACGCCGTTCTCGTACGGCCGGCACACCGGCGGCGCCTGGGAGGACTGGCTCTCTCGGAGCCGCCCCCACTACCCGTGTCCGACGACGCGGCACTGCCACGACTTCGACGGCAAGACCCTCGCCGAAGACTTCACGCGCGAGCGAAGCTACCGCTACCAGACCGAGCGGACCACGTTCACCTACGAGCACCGCGGCGAGGAGCCCTGGCCACGAGTCTTCCTCTCCGAGCCGGGTGACGTCATGAACCCGCAGACGCTCTCGGTGTCCATCGACCGCCCGGACCGCCTCGACGACGCGGCCCTCCTCTTTGAGGAGACCGACCAAGAGCCAGCGAAGACCACGGACGGCTACCCCTACGAGATCCAGCTGGCGCTGCCGCACGCGCCGCGCTCCGTCAGCCTCGACTTCTTCACGCCGAAGTACGACGTGGAGGGCGAGATCGAGACGCTGATCGATCAGGAGCCGGTGACCGTGGAGTGGACCGAGACGTTCCGCGACGAAGACCCCGTCGTCGTCACCGCCAAGGGCGACAACGCCATCACCTTCCTCACGATCCGATTCAAGTTCAGCGACACCGACGCGACCGGCAAGCGCAAGCTCGGTATCTCGGAGATCTGTGGGTCCGACGTCGACCTCGCGGGCCCCCCGCCGGAGTCCGACGAGCGCCTGGAGCGCGCTCGAGACCACCTCGAGGCGCTCTCCCAGCGCGGGCGCGTCCTCGAACCGGACACCGACTATCGACTCGAGGTCGTCACCAAGACCGACGCCAGAGGGCAGGGCGAGTTCGACTGGTACGAGGACACCTCGTACACCGGTCGCTACTACGACTTCCACACTGCCGGCCCACCTGGCCTGGAGACGCCGGACACGCCCACGACCGGGGAGGCGTCGAGTGATGCCGACGACCCATCGAAGGAGGCCTCCGGGGTGGAGACGCTGGCGCGCTACGTCGACCAGACCACGCCCGCGACGGTGCCGGCGGACGGCGAACGCCCAACGCGCCCCCGACCCGTCTATCGGACCGACCCGATCGGTGCGGACTTCGACGTCGACTACGTCGACCTCCAGTACCGGCTGGCGCGCCGCGACCTCACGCTCCATCTCTACGACGACAACGACCGGCCGGTCCGGGACGCCCGCGGCCGCATCGTCACGGTCGACGACGAGTGGGGGACGACGCCCACCCAGTTGCTCGACCGGGCGACCGCCCGCTGGATCGCCACTGCGGGCGAGAGCTCCTGTCTCGACCTCGATGACTGGCGGATGGAAGCGACGAAGCAGCTGTTGCGCGACGCCGACGAGCGCGTCCTCGCCCCGGACACGATTCACGAGGCGCGCCTGAAGCCGCTCCTCTACCGAGAGCGGTTCACCCCCGACCTTGGGGCGTGGACGTGGTCGAACGGCTCTTGGACGTCCCGCGACGCCACCTGGACGGCCGACGGTGGCGACTGGACGCTCGACCACCACGACGGCTTCAGCGGCGAGAACGGCACGCTGCACGGTGCCACCCTCGACGTTCGAAGCGGCGTCGTCGACGCACTCCGCGCGGGACTGGACACCGTGACACTCGGCACCGGCGACGACGCAGAGACGGTCGGCATCGACGCCATCGACGCGACCGCCGACGAACTCACGCTCGCCAGACAGCCGACCGCCAGCGGCACCACCGCCTGGGCGATCCCGCCGCGGTCGGTCGCCGTCCAGACCGGCGCCCCCGGCGGACGCGCCCGCTGGCGGCTGACCGACTACCCGGACTTCGGTGGCGACCAGCCGACGACGTGGACGGACTACCGCCTCGCAGCGACGGTCCGCACCCGTACCGGCGGCTCCGGTGGCGTCGGCCTCACCGTCCGAGACGACGGCGACAGCTACTACCGGATCGAACTCGACACCGACGGGACGCGACGAATCGAACGAGTCCGCGACGGCACGGTCGACGAACGCTGGACCACCCAGGGCGCCGTCGACGCCGGCCGCGACTACCGGCTGGCCGTCGAAGCCGTCGGCGACGACCTCCAGGTGCTCGTCGACGACGAAGTGGTCTTCTCCGTCACCGACCCCGACGGACCCGATGCAGGAACCGTCGCTCTCTACACTCGAGAGAACCCGGACGCCCAGTTCGACGACGTCCGCATCGACGACTTCCGAGCCGGTGCCCCGACCGCCTACCGCTTCTCGTTCACGACGTCGCTGTTCGCGGACGCCAGACACCACCTCCAGAGCTACGACGACGTGGTCTGGGCCGCCACCTACCCGGCGGGCTCGATGGCTGACGTCACCCCTGGTGCGCTCGGGAACGCCCCGGACGACGCCGAGTTCCGCGCGTTCCGGTCGCTCGTCGACGACCTTCCCACGGGCGACGTCGACCGTCTCGAAGTCAGCCGCCTCGACGCCGACGGCACCCCCTACGGGTTCGCCGTGAACGCACCGGAGCCAATCGACTGGTCGACCGTCGACATCGACGTCGAACGAGGGCCACACTTCGACCACCAGCCTTCGCCACCGAGCGCACTGAAGCTCACCGACGCCACCCCTGGCAGCGCGAACGTGACGGCGTTGCTCCGCGAGACCACCGACCTCAGCGGGACCGCCGTCGAGTACCGCCGCCCCGGCGACGGTTTCGCGCCGACCCTGACCGACGGTCGGGAATCCCTACGGGACAGCCTGCGGCGCGACGGCCCGGGGCAGTGGACCGTCGACGACGCCATCGAGGGGGCGAGTGACACGACGAGCGCGCTGGTTGGCGCGGACGCAGACGCCACCGTCCTCGTGGCCGACCTCGCCAGACGCGACGGAACCGTCGGGCTGACGTTCCGCTATCAGGACGCGGACACGCACTACCGTCTCGTCGGCGACGCGGACGGCCTCCAGCTCGTCCGCGCGGACGGCACCGAGACCGTCCTCTGGTCGAACGCTGCTGGACTCCCCACGGACGAAGAGCGGACGCTCCGCGTCGAAGTCGCCGACGGGCGACTCCGCGGCGCCATCGATACCGTGCCCGCGTTCGACGTGCCTGACCCGGACGCGGGCGAGTCACTCGGCCGCACGGGCGTCGTCGTCACCGACGGCCGAACGGAAGTCGAGCGATTACAGGCCGCCGGGGGCGCAGTCGAGACGCAACTCGACCACTGGGCGTTCGAGAGCGGGGACGTCGACGACTGGACCATCGTCGACGAGCCACCGTACACGACCCAGGAGTCCGACTGGCGTATCGAGGATGGCCGGCTCCGGCAGACGAGCAACATCTACGGGTTCGTCGGCGGGGACGTGAACGCACCCGGCACGTACGCCATCACCGGCGACGACTGGACCGACTACCGCCTGACCGCTCGGGTCGCCGCGGGAGACGACGACGCGATCGGTCTCATGTTCCGCTATCAGTCCGACGGGAACTGCTATCGGTTCTCCATGGACGACCAGCGGAGCTACCGCCGACTCGTCGCCCGGACCGATGGCGACGTCGAGCTCCTCTGGAGCGACGAAACGACCGGGTTCCAGGCCGGGCAACAGTACCTCGTCACCATCGAATGCGTCGACGACCGCATCCGAGGGTACCTCGACGGCGAGCTACTGTTCGACGTGACCGACGACACCCACCGGACCGGTCGCGTCGGAACCTACACGCGCGCCAACCGCGACGCGAACTTCCACGACCTCCGAGTGACGGCGCCGGCGACGACCTGGCAGCCCTACCACGAGTTCGCCGACGAACCACCGCTCCCCGCCGGGACGCGCCTCTCACTCGCGGACACCACTCCGTCGTGGGCGCAGGACGCGCTGGCGGCGCACCGCCAGCCCAGCTCCGGAACCGATCTCCCGTCGGAGTCGGTCCTCCTCCGGGTTCGCTCTCGGGAGGACGCCGTCGAGCACGTCCGACAGTTCCGAGACGCACGCTACGGAACGGAGACTCTCGATGCGCTACGGCGCGGCGACGGCACGGGCCTCCTCCTGTACGACGCGACCGGCCTCACCCCCGGCGCGTACCGGCTCACCGTGGCGCCCACGAGCACCGACAACACCTTGGAGAGCCCCGTCACGCTCGACCTCCCCTGGGATCTCCAAGAGTGACATCCCCCCGCCCTTTATGATAGACGCCGAATCAAATCGTTCTCGGAGCTGAACCTCTCCATTTGATCGGTTTCGTGATGAGTTTAGTAACGTCTCTCGACGAACTCTGTTGAGCACAAGAGAGGGAACGCCGCCGAAAGTGGCGTTGCCGAGCGAGACCACTCCCTACTGGCGTTCTGACCGGTTACCGCGCTCGTCGCTTGCTGAAGGCTAGTCGTATCGTTGTGTGACTACCAGCGTTCGGAAGATTCGTATCGAAATCTGTGGCTTTCTCAGAACTGAACCACCAGAAACGAGGCTATTCGCCAACACCCACAGACTGGGCTCCTCTCGTAGCGATGCTGAGCCGTTCGGTTTCCAGTCGCCATGAGGAACGTGGCCGCCCAGACACATACGTCCAACACGTTGGACAAAGAAATGTCCACCTCAGCCCGTGGGCGGCCGAACCACCGGGCGACGTCAGCCTCCCCTACGCGAACCACGCGTTCGGGTACGTCGCCTTCGCCGTCCTGCTCGCCCTCATCGCCGTCGTCTTCGCCGGCGCCGCCTACTCGCTCGCACTCTGGTACCAGCGGTCGACGACACTGCAGTGACCCGAACGATTGAGTCACACACTCGCGAAGGTCCGGGCATGAGCCACCAAGGTGTCGGTAGTAGCCACGGACAGAGTGGTGGGCGATGATTCGGCCGCGGTTCCGGATGGAAGGCCCGAGCGATATCTGGGTCGCGGAGGTCTCGCAATCGCTCCCCGACACCACGTTCCGGCTGCTCGCTGGCGCACCCCTGGAGTCGCGGACGCTTGAGCTAGGCGAGGTCGTCGGGCCGAACCCGGAGGCGGCGCTGGAGGCGCTCGCCGCCCACGACAGCATCGTCTCCCTCGAGCGACTGTACGTCGACGCGGACCGCGGCCTGACGAAGTACGAGACCACCGAGCAGGGTCTGTTCACGTTCCTCGGGGAGACGTCGCTCCCGCCGGAGTTCCCGTTGACCGTTCAGCAGGGCGCCATGGAATTCAACGTCACTGCGTCCCGCGAGCAGTTCACCGCGCTCGGCGAGCGACTCGACGCGAGCCCGCTCCGCTACGAGTTGCTCTCGGTCACGCACAGCGAGTCCGCCGACGGCGTCCTGACGGCGCGCCAGCGCGAGTGCCTGGACGTCGCACTCCGTGGCGGGTACTTCGAGGTGCCTCGGGAGTCCACGCTCGCCGACATCGCCGACGAACTCGGCGTCGGCAAATCCACGGTGAGCGTGACGCTGCGACGAGCGACGAACCGTATCGTCGACTGGTTCCTGCTCGCCACCGACGACCGCCCGCTCGACTCCTGACCGTCCCGCTGGGTGGACACCAGTCTGATGTGCTCGTTCAGTAAACTTCCCGCCCCAATCCAGAGAGTGAGCAGCGGCCAGCCACCCATCCCGACACCCGCACCGTCTCTCTCGGGGAGTCGGAGCGTGTCGACGGAGACCTCTCCGAGCCGAGCCGAGCATTCGGTTGGCTGATGTACTGCGGGTCTCAGTGAGCGTACCCCTCGACGAAGGATTCTCACGGACGCAACGATAATTATATGAAGACTGAACTATTAGCGAGAATGATGGAATAGTTGTAATTATTTTGGGTGTTTCGATATCGTCTCGTCCCGACCTCCTTCGAAGTGACTCTATCTCTCCGGTTTGACGCCGTTGCAGTTGTGATTCGCATAGAAAACCCCGGCCCGCCGGCGGGAACCTGGCTTTCGACGGCGTTGTCGCCATCGGCGAGGAACTGATGATTCGCACCACGAATAGTTTGAGAGCGCAGGCTGGGTCGACGTCGTTCGTTGGCCACCAGGGTTCGCGTTCGAAACCCACCCGGACGCGAGAACCGCCCACATCGTCGCGTTGTGGCCGATACGAGATCACCCGCTTCGGTTCGCTGGTGTCGCCACTCGAGCGACACCCGATTCACCCACCTGCATCCACAAACACGAAACTGACTGATACTATATATACACAGAATATTGATTGGTCCTCCTGGTATGGATGCTCTCGAGGGTGACCTGTTCAGCCGAGCGGGGACCGACGGAGCCAGCTAGATATTTGTGCGTCCGCGTCACAGGACGTTACATGGAGCACGCAGAGCGAGAGAGAGTCATCGACACGTACTTCGACGCGATGGATACCACCGACACGAGCGAGGTCAGGGACCTGCTCGCGGCCGAGTTCACGTACGTCGCGGGCGATGGAACGACGTTCGTGGGCGAGGACGCGATCGACCGGTACATCGAGGAGGTGCGGAGTCTCGCCGACACTCACCACGAGATCGAGCATCTCGCTCACGGCGACTCGGCGTCGTTCGCCGAGGGCACCGTCTCGGGGACCGGCCCCGGCGGCGACAAGATCGCGGTCGGGTTCTGTGACGTCTTCGAGTTCGACGAGGAGGACGGAACGCTCGCGGCGCTCACTGTCTACATCAACGAGAAGTAGCGCATTCAGGGCCCGTCTCGACGGGGCGTGCGAACGTTTAACTCACCACCTGTCGAGTGTAGTAGTATGTCCGAGGAGTCACTCGTAACGGTGACGCGTAGTCACGACGATAAGGCCGCACACGTCACGCTGAACCGACCGAACAAGCTCAACGCCATCAACCCCGAGATGGCGAGCGAGCTCGCGGCCGTCGTCGAGGAACTCGAACGGGACGACACCGTCCGCCTGCTCACCATCCGCGGAGCGGGCGGGAACTTCTGTGCCGGCGTCGACATCGACGGCATCCACGAGTTCGTCAAGGACAGCAAGATGGACGACCTCCGGGACGCCGAAGCACAGATCGAGGACTGCTTCGAGACGCTCGCGGACTGCTCGCTGCCCTCGCTCAGTCTCGTCGAGGGATACGCGCTCGCCGGTGGGCTCGAAGTGCTGTTGCTCACGGACTTCATCATCGCCGTCGAGGACGCACAGATCGGCGACCAGCACATCAACCGCAACCTCGTGCCGGGCGGTGGGTCCACCCAGCGGCTCCCGCGACGCATCGGCCAGCAGCGCGCGAAGGAACTCATATTCACCGGGAAACGCATCTCCGGCACTGAGGCCGCGGACTGGGGACTCGCGACCGAAGCGGTGACTGCCGACGAGCTGGAGGCGACGCGGGACAGCTGGACGGAGGACATAACCAGCAAGGGCCGGCGGACGCTGAAGACCGCGAAGTACCTCGTCGAACAGAGTCAGTCCGCGGACCTCGACACGGGGATCGAACTCGAGAAGTTCGTCTCCACCGCGCACTTCTTCACCGACGAGGGCAAGGAGGGACTCCGCTCGTTCAGCGAAGACGAGTGAGGCAGATCCCGTCGTGAGTCAGTCGGTCGTGGTGTCGGCCGCGAAGGTTTCGAACGCCGCCCGGAGGTCGTCGGGGATGCGGACGGCGTCGCGGGTCTCCGCGTCGATGAACGCGAGCGTGATCGAGCCCTGGAAGACGCGGGTGTCCTCGACGGTGCCGGTCGAGTCGAACCTGATGGACGTCTCGCCGACGTCGGGCGTCATCGCGACCGTGACGGTGTCCTCCATGCGTATCGGGGCGAGGTAGTCGACGTTCACGTTCACGGCCGCGGACGCGATACCCATCTCCTCGTACGCGCCGTAGGAGTACCCGGCGGCCGACCGGATGTCGTGGAGGCCGCGGGCGAGCCAGTCGACGACCTGCGGCGTGTATATCGACCCGGTGACGTCCGTATCGCCGGCTCTGACGATGGTCTCGAACTCGAAAGCCATACGACACACACGACCGGCACAGCCTTGATTGTTGTCCTCGCCCGCGTGTGACGTGGGTTCGGCGGCGTCGGACTGCCTCTAGCTGAACGCCTCCGTCAGTAGTGGAACGACGTCGAAGAGGTCGTCGACGATACCGTAGTCCGCGATGTCGAAGATGGGCGCGGACGGGTCGTCGTTGATGGCGATGATGGTGTCGGCGCCTTTCATGCCGGCGATGTGTTGGGTGGCACCGGAGATGCCGATGGCGATGTAGATCTCGGGCGTGACGACCTTCCCGCTCTGGCCGACCTGGCGGTTCTTCGGGAGCCACTCGTTGTCGACGATGGGGCGGGACGCCGCGAGCGTCGCGTCCAGGGCGTCCGCGAGTTCCTCGACGAGGTCGAGGTTCTCTTCTTCCTTGATGCCGCGCCCGATGGAGACGATGACGTCCGCGTCGGTGATGTCCACGTCGCCCGCGAGGACCTCCTCGTAGCCCGTGACGTCCGTCCTGATCGCGTCCCTGTCGATGGTGGCGTCGAACGCCTCGACGTCGGCGTCGCCCGTCGCCGTCGTGGCTGGCCACTCGGTCGGGCGGGTCGTCACCACGGCTGGAGTCCCGGTCACGTGGAGGGTGCCCTCGGTCTTCCCGCCGTAGAACTCGCGCGTGACCGCGATGCCGTCGTCGGCCGCGTCGAACGCGATGGCATCCGTCACCAGGGGTGCGTCGAGGGCTTCCGCCAGCGCGGGCGCGTAGTCGAGCGCGCTCACGGAGTTCGCCGCGAGAACGTACCCCGGGTCGAGCGCGTCGACGAGCGCGCCCAGCGCCTGGACGTGCACGTCGTGATTGTAGTCCTCGCCGAACGCGACCGTGTGCACGGTCGCGACCCCCTCGACGGCGAGTTCGCCGGCGAACGCGTCGACGTCGCCGCCGACGACGGCGACGTGGAGGTCGCCGCCGACCGCGGCCGCGAGTTCGATCCCGGCGGTGACGACCTCCAGGCTCACGTCCCGCAGTTCGCCGCGGCGGTGTTCGGCGACGGCGAGCACGTCGCTCATGCCCCCACCCCCTTCTCGCGGAGGAGCGCGGCGAGTTCCGCGGTCATCTCCTCCGTGCTCCCCTCGAACACGGTCGCCTCGCCCTCGGACTCCGGTTCGTAGAGCGCCGTGAGTTCGAGCCCGTCGTCGAGCACGCTTGCGTCAACGCCGATATCGTCGAGGGTCTCGACGTCGAGTGGCTTCTGCTGTGCCTGCCGGATACCTCTGAGGCTCGCGTACCGCGGCTGGTTGATACCGGTCTGGATGGTGAGGACCGCGGGCAGGTCGACGTCGGTGAGCTCCGCGAGTCCGCCCTCGAGTTCGCGGTGAACGGACGCCTGTCCGGTGCTCGCGTCCAGGTCGAGGTCGTTCACGACGGCCGCCCACGCGTAGTCGACCGCGGCGGCGAGCGCGACGCCGGTCGCGCCCCACGCCGCGTCGCCCGTCTGCACGCCCGTCAGCACGAGGTCGGGGTCCTCGTCGGCCACGACCGCAGCGAGCACCTGTGCCTTCGAACGCGGACCGAGCACCGACTCGGCGTCGAGTGCGTCGTCCCAGACGCGGATCGCGCGGTCAGCGCCCTTCGCGAGTCCCTGCCGGATCGTCTCCTCAGCGCGTTGGGGACCGACGGTCACCGTCACGACCTCCACGTCCTCGTCGCTCGCCTCCGCGTACTGCACCGCCTCCTCGAGCGCGTAGTCGTCCCATTCGTTCAACTCGTACGTGAGGTAGCGGTTCTTGACGTCGAGTCCGTCTACCTCGAACTGGTCGTCGAGGATGCGGACCTCGCTGACCGTCGTGAGTATCTTCATCAGGCAACTAGTTTCATCGCATCCTCGATAAGCGTTCCCAATGCACACACCGGTGGTGGCGGCCTACGCACCGCTGACGTCCCCACCGCGACACCGGGGGTGCTCGCGGCGACGACGCTGCCCACGTTCGACCCTCAGTCGAGGTCGAGGAACTGGCGCGCGATGTTGCGCTTCTGTATCTCGTTGGTCCCGTCGTAGATGCGCGGCGCCCGCGACTTCTTGTACTGGTACGCGAACGGCAGCGAGTCCATGACGCCGGAGCCACCGTGAATCTGGACGGCGGTGTCGGCCGCGTCGTTCCAGAGCTCCGACCCCTTCCACTTCGCGGCACTCGCCAACCACCGCTCGCTCTCGCCCTGATCGATCTTCCAGGCCGCGTGCCGGTAGAGCCACCGCACGAACTCAAGGTCGATACGGAGCTCGGAGAGCATCCCCTGCACGAACTGGTTCGACCCGATGGGCTCGCCGAACGTCTTCCGGTCCTCCGCGTACTCGATGCTCGCGTCGAACATCCACTGCGCGTACCCACAGCAGAACGCCGCGAGCGTCAACCGCGCCACGCCCACGTAGTTGATCGCGGTCTCGAAGAACCCCTTCCCCTCCTCGCCGATCATCTGGCTATCGGGCACCCGACAGTCGTCGAGGTGCACGAACGCGTGCTCGGCGAGCGCCTCGCCCATGTTGTGCTGGTACTTCCCGACCTCGATACCGGGATTGTCGGCGTCGACGAAGAACGACGAGATGCCGTACGCGCTCCCGTCCTCGCCGGACGTCCGCACGCTCACCACGAAGAAGTCCGCCATCGGCGCGTTCGAGATGAAGCACTTCGACCCGTTGAGAACCCACTCGTCGCCGTCCTGCTCGGCGTTGGAGTCCATCCACGTCACGTCGCTCCCGTGCCCGGGTTCGGTGAGCGCGAACGAGAACTCCTTGTCGACGTTCATCATCGGCTCGAAGTACTTCTCGCGCTGGTACTCGTCGTGGTACGCGCTCATCAGCGACGGGTTCGGACCCTGGAATCCCTCCGGGCCGTGCGCGAGCACGTACCCGTGGAACCCGTCCGGGTGCCGGTCGTAGACGTGGTCCAGGAGCATGCAGTAGTGGAGGGTGCTGACGCCACCACCACCCGCCTCCTCGGGGATGTGCATCGTCAGGTAGCCGGCCTCAGCGGACTTCTTCCTGATCTCCTTCGTCAACTCGAAGAACTCCGGGTCCATCCGGCCGTCCTCCGCCGCCCGGTTCTCCTCGCCGTCCGCGCCGAGGAAGTGCTCGTACTCGTCCTCGAGCGGTTCGACCTCTTGTTTGATGAACTCGTCCAGCTGCTTCCGAATGATGTTGTACTCGGAAGAAGGTTCGAAATGCATTCCCTGCGCAGCGCTGTCACTCATAGCTCTACCTTCACTTGCGGGACCATCACGATATACGTTGGGGTGCGATACCTCACCACAAGACGCGGACCTGACAGGTCCGCCCCGCGTCCCAGCGCAACCCGCTCGCCTCTCAACGCATGCCAATACGAGCGGTCCGCGCACGACGCGGACTGCGACTCGCCGCCTCGGCGGTCTCGCACTCGCGACCGCGACACCCCCTCACTCGAGGCCCTCTCGCGCTATCAGTTGGTCCCTGAGCTTGTACTTCTCTATCTTCGCCGTGTCCGTCTTCGGCATCTCGTCGACGATCTCGACGTACCGCGGCACCATGAACCGCGGCAGACGGTCCGCAGCGATGGCACGGATGGCTGCCTCGTCGAGCGCGACGCCGTCGGCGAGCACGACGCCGATGGCCACCTCGTCCTCCGCCCCGTCGACCGCCGGCACCGAGAACGCGGCGACGTTCTCGATGGACGCGTGCTTCTTCAGGGGCTCCTCGATCTGCGCGGTCGCGATGTTCTCGCCGCGCCGCCGGATCACGTCGTCGATGCGGTCCACGAAGTAGTAGTGACCGTCGGCGTCCCGTTCGAGCGCGTCCCCGGTGTGATGCCAGAGGTTCCCCCAGGTCTCGAGCGTCTCCGCCGGACTGTTCACGTACCCCTGGAATATCATCGACGGCTCCTCCGGACGGGCGGCGAGTTCGCCGACCTCCCCGGCCCCGAGTCGCTCGTCGTGCTCGTTCAGGAGCGCGACCTCCACCGGACTCGCCGGCTTCCCCGCCCAGTTCGTCCCCGGTGCCTCGTCGACCACTGGGATGCCCTTCGACTCGGCCGCCCGGACGACCGCATCCGGCGACCGTCCCTGCCTGTACTCGGCCGGCGTCGCGTGCTCGCCCGTCGCCGCACGGATGGCGCCCGCAACGCTCAATCCGATCTCGGTCTGCCCGTAGTAGGTATCGACGATGTCGAACCCGAACCGTTCCGCGATGGCCTCGTACTCGTCGACGAGCGGGACGAACGTGACCTTGTTGAGCGTGTTGTGGTGGTCGGTGTCCGTCCGCGGCTGGTTGTCGAGCCACGTTATCATCGACGAGAAGATGACCGCCCGCGTCGCCCCGTACTCGTCGACGCGGTTCCAGAACTCGCTCGTGCTGAACTTGTCCCAGCAGACGACCGTCGCCCCGGCCAGTAGCGTCGCGACGACGTTCCCGTACAGGCCGCCGACGTGGAACAACGGCAGGTTGTTGTGGACGATGTCCTCGGCGGACATGAACGTCGCCTTGAGCGCACCGAACAACACGAGAACCTGCCGGTGCGAGTGAAGGACGCCCTTCGGTCGACCGGTCGTACCCGACGTGTAGATGATCGTCGCGATGTCCTCCCACGCGACGTCCGCGTCCGGCTCGGCCGTTGGTCCCGTCGTGAGTTCGTCGAAGGACAGTCGGTCGAACCCGTCCGCGAGCGGTTCGCTCTCGTCGTCGGTCGTCCGCACGATGACTCGGAGGTCGTCCCTGAGGTCTGCCTGGACCTCGTTCAGGCGGTGGACGTAGCGGTCGTCGATGACGACGACGGCGGCCGAGGAGTCCGTGAGCTGGTAGCTGAGGTTCTCGCCCTTGTACTCGTGGTGGACCGGCGCGTACACCATTCCGGCCTTCAGGATCCCGTGGAACGCCTGGAGTATCGGCAGCTGGCTCTGCATCATGACGGCGACGTTCCGCTGGTCGGTGCCGTCGACGAGCGCCCGTAGGTTGTGCCCGATGGTGTTCGCGACGTCGTTCATCTCCCGATAGGTGACGGTCCGCCCCGCGTTCCCGTAGATGACGTAGGGAGTGGTCGCCTGGTGTGTCGCCCGATGGGTGAGGAAGTCGTTGATGGTGCGCTCTTTGAGCGGCCCAGGGGGGTCTACGACGGACTGCTCGGCCATAGCATCTGAAACCGCGCCCAGTTATTTAAACCTACGCCTGAGGGGTGAACTCGCCGTTCACGACCGGTAGGTCGGAGAGTGCAGGGATCCGGCAACGGGACCGTCGTAGGCTTCCGGATTCACGATGTTGTTCGGGGGTTCCCCCCGGGACCGTTGGAGTATCGACTCGCTGACGAGGTTCCCCTGTTCGGTGGTCGTCTCGATGAGGAGGCCGGACGTGTGCGGCGTGAGGAGACAGTCCTCCACGGCCAGCAGTGGATTGTCGTCGACGTCGGGTTCGTCCTCGAACACGTCGATCGCGGCGCCCGCTATCTCCCCGGCCCGGAGGGCGGCCGTCAGGTCCGCGTCCGCGTAGAGGCCGCCGCGGGCGGCGTTGACGAGGTACGCGGTGTCCTGCATGCGTTCGAACTCGTCCGGGCCGAGCATGCCGCGGGTCTCGTCCGTGAGCGGGCAGTGCAGGGAGACGAAGTCCGCGCGCGCCAGGAGCGCGTCGAGCGAGACGCGGTCGACGCCGAGGCGGTCCGCGTTGCGCTCCTCGAGGTAGGGGTCGTGTACGAGGACGTCGACGTCGAACGGGTCGAGGAGGTCGAGGAGGCGCGTGCCGATGAGCCCCATTCCGACGATGCCGACGGTCTTCTCGTAGAGCGTGACGCCCATGTTCTCGTATCGGCCGTCGAAGCCGTCCCGGCGGATGCGCGCGTCGAACCCGTGGAGGTTGCTCGCGCACGAGAGGAGCATCCCGAGCGTCGATTGGGCGACGGCGTCCCGGACGGGCTGTGGGGCGTTCACGACGGTCACGCCGTGCTCGGTGCAAGCCGGGACGTCGATGTGGTCGAGACCGGCACCGAACGCGGCGACGATCTCGAGCGTGGGGAGTGCTGCGACGAGGTCGGCGGTCACGCGTTCCTGGATGGCGATGATGGCGTTCGCGCCGGGGACCTCGTCGGGTTCGATGGCGTCGTAGTCGCGTCCCGGGCAGTAGGTGACTTCGACGTCGGGGTGGTCGAGGAGTGGGTCCAATCCGCGTCGGAAGTCGCGTTCGGGAACGCTATCGTCTGCCCGTGGAACGTAGACGGTATAGGATGGCATCCGGGAGGAGCGTTCGGTTGGCTCGCGCATAGTAGTTCGCCTGCCAGGCTATCAGTGTCGCTGCAATAGACCGATGGTGAGGGTGGTGGCTGTGAGTCGGTGGCGGTTGTGAGTTGTTGGCGGTTGTGGGCCGGTGGTGATGCGTCGGTGCTGTGTCGGCTGAGAGCGCGTTCGGCGGGCCGGGGGTTGGGTGCGCGCGCCGGCGGCGGTGGTGGTGTTTGGGGCGCTGATTGGTGTGAGGTCGTGGTTCTCAGCGGTTCACGATTCCAGAACGAGGTGTGCTAGGTAGTGACAGAGTGTCGCCAGGCGCTTGCTGTCAGGAAGCCTTGATGATGCGTGGATTCGACGGGCGCCGAGGTGCTGCCAGTGGAAGACGCGAGATGGATGGCCTGCGATAGGAGGCCGTTGCGTTCACGAGATGCGAACGATGGCCCCTGGCCCGGTGGAGAACCCGCTAGCGGAGGTTTCACGCCTTCGACCGTGGTGTCCCGTATAAGGTGGTTGTGTCGTGGACGGTCGCGTCCGTTCGCGATACCCGAACAGCTCTCTCGTTGTTTGCACCCGGTATCGCTGCGTCAGGGCGCTTCTCTGCCGTCCCTGCGCCTGAAGGGCGGTCTCTGCAGCCGGTTGGCCCTTCCTGTGAGTCCGGTCGAGGGTCGAGAGACTGCCATACGTTACACCCATAGTGCTGTAACGGAAGTATCGTGGCCGATGTGTTCATGCATCGCGAACGTCCGTTCGGGGTAAAACGTCAGCTTTCCTGGTACTCGCATCCCAGAGCTAAGGGATACCGCCAAAGCGCACCGCGCGCCGCAGTTCCATCCGGGTAGCGCCGTCGACGACCGGCGCACGCGACGCTGAAAATGTATGCCGGCCGAGAGCTAACCTTAACGTTTAATACTTGGGGGGCATGGGTCAGGTTAGCGTATGACGAGACACAGCCACAGTAAGGGAACGGACCGACGGACGATACTCCGTACCATCGGCGGCACGGGCGTCGCGATCGGTCTCGCGGGATGTACCGGCATCAACGAAGGCAACGACGGTGATGGCGGCGACGGCGGCGACGGCGGCGACGGCGGCGACGGCGGCAACGGCGGCAACGGCGGCAACGGCGGCGACGGAACGGATACCACCGAACAAGAGCCCGAAGAGTTCAACATCGGTGTCTCGGTCCCGCTCTCCGGCCGCTTCTCCGGCGCCGGCTCGCTGTTCGTCCCGTCCTACAGGGCCTGGGAGAAGAAGGTCAACGACGCTGGCGGCATCAACGGCCACATGGTGAACTTCCAGATAGAGGACAACGAGTCCGACGAAGCCCGTGCGAACCGGCTCGCCAGCCGGTTCGTCAGCGACGAGAAGGACTTCATCATCAGCGCGTACAGCTCCCCGATGATGCGCGCCGCCGCACCCCCCGCCGAGGACGCCGGCATCCCCATCATCAACTCCTCGGGCGTCAACTTCGAGATGCACGGCTCGTTCGACTACGCGTTCCAGTTCCAGCCGACGCTCGCACGCAACACCACCGCGAGCCTCCTCAACCAGGCCGGCGTCACCGACGTCGCAACCTGGGGCGTCGACCTCGACTGGACCAGCCAGAGCAAGGGGAACTTCGTGAACGAGGTCGCACCCGACCACGACCTGAACATCGTGTACAACGACACCCACTCGAACGACCAGCAGGACTTCTCCTCGTTCGTCCTCCGCGCCGAAGAACAGGGCGCAGACGCGCTGGTGTCGTTCAACTACCCGAACTCCGTGATCGCACAGATGCGCGCCATCAACAACTCCAGCTGGGAACCCACCCTGGTATCCTCCGTCACTGCGGGCGTGCAGGACGTCCAGGACGCACTCGGGCAGGAACTCCTCGACTGGACGTGCGTGCCCGTCGTCTGGAACGCGAACGTCGAACTCGAAGGCAACGACGAGTTCAAGCGCCTGTACCAGGAGCAATCCGACCTCAACCTCGCGGAACACGCCGCGATGGGATGGGGGTCCGTCCAGGTGTTCGGCGAAGCCATTCGCAGCCTCGGGAACGACGCCAAGGACGGCGACACGCTCCGCCAGTGGCTCCTCGACTCTAGCGTCCAGACCATCCTGGGGACCTCCGAGTTCAACGACAGAGGCATCCAGCAGGGATACGACTGGAAGGAGACCCAGTGGCAGGGCAACGAGAAACCGCTGGTCGCACCCGAGGACGTCAAAGAGACGGACCTCCAGTACCCCAAGCCCTGGCCGTAGGTGAGACTTGATGAGTCTCGCCACCACCACGTTCGCGCTCATCGTAAGCGGCCTGTTACTGGCGGGCATCTACGTGCTCGCGTCCCTCGGCCTCTCCCTCATCTTCGGGGTGCTCGAGGTCGTCAACATCGCCCACGGCGGGTTCGTGATGCTCGGCGGCTACATGAGCTGGTACGCGTTCACCGAATTCGGCGTCGACCCCGTCCTCAGCATCTTCGCCGTCATCCCCGCAATGTTCGTGCTCGGGTACCTGATGCACGTGCTCGCCGTCGAGTACGTCATCGGCGACAACGAGATATACAGCCTCCTGTTGACGTTCGGGATCGCACTCATGCTTGAGGGCGCACTCCTCCAGCAGTTCACTGGCATCAGTCGCTCCATCCCGTACCTGAACGAGTCCATCGAGATCCTCACGGCCACCGTCGGCCTGAACCGGCTCGTCGCCGGCGTCCTCGGGCTCGTCTTCGGTGTCGGCCTGCTCGTGTTCCTCGACCGGTCGACGTACGGGCGCGCGATCCGCGCGACCGCCCAGGAGCCCGACCTCGCCGAAGCCTGCGGTATCAACACGAAGCAGATCCGCGCCATCACGATGGGTATCGGCGCAACGCTCGCGGGCATCGCCGGCGTCGCGTACCTCATGGTGTACAGCATCTCCCCCATCGGTGCCCAACCGATCTTGCTCCTCCTGTTCGTCATCATCGTCCTCGGTGGCATGGGGAGTCTCGCGGGCACCATGATAGCGAGCGTCGTCGTCGCGCTGTTCGAGGTGTTCACCATATTCTACGTCGGGTCGCACGAGATGTTCTTCGTGCTCTACCTCAGCGTCGCCGTGATACTGCTCGTCAGACCGGAGGGACTGCTCGGGGAACCGGAGGCACGCCATGGCTAGCTCCACCGAGACCGTCCTGGACGCGGTCGGGAACCCGACCGACCGGACGCTGTTCTACGCAGCGATCGTCGTCGGCGCACTCCTCATCTGGGGCGTGACCTTCCTCGTCAACACGTTCTGGATCAAGGTCCTGTACAGCCTCTACATGTTCGTCGCGCTCGCCGCGGCCTGGAACTACCTGAGCGGGTACACCGGCTATCCGACGTTCGGGCCGATGATGTTCATCGGTATCGGCGCGTACGGGACGGTGTTCTTCTCGATACACATGAACTTCCCGTGGTACGCCGCGCTCGCGGGTGCGGCCATCGTCGGCGTCGTCGCCGCCGCCATCACTGGATTCATTCTCCTCAGACTGAACGGCATCTACTTCGCGATCGGGACGCTCCTGTTCGCGGAGGCCGTCCACGAGGCCATCCTCATCGAGGACAACCTCCTCGGCGGATCCGGTGGTGTCAACCTCTCGGGGACGTCGTTGACTGTCACGTACCTGCTGTTCGCGGCGCTCGCGCTCGTGAGCATCGTCGTCACCTACGAGACGGCGACGCGGACGTTCGGGCTGCGGATGCTCGCGATCCGCGAGGACGAGGAGGCGCTGCGGGCGGTCGGCGTGAACCCCTTGAAGTACAAGATGTCGGCGTTCTGCGTGCACGGCCTCCTGACGACGCTCACCGGCGGAGCGTTCGCGCTGAGCCTCGGGTTCGTCTTTCCGGGAACCGTCTTCTCCGTCGACATCACGATCACGCTGATCCTGATCGCGATCCTCGGCGGTATCGGGACCGTCTGGGGGCCGGTGCTCGGCGCGCTCGTCCTCATCCCCATGCAGGAACTCCTCTGGCTGGAGTTCCCGAACCTCAACCTGATACTGCTCGGGTTGTTCCTCGTCCTCGTCATCGTCCAGATGCCCGAGGGCATCATCAGCAAACTCAAAGACATGGAGGTGTTGCCTCGAACACGCCAGATCTGAGCGGGTGCCGGCCCGGACGACTCCGGGTCGGCGCCTCGATTCCCGCCGCCAGTGCTGTCGTCTCCCACCTCCTTCTTTCGGATCGTCCCGCCCCGATAGCGGACGCCCTCACAGGCCGATTAGCGATGCATGTTGGTGGTCGACCGGGTGTCCCGGGACTCGGTGGTGACGGTTCAGTGGCGAACGTGACACGTCCCATACGTTCAATTTAAGTGACTGGTGGGTGTGTATACCACACATGCCCATCCTGGAAGTCGACGGCCTCAAGAAGTCATTCGGGGCGGTCGTCGCAGTCGACGGTCTCACCATGGACGTCGAAGCGGGCTCGATCACGGGAATGATCGGCCCGAACGGCGCCGGGAAGTCGACCGCATTCAACCTCATCACGGGACTGATACGGCCGGACGGCGGCACGGTCCGATTCCGCGACACCGACATCACGGGCCTGGAGTCCTACGAGGTCGCCCAGCGCGGCATCGGTCGGACGTTCCAGCACGCTCGAATCTTCGACAAGATGACCGTCCAGGAGAACCTCGAGGTCGTCCCGAGCCCCGCGGCCGACACCGCCGCGGAGGTCGACAGACTCCTCTCGCTCGTCGAACTCGACGAGCACCGCAACGCGTTCGGTGAGGAACTCTCGGGCGGTCAGCAAGTCCTCCTCGGTATCGCACGGACGCTGATGCTCCAACCCGACCTCATCATGCTCGACGAACCGTTCGCCGGCGTCAACCCGGGGCTCGTGAGCGACATCGCGAAACTCCTCCGACAACTCCGCGACGAGGAGGAAGCCACCGTGTTCCTCATCGACCACGAGATCGACGAGATCGCGGCGCTCTGCGACGACGTCATCGTCATGGCGGAAGGGAAACTCCTCGTCAGGGGTGAACCCGCCGACGTCAGGACCGACGAACGCGTCGTCGAGTCCTACCTCGGAGGTGCGATGTGATGGCGCTCCTCGAGATCGAGGACCTCCACACGGGCTACGGCGACGTTCCCGTCCTCGAAGGCGTCGACCTCGAGGTCGCCGACGAGGAGATCGTCGGCGTCGTCGGCCCGAACGGCGCGGGTAAGTCCACCATCTTCAAAGCCATCATGGGCTACCTGGAGCCGTGGTCCGGCTCGATCCGCTACCAGGGCCGAGAGATTGGCGGTACCGCGTCCTCGGACCTCGTGAAGGAGGGTATCGGGTACGTCCCCCAGAACGACAACGTCTTCCCGAAGATGACCGTCGAGGAGAACCTCCGCATGGGCGCGTTCACGGTCACCGACGACGAGTACGAGCGCAACGTCGAGCCACTCCTCGAACTGTTCCCGAAGCTCCAGGAGCGACTGTCGCAGAAGGTGTACAAGATGAGTGGCGGCGAGCAGAAGATGGTCGCCGTGGCCCGGGCGCTCGTCACCGCGCCCGACCTCGTCCTGTTCGACGAACCGAGCGCGGGCCTGATGCCGAAGTACGTCGACGACATCTTCAGGAAGGTCCGCCAGATCCAGGAGGAGCGCGACATCTCGCTGCTCATCATCGAACAGAACGTCCCGAAGCTCCTGGAGAACAGCGACCGCGCGTACGTCATCCGCGACGGCGGCGTCAGACTGGAGGCCGAGAGTCGCCGCCTCCTGGAGGACGAGGACCTCGGTGCCGCCTACCTCGGCGGGTCCGAACAGGAGGTCTGAACCAGCCCGCGGCGGCCGGATTCCGTCTGGGCTTGATCAGGAGTACTTGATGCCGAGTTCGACCTCTTCGGCCACGGAGAGGATGGTCTGCTGGATGGAGTCGTCGGTCATCAGCTCCTTGATGCGGTGACTGGGGCCGGAGACGCTCATCCCCCCGAGGATTGTGTCGTCGGAGTCGAAGACGGGGACGCCGACGGCGTGCAGTCCAGTGAGGTGTTCGGCCTCGTTCAGGGCGTACCCCTGCTCGCGGACTTCCTCGAGCGATTCGAACAGCGTCTCGCGGTCGGTGATCGAGTTCTCGGTCTTCGCGACCAATCCGTGGCGCTCGATGATGGCCTCGACCTCCTCGCGCGGCATGTGTGCGAGGATCGCTTTCCCGGCGGCGGTCGTGTGGAGGTGGACGGTCTTCCCGATGGCGGCCTCGAACTTCGCGGCGCGGGTGGCGCGCTCGCGGTACAGGTAGATGCCGTAGCCGTGCTGTTCGGCGAGGAACTGCGCGCGCTGGCCGGTGTCGTTCGCGAGTTCCTTGACCTTCTCCTCGATGAGGTCGTTGTGGGGGAAGCTCTGGCGGACGTGCCCGGCGAGCATGAGGAACCTGAGGCCGAGGTCGTACCGGCCGTCGTCGTTGACCGCGTAGCCCTCGCTGACGAGCGTCTTGAGGTAGCGATGGACGCCGCCCTTGGACATGTCCAGTTCGCGGCTGAGTTCGGTGACGCCCATCGGGCCGTTCTCCTGGATGGCTTCGAGGACGTCGAACATGGTCTTCACCGACTGGACCTCGTCGGACCCGCCCTCGCCCCGGATGTGGCCTGGCTGCGACATGCGCTAGCAATGGGCGTCATCGGGCTTATCGTTTGCGTCTCGTGAACGCCCGTTCAGGGCGCTACCGTATCCCGGTTCGATACCGGCCAGTAGCCCACGCGACGGCGACCCACCGGCTGGCCGTCCCTCACCACCCCCTTCGGTCGTCCGCCGGGCCGCGCTCGCAACCGACGGCCGAAACCATAGGTATTTAATCGAACTGCACCGACTATCCACAGTACGTGGAACCGCTCAGAACGCTGTTCGGCGAGGAGGCAACCCTCCTTCGCGAGACCGACTTCCAGTTGCTACTCCTCGCGAACCTCACCGCGCCACTCGGCGTCGCCGTCATGGCGGCCATCCTCGAATCCCTCATCGACCCGCTCGGCGCCACCCCGGGCAACATCGGGCTGATGATGTCCGCGTTCACCGCACCCGCTATCGTCATGATCGTCGTCGCGGGCGTCCTCGCCGACCGCATCGGCCGAAAGCGCGTCCTCGTCTACTCCCTGCTGCTCTTCGGAACCACCGGGGCCGCGATCGCGTTCACGACCGACTTCGAGGTCGCACTCGTCCTCCGCGTCGTCCAGGGGACGGCGTGGGGCGGCCTCATCCCGATAATCATCACCAGCATCGGCGACCTCTACGACGGAACGACCGAGGCAGCCGGCCAGGGCTTCCGGTTCACTGGCTCGGGGGTCAGCTCTGCGCTCTCCCCCGTCGCCGCGGGCGTCCTCGTCGCCATCGCGTGGCAGTTCCCGTTCCTCCTGTACGCGCTCGCCATCCCCATCGCCGCGCTCGTCCACCGTTACTTCACGGAACCGTCCGACGCCGTCGGCAAGTCCTCGCAGTCCGCGCGAGCGTACGCCAGCGAGATGCTCTCGCTCGTCCGCCGACGCCGCGTCCTCATGTTCGTCGTCGCCCGCGCCCTCGGGACGATGGTCTGGATCGCGTTCCTCACCTACAACTCGCTCATCGTCGTCCGACTGCTCGGCGGGACGTCCGTCCAGGCCGGCGTGTTGGCCGGTATCGGGAGCGTCTGCTTCGCCACCGCGGCCAGCCAGGCCGGCCGCATCACCTCCGTCTACGACAGCCGCCTCGTCCCGCTAATCGTGGCGAACCTCTCCCTGGGCGGTGGCTTCCTGGTGGTCCTGTACGCCCCCGGGCTCGCCGTCGCTGCCGTCGGCATCGCGACGCTCGGACTCGGATTCGGCGTGGTGCTGTCGCTCTACCGGAGCCTCCTGACGGGCGTCGCCCCGGAATCACTCAGAGCGGGCCTGGTCAGCGTCGCCGAGAGCGGCGGGCGGGTGATGGACACCGCGACGCCGCTCGCGATGGGGGCACTCATCACGTTCCTGACGCCGACGCTCGGGTTCACCGGCGCGATACGGCTCGCGGGCATCGGCACCGCAGTCGTCGGTGGCCTCGGCGGCGTCGCGTGTCTCCTCGTCGCGAGTCGCTCGCCCCCAGTCGACGCCGAGGCTTGGGACGACGAAGCGAGCTCTGTCCCGGGAGACGACGCCTGAACGCACCCTGTGCGTCATTATCTCCCAAAGAGTTAACATCGCATCGCGGGATGACTCAGTATGGTTCGACCCGCCCAGAAGTACGTAGAGGGAGAGTACGAGCACGTCCAGGCCGAACAGGTCGCGGACGTCTACCGCATCGCGATGGACCGCCCCGAGAAGTACAACGCGTGGAACCACCAGTTGATGGCGGAGATGCGGTCGGCGTTCATCGACGCGAACCAGTCGGACGCTCGCGTCGTCGTCCTCACCGGGAACGGGAAGGCGTTCTCCGCGGGCGGCGACTTCGACGACTGGGAGGACGAGCGCGAGGACCCCCACGACTGGTGGAACAACGAACCCGGCGACTTCCTCTACCGGAGCATCCTCGACCTCAGACAGCCACTCATCGTCCGCCTGAACGGCGTCGCCGCGGGCGGTGGCGCGGTCATAGCGGGGTTCGGCGACATCATCATCGCGAGCGAGGAGGCCCGAATCGGGACGACGCACGTCAACGTCGGCCTGTCGGTCCCGACGACGAGCATCCTCTGGCCGCACTCGATGAGCCTCTACAAGGCCAAGGAACTCCTCATGACCGGCGAACTGCTGGACGCCGAGGAGGCCAAGGAGTACGGGCTCGTCAACCACGTCGTTCCACACGACGAGCTCGACGCGAAGGTCGACGAGATGATCGACAAGCTCGCGAGCGGCCCCCAGTACGCCATCCAGTACACGAAGCTCGTCCTGAACCGGTGGGTGGAGTTCTCGATGACGCAGTTCCGCGGCGAGGCGAACGCGCTGGAGGCGATGGCGGCGAGCAACCCCGACCACACCGAGGGCGTGCGGGCGATAATCGAGGACCGCGACCCCGAATTTCCGTCCGCCCGCGATGACGACGACTGACCTGCCGACCGTGTGTCGGCGAGTGACCAGTTGGCTGTATGTCGGCGAGCGACCTGTTGGCTACGTATGCCTGCGATGTGCACGGCGATTGGTATGCCCGGGTCAAGGTTTATGCACATTGCCTGTGAGTCTCTTGCATGGCCTCTCTGGACGAGGTGTTCGTAGCCGACGGTGTGTCGCACGCCTACAACCTCCATCCATCGAACTTCCGAATCGAACGACACGCAGAGAAACTCGCGGACAACATCGCTGCACTCGAATCCTCGATGCCCGTCGACTACCGACGCACCGCCGAGTCCGTGAAGACGGACATGAGCGCCGAGGACTCCGCGAACATGCTGTTCCGCGAGAGCCAGGTCGACTACACCGTCTTCCACCCACAGACGATATCCGTGTTCCACGACGGTCTCACAGGCCTCGACAAGGCCAGGGCGTTCCACGACGCACACCCCACACGGACGGGTGCGATGGCGAGCGTCGACCTCTTCGGGATGGAGGACCCGAAGGCCGAACTCACGCGGCAGGTCGAGGAGTTCGACCCGAATGGCGTGAAGGTCTACCCGTCCTACTGGGAGGGCGACAGCCTCCGCGACTTCAGGATGAACGACGCCGACCTCGCGTTCCCGCTCTGGGAGCACGCCGCCGATCTCGGGCTCGACGTCATCGCCGTCCACAAGTCGGTGCCGCTCGGCTCCGTCCCGATGGACCCGTACCGCATCGAGGACGTCGACGAGGCCGCGTCGAGCTTCCCGGACCTGAACTTCGAGATCGTCCACGGCGGCCTGACGTTCGCCGAGGAGGCCGGCACGCAACTGGCCTTCCACCCGAACATCTACGTCAACCTCGAGATTACGGCCATCGAGGCGGCGCTCTCGCCGAACTCGTTCGTCGAGACGATGCGAGACCTGCTCTGGATGGGCGGGAAGAAGTCAATCGAGAAGATCATGTGGGGGAGCGGCGTCCCGCAGTTCCACCCGCAACTCCTCCTGGAGGCGTTCTGGAACTTCGACTTCCCGGAGATGGAGTGGATGGGCGGTACCTACCAGATCACGGACGAGGACAAGCGGAAGATGCTCGGCGAGAACCTCGCCGACGCACACGGCCTCGACATAGACGCGATCCAGGCGGCGCAGGCCGACGACGAGTTCGCCGACCGCGGCGCCCCCGAGGAGCCGTATTCGACGACGACGTTCGAGAAGGTGGACGCATGACGACGCTCGACGACCGCAACGGCGGGGGTGGCGCGAACGATTCCTCTACCGTCGACGTGGAGGACCCGATCGAGGTGGTCGCGGACTTCGACGGCAGCGAGAGGCCACGCGTTGCCCGCGTCGAAGCGGCGCTCCGGGCGGTCGTCGACCCGTGCAGTGGCGCGAACGGGTCGAACCTCGACGTCGTCGAGATGGGGCTCGTCGACGACATCCAGGTTGCAGGCGACCACGTGATAGTCGACCTGATGCTGACGACACCGGCCTGTGACATGGTCGCGTACTTCCACGAAGCGATCGAGACCCACGTCGGCGACCTCCAAGGCGTCGACACCGTCGACGTCCGCACCGACAACGGGTTCGAGTGGACCGAGACGATGATGACCGACGCCGCGAAGCGTCGCCGCGACGAGGTCCGCCAGGCGTACGTGGAACGACACCGAAAGAAGGCACTCTATCGTGACTCGTCCGAAAGCGAATGAGCGAGACTCCCGCAAAACCCACACGGGGTCGACCCGCTCTCGCCCCCCGTCCGCACTACAAACGTTAAGCGTGTGTGGGACACACACTCAACGAATGCTGTCTCTGAGCGAACCGACCGCGACGAGGAGGGAGTCAGATGCACGTCGCTGACGGTATCGGCGAGTACCTCCACACCCAGGGCGTCGACACCGTGTTCACGCTGCTCTCCGAAGACGTGATGGACATCACGTCCGGTATCCAGGCCACGTACGACGACGTCGAGGTCGTGGAGTGCCGGCACGAACAGCTCGCGATAGCGATGGCGGACGGCTACGCGCAGACCACGAACGAGGTCGCCGTCGCCGTCGTCGGCCGCGGGCCAGCACTCGCCCAGACCGGCACCGCGCTCGTCACCGCCGCCAAACAGGACTCACCCCTGCTCGTCGTCACAGCCGAGACGCCGACGACCGCCACGAGCGACCTCAAAGGGTTCAGTCAACAGTCCTTCCTCGAGGCGACCGTCGGCGACGCCAGGAGCGTCCGCGACACAGACGCCGTCGTCGAGACGCTGGACGACGCCTTCCACGACCTCCGGGCTGGCCACGGCCCCATCGCCGTCCAGATCGCCTGGGACGTCATCGAGGCCACGGTCGGCCACGGAGACTGGCCGACGACGCCCGCACCCGGGGAACGCGAACGCACCGCCGCGCCGCCGCTCGCTCCCGACCCCGGGCACGTCGACGCCCTCGTCGACGCGTACCTGGACTCCGGCGCGACGAACCCACCGACCATCCTCGCCGGCCGCGGCGCGTACACCGCGAACGCCGTCGACGCCATCGAAACGCTCGCCGAACGCATGGGCGCCATCATCGCCACCACCCTCCGCGGCCAGGGACCGTTCGACGACCACCCTTACGCGCCCGGGTTCGTCGGGAACATCGGCGCGCCGCTCGCGAACGAACTCGTCGTCGAGAGCGACTTCGTCCTAGCGGTCGGCGCGAGCCTCACCGACTACACCACCGACGACGGCCACGTCTTCGCGGACGACGCCACCATCGCGCACATCGACGCCGACCCCAGCCACATCGGGAAGCACACGCCAGTCGACGTCGCCATCCCCGGCGACGCTCGCCTCACCGTCGACCGATTCGAGACCGCACTCGCCGAGCTAGACGTCGACTTCTCCGAGACGTTCTGGACACAGAATCTCCGCCGTCGCATCGCCGACGCCCCACGGTTCCCGGACCGCGACTACCCACAGACCCCTGGACGCATGGACCCCCGCGACCTCCTCCCCAGACTCGACGACGCACTCCCAGCCGACCGCAACGTCGTCGTCGGCGCCGGTCACTTCGCGTACTGGGTGTTCGACGGCATCACCGTCCCCGACCCCGACTCGCTCGTCTGGCCAATCCAGTTCGGCTCCATCGGCCTCGGCCTCCCCGCCGGTATCGGCACCGCACTCGCCGCCACCGACGCCGAGACCACCGTCGCGTTCTGCGGCGACGGCGGCCTCATGATGTCCATTCAAGCACTCGAGACCGCCGTCCGCCACGACGCCCCACTCGTCCTCGTCGCCATGAACGACGACGCGCTCGGCGCCGAATACGCACAACTACACGGCAAAGGCGGCCACACCGACTCGGGAATCGTCCCCGCACCCGACTTCACCGCCGTCGCAACCGCGTTCGGCGCGCAGAGCCACACCGTCACCACCCTCGACGACCTCGACGACGCCCTCGACAGCATCAGCCACCGCCCCGACGCCCCAGTTGTCCTCGACTGCAAGATCGACCGCGAGGTCAGACACCGACGCTGGGACTGACACACCGACTCCCACCTCCAGCGGATACCTCCGAAAGGGCGTCGATCGCGGAACCAGGCGCTGTTCCGTTCGGACCGAACACAGAATCGCCGACAATCACGCCAAGGCGAACCTATCGAGTGGGTCGACCAGGGTGGAGCAAGAACGGACGGCCAGGGGTCCGTGATTCAGATCGGCATCCAACCTCCTCGCACAGAATTACCATATCTAAACACAGTACAGAATATTGTCACGGAACGGTGGGCGAAGTCGAACGCCGGCTCACGACTGGATGCAGCAACCCGATCTACAGCCTGACAGCGACGTGGACCCGAACCAGAACACTTTCGACGACACTGTGTTCGCGTCAACGCCCGGTGCCACTGGCGGTACGCGCCCCTCGATCCCTACACCAACCAACCCCTCCAGCACGGCGCTCTTCGAGCTATCGACGCCACGCTCCGTGCTGTCCCTTCGTGACCGCACGGAGTGACAGGGTCTCACCGACGTCGCCGTATCCGTCGATGGTGCGGACCATTCGAAAACCACATCCCATCGGCTCTGCCTCCGACCTCGAGGGATCCACCACGTTAGTGTGGACAGCAATAAAATGTCACTCAGGCGGTTATACACCGGTACTCACTGGAGCTTAACAGGAGTCCGAACACGCGGTCAGTCACCCTGCGTAGAAGGACCGTCGAACCCCGTGAAGCGTGAACGATTCAGTCGTCGAACGGTGACGCGTCGACCGAGAGTTCCTCGTCGCCGATGGTGGCCTTCGGTTTGAGCAGCGTCGACCGGTCGAACTCCGCGAGCGCCTCGCCTGCAGCGACGCGCGTCGGCCAGTCCGGGTTGGCGAGCGCGCTCGTCCCGAGCGTCAGGAGGTCGGCGCCGTCCGCGAGCACCTTGCGCGCCGCCTCGGGCGTCCCGAGGGACCCGTTGGCGATGACGACCGTGTCGTCCGTGACGTACTCCACGGCAGCCTCCGCCAGCGACGGCCCGTCCTCGCCGAACGTCGGTTCCGTGGCGTACCGCTCGGTCGTATGGACGTAGTCCGCGCCAGCGTCCGAGAGCGCCTCGAAGAACACCGCCGCCGCCTCCTCGCCCTCGGGCCACACGTAGCCGTAGTCCGTCACCATCGACTGCGACACCCGCACGCCGACCACGAAGTCCTCCGGCACCGCGTCGGCGACGGCCGAGACGACCTCGGCGGGATACCGCACGCGGTTCTCCGGCCCGCCGCCGTACTCGTCGTCGCGCCGGTTCATCTTGTCCGAGAGGAACTCGTTGAGGAGGTAGCCGTTCGCGGCGTGCAACTCCACGCCGTCGAACCCGGCCTCGGCGGCGTTCTGGGCCGACGCGACGAACCCCTCGCGCGCCGTCTCCAGGTCCGCCTTGGTCGCCTGCTTCGGCTTCGGGTACGAGCCGTCGCCACCGTACGCCTCGTTCTTCTCGCCCTCGGGCTGGACCGCCGACGGCGCGATGGTGTGTTGCTCGGCACTCGATGGAATCCCCTGGTTCTGGGCGCCGCTGTGCATCAACTGCGCGAAGATCGCGCCGCCCTCGTCGTGGACGGCGTCGGTGACCCCCGTCCACGCGTCGACGTGGTCGTCCGTGACGAGTCCGGGCTGCTTCCGGTACCCCTTGCTGTAGGCGTCGTCCGTGTAGACGCCCTCGGTCACGAGGAACGAGAACCCGCCTTCCGCGAACTTCGCGTAGTATCGGGCCATCCGCTCGGTCGCCCGGCCGTCCTCGGTCGCACTCACCCGCGTCATCGGCGCCAGACCGACCCGGTTATCGAACTGCAACTTCCCAAGAGACGTCGAATCGAATAGCACGTTACGCCGAACTACGAGCCCACCCCGAATAATCGCTCGGATTCAGACGCCACTCACCCCCATCGCCGCCGAAGCCACTGCTTGCGCTCCGTGTCAGTGCACCTCCACGCGAACGGGACGTGCTCCATCGCGGGCCGGGTCCGTGCGCACTGACACGACTTCGCCGGGAGGCGAGGTGCCATACGAGTCCACCCCGTACCGACCCCATGGACGACGCTTCTCGCACCGGGGCCCTGTCGGGGCTGCACACGGCGCCACGGACGGATATCTCCCAGCACCAGGGCCAGTTCCGCATCCACTTCAACTTCCCCGGCCGCGTCCTCCCGGGACACGACGACCACGGGTACGGCCCTCTGGCAACCGTCGTCGAGTCCTTCATGGACCCCGGGACCCTGATACGGATGCATCAGCACCGCAACGAGGAGATCATCTCGTGGGTCCCTGCGGGCGTGATGCGGCACGACGACCGCCACGGCAACGACCTCGTCACCGACCCCGAGCACCTCATGGTGATGGGCGCCGGGAGCGGGTTCTGGCACGCCGAGGAGACGCTCGCCGACGACCCGCCGCTACGGATGCTCCAGATATTCGTCCGCCCGCACACGCTCGACCTCGAACCGAACATCCAGCACGAGCCGATCCCCGACCCGGTCGCCGGCGAATGGCGGCACCTGTTCGGCCCCGAAGGCACCGACGCACCGCTTTACGTCCGCAACGACGTCGAGCTCCACGACTGTCGACTCGACGCAGGTACCTCGACCAGACTCCCGTCGCGACCCGGCTGGCACACCTACCTCTACGTGTTCGACGGTGCCGTCGAGGTCGACGGCGAGCCCGTGGGGTACACCGAGAGCGCGCTCGTCACCGACGCCCGGGACCACTCGGTCACCGCCACCGAGGACGCCACCATCGTCGCGTTCACCATCAACCCCGACGCCCCCATCACGCGGCAGGGCACCATCGGGCGCTGACCGACGACTCGGTGCCGCCATCACGCGGTCTCGATCCGGAATTGAGGTTCGAACTTATCTTCGATAGTCTCGTCGACCGCATCGAACCAGGATACTGAACGGGGTCTCGGTTCGAGGGCGTCGCCAACGTACAACAGGGCTGCTAGTCGCGGGTGTAGCCCATCGACTCGAGTTCGCTGATGACGTCCTCGCGGTTCTGGAGGGCGGCGCGGTAGACGGCTTCGCGGATGTCGAAGACGGGGATGTCGCGACCGAAGCGACCCTGAGTCTCTGCTTCGAGTTCCTGCTCGCCGGTCTTGACGTCGTCGTGCACGAAGAACGTGAGGCGTTCGTCGCGCTCGAACTGCACGGACTTGTCCTTGAGCATCCGCCGCACCACGTACGGCTGTCCGCTCTCGGTGGTGTCCTTGCTGGTGCCCTCGGTGGTGTCCTTGCTGGTGCCCTCGGTGGTGCCCTCGCTGGCGCTCTCGCCCCTCGATGAACTGGATGTCGCTATATCATTTTCCGAGGTGGCCGTGGTCTTCGAACGTGATTCCCCGGAATCGCCCGACGACGACGCGCTCGGCGCGTCCGTCGATGCATTGCTATCCGCTGCGACCGGTTCTCCGTCACGCTCCTCGGCGTCTCGTTCACCTGCACCACGCTCCGTCGAGGCGTCCGCCACGTCGGCGTCCTCGACGGACTCATCCTCGTCTTCGTCGTCGCTCCCCCAGACGTCACCAGTCCCGGATTTCATGCCCCCCATCGTCACACCTCCGCGAGCTCCTCTATCTCACCCGGCTCCGGCGGGTTCGGCGCCTCGATGCCGCCCTGCCGTTCGATGTGCCGGGCGAGCTCGTCGAACTTCGCGAGCGTATCCATCTCGTGGTCCCGCTGGCGGTCCCGATGCTCGCGAACGTACGTGAACGCGCTACAGTTCTGGCGCCAGCAGCCCTCGAAGAGCGAACTCCGCTGCCGGAACACCACCGGCACGTCGTACCCGAGTTCGCGCACCGCTTCGAGGATCTCTGTCTGGTCGTTCGTCCCGCTGAACCCATTCGGCACGGCGGCAAGGACGCCGACGCCGATCTCGAGTTGCTCGCTGAGGCCACTGACGAGGTCCTCCAGGCCGTTCACGGACGCCTGGCCTTTCGCGCTCGGCTCGATGGGAAGGACGAGGTTCCCGCTGGCGGCGATGGCGTTGTAGACGCCCGCACCGGGGGACGCCTGGGGGTCCATGATCACGACGTCGTACTCCTCGTTCACCTCGTTCTCGCGAAGCACCCGCAGGAGCTGGGTGTACTTCGGGAAGCTCTCGCCGAAGTCCGACCGGGAGTCGGCCTCGCGCTGGAGGACGTCCTCCAGGTCGTCGAGCATGTTGTGCTCGGGGATGATGTCGACGCCCGGGTGGTCGATGTCGTGGTGGATGAGCTCGTCGAAGGGCCCCTTCTCGCGTTCGACGAGGTGGCGGACGATGTGATCCGCGTCGGCGTCGGCGCGGTCGTGGTCGATGTCGAAGAGGTGACTGAGGTCGCCGTCCTGCGGGTCGAGCGGGATGACGAGCACGTCGAGGCCCGCGCGGGCGTGGGCGACCGCGAGGTTCGCGGCGAGCGTCGTCTTGCCGACGCCGCCGGCTTCGCTGTAGACGGTATACGGGAGCATTTGCTACCTGTTACAAACTACTGCTACAAATAATTCACTCAGTCGAACCAACCAATTGCTGCAACCAATTACTTGCAATAGCTGTTTGTAACAGTCGGTACAAACGGTTGTTTGGCTCAATTGTTTCAAACAGCTGTTTGTCCTCGCTGTTTGTATCGGTGGTTTGTGCTAATAGTTTGTGGCAAGTGCTTCAATCGGTTGTTTTCGGCGATTGATTCACGCATATGACTCGAACGGACGATTCGAACGCTGGATAGGAACGAAACGGCGGAACGTGCAGCTACCGGCGATGCAAGCTGTCGTGGCCGCTTTGGAGCAGACTCCAGCTATCACCTGCTTTTGTTGCAAACGTCTGATTCAAACGGCTGTTGCAAACGGCTGGTTGTAATTGGTTGGGGTATTGGAGCTAGATGATCGAAGTCGGCGACAGCACGACCGCACGCGCCAGAGACACTCGGTCGCCACAAACAAACTCGGTCCCACGGACGACGACCTGGAACAAAACCAGCCTCGACACGGCAACCGCACAGCACCGACACCGCGACGCTCCGACGTATCAGCGGATAGCGTCGGGATGCGTGAACGAGAACACGCCTGCATCGGGGTCGACGTCGACCACGCTCATCCCACGATATCCGAGATTGAGGTAGTGTGGTCGGCCGCCGTCCTCGCCGCCGGTATCGTAGCCGAACGCGTGGGAATGCCCGGTGACGGTCCCGTAGACGTCGTGGGTTCGCACGGCGAGCTTGAGCGCGATCGACCCGGTGTGGAGTTCCTCGAGGTCCTCCTCGCGCGTCCCCTTGGAGTGATGCCGGTCGAACGACGTGTTGAACGGCGACAGATGGGACGCCAATAGCACGTCCCTCCGGCCATCGAGGAGTTCGCTGAGTGAGTTATAGGTCTCCGCGATATCGTCGAGTGCACGGTGAAACGCGCCGTGATTCTCCGACTCGATGCCCAGTCGCTCGGCGACGCCAGCCACTGTTTCGGTGCCGGTGACGACGTCGTAACAGGCGGCTTCGATGTCGGCGGCGGCCTGGTCGGCCGCGTACCGGCGCTCGCCGCGTGGTGAGGTCCGGGCGTCGATAGCGGGGAACTCGGTCTGGTCGAGCGCGTCCGTGAGCGACCGCTGCTCGCAGCCCCAGCCGACGACGGTCAGGCCCTCGAGTTCGAGGATCGCTTCGTGGCCGGACTGGGCGGTGGGTACCTCGTCGACGACCTTGGTCGGCATCGGCGCGTGGTCGTGATTCCCCGGGACGTAGAAGACCGGACACTCCGTGTCGAACTGCTCGACGAACTCGCGCGCGAGCCGGACGTCGTCGGGGCCGTCTCGGTGCGTGAGGTCGCCGACGACGAGCACGGCGTCGAGGCCGTCGGGAACCGACATGGCGTCGACGTCGTGGTCGCTCGCATCGGGTTTCAGGTGCAGGTCGTTGCAGACGAGCAGCCGCATGCTTGCAATCCACCACACACGTCGACATGAGCCTACCGGGTGTATGCCATCCCGCCACTCGCTCTCCGATGGCGATGGGGCGGAACGCGCTCTGGAAGGCCGCGCTCATCCTCTCAACCTGCGAATTCGACGCTGAGGCTATCTATCTAGCCTCACCGTCGCCGCACGGCCATGCGTATAGTGAGAGCGCTTGAGCGGGTAGCGTTCGTGTCTCGAGACATGAGCCAGCTGGTGCCCCAGGACGTGCCGACCGACGCTGAGGCAACCGAGCCCGAGGTGGTCGGGCTCGAGGAGACCGATACGAGCGCGGTGTTCGCGGCACTGTCGTCCAATACCGCCCGCTCGATTCTGAACGAACTCTACGAATCGCCGGGCACCCAATCCGAGCTCGCGGACCGCGTGGAGACGTCCATCCAGAACGTCACGTACCACGTCGACAAGCTCCACAATGCGGGCCTCGTCACCGTCGTCGACCAGTGGTACTCCGAGAAGGGCAACGAGATGGACGTCTACGCACCTAGCAACGGCCCCCTCGTCGTCGTCGGCGGTGACGCCGCCCAGACCGAGCAGACTCGCACTGCCATCGACCTCCTCGATCTCTCAGGGCCGACGTCGACCGTCGGCGACTGACTCGGCACCGTCCTGATCGGTTGGTGGAGCCGTGCTGAATGCAGCGCACGAAGCGGCCACAAGAACCCTCCCGACCACGGCGCTCCGAAGTGGTAGAGACAGACCATCTTTTTCCCGCTCGGGTTCGCGCTCCGCGCGAACCGCTCGCGGCAAAAACATGGGTGAAAAAGGCCGCCTCCGCCGTCTTCGACGGCTCCGGCGGTGAAACGCCTCGCTGCGCTCGGCGTATGCCCGGCTGCGACCGGTGTTCAACTCGCATCCCTACTGAACAGTGGTTTCAGACCGTCGTCCGTGGATAGAACCTGTTCGTCGTGCTGAACTCACGCTCCGAATTTAACACGCACCTGTTGTCATCGTCTGAGGGTTTCAGGAGACCCGAATCTTCCGGTACGCCCTTGAGTACTACTGCATGTCGTCGGGGTGGACGACGTGTTCGCTGTCGATGGTTATCCACTCGGTGAGTTTCTGGGAGTCGTCGCAGTCTCGAATGGTGAACGTCACTCGTCCGGATTCGGGGTCGCGGAGCACTTCGAGTGCGGGGGCTGCGGTGTCCGTGGCTGTGGAGTGGTGGTCCTCGGTCGGCTGTTGGTCGCGGGGGGTGGTGTCCGCGTCGTCGTTCTGGTTCATGCGTTCCTGGGGTGTGGTGGTGCGAGTTGGGTGGTCGTCGTCGCGAGTGATTCGACTGGCCGAACGGTGCGTGTCGCGTCGTCAGTCGCTCGGCTGGGGGTGGGGCGTCGAGGGGGAGTCGACGTTCGAGCAGTCGGTGTGGACGTCGAGCGCGTAGCCGTCGTCGGTCAAGTCGAGCGTGATCTCGTCGATGGTGGTCTCGAAGACGGTGCGGTGGTGGCCGTCGGGGTCCAATGTCATCCGGGTGTCGACGAGGCCGGCGTCGACGAGTCGGTTCAGGCGTCGGTAGACGGTCGTACGAGAGGCGTCGCAGACCTCGACGACCGCGCGTGCCGGGGTGGGCGAGTCGTGGATGTGGCCCAGGATTTTCTGGGTGTGGTCAGCGGCGAGCAGCGTCAGGACGTCGACTGGTGGAGCGGACTGGTCGGGTGTGGCGTCCGGGAATGGAGGGTGATCAGATGCCATGGTTCGTCTCGATTGGGACTGTCGGAAGCGACCCCCCTATCCCTGCTGTCAATCAGCGTCGTGTCGCCGACCACTTCGGGCTAGATGTATTGCGTCGTCTCCCACTCCGGGTGGCGTCGGGACTCCGTTCGCTGGTGGCGCGTGTTGCGGTGGGTGAAACAGCGCGCGGTCGCTTAGGTGACCTGCACGCGAACTGCGGAGGTGATGACGGAGACCGACGACGCCGCCACCGGACCCACTCCCCGTCCCAAAGTCGGGTGTCCGACTGCCCCAGCTCAGACCGGCCGCCATGGGTCGAACAGGTCGCCAATCAGTCCGAACCGGGCGAGCACTCCAAGCCAGTCAGCCGTGAGTGCGAGTGCGACAGCGTGCGCGGAGTCGGACGGCGCGGCGTTCGAGCCGACCTCGGGGACTGGAGCGTTCGACCCCGAGAACGTGGTGGCGCGTGAGCGGGACCCGGTGACGGGGGTGATGGGACGGTGCCACCGTGGACGGTGAGTGACGACGTCCTCGGTCGAGGGCCCGAGCGGCAGGTGCTCGTGGTGGGCGATGGACTCGTCGGTCGGACGGTGACGGCGATGCTACAGCGATGCGGGTACGAGCCGGTGCTGGCAGTCAGCGACAGGCAGCGCTCGCCACCGGTGGTCGTCCGGGTGGCGTCGAACGCCATGCGCACGCTCGAAGCGCTCGACGTGGCGAGTCACGTCCGCGACCGCGGGACACGCATCGACTCCGTCCAAGCGACGCATCCCGAGACGTGGGCGGCTGGCACGGGGCGGTTGGTGTCGACCACGGAACGAACGACGACGGCGGCCGGGAGCGTGATAGACGCGACGGAACTGCGACGGGCGCTCGCGGTCGAGTGGCCACTCGAGCGAGCGCGAACCGACCGCTCGATCCGGGGCGTCACGACGACGGGAGATGGCATCGAGGTCGCGTTCGCGGACGGCGTCCGGGAGACGTTCGACGCGGTGGTCGATACGACCGCCACGCCGGCGCTCGAGGACCGCGCTCCCGAGACGGTTCCCACGCGGAACTACGTCCAGTACGTGGGGCGCTGTGACCGCGAAGAAAGTGCATCGCAGGTACTGAGGGAGGTCTGGGCGCCGGGTGCGCTCGCCCAGGTCATTCCCGACGGGACGGCCTCGGAGTCGTGGGTGCGGGTCACGACGAACCGCGGTGACGCGACCGGGCTCACATCGCATCCGGCGTTCGAGGCGGCCGCAGGCGTCGACCCCGAGGTCGTGGAGGAAGTGGTGCGGTCCGGCGAGTCGACGCGCGTCCAGCAGGTCCGGCTGGGCGCCGACGAGTTGCAGTCGGGTGTCTGGGGTGCGGGCCGCATCGCTCGGTGCGGGGAGGCGGCGATGCCGCTCGCACCGGCTATCGGGAGCGGGTTCTCGCTCGGCGTCCGGGACGCGGTCGCGTTCGTCTCCGAACTCGCCCGACACGAGCACTCGACGACCGCCACCATCGGGGCCTACGCCACCGCCCGCCGCCGAGCCGTCGCCACCCACCATCGACGGGCACGACACCGCCAGTCCGCGAGCTCACCCACCGAGATGCCGCGAGGGGAGCCGACGACCGAGGCTGTCACGGTCCGTCGGACGCACGCACTCCACCGGTTCCTCGGCTCGTCGTCGGACCGCGCGTGACTCAGGCGTCGTCCTCGAGGAGCATGCCGAAGAGCTGCTTCTGGGCGAGCCGGAGGTGCTTGTTGAGCGTCGGCTGCGTGATGTCGAGGCGGTCCGCGACGGCCGTCCCGTCGTTGTCCCGCGGCCACTCGAAGTAGCCGGCCGCGAGCGCGGTCCGGAGCACCTCGAACTGGCGGTCGGTGAGTTCCTCGCGGATGCGGTCCCCGAGTTCCGCCGGCGTGCTCGACCGGTGACTATGCTGGCGGCGCGCGACCAGGTCCAGCGTTGGTGCGATCGCCTGCAGGCGGTCGACGAACGACCGGACGTCCGCCTGCTGTGGGACCTCGACCACGACCGTCGTCTCGCCGGCCTCCGCGGTCGCGGTCCGGAGGACGCCGCCGTACTCTGCGAGCGGGGAGCCGAACCAGTCGTCGGTCTGCACCTCGACGAGCGTCGACGCCGACTCCTCGGCGACGACCGTGACCGCGCCGTCGAGCGCGTCCGCGGCGACGTCGGCGACGTCGTCGGGGACGCCGCGGTCGAAGCTGTAGTAGACGCTGACGGAGCCATCCTGTCTGGCGACGGTTCGCTCGAGCGTCACCCGACACCCCGCCTCGCGGGCAGCGCGAGCGAACGCGAGCGACTCGCCCTGCCCCCCGAACTCGAGCTGGACGGTCTCGTCGGATTCGAGCGCGCGCCGGCGCTCGATGGCGACGATGGCGTCACCGATCGACGTACCGAGCTGCGCAAGGACCTCCTGTTCCCGGTCGCCGAAGGCGTTCGGCCGGTCGGTCGCGACCGACAGCACGCCGTGCGTGATGCCGTCGTACGATATCGGGACGGCACAGATGGACTGGTAGCCCGCGGTGAGCGCTCGCTGCCGCCAGTCGCCCGCCGGCCCGGAATCTACGAGCGAGTCCGTCACGTGCACGGCGTCTTCCTGCCACGCCCGCACCGAGGGATGCGGGTCGGCGGTCTCGCCCGTCGTCTCCAACCGCAGGCTGTCGACGTACCTGTCGCTCCCTCCGACCACCGCTCGCGCCGTGAGCGTGTCCGCACCGGCCTCCAGCCCGCCGATCCACGCGAGCTCGTATGGGCCCGAGGTGGTGAGGCGCTCGCAGACGGCGCGCTCGACCTCGCGTGCCGTGGACGCGTCCGTGATCGCCGCCTCGACCTGGCGGGTGAGGCGCGCGATGCGGTCCAGGCGCTCGGCGCGCTCGGTCTGCGTGCGGAGTTCGGCCTCCTGCGCGGCGAGCCGCTGCTCGCCCTCGAGGTGGTTCAGGGCCGCCTCCAGCGTCGCCGCGAGCACGTGCGCCGCGTCGATGGTCTCCGCCGGCAGCGTCCCCGCCAGCGACCCCACGAGGAGCACGCCGTGATTCCCGAGCGCGAGCACCCGCCAATCACTCAGGGACTCCAGGGCGTTCGGCGATTCCGACCCCTCGCCCACCGCAGCATCGTCGCCGTTGCCGGCCTCGACCTTCGGGGTTCCGCCATCGGCGACGTCACTCGGTGCGACGACGTCGCCCGAGGCGAACGCCTGCCAGAGCGCACCGTCCCCCGGCCGTACCGGGGTCGCCGTGGCCGACGCTGGGAGCGTCTCGGTGTCGACCTCGGGGTCGAGCACCCCGGCGCTGTCGTCGTAGAGGAACGCGCCGACCGCCGGCAGATCCAGGCTCTCCGTCGCCGCGTCGACAGCCGTCCGGGCAGCCTCCTCGGGCGTGTCAGCGGTCGCAAGCCCGTCGGTCGCCTCCTCGAAGGACGCGATCCGGCGCTCGCGAGCCTTCCGCTGGGTGACGTCCCGCGTCACGACGATGACGCGCGGCACGTCGCTCTCGAACTCGATGGGATAGACGTCAGAATGCACCCACCGCTGCGAGCCGTCCGGCCGCTCGATGCGATACTCGATCGCGTACGTGTCGTCCGCGCACTCGTCGTGGACGTCGTCGACGATGCCCTCGACGAACGCGCGATACTCCCCGACGTCCTCGGGGTGGAGCGTCCCGAAGAACCCGTCCTCGTAGCTCTCGTCTATCTCCGCCAGGGACTGCCCCCAGATCGCCTCGTACCCGGAACTCACGTAGTCCGGTTCCTGGTCTGGCGCGGCGATGGCGTCCGCTCGCGTCATGAATATCGCCTCGTCGATGCGGTCGACGATGGCGCGGAGGCGACGCTCCGTCAGCCGCTGCTGGGTGACGTCGCGCTGGAGGGAGAGCACGCGCTCCGCGCCACCGATGGTCGCCGGCGTGAGCGTCGTCTCGATCCACAGGCGGTCACCGGACTGGGTCACCGCCCGCCAGTCGACGGTCCGGGATTCGCCCGTCTCGGCGACCTCGCGGATGATCTCCCTGCCTCGCTCGCCCGTGTACTCGTCCTCGGAGACGCTGAGCCCCTCGATACCGAGCTCCTTGATGGTCTCCAGGTCGTCGTACCCGACCATCTCGTGGTACGTGTCGTTGACGTCGACGAACTCGCCCGTCTCGGGGTGGAAGACGGCGATGGCGTCGTTCACGCTGTTGAATATCTGCTCGTACTCGCGCTGGCGCTGCCGTCGCTCCGTGATGTCGCGCTGCATCGAGATGACTCGATCCTCGCCGTTGATGACCGCCGGACTCACCGTCGCCTCGATGTACACCGCCTCCCCGCTGGCGGTCTCCTGCTGCCACTCGACGGTCTCCGACTCGCCCGACGCCATGACGCGCTGACAGAGCGCCTGCGCTTCCTCCTTCGTGAACCCGGCGTCCGCGGCACTCAGATCGCCGAACCCGAGGTCGAGAACGGTTTCGAGGTCGTCGTACCCGAGGCGGTCGACGAACGACTGGTTCGCGTCCACGAGCTCCGCCGTCTCGGGGTCCTGGATGGCGATCGCCTCGGTGACGCCGTCGAAGAGCTGCTGGTACTCGCGCTCGCGGCGCTCGCGTTCGGTCACGTCGCGGACGCTCGCGAGCACGCGCTCCTCGCCGCGTATCTCCACGACGCTCAGGTGAATCTCGGTTGGGAACGTCGTGCCGTCCTTGCGGTGACTCGGCCACTCGAACAGCTGGGGGCCCGCCTCGCGGGCGGCCCGAATCTTCTCCCGGGCGGCTTCCAGTCCGTTCTCGGGCCTGGTGACGACGTCGATGGTGTCACCGACGAGGTCGTCGCGCTCGTAGTCGTTCATCTCGCAGAACCGCTCGTTCACGTCCAGTATCTCGCCGGTCTCGGGGTCGTGGACGACGAGGCCGTCGGAGACGCTCTCGAACACGCCGCGGTACGTCGCCTCGAGCTGGTGGCGTTCCGTCACGTCCCTTGCGAGGACGAGCACGCGGTCCTCGCCGCCGATGGTCGCCGGCGAGAGCGTGCAGTCGAGCCGCCGGCGGTCGCCCGCGGCGGTCTCGATGACCCACTCGACGGTCTCAGCCTCGCCGGTCTCCGCGACGCGCTGCTGGATGTCGAACGCGCGGTCGGCCGTGTAGCCGTCCTCGGTCGCGGAGACCGCGTCGAGTCCCCGGTCGAGCAACTGCTCGCGGTCGTACCCCGTGACGGCGGTCGCGGACGCGTTCACGTCGACGAGCGCTCGCTCCCAGGGGTCGTAGACGAGGATGAGGTCGTTGACCTCGTCGAACACCTGCGCGTACCGCTCCCGTTCGGCCGCTGTCGCACCCGCCGCGTCCGCATCGGTCGACGCTGTCGTGGTGTCGACGGCGGACGCTGTCGTGGTGCCGACGGCGGACGTTGTCGTGGTGCCGACGGCGGACGTTGTCGTGGTGCCGACGGCCGACGCGAGCCGTGCGACGAGCACGCCGGGGTCGCGGTCGAGGAGTGCGCGTGGCAGCGTCTGGACGGTCGGTGCCGCCACCGCATCGAGGACGCTCGCGTCCGTCCAGTCCTCGACGAGGAGCACGACCGGCACCGACTCCGCGCCGACGCCCCAGCGGTCGACGAGACCGTCGACGTCCACGACCGAGTCGTGCGCGTCGACGACGAGACAGTCCACATCGTCGCCCCCGTCGTCCGCAAGACGAAGCACGTCGACTTCGCGGTCGACGCCGGCACTGCCCGCGCGTACTCCCTCGACGACTGGGTCCGCGCCCACGACCCAGATCCGAATGGGTGGCCCCCTCGCAGCGGTCATATCACGTACTCACGGCCCACCCCCCTAAAACCCAGGCGGTGGACGCCCGGCGGGGCGAATCCGACCGCACCCCAGGAAACCCGTTCGGGATCAATCTTGCGCGACGCCCGTTGGAGTGGCGTCCGTGGTGACGGCGCCGGGCGCGTGGCGACTCCAGAGCACGAGGAGGCTCGGGAGCACGAGCACGCTCACGGCGAACGCGGTGGTCAGCGCGACGACGACGATAGCGCCGAAGCTCTGCAGTTGGGGATGCGGGACGAGCGTTATCGTGGCGAGCGCGCCGACGGACGTGAGGGTGCTCCCCAGGAGCGCGCCGCCAGTGCCGGTGACGGCGGCGTCGAGCGCCTCGTACGTGCTCGCGCCCTCGCGGCGCTCGTCGGCGTACCGGTCGCCGACGTGGATGTTGTAGTCGATACCGAGCCCGATGACGAGACTCATCAGGAGCGCCGTCAGGAGCGTCAGCGGGATCGACAGCAGGTACATCCCGCCGACGACGAGGCCGAGCACGAGCGCGATCGGGACGGCGACGACGAGCCCGAGCGTGGCGCTCCCGTGCATGTACCGGAACACGCCCGCGAGCGTGAGCGCGATGGCTGCGAGCGCGACCGTCATCGTCGTGAGGATGCCGTCGACGATGGCGCCGAGTATCGCCTCGTTCAGCGCGAAGCTCCCGGCGACGGTGGCGGTCCGCCCGCTCTCGTCGCCCGCCATGATGGCGGCGCTCTCGTCGAGGTCGGCGACGACCGCGTCGGCGTTCGCGAAGTCGGCGTCGAGCGACAGCGACACCAGCAGCGACTGGTACTCGCCGTCCTCGCGAGCGACGACGCGACTCGCCAGGTCGCTGTCGGCCTCGTAGAGCGCGTCGTACACGCGCTCGAGGTCGCGGTCCGGGACACCGTCGTCGTCCGTGTCCGTCTCCGCCACGACGGCCGCGACGTCGTCGTCGCGCGCCGCGACCGCCTGGATGACCGTCACCGGCGACGTGACCGCGCGACTCCCCGTTCCGTCGACGAGGAGGTCACGGTCCCGGACGTCGTCGACGCCGCGCTGCAGGGCGTCGAGCGTCCCGTCCCTCGTCACGTCCCCCTCGACGAGTATCGGCTCCTGGAACGCGGCGTCGGCGCTCGCGGGCTGGTAGACGTCCTCGACGTGCTCGCTCTGTGCGGCGACCGGATGCGTCTCCCACCCGAGCGGGCCGGGCAACTGCTGTTTCCACTCGGCGACGTCGCCGTCGCTCTGCTGGTAGCTCTCCTCCTCGAGACCGAGCCACGCGGCGCCGCCGGCGGCGCCGACGAGGACGGCGACGACGAGCACCACCGGCGCCCCACGGCGCGCGAGCGTCACCAGTCGCCCGAGCACGGGCTTCAGGTACCGGCCGTGGCCCAGCGGAGCCTTCCGGCGGTCGACGCCCGCGTGCTCGAGGAGGCCGTCGATCCCGATCTTGAGCGCGGGGACGACGGTGACGAAGATGACGAGCGCGGAGGCGACGCCGAGCGTGATGGAGACCCCGAGGTTCCGGATGAGCGGCAGCGGGTTCGAGAGGTTCGCGAGGAACCCGATGGCGGCGGTTACGGTGACGAGCACGAGCGCGGTGGCGATCCGGATGACGCCGCGATGCATCGGTGCGCGGATGCCCTCGCCGTCGGCGCGTTGTTCGCGATAGCGGTTGAAGACGTGGAACCCGAAGTCGATGCTGAGACCGGCGATGAGGACGACCGGGATGACGGTGACGGTGCCGGCGGCGACGCCCAGCCAGCCCAGGAGGCCGAACATCCATAGGACGGAGAGCGCGACCCCGACCATGCCGACGACGACGTCGACGACGTCCCTGTAGGCGAACCCGAGAACGACGAGGATGAACGCGAGCGCCGCCGGGACGACGAGCTCGAGCATCTCGCCGAAGAAGTGACTGCTGTACGCGTTCCACGCGTGACTGTTCAGCACGAAGAACCCCGCACTGGAGCGCTCGCTGGCCTGCTGATAGAGCGCGCCAGTCGCGTTGTCGAGCGTGGGGTCGCCGACGCTGGTGTCGAGCGTGACGAGGAGCCGCCGGTCGCTTGCGGTCGTCGCCGAGGCGTCGTGGTCGGCGGGCAGGAACCGCTTGGCTCGCGGGTCCTCGGCGAGCACGCGCTCGACGAGCGCCTCGACCTCGCCAGTGCTCGCGGCCTCGATCGCGTCGATCTGCTCGCTGAGCGAGGCGTTCGGATTCTCGGCGGCGCGGACGGCGACGAGGTTCGAGAACCCGACGACTCCGCGGTCGTGGAGCGCGCGACTGATGGTCGCGTTCTCGCGTATCGCCCGCTGGTAGCGGAGGCCGGCGAGGAGCGACTCCTTCGAGAGGGCGTTGCCGTCCTCGAGCTGGACGTAGACCGGTTCAACGGTACGATTCGGGCTATCGTCGGTCGCCGCGAACTGCTCCTGGATGGTCTGGGAGGTCTGGACGCGGTCGAGGTGGTCGAAGGCGTCGGCGTCCGCGCTGGCCTGACTCCCGGTGTCGACCATCGGGACGCCGGCCGCGACGACGCCCGACAGCAGGAGCATCGCCAGGAGCGTGATGCGGGTGTGTTCGGTGACGAACCCAATCAGGGTGGCTAAGCTATCTCGTGACATCGGTCGCTGTAGCACTGGGTTCGCCCCCACCCGAGGTATCAATGCGGGCAGGGTTGCGGACCCGACAACCCCGCAGAAGATATAAGTAGAGTAACCATCCGGTATGCAAGAACACATCGACTCAACACGAGCGGCCACCCACACTGCCAGAGTCTCCCATTATCGAGTACCCGTACAGGAGACCGTTCCAGCACTACACGACAGAAAGATGCGTCAGTCAACTCCCGGCGCGATACGCCCGCCGGGGCGCGATACGCCCGCCGAGGGCAGCTAGTCCTTGAGTTGCACCTCGTCGTCGGTGACCCTATCGATCCGTCGGGATTCGAGCAGGTAATCGTCCGCCTCCTTCTCACCCCACCCGAGTCTCGATCGGATGGAATCCGTGATCCCCGCGTCCGGGTCGACGTACGCCGTCCCGTTCCTGACCTCCTTGATCATCCCGATCTTGTCTCCCTTCGCGTTCACGACCCGCTTTCCTTCGTCTTCGTCCGAGATGTGTGTTCGTTCCATCGCGTCCCACCGAACGGAACCCGCAGGGATTGGTATGAGGCCCGTATCCTCGCCGGAGCCCAGTAACACGCCGTTTCCCGACAGCCACCCGCCACGACCACTGCACTCGCCGGCAGGAATCCATCGAACAGCACCATCGGCGAGCGAGCGACACACTCGAACAGCGTGCGCTCGTCGCGTCACAGGAGTCGGATTAGCTCGACCGGGCCGCCTCGAGCCACTCGGTGACGGTCTGTTCGAGCGCGCCGGTCGTGCTTCCGAGGTTCAGCAGCTGATAGCCGTTCGCCGCCTTCTCGGCGACGTCGTCCATCCCGAAGCCAAGCCCTGCAACGGGTACGCCCGCCTCGATCGCCTTCGATCGAACCGTCTCCTCCGCCTCCACGACGCTCGGATGATCGATCTCACCCGGGTACCCGAGCGATACCGAGAGGTCGAGCGGCCCGACGAAGACGAATCCGAGCTCCGGTACCGCGAGGACGTCGTCCAGATTCTCGATGGCCGTCTCTGTCTCGATGGTGACACCGACGAGCGTCTCCCTGTCTTCGACGGCGACGTACTCGTCGGCCAGTCCCCAGCGGCGAGCGCGCGGGGACCCGAGCCCCCGATGACCGGGACCATCGTCGTACCTGAATCGACCAGCGCGTACCGCGGCGCGAACCTCGTCGGCAGTGTCGACGCGCGGGAGGAACACGTTTCTCGCGCCGAGGTCCAGCGCCTTCCGGACCAGCGTCGGGTCCGTGTCCGGTAATCGAACGAGCAACTCGACGTCGGTTCGTTCCGCAGCACGAAGCAGGTCCTCCATCTGGCGGGCGTCCCACGGGTCCGGCCCGCCGTGTTCGAGATCCAACCAGATGAAGTCGACGCCGAGCTCGCCGAAGAACTCCACGAGCGTCGGACTGTACGTGTTGTCGAGCACTCCGAACGCGACGTCTCCGGCGTCCAGCGTCGCGGCGAGGTCGTTCACGGGTTGTGACGCCGTCATCGCTCTCCAGCCCCCGCAACCCCGACCTCAACCCGCGTTCGACCGCCGGCGACCCGTCCTGTCGACTCCTCCGCGCCGGACTGCTGGAGTCGTTCGTTGCCCGCTTCGGTCCGCTCGAGTCCATTCATGCAACCACAACGGTCCTGCTACACCACGGCCACGCCCATAATTAGGTGGCGCGTACCACGGGCTCTCAGCCGCCGAGCCACCACCCGTACAGTTCCGTCTGCTCGTCGTCGCTCGGTCGCTTCTTCGATTGCCCGTACGTCTTCCCTTTGAGGAGCTGTCGTTCGACCGCGTTCGCTGCGAGCCGCAGCGCGTGCGCGGCACCGTATCCCTCTCCATCGGCGGTGAAGTACCCGCGGTCGGTGGTCAATCGAATCCGTGCTTCCACGAGCGGGACGCCGCGGGTCTGTTCCGTTCGTTCCTTCAATTCGATACTGGCCTTGATGAGGGTCATCTCGCCGTACTTCGAGGTCATGCCTTCGATGAGCGCAGCGACGTCGTCGTAGTTCATGCCCTCCAGCAGGTCGAGGCCGAACACCTGGACGGCGTTCCGGTCGTCGCGCTCCCAGGTGAGCGCGTCGATGACGTCCGTCTTCGTGATGATACCGATGGGGGCGCCGGTGTCGTCGTCGGTGACCACGAGCGAGGAGATCTCCCGTTCGAACATCGTCGCCACGACCGTGTCCAGCGGTGCGCTCCGCTTGACCGTCGCCACCTCGTCGGACATCAGGTTCCGGACGGGGATGTCGAGCATCCGGTCGGAATCGCCCTCGCGTGCGCCGGCGCCACTGCGGTTCCGCCCGCCGCCACGGCCGCGGCCACCGAAGTCGCCCGACGAGCCGCCCTGGCTCTTGGTGCCGCCGCGCGTCGTGAACTCGATGACGTCGTACAGGCTCAGCATTCCCGCCAACTCCGGCCCGTCGACGACCGGGAGGTGAGCGATGCCGGCTTCCCGGAGCAGGTTGAGTGCTTTCCCGATCGTGGTCTCGGGTGTCGCACTGATCAGGTCCGAGGTGTACGCGTCCTCGACCGTCGCCGCGTCGAGGAACGGCCGGACCGCTTCGAGAACGGCGTCGCCGGTCACCACGCCGAAGACCTGGTCGCCGTCGAGGACGGGCAGGGTCTTGGCGTCGCTACCGATCATGAGTCGGGCGACTTCGCGGACGTCCTCCGTGCGGTCGACCGTGGGAACGTGCTGGACCTGCGAGCCGACCTTCGCAGACGGCTGGTTCGACGACGACGCCAGCTGTCGTCGGCTGACGAGGCCGCGGTACTCGTCGCCGTCCGTGACGACGACGGCATCGAGCTCCTGGTTCTCGAACGCACCAGCGACCTTCGAGAGCGGTGCCCCGATATCGAACTCGGTGAATCTCGTTGAAAGTATCTCTGAAATGTCCATGCGTGATTCAATAGAAAGAGGGGAGCCAGACGGTTATAATTACGCATCGTTTACATCTGGAAGTGGAGGTAACGTGGATGCAAAAGCGGATACAACGCTCGTGTCAGCACCCGTCTCGTCCGATCCGCACAGTCCCCAGTAACGAGCCGCATTCTCCCTACTCCGCCGTCTCGAACTCGAACCGGGTTCCGCCGTCGGTTCCGTCGGACACGCTCACCTCCCATCCGTGGGCTTCCACGATCCGTTTGACGATCGTCAGTCCGAACCCGGTCCCGTCGGGCGCGGACGACTCCCCCGGTTCGAAGACGTCCTCGCGCATCTCGACGGGAATCCCCGGGCCATCGTCCTCGACGTAGAGTCCCCGTTCGTCGTGCCGGCCGACGCGAACGGTCACGTCGGCGCCACCGTGTTCGATGGCGTTCCGGAACAGGTTCTCGAAGACGTGTCGTAATCGGTCCGGGTCGCCCTGGAGGGTCATCTCGTCGACGATCTCGATGGTCGCGTCCTCGGTGTCGACCGTCGCCCAGCACTTGCCGACGATGTCCGTCAAGCTCACGGCCTTCGTCTCGCTTATCGTGTCGCCCTGGCGAGCGAGCATCAACGTGTCCTCGACGATCGCTCCCATCCGCTCGAGTGCCTCTCGGAGCGGGTCGAGGTGATCGCTGTCCGACTCCTCGGCGAGGAGTGCAGCACGGCCCTGTGCGATGGTGAGCGGGTTCCGTAGGTCGTGCGAGATGACGCCTGCGAACTCGTCGAGGCGCTCGTTCTGCTGTCGGAGCTGTCGCTCTCGTTCGACGCGGTCGGTCACGTTCCGGGTGATGCCGACGAGGCGCGTGATGTCGCCGTCGGTCACCACCGGCGCGAGCTTCGTCTGCCAGAAGCGCGCCCGTTCGGTGACCCGTAGTTCTTCTTGATACGAGATCGGCTTGCCAGCATTGATACAGCGGTGATAGTTTGCTTCGAGCGTGGCGCCCTCTTCGTCGCCGAATACCTCTCGCGGCGTCTGGCCGCGTACCTCTTCGGTCGTGATATCGGTGTGTTTCTCGTAGGACGGACTGAGTCGTTCGAACTCGAACCGGACGTCCGCACCGTCCTGTTCGACGTTGATGAGGAAGATGGCGTCTTCGACGTTGTTCAAGATGGCGTCGTACTCGTCGGTGAGTGCCTTGGCTTCGACCTCGTACTGTTTCCGCTCGGTGACGTCTCGGCTACTGAGGAGGATGCCGTCGATCGTGTCGTCGTCGAGGCGATTCCGGATCGTGGCTTCGATCCACCGCCAGGAGCCGTCTGCGTGTTTGAACCGGACTTCGACGGATGTAGACGCCGACGGGTTCGATAGGACGGTCTCCATCGCTTCGCGGTTCTCGTCCCGGTCGTCCGGGTGGACGAACTCGTATCCCTGGCGGCCAATCATCACCTGGGGGTCGTAGCCCAATACGCGTTCGACAGCAGGCGTGACGTAGGTGATCGTGCCGTCGGTGTCCGTGACCGTAACGAGGTCGTTCACCTCCGCGACGAGCGCGCGATACCACTCGGCCCGGTCCGGCTCGCGTTCTTCGTGGGTGACGTCGTCTTCCATTGGTCGCAGTAGGGATAGCGGCTACAAAAGTGGCTCTGGACTGCAACGCGGTCGGTGGTCGTCGCGATGCTCGCAGGGGTTCCTGCCGGCAATCCATCTCTAGCAATCCAGGGCGTTCGGAAAGCAGAAATTATTATTTTGAACTCTCTAATACGGCAAGTTTATTATAATCGGGTCAAGATTTGTTAATCACGTATGGCGCACATTCATCTCGGCGAAGGCTCGTTCCCGCTGTGGGCACTGGTCCTCTGGACACTCCTCGGCGCCGGAATCGTCGGTGCAGCGGTGTACCGCATCCGGAAGGGCGGTATCGAGACACACCAGATCGCGCTCGCCGGCATCGCCGCCGCAGCGAGCTTCGCGATCTTCCAGCTGAACATCCCCGTCTGGGGCGGCATCCACATGAACCTCACCGGGCTCGTCGGCATCATCGCTGGCCCGCTGCTCGGCGCGCTCATCGCGCTCGTCGTGAACATCTTCTCGGCAGCCCTCGGCCACGGCGCCGTCGGCCTCCTCGGCGCGAACACGCTCGTCAACGCGAGCGAAGCCATCGTCGCCTACTACGCCTTCAGGACGCTGCTGCGGATGGACTGGGACGTCTTCCCCGCCGGCGCCAGCGCCGCCACCATCGGACTCTCCGCCGGCGCGGTCCTGATGGGCGCGGTCATCGTCGTCAGCGGCGTCAACGGCAGCGCGCTGCCACGCGGCGACCTCACCATCGCCGTCGGCGGCCTCGTCGGACTCAACCTCGGCGTCGCAGTCATCGAGGGCCTCCTCACCGGCTTCATCGTCCGGTTCCTCGCGTCCGTCCGCCCCGACCTCCTCGGGCTCGCCGACCGCGACACCCACGAGGAGCCGACCGGGGTGACCGCCTGATGCAGCGCTGGAAGCAGTACGGTGGTCTCGCCGCGCTCGTCGCGGCCTTCCTCGCGGCCGGCTACTGGGGCTTCACCGCGACCGGCGGCGCCCTCCCGTGGGCGAAGCGCTCCGCGAAAGCACTCCAACGCGGCGTCCAGGACGGCGGCGGCGCAATCATCGACTTCGGCCGCGGTATCGTCGTCGCCGGCCCAATCCGCAAAGGCGGCATGCTGCTCGAGTTCGGCGCGCTCGTCCTCGTCATGGTCGCGCTCGGTGTCGGACTGTACGTCTACGTCGACCGCTACGGCGGCTTCGAGGACGGAGAACGTCCCGCTCGCTAACCGTGACGACGCTCTCGAACCACGTCCCCGACCCGCGACTCATCACCGCGTTCGCCGAGCGACGAGACGGCCCGCTCCACCGCGTCAACCCCTGGACGAAGGTCGGCGTCGTCGGTGCACTCGTCCTCGCCGTCACGGTGTTCGACCGCCTCGTGCTCCTCGCCGGCCTCTACGGGACCGTCCTCGTCGTCTACGGCCTCGCCGGACTCCCGTACCGTCGGCTCGCCGGCTGGTACACGCTTCCAGCGCTGTTCCTCGTCTCCGTCGCCGTCCCGCTGGCGTTCCTCGAACCGGGAACCCCGATCGGTGGCGCGCTCGGAACGCCGCTCGGCGACCTCTCGGTCACCTGGGCGGGCCTCACCCTCTTCGGCGAACTCAGCTGTCGGTCGCTCACGGTCGTCACGTTCGCCCTGACGGCGTCGATGACCACGAAGTACACCGACGTCGCGTACCTGCTCGGCCGACTGCTCCCCCGCCCCATCGACCAGATCGCGCTCCTGACCTACCGGTTCACGTTCGTCATGCTCGAGACGCTCGAGGACCTCGTGAAAGCCGCGCTCGCCCGCGGCGCGAACTTCTCGGAGTTCTGGTCGAACAAGCGCCTGTACGCCAGAATTCTCGGCATGACGATGCTGTCCGCAATCGAGCAGTCCGAACGCCTCGTCAAGTCCATGGAAGCCCGCGGCTACGACGGCGACATCACGCTGTACGGCGACGTCTCGCGACCACCACGCCACGAACTGCTCGTCGTAGCCGGGTCGTACGCCGCGGTCGTCGGCTACGCCGCGCTCGCGGTCTACGGGGCGGGACTGTGACCCGAGCCGACGCTCCGCTGGTCGACCTCCAGTGCGAGGCGCACACCTACCCCGACGGGACGGTCGGGATGCACGACGTCGACTTCTCGGTGTACCCCGACGAGGTCGTCGCGCTCGTCGGCGGGAACGGCGCGGGGAAGTCGACGCTGCTGGAACACCTGAACGCCACGCTCGTCCCCGACGACGGCGACCTCGTCGTCGACGGTACCCCGATCACCGAAGACAACAGGGAGGTCGCGCGCGAAGCGGTCGGGTTCGTCTTCCAGGACGCCGACACGCAACTCGTCGCGCCCACGGTCCTCGACGACGTGACGTTCGGCCTCCAGAACCACGGCGTCCCCGTCGACGAAGCCAGGGAGCGCGCTCGCGAGGCGCTCGCGACCGTCGACGCGACGCACCTCGAGGACCGCATCCCGCACTACCTGAGCGGCGGCGAGAAACGCCTCGTCGGCCTCGCCGGCGTACTCGTCCTCGAACCCAGCGTCGTCGTCCTCGACGAACCACTCGCCGGACTCGACCCCGAGCGCTCCCAGCTGGTCGCCGACCGCATCCAGCGGGTTCACGCGGACGGTATCAGCGTCGTCCTGTCGACGCACGACCTCGAGTTCGCCGCCGAGGTCGCCGACCGCGTCTGCGTGATGGCCGATGGCAACGTCGCCGGGAGCGGCACCCCACGGGAGGTGTTCTACGACGACGCGCTCCTGGCGGCCGCGAACCTCCACCCACCGAGCGCAGTCCGCGTCGCCCGCGACGCGGGACTCGCGACGACGACACGACCAGTGACGGAAGCGGAACTCGTCGCCGTCCTCACAGACACCACCGGCAGCGAACCCGTAGAGCAACCCGTTCCAGACGGGTTCGGGCGCGACTGAACGACCGACTCACAGTCGACGACGACCCGGACGAACCGAGTGGCGTTCCACGGACCCTCGAACCGTCCGCTACCTCCGAAGCGACCCTCGTGCGAACGTAGTCGTCGGTTCGCGGATGTCATTCCAGACCGGCAGCTTCCAGGAACTCCAGGACTGCCGTGGAGTCGTAGGAGACGCTTCCGAGCCCGAACTCGCGGGTTTCCGTATCCACTATCGCGAAGTCGGCGCGCCCCGTTTCGTCGTCCTCGTGCTGCAGGGGGTAGCCCACGGCGCCAGGGTTGAGGACGAGCCCCGGCTCCCCACTCGCAGTCGGAACTTCGGCTGCGTGCTGGTGGTGCGTATGTCCCAAAAGGAGGATCTGGGAGGTATCCAGATGCTCGCGCCCGACTCGTTCGAAGTCCGTCGGCCAGATGCCGGCGTTGCCACGCGTCCACCCGATGGGGTCGTCTGGGCCTGGCGTTGCGTGCGCGATGAAGACGGTGTCGTATGCGGTCGTCGTCTCCGGGAGCCCGGTGAGCCAGTCGAACGTGGTCGCCGTCAGGTCCTCGGTGATGTGCTCGTATTCGACGACTTCGGTGTCGCGCGTCGGGAGCCAGCCACGGTCTGGAAACACGCGGGCGTCGTGATTCCCGTGGACCACGTGCGCGGCTTCGTCTCGGATCGTCGCCGCACAGTACTGGGCGTCGCCGAGCACGCCCACGATATCCCCGAGGCAGACGAGGCTGTCGACGTCGTGGGCCGCGAGCGACTCGGTGACGGCCTCGAGCGCTGGACGATTGCCGTGAATGTCCGCAACCACTCCCACCTTCACTAGCACTCGAACTGACGCATCAGCATGCTAAAACTTGTGATTCGGTGGATCCTCTACGGCATCCAGTTCATCTGCTCAGTCGAGCGTTCCGTCCACCAGTGGGAAAGTACTCAAGGTACTGGCTGGTCACTCCCCGTATCCCTCGCTCTCGATGGGGCCGCTGAACACGCCGTAGAGGAACTTGAAGTACCACAGCACCAGCAGCAGGACCGGGAACCCGAGGACGGTCACGAGGTTCAACGCCAGCGGCGAGACGACGGCTTCGCTCACCAGCAGGCCGGTCGGCGGATAGATCGTCGGGTACAGCAACAGTGCGACCAGTATCGTCAGCAGCGTGGGGAGCGCCAGCGCGCTCGCGAGCCAGGCCCGATACTGGCCGCGTCTGGCCAGCACGCTCCCGCCCAGTCCGGCGACGACGGAGAGCGCGACGACTGCAGCGACGGGCAGCGAGAGCACCGCGTCGGCGGCGCCACCGGCGTCGGTCAGGACCACGGTCGCCAGCAGGACGACCACGCCGCCGAGGTACGCGACCGTCGCGCCGACGCCGTAGGCACTCAGTTCCGACGCCAGCCCGGGGTCGGTCTTCGCCGCGAGGAACGCCGCCCCCGTGACTATCGAGACGGCGACCAGGCCGACGCCCGTCAACACCACTGGGAGCGTCGCCGGGCCGAACAGCCACCGGCCGGCGAGCATCCCCAACAGGAGCGGCGCGAGCACGCTCCCGCCGACGAAGGCGTAGTCCGTGTAGCGCTTCCAGCGCTCGTCCTCGCGCTGCTCGCGGAGTTCCGGGCCGAGGCCGCGGAACACGAGCGCGACGACGAACCCGAGTGCGAGCAAGTAGTTGTCGGCCAGGAGCCGCGAGTACACGCGCGGGAACGCCGCCAGCAGCATCGTGCCGAACGCGACGATCCACACCTCGTTCGCGTCCCAGACCGGCCCGAACCCCGCGAGGAACGTCTCCCGCTCGTGTTCGTCCGTCCGGGTCGCGTACAGCATCCCGATGCCGAAGTCGAACCCGTCGAGGACGACGTACATCCCCAGCGCGAACAGCACGGCGCCGAACCAGATCTCCGGGAGCGCGTCGACGAGGTACGCGTCGACGGGGATCAGCGGGTCAGTCATCGCTGGTCACCCACGGGAGCGGCCCACGCCAGCGGCCCTCACTCGACTCTTTGACGCCGAGTGACCGGAGTTCGTCCCGGACCAGCCACTTCAGGATGTACAGCGCCGTCAATAGCAACCCGACGTAGAGCACGACGAACGCGACCAGCGTCAGGGTCGCCTCCGTTCCGGTGAGCGTCGAGGAGACCGCCTCGCTCGTCCGGAGTTCGTCCTGGATGACCCACGGCTGGCGGCCGATCTCGGTGACGTACCAGCCGGTGAGTAACGCCGCATAGCCGAACGGCGACGCCGCGATCATCGCCTTCAGGTAGCGCGTACTGTCGGTCAACCGCCCGCGGTACGTGAGGTACCCGCCCCAGAGCGCGAGCCCGATGAACAGGAATCCGAGGCCGACCATGAAGCGGAACGACCAGAACACGAACGCCACGGGCGGGTTCTCCTCGTACTCGTTCAGGCCGACGACCTCGGCGTCGAGGTCCCCGCCGCTCGCGAGGAACGACCCGATCCCTGGGAGACTCACCGTGAACAGGTTCTCGGCCCGCGGGTCGTTGAGCGCGTCGAGGGACGTCGGGAACGCCAACAGGTGGAGGTCCGCCGCCCCGGTCTCGTAGTGCGCTTCCATCGCGGCGAACTTCTGGGGCTGCGTGTCCTCGACGTGGCGAGCGTAGGCGTCGCCGTGGATCGCCTGGAACGGCGCCGAGACGAGCAACAGTACCACGGCGAGTTTCAGCGCGGAGTTCCAGGCGTCCGCGTCCGGCTTCTTCCAGACGATGTACGCCGAGACGCCCGCGACGAGCAGCGCGACCGAGATCACCGACGCGTTCATCATGTGGACGTACATCCACGGCAGCCGCGGGGTGAGGAACGCGGCGACGGGGTCGGTGAGCTTGGCGACCTCCATCCCGTTACGGGTGACCATCTCGTAGCCCCGAGGTGTCTGCATCCACGCGTTGACGACGAGGATCCAGAACCCCGACAGCCAGGCACCGACGCCGACGAGCACCGAGGAGAGGACGTACGTTCGGTCCGTGACGCGCTCGCGGCCGTACAGCAACACGCCGAGGAAGACGGCCTCCAGGAAGAACGCCATCTTCGCCTCGAACGCGAGCGGCCCGCCGATCAGTTCACCGGCGACCTCGGCGAACTGCGGGAAGTTCGTCCCGAACTGGAAACTCATCGGGATGCCGGTGACCGTTCCCATCACGAATCCGGCGGCGAACACGTTCACCCAGAACGACCGCAATCGTTCGTACCGCTGTTCGTTCGTGCGGACGTCTTTCCAGGTGAAGTAGACGATGAACGGTGCGAGGCCGATGGAGAGGGACGCGAAGATGATGTGGACGGATATCGTCCATCCGAACTGCATGCGGCTCGCGACCTCCGGGGAGAGGAACGCGAGCCATCCCGGGTCGAGGGCACTCAGGGCTGTGGCTGGATGCATGTGCCTCGCGGTATGGCTCAGGAGGTAGTGAGTGGCCACTCGATTCCAGATGTCCAGCATTTGCCCGCCACTATTTTACGCGCGAAACCATAGTACCCCGGCCGCTCAGCGTCTCGGTTCGAACCTGTGTCCCTAGTGTCCGAGCGAGCGTCACATGCGCTCGCAGGAGGGTTGATCGCGGGATACGCAACGGTATGGGGATGTCTCTCGCCGGGGAACTACTGCTATCGTCTCCGGGGTCGCCACTCGTCTCCGACGACCTCACTGGTATCGCTCGAATCCGCGACGAACGGGACGGACAAGAGCCCCCTCGAACGAATCCGCCGGCAACGGTACGAGCGCGAGGCCAGCACGGGTCGCCAACTCCGTGACGGTCGACGTCTGAAAATGCGGTGCTCGACCCATCACCACAACCAAATCATGTCAATAACATAGTATAGTCATATGTTCTCCATTCTTCGCGTGTTTGGCGTCGTGTACTCTTCGAACCAGGAGAGAAGGCGGGCACTGTCTTCGGTGTTCGCGCCCAATAATCACGTCCTGTCCGCGTTGCTCTGGGAGTTTGACGGAGAGCAGCGTGTCGCGCGGCCCTACCCTCCTTTTTGATACCATCATGGAACTCCGCTTGGTTCTTCCATCGGTTCCGGGGGCTGAACGCTGCGGTTTCGTCACTCGCGTTTACGTCTTTCGGCTACCGCTTGGAACTCGGGATCGAATACTCGAAGCCGTTCGTGTGTTCGAGAGACTCCTGGGCGAGCGCCGGCATCCACGCCCGGCCGAGAATGCCGACCTGAACGGGCGATTCCCGAACGTTTCCGCAGGGCCTTCTATTCATCATTCTTACTATTCCTATTTCCTACCTCTTTGTTTATCATTCGAAACGACCTCCTCAATCGACTAGTCGGTGTCGAGTCTCTTGCTCCAGTTGTACTTCGTCCGTCTCTGAACGTCGTCCCACGCAGCTAGCTCGGGTTGCGCGATTCAGTCCTCGTGTGCGCTGCCAGCGAACACCCGCTCTGTTGGCTTCTTTATCCCGACGTTGTCGAGATCATCTCCCAGCGCTTCGACGACGACGTCGTCGAGATGTCCACTAGCTACTGCAGAAATGGTGGCTTCCGCTGTATCCCCGGCCTGAACGGCGGGTGGATGGCCTCGAAACTCGTCGATGACTACCCCGCTTCCATCGGGTCCCCGCTCGTTTCCGAAAAGGCGGGAAGCAGCGATATATCGCGACTGTGTGTTGCTACTCGTCGAGTCCGTCCGAAGGCGACACCCACACGGTCTTCTCGTTCGTGAACTCGCGGATTCCGTTCGCGGCGAGTTCGCGCCCGTACCCGGAGTTCTTGATGCCGCCGAACGGGAGTCTCGGGTGCGACTGCACGATCTCGTTGACGAACGTACAGCCCGCTTCGAACGCCTCCGCGATGCGTTCGCCGCGGTCGAGATCCTGCGTCCAGACGCTGGCACCCAGGCCGTAATCGGAGTCGTTCGCGAGTTCGATGGCCTCGGCTTCGTCCTCGACGCGGAAGAGCGAAGCGACGGGACCGAACAGTTCGTCGCAGGCGGCGGGACTCCCGTCCGGCACGTCCTCCAGGACCGTCGGCTCGAAGAAGTACCCCGGCCGGTCGAGCGTCTCGCCGCCGGTCAGCACCGTGGCACCGGCGTCGATGGTCTCCCGGACCTGCGTCTCGAGGGTGTCGAGTAAGTCCGCTCGCGAGATCGGGCCGACGTCCGTCGCCTCGTCGGTCGGATCGCCGACGGTTAGTGATTCCATCTCGCGGACGAAGCCGTCGCGGAACTCCTCGTAGACGTCGTCGACGACGATGAAGCGTTTCGAGGCGACGCAGGCCTGTCCGTTGTTGTTCACGCGGGCCTGGGCGGCCACCTCGCACGCTCGGTCGAGCTGGGCGTCGTCGAGGACGACGAACGGGTCGCTCCCGCCGAGTTCGAGGACGGTCGGTTTGAGGTGTCTGCCGGCGGTCTCCGCGACGGCACGCCCCGCACCGACGCTCCCGGTGAGCGTCGCGGCCGCGACTCTGTCGTCAGCGACGACGTCGTGTATCGTCTCGGTGTCGATGAGGAGCGTCGTGAAGACGCCGTCGGGGAAGCCGGCGTCAGCGAGCACCTGTTCGACGGCCTTTGCACACCCGGTGACGTTCGGTGCATGACTCAGGATCATCGTGTTCCCGGCGGCCAGCGTGGGTGCCGCGACGCGGAGGACCTGCCAGAACGGATAGTTCCACGGCATCACCGCCATCAGGGGCCCGAGGGGGTCGTAGGACACCTTCGTGCGCGCTTGGGGGTGGACGCCGACGCGTTCGTCCTGGAGGAACTCGGCTGCGCGTTCGGCGTAGAACTCACAGACCCACGCGCATTTCTCGATCTCGGCGCGAGCCTGCTCGATGGGTTTGCCCATCTCTCGGGTCATCAGCGTGGCGTACTCCTCCTCGTTCTCTCGGAGGACGTCGGCGATGGACGCAACGAGCGCTTGCCGCTCGGTGATCGGGCGGTCCCGCCACGATTCGAAGCGGTCAGCTGCACGCTGGACGTGGTTCTCGACCGTCTCGTCGTCGTGTTCGCTGTACGTCTCGATGGGTTCGCCTGTAGTTGGATTGACTGTCTGCATTACGGTGTGGTGTGTCTGTCTCGGTGGACTTGTCGGTTCGCGACGGGTCGCGTTTCGACGCTACGTCGGGTGGGACGCGACTGCGCAGTCGACGCGTGCAACGCTGTGGATGGCACGCCAGGGAGCGTCCCTCGGGCACCCGAGCCACCAGCTATCGGCTCCTGTTGGTTGGGGTTCGGGCGACCCGTTCGTCTCGTTTCTACCCAGCGGAAGGTTGCCTCGGAGCCGCTTAATTCTTGCTACCGTCTCGTGTACTGCCACGACTCGAATCGGGACCAGCTCAGAGCACGCGTAGCCGGGAAAATCGAGGGGTTTGAAAGAACGTGCGGACGCCGACATCCCGAGCGACTCGCCGATGGTGGAACGGTCGCGGGTTGTCGCGGACGAGAAACAGGTCACCGTCGAGGCGTAGTCGCTGACGAGCCCGGCGAAGGACGCACGAATTCCGGGGCCACGGGGAGATGGATACACAGTTTTCGTATCTGGGATACACAATAAGGTTTTTACAGCCGGTTTTCGATAGGTTACGTGAGAGAACCACATGCCCAGCGCCGTCTTCGATAGCAGCGAGTACGACAGGCGACTCGAGCGAACGAAAGAACGGATGGCGGAGCGCGGACTCGACGCGCTGTTCGTCAGCGATCCCGCGAACATGAACTACCTCACCGGCTACGACGGGTGGTCGTTCTACGTCCACCAGGGCGTCGTCGTCACACAGGACCGCGACGAGCCGGTGTGGGTCGGTCGCGACATGGACGCGAACGGCTGCCGCGCGACGACCTCGCTCTCCGAGGAGAGCATCCGTCCCTACAGCGACGACCACGTGCAGTCGCCCCACGACCTCCACCCGATGGACTTCGTGGCGACCGTGCTCGACGACCTCGGCGTCTCCGACGGGGACATCGGGCTGGAGATGGACGCCTACTACTTCACGGCGAAGTCCTACACGCGCCTCCAGCAGAACCTCCCCGAGGCGTCGTTCGAAGACACGACGCTCCTCGTCAACTGGGTCCGCATCAAGAAGTCCGACGCGGAACTCGAGTACATGCGCGAGGCGGCTCGCATCTCCGAGAACGCGATGCAGGCCGGGCTCGACGCCATCGAGGAGGGCGTCCCCGAGTACGAGGCCGCCGAGGCCATCTACTCGCAACTCATCAATGGGACGGCTGACTACGGGGGAGACTACCCCTCCATCGTCCCGCTGATGCCCTCGGGCGACCACACCGGGACCCCCCATCTCACCTGGACGGACGAGGAGTTCCGGGACGGCGACCCGGTCATCATCGAGCTGTCGGGTTGTCGACACCGCTACCACTCGCCGCTCGCCCGGACCACGTACGTGGGCGAGCCGCCCCAGGAGATGCAGGACCGCGCCGAGATCGTCGTCGAGGGGATCGAGGCGGCGCTGGACGCGGCCGAGCCGGGCGTGACCGCCGAGTCGGTCGAGAAGGCGTGGCGCGACACCATCGCGAAGTACGACCTCGAGAAGGAGGACCGCATCGGCTACTCCATGGGCCTGGGCTACCCGCCGGACTGGGGTGAGCACACCGCGAGCCTGCGGCCGGGCGACGAGACGGTCCTGGAGGAGAACATGACCTTCCACATGATTCCGGGACTCTGGTTCGACGACTTCGGCGTCGAACTGAGCGAGACCTTCGTCGTCACCTCGGACGGCGCCGAAACGCTGGCGGACTTCCCTCGCCGCCTCTTCAAAGCCTGACGATGTCGAAGACGACACACGACGACATGGACGGACCGGACGAATCGAACGGTGAAGCGGTTCCCGACGGCGAGGGGACCGAACCGGAGACCGCGCTGGCGACCGCCCGCCGACAGCTTGAGCGGGCCGCCGCCAACGTCGACGTCGACGCCGGCGTCATCACGCGATTGCGGCACCCGACCAAGCTCCAGCAGGTGTCCGTCCCGCTTCGCCGCGACGACGGGTCGCTGGAGGTCTTCACGGGGTACCGGGCCCAGCACGACGACGTCCGCGGCCCGTACAAGGGCGGCCTGCGCTACCATCCGGAGGTGAACGCGGACGAGTGCATCGGGCTCTCGATGTGGATGACCTGGAAGTGCGCCGTCATGGACCTGCCCTTCGGTGGCGGCAAGGGTGGCATCGCGGTCGACCCGAAGGACCTCTCGGAGGACGAGCGCGAGCGCCTCACCCGTCGCTTCGCCGAGGAGCTGCGCGACGTCGTGGGACCGACCCAGGACGTCCCGGCGCCGGACATGGGTACCGGCCCGCAGGAGATGGCGTGGTTCATGGACGCCTACTCGATGCAGGAGGGCGAGACGACGCCCGGTGTGGTCACGGGGAAACCGCCGGTCATCGGCGGGTCGTACGGTCGCGAGGAGGCACCCGGGCGCTCCGTCGCGATCGTCACGCGCGAGGCGATCGACTACTACGACTGGGACATCGAGGACACCACGGTCGCCGTACAGGGCTTCGGATCGGTCGGGGCCAACGCGGCGCGCCTGCTCGACGACTGGGGTGCGGACGTCGTCGCCGTCTCCGACGTCGACGGCGCCATCTACGACCCCGATGGCCTCGACACCCAGGACGTCGAGGGCCACGACGAACGGCCCGGGATGGTCTCGGGCTACGACGCGCCGGAAACGCTCTCGAACGCGGACCTCCTCGAACTCGACGTCGACGTGCTCATCCCGGCCGCCGTCGGCGAGGTCATCACGACCGACAACGTCGACGCCATCCAGGCGGACATGATCGTCGAGGGCGCGAACGGCCCGACCACCTTCGCGGCCGACACCGTCCTCGGTGAGAAGGGCGTCCCGGTCATCCCGGACGTGCTCGCGAACGCGGGCGGCGTCACCGTCTCGTACTTCGAGTGGCTGCAGGACATCAATCGGCGCAAGTGGTCGCTGGAGCGCGTCCACGAGGAGCTCGAGCAGGAGATGCTGGAGGCGTGGGAGGCGGTGCGGACGCAGGTCGACGAACAGGACCTGACGTGGCGCGACGCCGCGCTGACGGTCGCACTGTCGCGAATCGGCAACGCGAAGGAGACCCGCGGGCTCTGGCCCTGAGGCCGGGGTTCGACCGCGGGGAGTTTCTGTTTCGACGGACCGCTCAGTGCTCGAGAGCAGCGTCGAGCTTCTCGACTGGATGGGGCGGCTCCGGGGCGTCCCCGTCGCGGTCGCCGAGCTGGGTCCGACAGGAGGCACCGGGGGCGACCACGGTGTCGCCCTCGCTCTCGTCGACCTGTTCGAAGAGGATGTCACCGATGGCCTTGCTCATCGAGTAGTGCTCTGCCTCGTAGCCGAAGCTCCCGGCCATCCCGCAGCAGCCGGAGTCCAGCGGGTCGACCCGGTAGCCCGCCCGGCGCAGCACGCCGACCGCGTGATGGTCCTTCCGCGTCGCCTTCTGGTGGCAGTGGCCGTGGTACGTGAGGTGCTCGTCGGTCGCATCGGTCGCATCGGTCGCATCGGTCGCGTCGGTCGCGTCGGTCGCGTCGGTCGCGTCGGTCGCGTCGGTCGGGAGGTCGGCGACGAGTCGCTCGCTGTCGAGGTACTCCATGACGCCGTAGGTGTTCGCCGCGACGGCCTCGGCTGCCCGGGCGGTGACGCCGTGGTCGCCGTCACCGAGCAGGTCGAGGTAATCGGACTGGAGCATCACCGCGTCGGAGGGTTCGACCAGGACGACGTCCCAGCCGGCGTCGACGCGCGGCGCCAGCGTGTCGACGTTCGTCGCGGCGCGCTCGCGAGAGCGGTCGAGGAATCCCTTCGAGTGAGCGGGGCGGCCGGTCGAGGTGACGTCGTCGGGGATGGCGACGTGGATCTGGGCGGCTTCGAGGACCCTGACCGCGGCCTTGCCAGCGTCCGGGTGGTTGTAGTTCGTGTACGTGTCGGGGAACAGCAGCACCTTCCCCTCGGCTTCGGACGCCGAGACGCGACAGCCACCGCGGGACTCGAACCAGTCCTCCAGCGACTCCCGGTGGAAGTCGGGCAGGTCGCGCTCGCCGGCGATGCCGAGGACCGTCTCGGTGACGAGGTCGGCCCCCGGCACCTGCGCCGCCCAGTTCGAGAACGGGGCCAGCGCGGAGCCGACCGCGTTGAGGCGGTCGACCTCCGCGAAGAGCCGGTCGCGGAGGCTCGCACCCTCTTGCTGGTGGTGGGCGTGTTCGACCTCGGCCTTGAGCTTCGCCATGTCGACCTCGCTCGGGCAGTCGTGCTTGCAGCCCTTGCAGCCGACGCAGAGGTCCATCACCTCGCGCATGAACTCGACGTCGTCGGCGTCGTCGCCGAGGTCGCCGCTCATCGCCTGCCGGAGCATGTTCGCCCGCCCTCGGGTCGAGAGGCTCTCCTCCTCCGCGGCGCGATAGGTCGGACACATCACGCCACCGCGGGTGTCCTGTTTCCCGCGACAACCGGCACAGCCGTGACAGAGTTCGGCCATCCCCTGGAAGCCGTTCTCCTCGGGCCAGTCGAGTTGCGGGTCGAACGACGGCTCGAACTCGTAGTCGGGGTCGAACCGGAGGTTCTCGGTCATCTGGACGGTGCGGGCGCGGGCCGGTGCGTCGGCGTCGTCTCGCCCGACGACCTGCCCCGGGTTGAGCAACCAGTCCGGGTCGAACGCGGTCTTGAGGTCCTGGAAGGCCGCCCAGAGTCGGTCGCCGTACAGCTTCCGGTTCCACTGCGAGCGCGCCCGACCGTCGCCGTGTTCGCCGGAGACCGAGCCGCCGACTTCCGTGACGAAGTCGGTTATCTCGTCGGCGATGGTCTCGAACGAGTCCAGTCCCTCGGCCGTCTTCGTGTTCACGAGGGGGCGGACGTGGAGGACCCCAGGGCCGGCGTGCGCGTAGAAACTGGTGTTGGCGTCGTGGTCGTCGATGACCTCGCGGAAGTACTCGACGTACTCCGGGAGCCGTTCAGCGGGGACGCTGCAGTCCTCGATGAACGAGATGTGCTTCTCGTCGGTGGTCCGCGAGAGGAGGATGGGCGCGGCGGCCTTACGCATCTTCCAGAGCCCGGCGCGCGCCTCGGCGTCGTGGGCCTCCAGCGCGCTGAAAGCACGAGCGTCCGGGGCGGTCTCGACGCCCTCGCCGGGGTCCACCTCGGGGGTGACCGAGGGGACGCGGGCGCCGAGCAGGTCCGCGACCTGCTGGCGGCCGTGCTCGTCGGAGTCGGCGTAGAACTCCACGAGCAGTGCGCCCCTGGTCCCGTCGGGGAGCGAGGCCGCGACGTCGTGGAACTCCGCGGTGTCCAGCGCCAGGTCGATGAGCACGTCGTCGATGAGTTCGACCGCGGCCGGGTCGTGTTCGAGGATGGGTGCGACGTCCGCGGCGGCGTCGAAGACGTCCTCGTAGGTGAGCAGCGCGACCGCCTTCGTCTCCGGGACCGCCTCGAGCGAGACGGTGGCCTCGGTGACGACGGCGAGGGTCCCTTCGCTCCCCGCGAGCAGCCGCGCGAGATTGACGGTTCCCGGTTCGCTCTCGGGGTCGATACCGGTCCCGTCGGCGGTCGGCCGCTCGCCTCGGGCCTCGTCGACCAACACGTCGAGGTTGTAGCCGGAGACGTTGCGCTTCAGGTCCGGGTAGCGGTCGTCGACCGCGTCGGCCTCCTCGTCGAGGACGCGGACGACCTCGGCGTAGATCCGCGGGAGCAGCGGACTCGGGGGGCCGTCACTGCCCCACGCCTCGCTCTCGGGGTCGGCTTTCTCGCGTAGGTCCGCGACCGAAATCTGTCCGAACCGGTGGACCGTCCCGTCGGCGAGGACTACCTCCGCCGCCTCGACGTAGTGGTCGGTCTTGCCGTACACGAGCGAGTGCGCACCCGTCGAGTTGTTCCCGATGGCGCCCCCCAGGACGCTCCGGTCACCGGCGGCCGGGTCGGGGCCGAACGTCAGTCCGTGCTCTGCCGCCGCCGCGTTCAGGTCGGCGAGGATGGTCCCCGCCTGCGCTGTGGCGGTCGCCGCGTCGGGGTCGAGCGCCTGGACCTCGTCCATGTACCGCGAGAGGTCGAGGACGACAGCCTCGTTGACGGCCTGCCCCGCGAGACTCGTCCCGCCGCCGCGTGGTAACACGGGAATCTCGCGGTCGGCGCAGTAGGAGACGACGCTGGCGACGTCGTCGGTCGAGCGCGGCATGACGACGCCGATTGGCGTCACCTCGTAGGCCGAGGCGTCGGTCGCGTAGAGCTGCCGGGTGTACTCGTCGAACCGCACGTCGCCCGCCACTCGTTCCTGGAGGTCGGCGACGAGGTCGGGTCGGTCGACGTCGCCGGCGCTGTACTCGTAGTCCGCACGCGGGTCGTCGGCCGGGTCCTGCGTCGCCATCTGTGATCAGTGCTGTCCGGGGGCGAGGACCTGGTTCTGGAGCTGTCCGCCCTCGTCGAGGCGGGCGAGGTTCTCAGCGACGATGTCGGCGAGGCGGTCCCAGTGCTTCGGGGTGTGGCCGCCGGTGTGGGGCGTGATGAGGCAGTTCTCCAGGTCCCACAGCGGGTGCTCGGCCGGGAGCGGCTCGGGCTCGGTCACGTCGAGCGCGGCCCCGCGGATCTTGTTGGACTGCAGCGCCGACACCAGCGCGTCGGTGTCGACGATGCCGCCCCGGGCGGTGTTGACGAGCACGGCGTCGGTCCGCATGGTCGCGAGGGCGTCCTCGTCGACGAGGTCACGGGTCAGGTCGTTGAGGGGGCAGGCGACGACGACGTAGTCGCTCCGGGCGAGGGCGTCGTGGACGTCCTCGTCGTCGAACCCGAGCACCTCGTCGGTCGGGCCGCCCTTCGAGGGCGTGTACCGGATGCCGATGGTGTCGACCTCGAAGCCATCGAGGCGCTGAACGACGGCCTGGCCGATGGAGCCCAGTCCGACGACCGTGACCGTGCTGTCGGTGAACTCGCTGGACTGGAAGTGCCGCCACTCGGAGCGCCGTTTGCGCCGCCAGCCCTCGTGCAGGCGACGTGCGAAGACGAGCATGTTCCCGATGGCCTGCTCGGCGATGCCGGGCGCGTGGATGCCGCCGGCGTTGGTGACCGCGACCCCGTGTTCTTCGAGGGCGTCCATGGGGACGTGGTCGGTCCCGGCGAAGGTGCACGCGAACAGTTCGAGGCGTTCGGCCCGCGAGAGTAGGTCCTCCTCGATGGTGATGCCGGTGACGACCCGCGCGTCCGGGACGAGTTCGCGCTCCTGTTTCGGCGTCCGCGCCAGGGTGACGGTGCGGTCGGGCAGGCGGTCGCTGAGCGTCTCGGCGTACGATTCCATCGATAGGCCTTCCGTCCCCTCGCGGAGGACGACGATGTCTGTCTCTGTCATGGGTGGGCTGGCCGCGCCGGCGGCGCTCGCTCGGCCGCGAGACCGATACTCGGTCCTCCGGCGCGCGTATGAATCACCCAAGGCAAGGGTTCACCTTAGTCCTTTGTGTATCCGTTGTCCACGGATATCGTTTATCGTTAAGTGCGTGGAGATTGGTAGTGTTGCACATGGCCCAGTCTGTCAGCACCCGACTAGCGGAGCTGCGTCGCGACTTCCACCGCTTCCCCGAACCGGGGTGGTGCGAGTTCCACACGACCGCGAGGCTCGTCGCGGAGCTGCGCGACATCGGCGTCGACGAGCTCGCCGTCGGCGCCGACGCGTACGACCCCGACGACAGGATGGCCGTCCCGGACGAGGAGACGCTGGACGAGTGGTACCAGCGTGCCCTCGACCGCGGGGCGGACCCTGACGTCCTGGAACGGCTTCGCGGTGGGACCACCGGCGCCGTCGCGGTCCTGGAGCAGGGCGAGGGACCGACGGTCGGCCTGCGCGTCGACATCGACGGGTTGTACATCGAGGAGTCCGACGACCCGGGACACGTGCCGGCCGACGAGGCGTTCCGGTCCGAGACGGGCGAGACCATGCACGCCTGCGGCCACGACACCCACATGACGTGGGGGCTCGCCACCCTCGCGGCCATCAAGGAGAGCGACTTCTCCGGTCGCCTGGTCGTGTTCTTCCAGCCCGCCGAGGAGATATCCGGCGGGGGCGCACCGATGGCGAAGAGCGAGTACGCCGCCGGCATCGACTACCTGTTCGCGGTCCACGTCGGTCTCGACCACCCGACCGGGGAGGTCGTCGCCGGTATCGAGAAGCCGCTCGCGATGTGCCACGTCGACGTCGAGATCGAGGGCGAGTCCGCCCACGCCGCCCAGTCGCCCCAGGAGGGAGCGAACGCCATCCAGGCGCTCGGAACCGCCATCGAGAACGTCTACGGCATCCCGCGGCACGCCGACGGGATGACTCGCGTCAACGTCGGCCGGGTCGAGGGCGGGACCGCGAGCAACGTCATCGCGGAAGACGTCGAGGCCATCGCGGAGGCCCGCGGCGAGACGACCGAGCTGATGGAGTACGCGAAGGACGAACTCCGGACGCGCTTCGAGACCGCCGCCGAGATGCACGGCTGCGAGGCCGACGTCGACGTGGTGAGCGAGAGCCCGCGCGCAGATAGCGACCCGGAGCTCGTCGACGTCGTGAGCGAGGTCGCCGAGGGCGTCTCGAGCGTCGACCGCGTCGTCCGGACCGCGGACTTCGGCGCGAGCGAGGACGCGACGTTCCTCATGGAGCGCGTCCAGGAGGACGGCGGCCTCGCGTGTTACAGCATCGTCGGCACCGACCACCCGACCGCCCACCACACGCCGACGTTCGACGTGGACGAGCGGAGCCTCTCGACGGGCGTCGAGGTACTCACGGACACCATCCTCGCCGTCGCGGAGGACGGTCCATGACGCAGGGGCGAGAGGAGGACGTCGCGGGCGAGCCGATGCCCGGCACCGACGCCGTCCCTGCCGCCGCCGAGGTCGCCACGCTCGCGGACGTCGAGGGCGCCCACGACCGCCTCCGCGACGTGGTCCATCGAACGCCGCTGGACAGCTCCCGGACCATCGCCGAGCGGTGCGGCGCGGCCCACGTCGACCTGAAGCTGGAGAACATGCAGCGCACGGGCTCGTTCAAGATCCGCGGCGCCTACAACGCGATGGCGCAGCTCCCGGAGGACGTCCGGGAGCGCGGCGTCGTCGCCGCAAGCGCCGGGAACCACGCTCAGGGCGTCGCGCTCGCCGGCCAGTTGCTCGGCATCGACACCACCATCGTCGTCCCCGAGATAACGCCGGCGGCGAAGATCGCGGCGACGCGGGGCTACGGCGCCGAGGTCGTCGTCGAAGGACCAATCTACGAGGACGCCTACGAGTACGCGCTCGAGCTCGCCGACGAACACGGCCTCGAGTTCGTTCACCCGTTCGACGACGCCGACGTCATCGCCGGCCAGGGTACCGTCGGGCTCGAGATCCTGGACGAGGCCCCTGACGTGGACACCGTCCTCGTCTCCATCGGCGGCGGCGGCCTGATATCCGGGATTGGGACCGTCCTGAAGGCCCACGACGAGGACATTCGTGTCGTGGGCGTCCAGCCAGAGGGGGCGGCCCACGCGAAGCCGTCGCTGGCGGCCGACGAGATACGGATGCTCTCCGAGATAGACACGGTCGCGGAGGGGATCGCGGACGCACGCCTGCTGGAGCAGACGTTCGCGGTCGTCCGCGAGCGCGTGGACGACGTGGTCGCGGTCAGCGACGCCGACCTGACCGTGGCGACGACGCTGCTCGCCGAGCGGGCGAAGACTGTCGTCGAGACCGCGGGCGCGGCCCCCGTCGCGGCTCTCCTCTCCGGCGCGGTCGACGTCGATGGGGAACACGTCGCAGCCGTCGTCTCCGGGGGCAACGTCGACCTCACCGAACACGCAGAACTGACGCGGGCCGGCCTGCAGGAACTCGACCGATACGTCGAGGCCCGCCTCCACCTCGACGACTGGCCGCGGTCGCTCGGCGCGGTCGCGGAGACCGTCGACTCGGGAGGCGCCGAACTCGACGTGGTCGAACGGGCGCGACGCACCGCAGCCGACCCGCCGAACCGCGTCCCGGTATCGGTCGGGCTCGCGGGCAGCGGTGCCAGCCACCTCCGCGACGTCTTGGCCGAACTGGCGAGTCTGGAAGCGGTGGCGATCGGCGGGCTCTCGCTGGACGACTGAGGACGGAGCGGGTTCTCTTCTCGCGGGGCCGTTCAAGCAACCGCCTGGGTCGCGACCGCGTCCATCGCCTCGCAGAACAGACTCGTGCCGAGCTCGATCTCGCGTTCGGTGGAGTCGAGCGGCGGGAGCAGGCGGATGGTCTTCTTCCCGCAGCCGAGCGTCAGCAAGCCGCGTTCAAGGGCGGCCTCGACGACGGCGTCGCGGCGCTCGGCGGTGTCGAACTCGACCGCGAGCATGAGTCCCTTCCCGCGGACGTCGACCACGTGGTCCGGCGCGTCGTCGCGGATGCGCTCTTTCGCCTGCCGGCCGCGCTCTGTCGCGTTGTCGAGCAGGTCGTACTCGTCGATGGCCTCCAGCGTGAGCGCGCCCTGCATCGACGCGAGCAGGTCGCCGCCGCCGAAGGTGGATCCGAGTCGGTTCTTCTCGTCCGGGAAGATCTCCGACCGGGAGATGGTGGCGCCGACGCGGAGTCCCTTCGCGCTCGCGATGACGTCCGGCTCGATCGGGTAGTGGTCGGCGGCCCACATCTCGCCGGTCCGCCCGACTCCGGCCTGTATCTCGTCGACGACGAGCGGGATGTCGTACTCGTCGCAGACGTCGCCGACCTCGGCCATGAACTCGTCGCTGGGGAAGCGGTAGCCGCCGACGCCCTGGATGGGTTCGAGGATGGCGAAGGCGACCTCGTCGGGGTTGACGTGCCCGCCCTCGGGCGAGAGCGAGTTCCGGAACCGGGAGCCGTCGCGCTCGAAGAAGCCGCAGTCGCAACTACCGGTCGAACAGCCGCGGTCCTCGCAGAACGGGACCGTCTGGATGCCCGCGACCTCGGGGTAGTGACGCGTGTACACCTCCTTGGACTTCGTGAGCGAGAGCGTCCCGAGGGTGCGTCCGTGGAAGCTCCCCTCGAAGGCGTAGCCGTACTTCGCGGGCGGCTGGTGGTCGTGGGTTATCTTCATCGCGTTCTCGACGGCCTCCGCGCCGGAGTTCGAGAGGAAGACGGTGTCCATTCCGTACTGCGAGGAGACGTCCGTCAACTGGTCCATGAGGTGACTCGACCCCGGGAACTCGGCGGTCTCCGGGTCCGAGCCGGTGCCGAAGTACATGTCCTGGCCTGCGATCTTCATCGGCTCGACCAGGTCGAACTCGCGCAACTTCGAGAGGACCTTCTCGTTGTTGTACCCGAGCGGCGCGGCCCCGATGTGGCAGGTGAAGTCGAGCAGGACGTTCCCGTCGACGTCCGTGACGAACGGGCCGTCGGCTTCGGCTGTCACGTCCCAGACGAACTCGTGGGAGTACTCGCTCGGTGCGGCGTTCTCGGCGTGGAGGTCGATCCACTTCTCGGCGTTGGGCCCGGGCAGCGCTGCTGGGTCGGGCTCCGCGGAATCTCTATCCATACACAACAATCGTTGATGGCATACATTAAAACTTGTTATGGGACTGCTCTCGTGGGAGCTTCCCGGTGCGTGCCGCGCGAGAAAGGAGACCGAAACGGTGCCGCGAGGTCAGTCGTCGTCCGTCACGGCGGCATTGCCCGCTTGTTGCTTCTTCTCCTCGGGCCGACCGAAGAGGTTCGTCCGTTCCTGCAGGAGGACGCTCCCGTAGTCCCGCTGGAAGCTCCGGATGAGCCCGAGCATCGTGACCACGCAGATGAACGCGAACGGCGCGCCGGTGACGATCGCCGCGTACTGCAGCGCCTGCACACCTCCGACGACCATCAGGATGGACGCGACCGCACCCTGAAGCAGCGCCCAGAAGATGCGGTTGATCGACGAGGGCTCCTCTTTCCCGCCGCTGGTCATCATCGCGACGGCCAGCGTCGAGGAGTCCGCGGAGGTGACGAAGAACGTCGTCACGAGCACGAGGAACGCGAACAGGAGCAGCGGTCCCACGACGGGGAGGTTCCCGAACAGGACGTAGCCGGAGACGGCCTCGCCGTACTCGGAGATGGGACCGAGGATGCTCGCCGAGCCGCTGTTCTGCATGAGGACGCCGGCGCCGCCGACGATGGCGAACCACGGGATGGTCGCCAGCGAGGTCGCTCCGATACCGGCGAACGCCACCTCCCGGACGCTCCGACCGCGGGAGATGCGGGCGATGAACAGGCCGGCGAACGGCGACCACGCGAGGGGCCACAGCCAGTAGAACACCGTCCAGATGTTGACCCACTTCTGCGTCTGCGTGGCGGCGGCCTGCGTGTACAGGCTCATCTCGAAGAAGTTCCCGATGTAGCCACCGACGGCTTGGGTCCCAAGCTCGAGGATGCGCAGGGTCGGACCGAAGACGAGGGTCGCGACCATCAGGAGCAGGAACATCACCATGTTGAAGTTCGACAGGCGGCGGATGCCCTTGTCGACCCCGAGCACGAGGGAGGTGGTGAAGATGACGACCATGCCGGTGATGACCAGGATGGTCCCGATGTCACCGAGCTGGATGCCCCACTGGAAGTCGAGGCCGGTGATGAACTGGCTCCCGATGAACCCCAGGGAGGTGGCGACGCCGCCGAGCGTCGCGAACACCGCGGCTATGTCCACGGACTTGCCGAGGATACCGTCGACGTTGTCCGCGCCGATGATCGGCGTCAGGACCGCTGACACGCGCAGGGGCGCGTCGTAGTTGTAGACGAAGTAGCCGATGCCCAGCCCCATCACGGTGAAGCAGGACCACTGGATGACGCTCCAGTGGAAGATGGAGTACTGGACGGCGATCGGCATCGCCGCGGCACTCTGCGCCTCGGCGCCGAACAGCGGCGGGACCGAGGAGTAGTGGAACATGGCTTCGGCCGGGCCCCAGAACACGATACCCGCGGCCAGGCCGGCCGAGTACATCATCGCGAAGTACGAGAAGTAACTGTACTCAGGCTTCTCGTCTCCCAGCGTGAGCTTCCCCCACGGGCCGAAGATGACGAACGCCAGGAACAGGACGAACGACAGCATCGCGATGAGGAAGAACCAGTTGAACGTGGAGAGGATCCAGAGCCGGATGCCGTTGACCAGCTCGAGCGAGGCGTCCGGCCGGAGGCTGAACGCGACCACGAAGAGGATGGTTATCGCCGCGCCGAACGCGAAGATTGTCGGTTCGATCTCGTCGAGGAACTCCGACACTGCTCCGTCAGAGGTACTCACGGCCGAACACCCCCGGTCGTTGCGCCCCTCCGGGCACGCCAACCACTCCGATCGGTGGTGGCGGCCGGGTCGGGCCGAGGGAGAGTCCTTAGCTGTGCGCTACGACGACCGTCGCGTTCGTTAGGTGTGGTGGAGCCCATCGTGTGTGTGCAGTGGAGGGTGGCTGTGCTACGCGGTGCCGTACCACGGTAAAGAACTATATCCAGCATAAATCTTTCGATTGTTGGTAACGTCGGCTACGGTTTCTGTGTATCCGGGGCGCTGTCCCGCCGGGCACTCGGGTAACCGAACCCGGGCACAGCGGGAGGACCGCTCGAACGGGCAGTCGAAACCGCGTCTTCACGACGGCGCGTCGCGCAAGTACACGGGAACTGTAGACAGATCGGCGGTTCCAGCGCCACCTGCGTGAAACGCCGCCCGAACGCGCCAGTTCTCGTAAGGTTTAATCGAACGCGTAAACAGGTTCTGTATATGAACGAACACGGCGACCGCGCGGACGACGACCCGGCCCTCACCTACTCGGCTGACCGAGGCCGGGGTATCCTCACCCCGAGCGACCGCGAGTACCTCCTCGGGCGCAAGACCGACTACACCGAGCACTCCAAGAAGCAGAAACGCAATCGCATCCGGCGCCGCCTTCGTAACGCCATCCTCGACTTCACAATCCTGTTCGAGTGTCTCGAGGAACGCGACCGAGAGACAGTGTTCAACCCGAACGCCACGGACCGCGAAGCCTACACGCAGGGCATCACGGACATGCTCGCGTTCCTCCACCTCGGAACGATGGGCTACTACACCCCGTTCAAGGACATGCTCGCCGAAGGGGTCAACAAGGCCGAGCAGGAACTGGCGGGTTCCGACTACCGGATGGTGACGGTGGACTTCAACGTCGAGCCGGTCGGCCAGATCGACGTCGATACCGTCATCGGGAAACTGGAGGACGGCGAGTTCGAACAGCTCACCGACGAGGAACTCCAGGCGTTCGTCAGGCTCCTCGCGGAATCCGAGGACTTCTCCGCAGCGGACCTCCGCTCGGAGATGAAGGCACAGATGTCGGCGTTCGTCGAGAAGGTCGACGCGGCGAACCGCCGTCGCGACGAGCGCGTCGAGGAACAGAACGACTGAACCGGTTCCGGCCGTTTCTCCCGGTGTCAGCCGAGGTGAGCGATGGCGTCCATCTCGACGCGCACGTCACCCGGCAGGCGCGAGACCTCGACGCAAACCCTGGCTGGCGGCGTCTCGCCGAACCGGGCCCCGTAGGCCTCGTTGACCCGGTCGTAATCGTCCAGGTCGGCGACGTAGACGGTAACCTTCACGACGTCGTCGAGGCCGTCGCCGCCGGCCTCGTCCACGACCGCCGCGATGTTGTCGAGGACCCGGTCGGTCTGGACCTCGAGATCGCCCTCGACGTCTTCCATAGTGCCGGGGTCGACGGGGCCATAGCCGGAAACGTACAGCGTGTCGCCAGCCCGGACGCCCTGCGAATACGGATTGTCGTTGCGCGGTGCGTCGTCCGTGATGACTCGGTCTGCGGGCATGGGATGGGGTGGGTGCTTTGGTCGAGTCGCTGTCAGTGTTGGTCGGTGACCTCGTCGATGCCCTCGACGATGACGTCCAGCGCTGTCTCGGCGAGCTCGTGCGTGAGGACGAGCGGCGGGAGCAGGCGCAGGACGTTGCCGTGCCGCCCGGCCTTCCAGACGAGGACGCCGTGCTCGAAGCAGTAGTCCTGCAGTTCGTCCGCCGCCTCGTCGTCGGGGCTACCGTCCTCGTCGACGAACTCCGCGCCGATGAACAGGCCCTTCCCACGGACCTCAACGATGCGGGGGTTCGCTTCGGCGGCTTCCTCCAACCGGTCGCGGATGTACCCGCCGAGGTCGCGGGCGTGAGCGAGCAGGTCGTGCTCCTGGATGTACTCGATGGCGCGGGTGCCGGCGCGCATGCCGACGACGTGGCCGCGGTAGGTCCCGGCGTGGTCACCGGAGCCCCAGGTGTCGAGTTCCTCGTCGTAGATCGTCGCCGAGAGCGGGAAGCCGGTCCCGCCGAGCGCCTTCGCCGTGGTCATCACGTCCGGGGTAACGTCGTAGCACTCGCTGGCCCACCACTGGCCGGAGCGACCGAGGCCGCTCTGAATCTCGTCGAAGACCAGGGGGACGTCGTTGTCGTCGGCGATGTCGCGAAGCCCCTGCAGGAAGCCCTTCGGCGGGGCGACGACACCGCCCTCGCCCTGGATGGGCTCGACGAAGATGCCGGCCGGGTTCGCGAACCCGCCGTAGGGGTCGTCGAAGATAGCCTTGACCTCCTCGAGGGAGTGCTCGACCGCCTCGGGCGGTGACTTCTCCATCTCGACCGGGTTGGGGTACGGGGCGTGGGTCACGTCCGGCAGGAGCGGCGTGTAGTCGCCCTTGAAGTCCTTGTTCCCCGTGATGCTCATCGCGCCACTGGTCGCTCCGTGGTACGCGCCGCGGAACGCGACGAGTCCGGTGCCGCCGGTGTTGTACTTCGCGAGCTTGATGGCGGCCTCGATGGCGTCACTCCCGGTCGGGCCCCCGAAGACGACCTTGTTGTTGCCCTGTAGACTCCCCGGTGCGATTTCGTCCAGTTTCTCGATGAGTTCGAGCCGTGCCTCGGTCGGGAAGTCGACCGTGTGGACGTACTTGTCGGTCTGTTCGTGGACGGCCTCCAGCACGTAGGGGTTCGAGTGCCCGACGTTCATCACGCCGATGCCCGCGAACATATCGATGAACGTGTTCCCGTCGGCATCTCGGACGGTCGCTCCTTTCCCGTCCTCGAGAGCGATCGGGATGTCTTCTGGGTACGCGACCGCGCTGCTGTCGATGCGCTGTTGCTTCTCGATGAGTCGCTGCGAGTTCGGTCCCGGGACCGACTCGACAGATGGTGCGTCGTCGAAGTGTAGCTCGTGTATCGGTGGACCTGCGCCCATATCCCAACCCATGTGAAACCACTATAAATAACTTGTCCACACTTCCCATGGAAGACGTACACAGAAACTGTTCCCGTTCGGACGCGCGCGCGACGACAGTTGACCGGTCCGTGCGCTGGGTGTGTCCCGGATAGACACTGGCAGCACCAGCATGGGTTCGACCGGGGCGACGAAACCCCTCCACCCGACGCCGACCAGCTCGACGGGCTCGGGCCCACTGGCGGAGTACGGCGACCGTCTTGGCTGAACAGACGAAGGTCGGGGTCTCACCGACGCGGTACCCGCCCGAGACTTGTCACGTCGCCAGGGGTCAGTCGTCGTCGTCCGAACTCGCTCGATTTTCGTACATCTCCTCGATACCGTTCTCGAACCGTTCGACCGCCCGTTCCAGCAGTTCGATCTGCGTCGTCTTCGTCTCGTCGTCGACCACGTAGGCCGGGCCGCTCAGGTTGAGCGACCCGTACACTTCACCCAGCGGTGACTTCACCGCCATCCCCAGCGCCCAGAATCCGTCGATGGCCTCCCCACGATTCTCCGCGTACCCCTGCTCGCGCACCTGTTCGAGTTCCCCGAACAGTTCTTCCTCGGTAGTGATTGACTGGTCCGTCGCCGCCGGGAGTCCCCACCGGTCGAGGATGGCACGGACCCGATCGTCGGTGTACTCGGCGATTATCGCCTTGCCGGAGGCGGTGGTGTGCACGTGGAACGGGCTCCCGTCGATGAGGAAGTGCGGTGAGTTCGCGAACTCGAGGTCGCCGTACAGCGACACGATCCGGCCGTGTTCTTCCACCGCGAAGTCCACCTCCATCGACGACTCTTCGCTCAGCCAGGAGACGACCTCCGTTGCGATGCGGTAGTAGTCCTTCCGCGTTCGCACGTAGTCGCCGAGGTGGGCGAACTTCGCCCCGAGGTGGTACCGGTTGTCGACGTTCACGACGTAGCCGTACTCCGCCAGCGTCGTGAGGTGGGTGTGCACCGTGCTCTTCGCGAGACCTGTGGCCGCCGTCAGGTCCGCCATCGACGCCCCCTCGAGTTCGAGGATGTGGTCGATGAGCGATAGCGATACTGCGGTGGTCTTGAGCCCGCCAGCCGTGTCGTGGTCGCCCATGCTCGGGGACATGAGATGCGGGCTAATAGATTTACGCCTGACGCTCCCGAGACCGTGAGTCATCCGCCTGGAAACCGTCAAATGGCGGTTGTGAGGCGGAAGAAACGGTCTGCCAAGGGTTCCGCAGCGTCGGACGTTTATCACGATAGTCCCTTGCGAGTAGTTGTCACACATAGGCTCAGCGTTGTTTCGCCACGAGAGCCAGATGAAATCATCTCAATTCTTCCGGCCGATCCCGATTTTCTTCTTACGAGTTCGGTCTCCGTGGATGAACTCAGGCGCAGTCGATACTGAGAGGGGTCAACACGGTCTGAATCTCCGGAATACTGGTACGACCCTCGAACTATTCCGGAGAGACGAACGTTCAAGTATCAAACCCACGTTGAACGATCATTATACTCTGCTACTTTCCGGTGTAACACCGTCCGCGCCGTGGTTCTCCCCAGCTCGATGGTAGTACCGACGTGCACCCGAGCGACTCGAACGCGGTCCGACGTAGTGTGTTACATGGATATGACTGTAACGACAGAGGAACATGGCAACAGGTTCAGCACCGAACCCGAATTCGTTGACCGGAACACAACGACTTGACAGAGTCCTCGTTCACGACATCGATACCGACGATAGCATCGGCGGCGACGCCGTCAATCGACACGTCCTATCGCTGCCACAGGGGAGCGATCCAGACCCACAGGCCCGGTACCGCCGACGTCTAGAAGTACGCGCACCCTCCAGCCCAACGATCGAGTCTGCTCGAACACATCCTCACATATTCCTGAGCGGTCTCTTGTCCACCCATCTTCGTGAGTATTAGATACTGCACGTTCGAGCGACTCGTCGGTGTCAGGTCGATCGTGCCGCCGAAGGTCGTACCACTTGCCTAGCCCATATTGCGAGACACCGAGCTGTACGTGAGAGCTACAACTGGCCACTTCCTTGGCTATATTCACCTCTACGTTGTCGACGGCATCCTGAAGGTCTTTGACGGACGTCTCGTCGAGGTGGTCCACCAACCACTCCAAGGCCCGACGTACAAACCTGTCAATCGTACACTATACTCTGGTATCTCAAGACACTGCGCACTAGTTGGGAAATTCGTTGAATCTGTTGGAAGGGCTTCTTGATGTCACCTGAGTCACCGACTGAACTCCGTGGGGTTGCTCTCCCAGAGGAGAAACCTGTTCAGTACCGCCAGAATTCGGCCACTATTTCTGATTCTAACGATAGTTGCGGCCAAAAGAATTCAAACGGCTGCTGAGGCGTCGAGCCGCAGCAGACTATAGCAAAGTTTAGAGCTAGAACTGGGCGATTCTCTGGGACTCAGGGAAGGACACAACTTCGGAGGATGGCTTTTGATGCGTGCCTTCTATTCTTTAGAATCTACCGTGTAACCAGCCACTCGTCGAGTTCGACCTTACTTCCAGTCCAAACAACAGTTCGGCTTGGACGTTGTAAAATGCTCAATCACCCAGCACAAGCCTCACTCTCCTTATTCTGTGGTTTCGAATTCAAAGCGTGCTCCACCGTCGATGCCGTCGGAGACAGCCAGTTCCCACCCGTGAGCTTCCACGATTCGTTTGACAATGGTCAGGCCGAAGCCGGTGCCACCACTATCTGATGAATGCCCTGGTTCGAACACGGCGTCGCGCTCGTCGGTTGGAATTCCTGGACCGTCGTCCTCGACGTAGATTTCTCGTTCGCCGTGGCGTCCGACGCGGACCGACACGTCGTGGATCGTGTTGCCCTGGCGCGCCAGCGTCAACGTGTCTTCGACGATCGCTTCGATTCGGTCGAGCGATTCCAGTAATGGTTCCAGGTGTTCGCTCTCTGCTTGTTCGGCGAGGATCGTCGCCCGTGCCTCGGCGACGTTCAGCGGGTTGCGCAAGTCGTGTGAGATGACGCTCGCAAACTCGTCGGGGCGTTCGTTTTGCTGTCGTAGCTGTCGCTCCCGCTCCACGCACTCAGTCACGTTCCGAGTGATACCCACGAGTTGCGTGATCTCACCATCGGAGGCGACCGGTGCGAGTTTCGTCTGCCAGAAGCGCGCGCCCTCGGCGAGCTCTCGAGTCTCCGCCTCGTTGCCTTCCGTGTCGTAATGTCTCGACTGCTCAACAGAACGCCGTCGATGACGCCGTCGTCAAGGCGATTTCGTATCGTGGCTTCGATCCACCGCCAGGACCCTTTGGCGTCCCGGAACCTGACCTCGACGCTCTCAGCGTTCGACCCGTCCTCGAGCACGGATTCCATCGCTTCAGCGTTCCGGTCCTGGTTGTCGGAATGCACGAACCCGTACCCCTGATGACCAATCAAATCCTCGGGCTCGTACCCCAACACTCGCGTGATTGCGGGACTCACATAGGTGATGGTGCCGTCGGAATCGACGACCGTTGCGAGGTCATTCACCTCCTCCACGATCGTCCGATACCACTCGGTGTCGCGTTCCTTCGGTTTCTCAGGGGTCGTACGGTCTTCCATTGGTGACTGAACGGGCAGTCTCTACAATAAGGATAGTGCCGCGGGTCAGGTCTGAACCGTATGACTGCAGTGAGACGCCTGGCACGAGTCGTTCGACCGTCACGACTCGCGCCCGAACGTCAGTCCGGTGTGGTTCTCGGAACCTCCACGTCGAGGTGCGTGGCGAACCAGCTCTGGAGGAGTTCGGACAGCACCGCAGCAAACGCGGTCTCGTCGCTCCAGATGGCAGTCTCGGCCGGTGCGCCGGGAACTCTGTCGTTTCCGCGGACGCTCAGGAGTAAACTATGGTTGTCGACCGAGAGCGCTCGCCCGGACTGCTCGCGCGGTGGCTGGAGTCGCTCCGGGAACCGGACCGTCTGGACAGCGTCACGGAACGCGTCGAAGTCGCCGTCGCGACTGACGCATGTGACGTCGACCTGCGCGCTCGAACGCTCGTTCAACACGTCGATGGTCTCGGCCGTGAGTGCGTCGCCGCTGCAGGCGTAGAGCAGGTTCGACTCCGCGTTCGATGCGAGGCTGCGGACTCGTGCTTCGATTTGGTCCGCTCCGGCTCTGTTGAAATCCTCAGCCGCTGGTAGTTTACTGAGGCCATGCTGAATACAGACTGCGCACTATTCAATAGAGTATTCCGACTTCTTGACGGAGACTTTATGTCGCTTTGGACGAGTTGATTTTGCATGGGTAAGACGGTCTCCCGCTTCCCGCGTCCATCGGCCAGTAGCGTCGAACGTTCCCTTGCGGTTCTCTTGGTGAGCCTACTCGGATTATACGCCCTTGGGACACTTCTGAGCGACTTTATGCCAGCACTCAACATGGCAGGTGTGGTTGCAGTTCAGTTCGCGGTCGTGGTCGCAGGTGTCTTTCCTATCGCTGTCCTTGGACACGCTCTGTATAGTCGAGTCCGTACTGGAACTGCCACGCCACGTCGTATCGAAATTTTCAGCTCACTTGTCGCGCTTAGTTGTTTGGGTACTGCACTCTGGCTCACGATTGGTTCAACCTCCAGTCTCGTCACACCGCTGTTAACGATCTCGTATGGTGTATTACTCGTTCTCGCGGGTCTCGTGACTGTCAGATAATACTCTGGATTGAACAGTGTGTGAAAACCATCTTTACCGCTCATAGTGACCGGTCGATATTATGAACAAGACAGGCAATAGTGAGTTCACGGAATTGCTTCCACCAGAGTCGTGACCGGACGAATGCGCCATATTTCCGTTTGAGGCGAGAGTTCACTGTCTCGTTCTGACTACGCTGACCGTAGAGATCGGCGTCCAACCGTGAGTTCCACGCCTTGTGGAGCGGCGAAAATTCCCGATGTTTGATGACCGGACGAACATCATCTCCACGGGCTAACGCGCGAATCTTTTGGTCGTCATATCCCTTGTCACCGAGGAGAATCGCTACTTGTTCGGTATTCCGCTTGATGAGCGACGGTGCGATTTGTGAGTCGTGTTTTCGTGTCGTCGTCACGTGTAAGTCGATGATTGCGTTCACTCTCGTGTCCACGAGAAGTGTAACTTTCAACTGCTGAATCGTCAGCTTCGTTCGCTTGGTGTAGTGCTTCGAGGCGTGACTCCGGTCAAAACCGGAGGCGTCGATTCCGACGACACCGTTGGTCGGGAGGAGTGTGATCGAGAGGTTGAGCAGGACGCGCCAAACCGCCATATCAAGCCGGTTGAACGCTTTACACAGCGTCGAGGGAGACGGGAGTTCCTCAAGGCCGATGGCGCTTCGAATCCGGGGCATCTCGATGAGTTCGTCGAGAAGCGTTCGGTACGTCGTATTTTTCCGAACCTTGAGACAGAGCAAGACGATGTGTTGATGAAGTGTGTACCGCCGTTTCGAGAATTTCGAGGAGTAACGAGCGACGGCTCGCCGAGCCAAGTGTATCGCTTGCTCAACGAACCGGAGTAACCGCGACTTCGGGAGGGCTTCCATCTGGTCAGACTACGAGGCGAACCTGTAACTCTCTGAGGATTTCAACAGAGCCTCACAGACTATTCTGAGATTACGATCACTGGTACGAGCCCGCTGAGCGCGAATTCCAATAGCACGCATACGCAGGCAAACGAGTCGAGAAACGACATCCAGGACGGGGCCGAAGACTTCGACGGCGACAAGGTCCCGACACGTATCGAGACGAGCGCCGGGACAAATCCGTTCGCGGTCGATACGGACAACGATTCGCTCAGTGACTTCGACGAGCTCACCCGTCCGTACCTCAACGCGTCGAACGAGGATTCAGACCAGGATGGTGTTCTCGACCCACAGGACGACTATGATGCAGACGGACTCTCGGTGAAGTCCGAGATCGCTCACAACTCGAGTCTGTTCCTCGTCGATTCAGACGGGGATGGTCTCAACGACTCACGAGAAGTGCTCTCGTTGGGAACGAACCCGGCGAACCCTGACACCGATGGAGATTCGATCGACGATGCGGCTGAACTCGAAATCGGCAGCGATCCAACCAAGGCGGACACAGATGGCGACGGGGTCCCAGACGCTGAGGAGACGTATCGGACGAAACACCGTGCTGGGAATACCACGGCCTCAGTAACCATCGAAGGGGCTGGGAACGCGAGTGCTGGCGTCAATGTCTCCCATAAGACCGGGAATTACGGAAATAACTCGCTGAATCAAACTGCAGTCGTCGAGATCTCGGGAACCGATACGTCCGCGTCGACGCACGTCACGTTCGATATACCTTCGGATGACGAGGGTCAGAGTCTTTCGTTGTCGTCGACGAAATCGAAGACTGCCACGTCGAGGTATTCGATCTTCGTCTACGATCCCTCGACGCCGGACCTCTGGCAGTCGGTCCCGACGACGGTCAGCGATGGGAAGGTGATGGGGACTGTCGAGACAGATGGACTGGTTACGGTCTTCGACATGTCCGAGTATCGGGACGCGACGACGGTCCACCTGGACCGTCCAGCAATGGGGTCGAAGGAAATTGAATGCGAGGGTTCCTGTTCCATCGAAGACGGCAAGCTCGTGGTCGGGGATCCTGACGAGAGCGATTCAGTGTCGACGTTTGGTCTAGGTGACGGTGACGGCAACGACGATACGGACGGCGACGGATTCCTGAACAATCAGGACGACTGCCCAGAGCAATACGCGCCGAATTCGGATGACGGTTGTCCGGAAACGACAACCACGACTCCCCCGACCACGACAACCACACAGACAACGACCCAATCAACGACGACCACGGAAGGGGGTACCGGAAGTGGCACGTCCACTGAACAGCCATCCGAAACCACGACCTCTGATGGCAGTGGGGGAGGAGATGACTCCGACGGCTCAGTCGACTCCACCGCGACCTACGAGTACCATGTCGACAGTTCGAAGGCCACCGTCCAGCTCCGCTTCGACTATGAGGTATCTGGCTTGGACACCCGTGATCCACCGACGATCTTCATCTATAGTCTCGACTCCGATGAATATGCGAGCGTTCCACTGACCAAGAGATCGGGGGTGTTCAAACGCGACCTGACGAGCAACTTCGCCGGTGAAACTGTCGCCGTCGCGGTCGATGCTCCGGATGACACTGTCGTCACAGCTAACTCGCAGTTGGTAAACGACACTGATGGAGACCTGATCTGGGACTACGTCGAAAAACAGTACACCGTCCCAATTCCATGGGAGGGGGATCGCTCTAGCATGGACCCAATGATTGCTGATAGCGACTGGGACGGCCTCGAGGACTCTGAAGAGGTCTCCATCGACATCGATAGCAATGGGTTCGTTTCTGCAAAAGCGTACACGGACCCTGCTGACCCAGACTCAGATGACGACGGATTGAATGACTACGAAGAGATCGACGTTCTCGGAAGCGATCCTCGGAATGCTGACTTCGATGATGACGGATACCTTGATGGGTATGACCCCCAAATTTTCACCGAAAGCAACCCCCCTCAAATCTCGGGTCTCTCATCGGACAACTTCAAGAAGGGAGTGACCTTCTACGTCTACGACGAATCGTCGATATCGATCTCCGGCAACGGATATTATAATAATTATGTCGGGTCGGGATGGACGACGGGGGAGACCTCTGTAACTAAACTCGGAGAGGGATTCGGAGAATCGGGCGAGTATCGAGTCTCATTTGATGGAACAGGAACTCTTGATGAACGCCCCGATAAGTACTGGATCAATGTCTCCGACACTTACGGGAACTCGCGCCAGATTCTGGTGGAGCCAACTGGCACTGATCACTTCGGTCCGGCAAAGAAGGCTCTAATATCGAAGGGGGGTGCTGCCATAGCTGGCAGTGTAGTAAATCCAACTAATCCCCGCAATGTTGTCAGAAATGTCGGGTCTCTAATCAGTACCTCGACTGCTCTGTCTGTCGCATCCGTCGGTGGCGTCGCCTATTACCTCTACGCCGTAGATTACACCGCTGACGACGCAAATACGGTCCGAAAGCGTGGCGCGGAAGTGGTGGATCACTATTACATGAGCGGACAAGCAAGGCCGGTCATTCTGTCGAGCGGATTCTATGCGACAACTGATGGCGTCGAGCGAGGGTATGGGTGGGAGTATATTTCCGAGACGACTTCTGTTACACAGGATCAACTTGAAGACATTCTACAGAATCCGGATCGAGTTATCCGGAAAAGTGGAGAAAAAAGAAAAATAATCAAAGAGCTTCCTGGTGGAAAGCTGATAGTAGTTACCCTCATCGGTGATATGGTTCTTCGGGCTGCTGAACAACATGAGTCAGTCGAGGGGCCCTGTGGAAACACTGTGGTTATCGATAAAACGAATACCCACCCCGTTGACGATCGGAAGCCAATTGATAAGTGGGATACAGTACTAGATAGCATTGAGACCGCAAAACAAGTTTGGCGGGGCAGTGCGAGTGGTGATCCTTACCTATTCTACATTTCTCAACTCAGTTCTGGAGGGTGGGTAATCATCAAAGTAGGCCCCAAAGGGGTTCGAGACCTTGCAAAATGGGTTGTAAGCACGACGCTGAATAACGAAGGTATGTATGATTCCTTAGACGAGGCTGTTAACAAGATGGAAAACCGAGATGGTGTAGAGAGAATCGATGAAGACTGCTAATACCGTACGTGATCATCAAGCCAACGCGGAAACGGCCCTTTCGGAGTCTGACTACGGGCTAGCAGGCCATCATTTCTCTCTTGCGGCTTATGGTGCTCGAGCCCAGTGCGACTATCCAAATCCGGCTACGATTATCCCACACGAGTTGGGCCAATCGATGTGCTATTTCCAGTGTTCTGCTCTCGCTTTTGAACTCCATTCTAACGAAACGCGAGCAGAGAATCAGGTCAATATCGCGAAATTAGTGCTTAAAGATGCATCTGAGTCATTGTTGGTTGGAAATGCGCTTCAGGGGTTCGCGGAGGAGACCAGAGCAGACCTGAATATTCTCATCGGTAACATAGAGGAGGCAGAGAGTGCTTTTGATGCAGCACTCCGTTATTACAAAAAGGAATCAGATCCTGCATACGCGTGGTTCGCTGAACCGCTCTTCGAATGGGAAATTGCGTTCTTTAGAGCAATTTGCTCCGAAACCGATATCGAATTCTCCCAACGTGAGACGACCCAACTGCTCGGCAATTACAAAGCTCGAATCATGATGAAGCGCAAGCATTTCGAAGAAGCGTTAGCTTCAATTAGAGATTCGGGTTCGTATTCAACCCGTCTCCAATCTCCGTCGTGAGCTAGTTACCCATCAGATGCTTATTCGGAAAACCATCTGAGATATGACTGAGAGGCTCTGTTGAAATCCCATTGTTTCGATACCTTTCCAGATGAATCTGCCGTTAGATAGGACTGCTTTTCACCAGCAAGTGAGTGTTCGTCCTTCTCGCTCAAACTCGCGGTCGGTGATGCGATAGGTTGTCGGGTAGGCCCATTTAGCGTGGAGGTCTTCACCCGAGATCTGGACGTACAATCGAACCGTAACTTCGAAACCCCTGTCGATACGCTGGACATTGACCTCCCGAAACGACATTCTATCGACCGTGACGTTGTCGTAGGTGGCGTTAACCCGCGCTCTCTCGTATCGTCTGTCGAAGTTCTTTGCAAGCGCCGTGGCGGTTTCCCTGGTCAGGTTCGCAGGCTTCGCAGGCACCGACACATTGTACCGGAGCGACGTCGCCATGCAGGTCACTGTCGTCGATGGTGCCGATGAGTATGTTTCATCAGCCGTCTCGATTGTCGTTCCGGCTTCCGTGGTCGTCGTAGTTGGAGGACCGATTGTAGTGTCTGCTGGCGTGGACTGGCTTGCTGGCGACGTAGCACACCCTGCGAGAGCGAGATTCGCCACGACGAACGCAGTCAGGAAACCAATGCGCATGCGCATAGCGACCTGAACTTATGCTAACGGTAAGTGCTTTGTCTGTATCTAACGCTCAGAGTGTCTTGTCGATGTTATGTGTGAGACAGCCAACAGCGAGTTCACGGAACTGTTTCCACCAGTAGCGTGAGCGGACGAATGCGCCGTACTTGCGTTTGAGGCGGGAGTTTACTGTCTCGTTCTGACTCCGTTGACCATAGAGGTCAGCATCCAACCGAGCGTTCCACGCCTTGTGGAGCGACGAAAACTCGCGGTGCTTGATGAGCGGGCGAACACCCTCCTCGTGAGCTAATACACGAATCTTCTGGTCATCGTCTCCCTTGTCGCCGAGGAGAATCCCTACATCACTGGTATTCCGCTTGATAATCAACGGCGCAATTTGCGAGTCATGTTTTCGTGTCGTCGTCACGTGTAAGTCGATGATTGCGTTCGACTTCGTGTCTACGAGGAGCGTGACTTTCAACTGCTGAATAGTCAGCTTCGTTCGCTTTGTATAGTGTTTCGAGGCGTGACTGCGGTCGAAACCGGAGGCATCGATCCCGACGACACCATTAGTCGGAAGAAGCGTGACTGAGAGGTTGAGAAGAACCCGCCAAACAGCCATATCAAGGCGATTGAACGCTTTACACAACGTTGAGGGAGAGGGGAGTTCCATCAGATCGATGGCACTCAGAATCCGGGGCATCTCGATAAGTTCGTCAAGAAGCGTCCGGTACGTCGTATTCTTCCGAACCTTGAGACAGAGCAAGACGATGTGTTGATGAAGTGTGTACCGCCGTTTCGAGAATTTCGAGGAGTAACGAGCGACGGCTCGCCGAGCCAAGTGTATCGCTTGCTCAACGAACCGGAGTAACCGCGACTTCGGGAGGGCTTCCATCTGGTCAGACTACGAGGCGAACCTGTAACTCTCTGAGGATTTCAACAGAGCCTCCGCTCCTTTAATGGTCCAGATGTCCGCTTGTCGATCCCCGGTGTCGGACCGTTCGCATTCGACGTGTTCGAGGTACTGGAACGCGTCCGATTGGTGCGCCTCGAACCGCGACCGCAAGTGTGTCTTGGCCGCTTCGAGGTCGACGGGGCGATACCGAATCGGATTCGATTGCTGGACTTCGACGATTCCGCGTTCTTCGAGGCTCTCAGCAGCGCCGTAGACTTGCGAGCGGGGGACGTCCGCGATGCGGCTGATGTCTCTCGCGGACCCCGTGTCGAGCTTCTGGAGCGCGATGAACACCTTCGCCTCGTAGGACGTGAGTCCGAGGTGCTCGAGCGCGTCGACCGCATCACGTTCGTCCATGTCAGTCCTCTGCGGGCACCTCACCCGCGTTGGGAGTCGCCTCCATCGACGTTGCCTCGTCGAGGCCGACGTACCGCGTCCAGACCACGAGCAGGCTCGGCAGGACGAGCACGCTCGCGAGGAACGCGTAGATGATGGTGATTCCGGTGATGATGCCGAACTGCTGGAGTGGCGGCAGGATGGCGAACGCGAGCACGCCGAACCCGCCGACGGTGGTTGCGGCACTACCGAGCAGTGCCCCGCCGGTCCCGGTCACAGCGGTCCGCATCGCCTCCCACATGGAGTCTGCGCGTTCGAGCTCCTGGTTGTAGCGTTCGCTGAGGTGGATGCTGTACGCGACTCCGAGTCCGACGGTCAGGCTCGTTATCATCCCGGTCAGGATGTTGAACGGGATGTCGAGCAGGAACATCGTCCCGAGGATCCAGCTGACGCTGAGGATGACCGGGAGGATGGTGACGAACCCGAGGGTCGCGCTCCCTTCGGCGATTCGGTAGGTGATCATGAGGAACGCGACGACGGCGACGAGCGTGATGAGCAGGCTCTCGATGACCGTCTGGAGCAGGTTGTCCTGCACGATCTTGAACAGGATCGTCTGGCCGGTGGCGGTCGCTTCGAGCCCGTTCCCGCCGGCGGTGTCTGCGACGGCGCGCATCTGCTCGGTGACGGCCGTGCTGGACGCGCCGCCGTTCACGGAGATGACGAGGCGCGCGGCGGCGTACTCGCCGTCCTCCGTCTGGTGGATGACGCCCGCGGCTTCGTCGGGCGCAATTGCGAACAGCTCGCCGTACACGGCGTTGACGTTCCGGTCGGGCACACCGTCACCGTCGGTGTCCGCGGCATGGAACGTCGCGTTGAACGTCTCGTTCTCCGCGGCGACCGTCTCCATGACCGACAGTGGCCCCTGGATGTTCGGTTCGCCGTTCGAGAGTACCTGCACCGCGTCCTTGTCCGCGGCGGCGTCGCGAGCGGCATCGAGCCGCTCCAACGCGTCTGGTGTCGCGACGTCACCCTGGACGAGGAGTTGCGCCTGGGAGTCCTCGCGGAGGAAGTTCTGATTGACGTATTCGAGGTTGTCCTTGGCAGTGTAGTCGCTTGGCGCGAACGGCTCCGGGAGGTCCTTCGTGAACTCAGGGGGGTCCTGCGCGAGGAAGTCTTCCTGGTTGAAGCTCGTGTCGACCTGCGTGGCACCGTACGCACCGCCGGCGCTCACGAGGAGCGCGACGGCGATGACGGCGTAAGGCGCTTTGCGTGCAGCGGTCGAGCCGGCGGCGAGCACGCTACTGAATCGGCCGCCACCGGTCCCGAACGCGGTCTTCTTGCGGTCCCAGTCGAAGCGGCCTTCGAGGAACTCGTCGATCTCGACCTTCAGCGCCGGGACGAGACCGCCGAAGACGAGCATCGCGGCGGAGATACCGACCGCGCTCACGATACCGAAGTCCTTGATCGGTGGGATGGGACTCGTGAGATTCGCGAGGAACCCGATGACAGTCGTCGCGGTCACGAACAGGAGCGCGACGCCGACGCCGACGAGGCCGACGCGCATCGCGCCGCGGACGTCACTCGCGGTGTGGCGGTTGTTCCGCTCCTCACGGTGGCGCATGAAGATGTGTATCGCGTAGTCGATACTCAGCCCGATGAGGAGCACCGGCACCGCGATCATCATCTGGTTGAACGCGATGTCGGCCCAGCCCATGAAGCCGAACGTCCAGACGAGGACGGCGCCGATGCCGAACACGCCGAGGAGGATGTCGATGAGGTCGCGGTACGCGATGGCGAGCGCGACGACGACGAACAGGAGCGCGAGCGGCCCGACGATGGCGAGGCTGTCCGCCATCGACCGGTTGATCTCGTCGGAGATGATGCCCGACCCGAAGACGAGGACGTCAGTGCCGTCGCCGACGTCGTTCGTGACGCTCTGCATCGCTAGTTGCGCGTCGACGAGGCGGTCGGGGGCGGTCCCCGTCGCGGCGCCGCCACCGGACGCGTGCGTGACGATGAGCATCGTCGCGTTCGCACTCGTGCTACCCGGCTCGTAGCTGGTGGGCATGAACGCGAAAGCGGCGCCGCCGCCGTCGCTGTCCTCGCCGAGGACGAGCGAGAGGGTGTCGTCGATCTCGCTCTGATTCATCGAGCGGAGCTGCTCGAGTTGTGTGTCGAGACTCGGGTTCGACTTGGCCTCGAGTTCGGTCTTCAGGGCAGCGAGTTCCCGGCCGAGTTCCTTGAGCTCGGTTGCCTTGGCTTCGAGTGCTTCACCGCGGTCCTCGAGTTCGGCACCGCGTTGCTGGAGCGTGGCGAACTGTTCAGCGAGGACGCCTTGTGTGCCTTGCCGGTACGCGGCCTCGGCTTCGTCGCGCGAGGTGGCGTTCCGGAGCTGTTCGGCGGCGGCTTCGAACGTGGCGTAGTCGTCGCTGATGTCGACGGTCGTGTTCGCCTCGACCTGTTCGTACTGCGTTCGGATGTCGGCGTTCGGGTTCGCACGCACTGTGTCGAGGGCGCCCCGAAGGAGCCCGACGGTCTCGTTCAGCGCGGTACTCCGTTGTTCGAGTGCGGCCTGTTCGCGCTGGAGCGCGGCGGATTCTTCCACGACGGTCGCGTTCAGGCGCTCGAATCGCGTCGCTTTTTGCTGGAGTTCGGCGCCGATCTCGCTCTGGATGGCGGCCGTTGCGACGATGTTCGAGATGCCGACGACGGAGTTGTTCTCCGCGAGCGTGGTCCCGATGGTGTCGTTTTGCTGCAGTCGCTGTTCCAGTTCGATGATGTCGACGAGGGTCGCCTTGTCGAGGACGTTGTCGTCCCTGACGATGAGTTGTGTGCTCGTCGTGTTGTCGGAGCCAGTGGAGAAGTTCGACTCGATGTAGGAGAGTTTCTTGGACTCCTCGGATTCGCTCTGGAACTGGTCGAGCGAGCTCGATTGGTCGATTCCACTGGCGCCGGCGCCGACGGCGACGGTGAGGACGAGCATGAGCGCGATGACGATTCGCGAGTGCTCCGTTACGGTCTCGAAGAGGCCGTCAAGCCGTCCCATGTCGATACCTCCGTGTGATTCGTGGTCGTGGTGTCAGTGTGGTACTCACAGTTCGTCGGTGCTGACTAAACGTTCAGTCTACAAAAGGGTAGCGTTTGCTCTCGTCACTGTCTACGATTGCATCGAAAAAAGGCTCGAACAGGGGGATTCCGAACCTGAGGTGCCTGTGGGCCGGCATCTTTGCCACCGCTTCGTTTCAGCAGGCGACCGGTCGTCGGTGGTAGACGAGGCGGCAAGTACCCCGCCCACCACTGCAAATCTACTGAACGTACAGTCAATACTTGTATGTTGCGACTCGTCTGCCCAAACCACCGACAGTACACTCACCGCTGCATCTCAGAAGCGCCTCCGTCCACCGCCAGGAGCAGCCACCACAGCGCCTGCCAGCACAGTGAGTCCGAACCCTCACTCGACCCCGCCGATTCGCACCCCTCCACGTCATCCTGGACCACGCCCGCGCCACCCGCGACGCCGACGGCAGGATCCAACGCACCCCCGGAGACAGCCGTCCCACCCAACCGACCGATCATCTGCCGGCCAAATTCCCGAACGGATTCGTCGACCAATTCGCCATACGTCACCGTATGGTCGAGCACGTCCGGCCTCGCACCACCGACCAGGCCACCGATGCGCGCAGCCATCGCACACGAACACCCACTCCCGCGAACGATCACCGAATCCGTCCCCTCATCGACGACACTCGACGGCACCGCGACCACCGGTTCAGAGGCAACTTGGCCCGGTTCTCGACGCTCGTTCCGCGACGCGACCTCCCGCCCCATGCTCCGCACCGCCGACACCACCCGCTCCCCGCGCTCCGAACCACCCACCAGCAACTCGTGGGCGCGAGCGTGCAACCAATCACACCACAGGACAGACTCCGTCACCGCACTCCCGTCACCCTCTCGCGCAGCGATAGCGGGGACCGTGGCCAACGCCTGGCCCTGTCGATCCAGTGCCTCGACGGCAAGCCCGGTCCGGACTGCCGCCGCTGGCGGTTCACTGCCCGCCACTCCGCTTCCCGCCGTCCCGCCTCCCGTCCCGTCCTGCATCGTCTCGACGACCAACGCCGCAACCAGCGACGGCACTCCCACGTCGCCCGCGCCGAATCCCGACCCGAGCGCACGCGGTCGCTCCATGGCAACGGGCCCGTCCAGCCGGGACTCCGTCGCCCGAGCAAGCGACGCCGCGCGTGCCGACACCAGACGGGCCGGCGATTCGATCTCAGTCATCGCCCGACACCTTCCCAGCCGGCTCCGCTGCGACCACGTTGCTCGTCCAGGTCCCACGCGCGAACCACGCCACCGCGGCGACCATCGATAGCACGTTCGACAGCGCTATCGCCAGCCACACGCCACTGGCACCCATGCCGAGAACCTCCTGGAAGACGTACGCCGGCGGCAACCGGAACACCCACAGCGAGAGAATCGCGAACGCCATCGCGAGCCGCGTGCTCCCACTCCCACGGAATGCACCCTGGACTACCTGGAACACCCCGATGAAGAGGAACGTCGGTCCGATGATGCGGAGGTAATCCGCACCGAGTGCGACCACGTCGGGTGCGTCCGCGATGAACACGCTCGTGATCGGGTCGGCGAACGCGTACGCCACCACGCCGACGACCGCCAGCACTCCCGCGACGATACCGGAACTGTAGAGCACTGCCCTCCGGGCGCGTCCCGACTGCTGGGTGCCGAGGTTCTGCCCGACCATCGTCTCCGTCCCGCGCGCCAGGCCGAGGGCCGGGAGGAACACGAGCGAGTTGATGCGGTTCCCGATACCGAGCGCCGCGACCGCGTCGTCGCCGGCGAACGCGACGAGCGCCGTCAGGACCGTGATGCCCAGTGCGCGCGTTGACTGCTCGACGCTCGCCGGCGCGCCCAGTGAGACGATGCGCTTGACCATCGACCAGTCGAGGACGAGGTCCGACGCCGACAGGTGGATGCCCACCCGTCCGGAGAACAACCAGAAGAACCCGAGCAGGGCGCCCACTCCCCGCGAGAACACGGTCGCGAGCGCCGCCCCCTGGACACCGAACCCCGCGAACCCGGTGAGCGCGTACAGCGACGACTGCAACCCGTCGAGGCCGAGCCAGGACAGCAGCACGTTCCCCTCGAATCCGAGGATGAGGAACGGGTCGAGGAGGACGTTCAGGGCGACGCCCAGAGCCATCAGGTACAGCGGGGTTCGCGTATCACCCCAACCCTGGAGGAGCGCTTGAAAGATGAAGAACCCGAACATGAACAGCACGCCGATGAAGATCGTGCGAGTGTACTCGACGGCGAGCTGGTACTCGACGCTGCCCGGAGTTGCGCCGACGAGGTCGACGAGCCACGGCGAGAGGACGTATCCAAGGATGGAGAACGCCAGTGCGACGATCGTGACGAACGCGATGGTCTGCCCGGCGACGTAGTTCACCTGATCGTCGTTGCCCGCGCCCTTGTTCTGGGCGACCAGGACGGTTCCGGCGACCGTGAAGCCGCCCGCGACCGATATCATGAGAAAGACGAGCGGCCACGAGTACGACAGGGCCGACACGGCCTCCTGTCCGAGGCGGCCGACCCAGAAGGTGTCCGCGAGGTTGTACCCGACCTGGAGCAGTTGGCTGAGAACGATGGGGAGCGACAGGACCAACAGTGGCTTCAGGAGGTCGCCGTCGGTGAGGTTGACGTCTCGCGTACTCATGCCTGGAGGTCGTCGGCCGCGAGGTCGTCGAGTGTCGCGTGAATCATCCCGCGGACTGGTTCGACGACGTCGTGGTCAGCGGTGTAACGTTCGAGCATCGCGCCGTTGAGCGACGACAGCAGCCAGGTGGCCGCACGCTCGGCGTTGATGTCCTCCTGGATACGACCGGTCTGGATGCCGTCGGCGATCGCGGTCGCGATGCGGTCGCGGAGGGCGGCGTCGATTCGCGTGAACTCCGCGCGGTACTGGGGGGTACCGATGGCTTGTGCTCGGAGCTGGATGATGGTACGTTGGGCGTCCCGCATGTCGTCGTCGACGTCGACGGCGAGGTACACGTCGACGATTCGCCGGACCGTCGCAAGCGGGTCGGATTCGTCGATGTCGTCGAGGGACGCGAGGAAGCGGTCGCCGGCGAACTCGATGAAGGCAGCGACGAGTTCGTCCTTGGAGCTGTAGTGATAGTAGAGCAGGGACTTGCTCTTGTCGAACTCCTCGGCGATGTGGGCGATTGTGAGGTCGGTGTAACCGTATCTGCGGAGGGCGCGGTAGGTGGCTTCCATGATCTGGATCTGGGTGCTGGTGCCTTCCGCGTCGGCGGTGTCCTCAGACATCGTCCCGTCCTCGTTCGGGTCGGTGGCTGTCGAAGTCGCCGAGGTCGGTCGTGCACCAGTGACAGAACTCGAGGTCGGGGTCGAGGGGCTTCCCACAGTGTGGGCAGTCCACGCTGTCGTCGGTGGCGTCGGTGTTGTCGGTGTCGGGGTCGCCGACGGGGTACGTGGCGTTGGCGGCGTCGTCTCGGGGGGTGGTGTTGGTCTGGCTGGATCCGCGGTTGCCCAGCGACGCGTGGAGGCGGTTACTGAGTTTGGCGATGAGGTAGGCGTCCGTGACGCTCAGTGCGATGACGGTGAGCGTTGGGAGGAAGGGTTCGAGCGGGACGGTGTCGGCCGCGGTCGCTGCTGTGAGGACCGGTTCGGGAACGTAGAGGACGGTGACGGCGGTGGTGAGGGCGAGCCACCCGATGGCGCGGAGCCAGCGGCGCAGGTAGAGGTGGCCGGCGCCTGTAGCGAGGACGCCGAGCAGTGCGGCGAGCCAGGGGCGTCTGGCGGATGAACGTTCGACCATGATGCTGAATAAACGTTCAGTCAGCATAAGTCCTGTGACCCGTCACCCACCACAGCACCAAATGACGTACCCCCGTCCCCGTCGAAGCAACACCCGCAAGAATCGACCACCAGCGACCGCCACCCACACCACACTCCAGAGACAGACACGCAACGCCTCCACGCGAACGCACCGAGGACCGCGCCGAACCCGACTCAGGAGTACTTGAACAGGGTCGCCTCCAGATAGGACTCAATGTACCCACGGTTCTCGTGGAGCACCGACGGGTCGTCGACCGTCACCCCGCGCTCTATCGCACCGTACGCTGTCGAATACACGAACTCCGCAACCTCACGCGAGTTCACAGCCCGGAACACGTCCTCCTCGATACCCCACTCGATCGCGTCCACGAGCAACGACACGACCAGCTCGTCCGACCGCTCGAACTGCTCGCGGTACGACTCGTGATACGGCGCCTGCGCCCGCAACTCCAGCAACGCCCGCAGGAACGTGAACCGCTCGTCCTCGAGCTCACTCGGCAACAACAGGTCGACGACCTCGAGCAGGTGCGACTTCGGATCCTCACCGTCCGAGGCTGCCAGATCCGACTCCAACTGGTCCAAGAGGTACTCGAGGAACGCCCCGAGCAACTCCTCCTTGTCCTCGTAGTGATAGTAGATGAGTGACTTGCTCTTGTCGAACTCGTCGGCGATCTTCGAGATCGTCGTCGCGGAGTACCCGTGCTGGAACAACGCCCGGTACGTCGCCCGCATTATCTCGTCGGTCGTCTCCGCATCGTCGCTCGACTCGCTCATTACCCGGTCATAGACGGACCCCGCAGTAAACCGTTGTCACTCGCCACCTGCACCGTTGCCCGGGGCCGAAGGAGTCGCGAAGACTCGCGATGACGGACACGTCGTGGGGTGACTGGCCGAACGCCGCTGTCAGAGCGATCGTTCGAAGTCCCGCAAGCGCTCGATGCGCGCCTCCGTGCTCGGGTGCGTACTGAACAGGCGGCCGACGAAACCGCTCCTGAGCGGCTGGATGAAGAACGCATTCATCTCGGCCCGCTCGCGAGCATCTCGCTTCGGGACGGCGTCCATCCGCGTGTCGATGCGTTGGAGTGCGCTGGCGAGCGCGCTCGGCCGGCCCGTGATGGCGACCGCGCCGCGGTCGGCCGCGAACTCCCGGTACCGCGAGAGCGCACGCATCAGGAGGAACGAGATGATCCAGACGACGAACGAGGCGATGACGGCGACGAGCGCCGACGGATTCTCGTCGTCACCGCCGAACAGCCAGCCCCACCGGAGGACGAACATCGCGATGGTCGAGAAGAACGACGCGACAGTCATGATCATGACGTCGCGGTTCTTGACGTGCGCGAGTTCGTGGGCGACGACAGCTTCGAGTTCGTCGTCCTCGAGGGTCTCGAGGAGACCGGTGGTGACGCAGACGGTGGCGGCGGACTGCGAGCGCCCGGCCGCGAACGCGTTCGGAGTCTTGGTCTGCGCGACGGCGACCGACGGTTTCGGGAGGTCTGCCTGTTGGCTGAGTCGGGTGACGACCGCGTGGAGCTGTGGATACTCGTCGGCGTCGACGGTGCGTGCACCCATCGCGCGGAGTGCCAGGCGGTCGCTGAGCAGGAACTGGCCACCGAGGAGCGTGCCCATGACGAGGACGCTGACGAGGAGGCTGGCGTCGACGAGGACGAGGACGCCGACGAAGCCAGCGTAGAGGCCGGCGAGCAGGACGACGGTGACCACCATGCGTGCCTGAAGTCCGCGGTCGGTTGGGAGTGTGCGTGTCATATGGGTTGTGGGTGGGTCTCGTCAGGTGTAGCGTAGTGGCTTACTCAGGTGCTGGTGCCGTGGTGGATACTGTCCGGTGGTTCGACGATGAGACGGCCGTCGCTGTGGACGGAGACGGTGCAGGCTGCGACGACGAATTTGACGACGCCTGTGGAGGGGACCGAGGTGTTATCTGTGTCAAAGAGGTCACGGAGCGAGCGTGCGTGTGCGCGGTCGTACTGGTCTTCGATTGTGCTGCGGGTTCTGCCAGTTGCGGTTACGACTCCCTCGACGATGACGTCGTGGAGCGAGGTGGTCTCGTTCCAGGTGGTGCGATAGATGCCGGTCGTTGTGGTGGTCTGGCTGGTGCGGGACATTGGTTGAGGTGGGCTCATGCCCATTTTTGAATGAACGTTCAGTCAATATAAGCCTTGTCGTCCTGAGTCGGAGACGCAATATTCCAATGGGAACCTCCGATGAGAGCCAAACGGGCACTATCACAACCTCGATGAGAGAGGTGGATTTAATGTGTGCCTTTCTTTCATCGTAGGCTATCTACTCAGTCCATCTGCGTGTTGACCAACGGCCGTCAGTCCGTCAGTGACCGTCCACGCGAGCATCGCAAGCGCATTTCGCCGCCGGAGCCATCGAAGACGGCGGAGGCGGACTTGTTGACCCCTGTTGTTGCCGCGAGCGGTGCCCACACGGAGCGAAGCGACCGAGGTGCCCCGAGGGGGAAAGATTGTCTGTGTCTATCAATCCGACAGTAACGCCTGCGGTAGGTGCGAGAAGATGAAGCACATTGCTTGTCTGATTGGCTTCTTGGATGGCGATTATGGCCTGTCAAGAGCAGCTGTTGACCGATGCGTAAATCGTCGGGACGAAGCTCAGAACCGCACTCGAAAGCGACCAGTCGCTTTGTACCGCACTTCGACAGTTGGCGGGGCCGTTCGGCTTGCTCGATGACGGATATCCCGAATGGCACCCCGCACCCCACTCCTTCGAGGGCATGATGCGCTTGTTCATCTACCGAGAGCTCACCGGCAAGAGCTACCGCGCACTCACCAGATATCCCGAACTGGCCGACGTATTCAGACTCAAGAAGATCCCCAACGAATCGGTGCTCTCCCGGACCTGGCGCAACCGATTCGATGACACCACCAGAGAATTCGTCACTACAGCCGCACACTACGTCGTCAAAGAGATTCACGACCACGACATCCACGTCCCCGAAGCCCGACCCAAAGCGGAGGTCGTGTCCTCAGACCGAGACCCGAATGCGTTCCCGGACAATTTAGACGAGAACGACCCACGCGAGTTCACTACCGAGCAGATCAAGCGGACAACGCGACTCGCTCGGGACCACGGCTTCGACGGATTCGACTCCCGTCGTGCCGCGAACGCCACCTACGAGGACACCCAATTCTTCGAGTTACAGACGTTCATGGGGATGGTCGGCTGTGGCACGCCACAAGGCACTCGAAGGATTACAGGGTGCGGCTGTTCTACTTCGTGTTCGCCGTCCTCCTCTACAACATCTGGCGACTCACCGACTTCCTGCTGAAAGCAGGCGTCGATGGAGAGATGGACTACGCACCCGTGTTGACCGCGGGCGAATGTGTCGAGATCGTCGTCTCGGCGTTGATCCCTCCCGACTGACAAGCTGAACCCCCGCTGAGTTCGCTGCTCGAAAGTGGCGACACTATCCAGCAACGCTAGAATTCACGCAATTTCGCACCTCTATCCGATAGTCACGGCCATAACAGTTCGATATCCTCCCTTGACCGCCGAGAAAAACCACGAGTAGACGGAGAGATGGTCTAGAACTAGCCCATCCTCCGAACCTGTGGGGAAGGAGACGTAGTAGTTTTTTGTATAGCGATATGTGGTTTACTCCGGTTCGGTCCCTGTGGTGGGCAGAAATCGTGTGTGCAACTGACTGGTCTCGTCAGTAACACACAAATATGTTACTGCTGAACAACAAGAATGCCCAATCCCGCGAAAACCCTGTTCTCAAAATCCGCCACCGCAAGCGAACCCAGCTCTTCCCCGAATCAGGTTCCCACCCCGCGATCTGCACTCCGAGAACCGCCAGCTCTCGGCTAACCTCGGTCATTGGTTGCTTCTTGCTGATTCTCGGTCAGGCTCCTGACTGACCCACACACTGATTATGCAGGAGATAATATTATCGTGCACATAATGATTGATCGGGACGCAGAACGAGACTGGCTCCACTCACACCTCACCAGCGACACCGAAGACCTCCTCGTCCTCTACGGCCGACGCCGCGTCGGTAAAACCACCCTCGTCACAAGCGTCCTCAACTCACTCGACACACCAACGTTCTACTACCTCTGCGACGAACGCGGCACCACCCAAAACGCCCGCCGCTTCGCCGACCACTGCGCAACCGAGCTCGACGACATCCCACCAGACGTCGACGGCTTCGTCGACGCCTTCGAATACCTCACCCGCCGCCTCGACAGCCCTGCAGTCGTCGCCTTCGACGAATTCTCCTACCTCGTCGACGAAGACGACACCATCCCCTCCGTCTTCCAGACCATCGTCGACCAAACACTCGACGGCACAGGCATCTCCCTCGTCCTCCTCGGCTCGTCCATCTCCATGATGGAAGAAGGCGTCCTCAGCTACGAGAGCCCACTCTACGGCCGCCGAACCGGCCAATGGCGCATGGAACCGATGACGCTCGGCGACGCCGCCGGCTTCTTCCCCGACTACGACCCACGCGAACTGATTGAAGCCTACAGCATCCTCGGCGGCATCCCTGCCTACCTCGAACAGTTCGATACCAACCGAGCCCTGCTCGACAACGTCGAACAATTCGTCCTCTCCAAGGGCGCTTTCCTCAACGAAGAACCAGAGTTCCTGCTCCGCCAGGAACTCCGCGAACCACCAACCTACATGGCGATTCTCGAAGCCATCGCCGGTGGAGCGACGCGAGTGAGCGAAATCGGGAACGAGATTGACCGAGACGCCAGTTCCATCTCTCGGTACCTCCAGAACCTCACGCGCATCGCACTCGTCGAACGCGAAACACCAGTCACTGACCCCGACGGCCGTGGTGTCTACCGGATCACCGACCAGTTCCTCCGGTTCTGGTTCCGATACGTCCTCCCGAACCGAGCGACCCTCGAACAGGGCAACACGACGCCGGTTCGACGAGCTATCGAGAACACGCTATCCGAGCATACAAGTTGGACGTTCGAAACCGTCTGCAGACAGGTCGTTCGAACCGCTGCGTTCCCCGTGACTTGCTCGCGAGTCGGCCGGTGGTGGTACGGGGAGAACGAGATCGACGTGGCCGGAATCAACGAGCAAACGGAGACGCTCCTGCTCGGTGAATGCAAATGGACCACGGGCGAAGTGGGGCATGGGTTGCTTGCTGACCTCGAAGCGCTCGAGAGCGACGTCCGCTGGCACGGAACCGACCGGTCGGTCGTCTATGCCCTGTTCGCTCGCGAAGGCTTCACCAGCGAACTCCAGGAAGCGGCTGCCTCCCGGGAGGATCTCCGTCTGTTCACACCAGGTGCTGTCGTCGACCTCTTCGAAACGTCGCACTCTAGCTGAGCTGTACGACGCCGCGCATCCCCTGACAGGGCCGTAATCTGACTGTAACAACCACAAAGTACTAGCGAGGACGATGAGAAAACCAGGATAGGTTGCACACCATCGCGTCGGGCCGACCACACAACTCTCCAATCTATGGCTGATTCGACGAATTCCGCGGACCAACTCGAAGGAACTGACGCCCACGGACCACCTACGCGCCGCTGGACCGACCAGGACCTCGGCGACATGCAGCAGTACTTCTGGCGGCACGTCGCCTCCGACGCCGGCGCCGACGGCATCGACGTCGACACCGAGAAACCGACTGCCAGCTGGCTCGCAGACAACGGTTATCGGCCGTTCGTCGCCGCCCTCCGCCGTCACCACGACGTGACTTTCAGTGAGTTCTGGAGCCAGCACATCGCCCCCGACGCGGACGTGGATGGCTACGATTGGGCGTCCAACGACCAAGTCACAATCGACGCCCTGGAGCACTTCCTGGACCGGCGCGCGAGCCGCTACGGCCTGAGTGACGCCAGTGTCGACACCCTCCGCTACCGCCTCAACACCTACCTCAAAGCATTCAAGGGTGCGAACGACCACGCCGACCTCCTCCACTCTGTCGCTCGAGACACGGACATCCCTGCGTACGAGAGCGTCGACGAGGTTTTCGCCGCCTTCGACCACCTAAACGAGCGTACCGAGAAGAGTGACACCACGATCAAGCGGGTCGCCGACATCGTCGAATCGTTCTACAGTCACCTCGTGTCCCGCCAGGTCGCCGCCACGAATCCCGCCGCCGGGCTCGACGACGAATTCAAGTGGGACACTACCACCGACGGCGACACGCCCGCCCTTCGAACGGAGCACGTGCAAGCACTCATGGACGCTGTCGAAGGGCTCGAGGAGGAACTGTTGGTCGTCGCCCTCGCCGCGTGGGGGTTGCGTGCGAACGAGGTCGCCAAGCTGCACGTCAGGCAGCTCGACCGCGACGGTGGGGACGTCCCACGTCTCGAGTTCGCCGAACGGAAGAACGGTCCCGGGTCGGTTAGCATCCTCTACGGGATGGACGTCCTCGAGGATCGACTCGCGCAGTTGAGCGACCGCTCGTCGTGGAACGGGTACCTGTTTCCGTCGACGCAAGCGGACGCGGACCACATCTCGCGGCAGACGGTCTGGCGGCGCTTCCGCGAGCTCGCCGACGCCGCCGGACTGCCAGAACGTATCGACGGTGAGCGGCCGTCGCCGCAGCTGTGTCGGCGGTTCTGGTACGACAAGTACTCGGAGACGCTCGAGGAAGTCATCAGCGGGCTCGAGGATATCGCCGCCGAACAGGGCAGCAGCGACCCCGAGGTAGTCCTCCAGAACTACCTGTCCGAGGACCGCGCCCGACGGCTGCGACGGGATGCCATGCGCGAGCGCCTTGCAGCAGCATTCGCCCCACCGAACGAGACGCTTGATGATTGAGAATCATCTGGATGCCGCGCGTGAATCAGCGGGGCAGGGTGAGTCCACCGAGGGTCGAGCTCGATCGGGTAGTCCAGTCTCTCAATACGTCTCGTCGTGTGAGTGCGCGGCGACGGCGTCCAATTGCGACAGCGTGTCCGTGATCGTCAATCGGTCGCGAACGGTCGTGGTCGGTACCTCGCGGAGGAGATCCCGTATCTGATCGCGGAGCGCCTGGAACTCGGGTGAGGCCGGGATGTGCGTGGCAGTGAGGGCGATGAGCTCGAAGAAGGCGTCGGCGTATTCGCGACTGCCGCACCCGCTGCACAGTGGTTGCATTCCGGAGCCGGACTCGTGGGAGTGGTAGCCCGAGAAGAAGTCGGGTGGGCCCGATGGCGTGGACGCGAGTGCGTCTTCGAGCGGTTGGACGAGGTCCGCCGGCGAGATCACGTCGTGGTTCGTCGCCCTGATCGCTTGCCTGACGTATCGACGGAGGTCGCCCGCTCCAGAGAGCAGCTGGGTCACCACGGCCGTCGCGAACTCGATCGGGTCCACGGCTTCGAGCAGCCCGATCGTCTTGAGCGACAGGAACTCTGATTCGAGCTCCGAGATCCCGCCCCACGTTCGTTGGCGGTGGTAGTCGACGAGCGGCCTCACCGAGTCCGACGCCAGTTCGGGGGACGCGACGAGCAGTTCGCCGAGGGCTTCGGCGGGCCCGTCGTAGCCGTCTTCGGTGAGTTCGACGGCGTCGGCGAGGCAGTTCACTGTCGCCGTGGCGCGTCGACGGTCCCGGAGGGACCGGCACGCGAGGCCGCCGACGGTGAGCCATTGCTCGAGTCCAGCGGTCCTGCGCGCTCGCTCGCACTCCACTGAGGTGACGGTCGCGAGTCCTGTCGAGGGCGACACGACGGTCTGTCCGATGGACGTCAGCGCGCTGTCGCTGATCGATGTGTCGTGCTGTCCGTATCCCTCGAGGAGCTCCCGGCCGAGCGTTCGCGCGAACGGGTCCTCCGCGGCGACGAGGAGGCCGAGCGTCTGGCGGTCTGCCGCGGCCGGCTCCCCGGATCCGCGTATCGTTCGAGCGGCCGTGGCGACGGCGTCCGGGACGACCGAGGGCGTCGCGAGTGCGGTCTCGCCGAGGACTTCGGCGGGGAGCGTGGTGTGCCTGCGCGGATGGATGGGTGGTTCGTCCCGCTCGTTGCTCGCCGACTCGTCCGCCGTCGACTCGGATTGACCCACGATGACGGGTGGGTCTGCTTCCTGGGTCTGGCCAGTCGGCGGACGGTCTCGAGTCCACTCGACGAGCGGGGCGTGGGTCTCCGCGAGTGGCACGTCCGGGGTCACGGCGGCTTGGCTAAGCGCTCGGAGTGGCGGCCCGAACTCCTGGTGGTCGGTTACGTGTTGGGCTCGGACGTGTTCGACGAGCGTCCGGAGTCCCTCGGCGGGGCTCGTCCGGTTCGCGGCAGTCGTCTCGCCCAGTGCGATAGCGTACGCCGTGCGTTCGTCGCCGAAAGCGGTGCGGACGTGCTCGGCCAGCAGGTCGAGGCCTGAGTCCGCGGCGGATGCGGTCGCTCGGAGTTCGCCGAGCGCCTGTGCCGTCCGGTCACGGCGGTTCGAGCCTCGATCCGCGTCCTGCACCCGGGCCGCGAGGGCGTCGGTCGCGTCGGCGACGGATTCCGGCTCGAGCGCGGCGACCTCACCGGCCACTCCGAGTGCACGGTCGGTGTCGAGGGCGTCGCTGACGGCGGTTCGCGCCACGGATGCGGTTCGTTCGAACGGTTCCGGGATGACGCTGCCCGTGACGAACGCGCCGAGGAGCCACGCCACCTGCTCGTGTCGTGAATGCTCGGTCGTTGTCACTCGCTCGCACAGCACCGCCGCGACGTTCTCGTCGTCGTCGGCGATACGGAGCACGACGTCCCCCACGGCCGTCAGGAGCGCCTCGTCGGACCTGTCACCGAGGGCGCGTGCGCGCTCGAGGAGCGGTCGAAGCGCGTCAGGGGCGAGGTCTGGAGCCTCGAGCGCGACCGCGCCCGCAGTCGGCAGCACCGACTCGCTCCTGATGACGGCGAGGTGGCCGAAGTCGACCTCCCACTCGCGGCTGAGCGCCTGGAAGACGCAGCTCGACGACTCGTCGCCGGCCACGACCACCCGACCGAGGAACTCGGTCAGGGTTCGCTTGGAGAGGTGGGCGTCGCCGGGGTCGATTCGGTCTACGACCACGGCGAGCGACCGCACTGCTTCGGGGAGGACTTCGGGATACGTCGTCGCCACCTCGCCGAGCGACCTGGCGAACTGCGACTGGGAGTGGTCCGACGACTCCCGGACTCGCGTCGAGAGCGTTCGGACCGCGCCTCTGGGCGAGTCGACGTCCGACGCGACGAGTTCACCTATCGCGCGGAGCACCGGGTCGCGCTCGAAGTTACGCCGCTGGCGCGCCCTGTGAACGAGCGGTTCGACGAGTGCGTCGGGGTTCGTGTCGGTGGCGACGACGTGTCCGAGCCGCACCGAGAGTGTCGGCCGCACGTCGGCGTCTGCTGCCCCGAGGCACGCTCGAAGGTACGCTCTCGGGTCAGAGCGGACGTCCCCGTCGTCGTCCGTGACGTCGATTCCGAGTGCATCGCAGACGAGCAGCGCCACACTGCTGATTGCGGTGGAGTCGGATCGAAGCGTCGATTCGAGGCCGCGGCGGAGCGTCTCGTCGCTGGCGGGGAGGGTGTCGGGGAATCGCGTCGCCACGGCTGCGAGGAGTCTGACGCCATCGATGGCCGCGCGGTCGTCGACCGTCTCGAGCCACGCGCCGACTGTGGACGCGAACTCCGCTGGGCGACCCGCGGCCACGACGGACTCGGCGACCGCGTCCGGGCGCCACTTCGCGGCCTCCCCGAGGAGCAGGAGACCGCCGCCGGACGCCCGCGGTCGTCCGTCCAGGTGGACCACGTCGACGAGGGGCGCTAGCAACGACCGGAGCGGTTCGCCCGCGTCCTCGTACGCGTTGACGGTGGCGAGCCCCCACAACCGGTCGAGTGCATGGCGTATCTCGGTGCGGATCGCCCGTGAGATCGGTCGGTGGAGCATCGTTCCCGCCCGATGGCCGAACGACCGTTTCGCTTCCTCGCGGAACACCTCGAGCAGGACCGGGACGAGGAGCGTCCTGGCAGAACGGTCCTCCAGTTCTCTGACCGCCGCGCATGCCTTTCGTCGGTCGGTCAGCGCGCCGAGTTCGGTCGGACACCCGTCCGGTGCGCGAAGTCGCTCGGCGAGGTCGACGACCCGTTCGCGGACGGCCTCGTCCTCGATGGCGTCGGGCGACCGCAGTAGCGGTCTGGTCATGGAGACTCACCGACCGTGTCACGCGGAGGGTCGTTCTTCGGCGTCGCATTGGCACCGCTGTGGTCCCGACGCGACCGCGGCGGCTCGATAGCAGGCAATTCGAGGAGTGCCGTCAGCATGCTCGCGTCGGGAACCGGTTCACGAACGGCCGTCACGTTGCTCTCCGGCTACAACTCGTGTAGCCTTCAGCGTTCGCCTCTGGTCGGCAACGTCGTCAGGTTCGCGAAGGTCGCTGGGTCGAGCGTCGCGCGGTCCCACGCTCCCCGCGTCGAGGCGTGGGTCTAGTTCTCGAAGTCGACGCGTGGGTCGTAGACCATGTAGGCGACGTCCTGGAGGTAGTTCGCGAGGACGCCGGTGAGGACGGTGAGTACGGCGATGGTGAGGACGAGGGGGAGGTTCTGGTCGAGGACGGCTTCGATGGTGAGTTCGCCGATGCCGGGGACGCCGAAGACGTACTCGACGATGAAGACGGCGAGGACGACGGTGCCGAGGAGTTCGGTGAAGAACACGGACACCATGGGGATGGCGGTCTGTCGGAAGACGTGGCGGCCGACCTGCCAGCTGCCGCCGCCTTTCGCGCGGGCGACCTTGACGAAGTCGGCCGACGCGTACTGCTTGAGGATGTCGCCGGCGTACCGGAGTTGGACCGCGAGCAGGAACAGGGTCATGACGGTCGTCGACCAGAGGGCTGCTTCGAGGTTCCGGACGGTGAACGCGCCGCTCGCGCGGTCGTAGATGCGTATCACGTCGAAGGCCTCGAAGAACGGCACGAGGAGCGTCTCGCGCATGGCGAGCGCGAGCAGGAAGACGGGGATGCTGACGGCGACCAGCGACGCGGCAGTGACGTACGAGTCGAGCGTCGTGCCCTCGCGGCCGATGGTGTACACGCGGATGCCGACGCCGACGACGACGGCGAGCGCGAGTGATGGAACGAGGTACGCGGCGGTGTACGCGAGGTGGTCGAGGGTCGTCGCGACGACCGGTTCGTCCCAGATGGTCAGCGTCCACGCGAGCCAGTCGACGTACTGCGCGAGCACGGGGTCCGACGGCGACGCAGTGACCTGGTCGCTGGCGAGCAGGCCCTCGGTGAACGGCGTCAGCGCGATGTACGCGAACGCGAGCGTGAACGCCGCCCACACCGTCACCGCGAGCCCCAGCGTCCGACGCACGAGGAACCCGAGTCGGTTCATGGCGCCGGGACGGCGACGTTGTCGGACGTCGCCAGAGTCGACGGGTCAGCGTCGTGGAGGGCTGGCAGTTGGCCCGTGTCAGCGGCCGGTACCAGAGCGCGACCGCCGGGGGTAACGTTTACTTGGGATGGGGACACTTGATGATACATCGATACGTTCACCTCGCGAACTGGAACCACTTAATCTTTCGACGCGACCCCAACACCGAGCCGCCCGCCATGACCCCTCCATCGACAGCAGCGACCTGCCCGCCATGACCCCGCCAACGACAGCAGCGAGCCGCCCGCCATGACCCCGCCAACGACAGAGCAGTCGGATTCGGCCGCTCAGCCGGAGCGCTTCCAGGACGTCGACTGGGAGCAGGCCACCGGCAGCGAGCGGTGGCTCTCTCGGTCGACGTGGCTGTTCCTCGCGGGACTCGGGGTGCTCGCGGTCGGCTTCTCCCACGAGCACGTCGCCGGAAACTCGCTCCCACTCGTCGCGAACCTCGAACCGCTGGACTGGTTGTTCGCGGCGTCGGTACTCGCGATCCTCGCGTTCGTCGTCGCACCGCTCGTTCGCGAGCCCGCGGCGGCGAAGCGACACTGGGTGCGACTCCGGCAGAGCCCGGCCGCCTTCCTGAGTCTCGCGTTCGTCGTCGCGTTCGTCGCGGTCGGGATCGCGGCGCCCGTCCTCGTCTCCGAGCCGACGGGTATCGCGTTCGACCGGGCGAGCCAGCCACCCGTCGGGCTCTCCGTCGAGACCGTGCACCTGTTCACGCCCGGGTCGTGCGTCGGCGACGTCGCGAACGGGCGGTGTCACGGCACGCTCCAGTACCCGCTCGGGACGACCTCGACGGGGAAGGACCTCCTGCCGTTCCTCCTGCTCGGCGCGCACACGGCGCTGGTGGTCGCGGTCGTCTCCGCGACCCTCATGGTCCCGACCGGTATCGGCGTCGGGCTGCTCGCGGCGTACGCCGGCGGGCGCGTCGACGAGGTCCTGATGCGCGCCGCCGGCGTCTCACAGACCGTGCCCGCGCTCGTCGTCTACCTCCTGTTCTGGTGGTGGAACGACGAGTACCGCCTGCTCGTCTTGCTCCTCGTGTTCGGGTTGACGAACTGGGGCGGGCTCGCCCGCCTCGTCCGGAACGAGGCCATCCAGTTGCGCGACCGCCCGTTCGTGAAGGCGGCGCGAGCGACCGGCGCGAGCAAACTCGACGTCATGCGCCAGCACCTCCTCCCGAACATCGCGCAGCCGGTTCTCACGAACGTCACCCTCCAGATTCCGCTACTCGTCGTGACGGAGGCAGCACTGTCGTTCATCGTCCTCCGCTCGCCGTTCGACGGGGAGATGGTCACGCTCGGCGACCCGACCGTCGTGTCGTGGGGCCAGACGATCAGTCTCGGCACCGCCAAGGGCGGCGTCGCACCCGAGTGGTGGGTCGCCGCCATCCCGGGCGCGTTGCTCGTGGGAACGATGCTGGCGTTCGCCCTGCTCGGCCGGACGCTCGGCGAAGCCGTCACCCCACAGACCGACAACTGACCGGCGCGTCGAACGTGCCCACAGTCAGTTGGTTTCGATGCTCTGTGGTCGCGTCGAGAGCAGACGAATTCGGGGGCGGGTGGGAGAACTGCGGGGTCAGGGCCAGAGGCCGCGTGCTTCGTGGGCGTCGGCGATCCGGGAGAGCGCGACGATGTAGGCGGCGTCGCGCCACGTCACGTCGCGCGTCTCGTACTCCGTTCGAACGGCCTCCCAGGCGGCCTGCATCTCGGCGTCGAGTTCCTCGTTCACGCGTTCGAGCGACCAGGCGCGCCGGTTGATGTCCTGCAGCCACTCGAAGTACGAGACGGTGACGCCGCCCGCGTTCGCGAGGATGTCGGGTATCACCGGGACGTCTCGCTCGGCGAGGATGGCGTCGGCGGTGGACGTCGTCGGGCCGTTCGCGCCTTCGACGACGAGGTCCGCGGCGACGGCTCGGGCGTTCTCCTCGGTGATGACGTTCCCGAGTGCGGCCGGGACGAGGACGTCGACGTCGAGCGTGAGCAGGTCGGCGTTCGAGATGACGTCGTCGGCGTACTCGGTGACGGCTTCGGGTTCCTCGTCGTGCGACGGGACGCTTCGGGTGTCGATGCCGTCGGGGTCGTACATCGCGCCGTTGACGTCGCTGATCGCGACTATCGTCGCGCCCCAGTCGTCGAGCAGTCGGGCGGCGTTCGCGCCGACGCTCCCGTACCCCTGGATGGCGACGGTCGTCTCCGCGAGGTCGCGGTCGTAGTACTCGCAGAGGAGTCGCGTGACGATGGCGACGCTCCGGCCGGGCGCTTCCTCGCGGCCTTCGCTGCCGCCGACGACGGGGGGTTTGCCGGTGACGACGCCGGGCGTGGTCTCGCCCTCCTGCATCGAGTAGGCGTCCATCAGCCACGCCATCGTCTGGGGGTCCGTTCCCATGTCGGGCGCGGGGATGTCCTGGTTCGGGCCGATGACGTCGCGGAGTTCCTGCGCGAACCGACGCGTCAGTCGCTCCTTCTCGGTCGCGCTCAGCTCCTTCGGGTTGACCGCGATACCGCCCTTGGCGCCCCCGAACGGGAGGTCCATGACCGCGCACTTCCAGGTCATCCACATGCCGAGGCCGACGCATTCGTCTCTGGTGACGTCGGGGTGGTACCGCAGGCCGCCCTTGAACGGGCCGCGGACGCTGTCGTGTTGTGCTCGATAGCCCGTGAACACGTTGACGGAGCCGTCGTCGCGCTCGATGGGAACGGTCACCTCGTGGACGTTCTTCGGGTGTCTGAGTCGTTCGACGATGCTCGGGTCGATGTCGAGGTGCTCGGCGGCGTGGTGGAGCTGTCGCCGAGCGGTTTCGAGCGCTGTCTCGGGCTCCGGGTCCTCGGTCGCGGCATCGTCCGACGTCGGTCGCGCGGAATCTGTCTGTGATGCCATCGTTATTCGAGTGGTGTTCGGCGATTCCGCATCGCGCCGCTGCAGTCCGGGCACCCCTCGGGGGGGTTCTCCGCGATCATGATGTTGCCACAGCCGAAGCACTCGTACGGTGTCTCTTGGTCGGATTCGGGGTCGACGTCTCTCATGATTGGTCGGGTGTGCCGGCGAGGCACCCCGACCCAGTGTAATAAGTGTATTAGGGAATACACAGGGATTAATCACCCAACCCCGACAGAAGACCCCGGTTCGTTATTGAACCCTACCGGTGCCCGTGACCGGCGCGTTGGACTCCTCGAAGAGCGTCTCGAAGAGCTTCCGCTGGACGGTCCGCGAGTGCTTGTAGAACGCCGGCGGGGAGATGCCGAGCGTCTCCGCGACCTCCTCGCCGGTGCTGTCGCGCGGCGACTCGAAGAACCCGCTGAAGTACGCCGTCTGCAGGACCTCCAGCTGTCGGTCAGTCAGCTTCTCCAGGACCGTCGCCGTCAAGTCGTGCTCGATGGACTGGTCGAGCGTCTGCTTCGACCGCAGCGCGACGCTGTCGAACGTCTCCCGGACGAGCCCCGTGAGCGTTCGCGCGTCGATACCACCCGGGATGTCGATGACGAGCGTCGTGGCGCTCGGACTCGCCGTCGCCTCCTGGAAGACGGCTCCGTGGTCGGCGAGTTCGAGCGCGAGGAACGGCTGCGTGAGCCGTAACCGGACCACGCCGCCCTCGCCGTCGCCGCTGATGCGCTGGGCGTCGTCGATACCGACCAACTGCGAGGCGGCGTCGACGACCGCATCCACGCTCCCGTCCTCGACGGTCACGAACACGTCGCTGCCTTCCGTCGACTGCTGGACGCCGCCCTGGTAGGAGAGCGTACACCCCGCGTCCGCCGCCAACCGCGAGAGGACGAACGCCGGGTCGTCGACCTCGAACTCGAGGCGCGTCATCGACGTCGTGAGCAACGCGTGCTTGCGCTCGATGGCGCTCAACGCGGCGGCGATCGTCTCGCCGAGTTCGGCGAGGACGGCCTCCGTCGTCTCGTCGAACGCGTCCTGACTGGGCGCGTACACCGTCAACACGCCGTGCGTGAGGTCGTTGTAGACGAGCGGGATGCTCACCACCGAGAGGTAGTCCCGCGCGAGCGCGTCCTTCCGCCACGGGTCGTCCCGAAGCCCGGCAGCCACGTTCGGCACCTTCGTCACCTCGCCGGTCGCCGCGGTCTGCCCCGCGGGTTCCGCGTTCGCGGCGTCGACCGCGAACGCCTGGCTGTCGAGATACCCCTGTTCGCGGCCCGCCCACGCGCGCGGCGTGACCGCGTCCGTCGTCGCGTCGACGGTACCGATCCACGCGAACGCGAACCGGTCGTCGCCGGTCAGGAGCTCGCAGACCGTGTGGTCGATCTCCTCCTGGGTCTCCGCGGCGACGATGGCCTGGTCGATCTCGCGGATCGTCTCGTTGATGCGATTCAACGCCGTCAGCTGGTCGTTCTGCGCCTGCAGCATCCGGTCCTGCTCCCGGAGTCGCGACTCGCGAGCGACGCGGTCGAGCGCGGCCTCGGCGGTCGCCGCGAGCAGGTCGGCGAGTTCTCCCGTGACGGCGTCGAACCCACCGACCTGGTCCGACCCGCTGACGAACACGCCGTGCTCGCCGAGCGGGATGTACGTCGCGCTCCGGAGGTCGGTCGCCCGGTTCTCGAGTCGAGACGCGTCGTGAACGTCCTCGAAGAACAGCGGTTCGTCCTCGACGAAGCTGTAACTCGGGAGCGTCTCGCCGTCGGCGCGAACCGTCGGGAGCGGGCCGTTGAGCTCCCGCATCTGCGACGTGTACGCCGTCGGGCGGAGTTCGTTGACCGCCGCGTCGAACAGGTAGACCGCGCTCGCGTCCAGCCCGAGGACGCCGCTCGTATCGTCGACGACGTGCTGGGCGATCTCCTGTTGGGTTTCGGCGTACAGGAAGTCGCGAGCCGTCTCCTGGAGCGTCGCGAGCGCCTCCTCGCGTTGCTTGCGCTTCGTGATGTCACGACAGCTGAACAGGAGGGTGCCGTCCTGGATGGCGACCTCGCGAACGTTCACCAGCAGCGTGTGCTCGCGGCCCGCCTTGTCGACCGCCGTCGTCTCGATGTTCTTGAGGACGCCCTCGGCGGCGAGTTCCTCGCGGTCGAAGAGGTCCGACCCGAGCAGGTCGTCGATGGTGCCTTGCTCGTGGATCTCCTCGGCCGTGTACCCGAAGATGAAGTGCACGTTCGGGCAGACGTAGGTGTACTCGCCGTCCTCGTTCGTGATGAGGACGGTGTCGGTCATGTTGTTGAGCGTCACGCGATGCAGTTCCTCGGACTGCCGGAGGTCGCGTTCGAGGTCGACGCGCTCGGTGACGTCGACGGCCTCGACGACGACCGACACGACGTCGCCGCGGTCGTTCTCGACCGGTCGCACGGAGAGGTCGAACACCCGCGACCCCGCGACTTCCGGGGGTTGCATGACGACGGCGTTCCCGAACTCGCCGTCGAGCGCCGTCTGGACGAGTCGCTCGACGTCCGCGTTCTCCCCGTCCGCGGCCCACCACGGGAGCGTCCAGAACGGCTCCGCGACCAGGTCGGCGGTCGATGCGTCGACCATCTCGCGAGCGGTCTCGTTCACCCGTTCGAGCCGGCCGTCCGGGTCGAGCACCCACGTCGCGGTCCGCGCATCGTCGAACATGGCGTCGAACTGTCTGGCGCGCTCCCGCTGGGTCCCACTGCGCTGGGCGGTCCGGAGCGCGCGCTCCACTCGCTCGAGGACGTCCTCGAACTGGTCGTCGACCGGGTCCGAGAGCGCGACGTAATCGCTCACCCCGGCCGCGATGGCATCGCTCGCGAGGGACTCGCTCCCCTCGCCGGTACAGAGCACGACCGGGAGCGTCCCGGTCTCGCCCCGCACCTCTCTGATGAGTTCGATGCCGGTGGCGTCCCCGAGTTCGTAGGCGCTGACGACGCAGTCCACGCCGCCCTCCTGCAGGACGTCGAGCGCCGCCGCCTTCGTCTCCGCACGCTTCGCGCTCGCCTCGGTCTCGGCTTCGAGCGTCGCGGTGAAGCCCGCGGTCCAGTCGGCGTCCCCGACGACCAGTACCGTCGCCGAATCGACGACCGGGGAGGACGCCTCCATCAGGCCACCCCGCGACGACCGCGACCGATCAACGCGGCTTCGAACGGGCGCGCTTCCCAGTTCCCCTCGTCGTCCGAACTCGACCGCGAACACATCACTAGTCCACCATCAAACCCCCCACGTTCAAAATCGTTTGCTATCTAACCCCCTCGGGCTCGTCGTCTCCGCTTCACGCCCCCGCCTCAAATCGGGGGTATGCGCTCGCTATCGTCGTCAAACCGGGTAGAGGCGACCGACGCAGTCCGTCCCGACCCGGAAGTCCACGCCCGCGATCGGACGCGAACACTCCTTGCAGTGCCCGTGCTCGTCGCGGTCGATGGCACGGGACCCGGTGGTGCTTTCGATCCAATTCACGCTCATCTCGCCGTCGCACGAGTCGTACGGACACTGCGCGAGCGCGACGTAGTACGGAATCTCGCCCCCCTTCCTGGTCGTCTCGATGCGGCGGTCGAGCCGATACTCCTGCGCGAACGCTCCGGTGTCGGGGTCGTTCATCACCAACCGCATCCCATCCAGCGACGCCCCCGCTCGATCGCACGCCCCCCGCGACAGCACGTGCGACACCGGAACAGAGTGGGGCATTTCGTCGTCCAACCAGTCACACGGACAGATCACTTTGACTCCTCTCGAGATGCACGTCTCGTACTCGGTGAGTTCGGTCATGGACGTCCGAGGAGACGATGGCTGCCTCATGAAGCGATGTGTTAGGTCACCCCTTGAACTGGGAAGGGACGGAAAACGTTGGTCGATGGTCGAACCGTGGCTTGCAGGTGGCGTCGTTCCATCCGCAGTGCGACACTGGCGAGTCCCCGGGAATACCGACAATCCTGAACTATATGGTGATTCCTGCCTGACTAGCGAGGCATGTTAAGTGCTGGGCGAGGATCGGCTCGTCTGCTGTGCGTCGAGCCGCTCGCCGAAGAATCAACCGTGCGGTGGCCACGGGACGTCGACGCCACCGTGGTCGAGAAGCGCGGTGTGGCTGCTGCACGTGAGGCCGTTGCGGAGGAGTCGTTCGATTGCGTCGTGGCGGCGTACGAGTTGGGTGACGGAACCGGCGTCGAGTTGCTCGAGACCGTTCGTGCTGGCGATTCGGACCTGCCGTTCATTCTGTACGCGTCGCAGGGGGACGAGAAAGTGGCCAGTACGGCGATCGCGGAAGGTGTCACCGACTACGTCGTTCGGAACCCGGATTCGGGGTCGAAGCAGGTCCTCCTGGAGCGGGTTCGGGAGGCACTTGACGAGTACGAGGCAGTTCGGGGTCGGGGAGCGGAACAGGAACGCCTGAACCTGTTGTTCGACCAGTCACCGTTCGGCGTCATCGAGTGGAACGACTCCATGGAATGCCTGCGCGTGAACGAGACCGCCGAGGACATCCTGGGGTATTCCGAGGCCGACCTCCGCGGGGAGTCGTGGACGGAGATCGTGCCCGCGTCCGAGCAGGAGTCCGTGGGGCAGATGGTGGAGGCCCTCCTCGAGAACGAGGGCGGGTTCAAGCACGTGAACGAGAACGTCCGAAAGGATGGCGAGCGCGTTCACTGCGAGTGGCACAATCGCGTCCTGGTCGAGGACGGGGAGGTCGTCTCCGTCATCTCCCAGTTCCAGGACGTCACCGACCGGCGACGGCGACAGCGGCGGTTCGAGGCGGTGTTCGACAACACGTACACGTTCATCGGGCTGATGGATACCGACGGCACGCTGCTCGAGGTGAACGACACCGCGCTGGCGTTCGCGGGCGTCGACCGCGAGCAGGTGGTCGGGAAGCCCATCTGGGAGACGTACTCGTTCCAGATCGAACCCGAGACACAGCGAACGGTCAAGGAGGGCGTCGAACGAGCGCGTGACGGGGAGTTGTTCCGGGACGAGTACCGGGTGCAGGGCGAGGACCGGGACGCGATCATCGACTTCTCGATTCGCCCGGTTCGCGACGACGACGGGGAGGTACAGTTCCTCGTGCCGGAAGGCCGCGACATCACGGACCGGAAGGAGCGAGAGCGGAAACTCGAGCAGAGCGAACGCCGGTATCGGAACCTCGTCGAGAACTCGCCGGCGCCGATCAACCTCTTCGATGGGACGGGCGAGACCGTCTGGGGGAACGACGCGGTCTTGGACCTGTTGGGGCTCTCGGACCTCGACGACCTCGTCGGGCGGTCGATATTCGAGTTCATTCACGAGGATGACGAACCCGTGGCCGAGGGCGAGATCGACGACATCTTCGGGAGTGAGAGCGCCGTCGGGCCGACGAACTTCCGGCTCGAGCGAGCGGACGGGGACGTCCGGCACGTGCAAGTGCAGACGACGACCGGCTGGTTCGAGGGCGAGCAGGTCGGGCAGGCGGTCGTCGTGGACCTGACCGAACTCCGGGAGAAGGAGGCGGAGCTTCGACGGTCGGAGAATCGGTACCGGACGCTCGTGGAGATGTCGCCGCACTCCATCCTCGTGCATACCGACGGCGAGATACTGTACGCGAACGAGTCGTTCGCCCACCAGGTGGGCGTGGGCGCCGCCGACGACGTCGTGGGGACGTCGGTGCTCGAGTACGTGCCGGCGTCGGACGAGGAGACGGTCCTGGAGCAGGCGCGGGCGACCGAGCGCGGAAACCGGTTGCCGACGAACAGGCGGCGAGAGATACGGACCGTGACGGGAGAGACCCGGTACGTGACGACGACGTCCCGACCGGTCGTCTACGAGGACGAAACGGCGGTGTTGACGGTGCTGAACGACCGGACGCAGGCGCATCGGTACCAGAGTGCGGTGCGGTCGCTTCACGAGAATACGCGGGACATGTTCAGGGCTGACGATACGGAGAGCATCGCGGCGGTGGCGACGGCGGCGGTCGGGGACTTACTGGATATCGCTGACGGCGTGGTGTACGAGTACGACGAGTCGCGGAACGCGCTGTGTCCGATCGCGGCTACTGCACCCGAGGTCGATGTGGCCGGGGAGGAAGGCGCGGTCGGGCCCGCGGACGACCACGTCGCGTGGGAGGCGTTCGCTTCTGACAGTCGACGTCACGTCCCCAGGGGGGACGGAGTGGGAGCTGTCGACGCGGTCGCTGGTGAACTGGAGGACCCTGGGGGTGTCGACGCGGCGCCCGTTGGGGTGGACGAATCCTCGACTGGGTTGTTCATTCCGCTCGGCGAGCACGGCGTGTTTCGTGCGACGGCCGAGGGACCGGACGGGTTGTCGCACACCGAGATCGAGCTGTGTTCGATTCTGGCTGCGAACCTGGAGGCGGCGTTCGAGGGCGTCCAGCGCGAGGTGGCGCTCCGGGAGCGCGAACAGCGACTCGAGCGTCAGACGGACACCCTGGAGGCCATGGAGCGACTGAACGGCATCATCCGAGACATCACGCGGTCGATGTACGACGTGACCACGCAGGAGGCGGTCAGGGACGCCGTGTGTACGCGACTGGGGAACCGCGAGGAGTATTCGGCGGTCTGGGTCGGGGAGCGGGCCGACGACGGCGAGTCGTTCGTCGCGGCGTCGACGGCCGGGTCGATGGGTGGGTTGCTGGACGCGGTCGAGGACGACGCCGTGGGCGCGCCACTCCAGTCGCTTCTCGAGACGGCCGTCGAGTCGAACGCCGTCCAGGTCGTCGACCAGGTTGTCGGCACTGACGCGTGGCGGCCGATGCGAGAGACCGCGCTCCAGCACGGCTTCCAGTCGGTTGCGGCCGTCCCGATTCCTCTCGAGAACGAGCCCGACGAGGTACTGGTCGTGCACGCGTCGGCTGCGAACTCGTTCACGCCCGACCAGCGCGAGGTGTTCGGGGAACTCGGCCACCTCATCGGGAGTGCGATGGGTCGGCTTGGCGTGACGACGCCGCAGTTGCCGGGGAGGCGAACCGAACTCGACGTCGAGATCTCGGACCCGGGACTGGTGTGGAATCGCATCGCGGCGGAGTTGGAGGGCGAGGTAGTGCTCCGTGGCGCGATGCCGTCGGGGTCGGGGTCGCACGTCGCGTACGTGCAGGCCGAGGAGTCGGCGGCGGCCGTTCGGTCGCTCCCGGCGGCGTTGCACGTGGTGCGTTCGGCGGCCGTGCTGGCCGAGGACGAGGGGTCGGGCCTCTATCAGTGTACTGTCTCGGAATCGCCGTTCTTCGAGTTGCTCTCGGAGTACGGGGCGGCGTTGGAGGCGATGGAGACGACGGGTGGCGGGACGGCGGTGACGGTTCGCGTGGCGTCGTCGACGAGCGTTCGGGGGTTCGTCGAGGCGCTGTCCGAGCGGTTCTCGGGCGTGGAGTTGGCGGCGCGGCGGTCGGACGTGTCGGCGGTCGAGACGCCGGTAGCCATCCGGGAGCGGGTGCGGGAGGGGTGTACGGACCGACAGTATCAGGCGTTGCAGGCGGCGTTCTACGGTGGGTACTACGAGTGGCCGCGGTCGGCGACCAACGAGGACCTCGCGGAGGTGCTCTCGATAGCGTCGTCGACGTACCAGTCGCATCGGCGCACCGGGGAGCGCGTCGTCATGTCGTTGCTCTTCGACGGCGTGAACTGAGCGGCTCATCGAGCGCACCGGGTCGGAGCGACTACCCCGACAGTCGGGTCGCGCGGCTGTGACGGACCCGGTACGCCATGGATGACGTATGATCCGTCGGGGCACGGATGTTGTCTCTGAACGGGATACTGGGAGAAGTGGGGGACACGGGCAGGGGTCGGCGAAGGGAGCGGGAGGAGAGGGTACTCACGTAGCCCCCCATAGGGTCCGGTCCCTATGTTGATAGCGACACGCCAGATGAGGGTCCGAACGCAAGGTCTGAGTACACTCGTTGAGTCGACCATCCC